>CAZYDI010000065.1:0-16430 GCA_964646255.1 uncultured Bacteroidales bacterium
CTCAAAAAAAAAGCGGAACAAAACTCCGCTTTTTTTATAGGATTGCAGATATATTTTTATTTTCTGGCCATCACTTCTTTTTTCTTGCGGGTATCGTAAACAATGGTTGTAGCGATAAAAATCGTGGAATAAATACCCGAGATTAAACCCAGCAACAAAGCAAAAGCAAAACCTCTGACGCTTTCTCCGGTATAGAAGAATATGATGGCAACGGTGATCAACACCGTAAGTGAGGTAATGATGGTTCGGCTAAAGGTGTCATTTATGGCTTTATTCATTAAAACAGCATAATCCATTTTGGGATGCAATGCCTTGTATTCACGAATACGGTCAAAAATTACCACGGTATCATTCACCGAGTAACCAATGATGGTTAGAATTGCTGCGATGAAGGTCTGGTCCATTTCCATCGAAAAGGGCATCAGGCCATATAGCAGTGAGAACATTCCAATGACAAAGAACGCATC
This sequence comes from uncultured Bacteroidales bacterium, assembly GCA_964646255.1. GTDB lineage: Bacteria > Bacteroidota > Bacteroidia > Bacteroidales > UBA10428 > UBA5072. The sequence goes on from CAZYDI010000065.1 coordinate 468, forward strand.
GTGGAAAAGGGATGAAACAGCGCCCAGACCAAAACTCCAGTTACGGAACCTGAATCCAATATAGAGGAACATAAAGAACAGCGCAACAGCCAAGGCAATGAATGAATCACGTTTTATATCAGCTGCAATGGTGGGTCCTACTTTTTGCAATCCCTGTACGTTTTCACTCTTGAATTGCTCTAAACTAACCTGATCGCCAAGCAGGGGCTTAACACTATTGTACAACTTCTGCTCAAGTTGCGTTTCAATTTCAGGATCTTCAGAATCAATTCCGTATTTTGTAGTAATCCTCACCTTATCATCGGAACCGTAAGTAATAACGGTAGGTCTCATTCCCAACTCATCTTCCACCATCGAAGCAACTGCGAGGTTGTTTACAGGCTGGTCAAACTTAATGATATAGTTACGGCCTCCGGCAAAATCAACACCCTGGTCAAGGCCCCTGGTAAACAACGAAACAACACCTATAATAATGATGACAGAGGAAAGGACGTAAAACTTCTTTCTATGCTTGATATAATCGAGATTGATTTTCTTAAATGCACCCTCGGATAACTTTGTACTGAAGGTGAGCTTGTGGGATTTATCGAGCATAATTTCGAAGACAAGCCTGGAAATGAAAATTGCAGCAAACATGGAGGTAATAATACCAACAAACAGGGTAGTGGCAAAGCCTTTAACAGGTCCGGTACCAAGGGCAAACAGGATAATAGCCGTAATGAGGGTTGTAAGGTTTCCGTCGATAATGGCTGACAAAGCATTTTTATAACCATCGGTAACGGCCATCCTGACTCCCTTGCCGGCCATCAATTCTTCGCGGATACGTTCAAATATAAGCACGTTGGCATCAACCGACATACCTATGGTAAGCACAACACCGGCGATACCCGGCAAAGTAAGCGCCAATCCCATGGACGCCAGCACCCCGAAAAGGAAGAACATATTCAGGAAAAGCGCAATATCAGCCACCAATCCAGCCCTCCGGGTATAGTAGAATATCATGAATGAGAATATCAGTATAAAAGAGATCAGCAATGAATTCATCCCTGATCTGATGGACTCCTTACCCAGCGATGGTCCGATAACCTCTTCCTGGATAATCTTGCAGGGGGCAGGCATGGTACCTGACTTCAGCAGGTTTGAAAGGTCTTCTGCCTCCTCGGGAGTGAATGACCCTGAAATTCTGGAACTTCCGTTCGGTATAGGTTCATCAACGCGTGGAGAAGAATAAACGTAGTTATCCATAACCACGGCAATGATTTTGCCTACATTCTGGCCGGTAAGGCGGGCCCATGTACGGGTTCCTTCGCCGTTCATATCCATTGAAACAAAAGCCTGGGCTGTGTTCTGATCATATTCATTAACCGCACGCGTAATAACATCTCCGGTTAAAGGTGCCCGGCCGTCACGGCTTGTAACTTTAATGGCATGCAACTCATAGTAATCGGTGAACTTTTTTGTCTCCGGATTCTGGAATGGCTTAGCCGACCACAGGAATTTGGAGTTACGGGGGAATATGCCACGCTGCATGGCCAATCGCATGTACTGATTAACCTTTGCGGTATCCCTGTAGTGAACCTGGCCGATAATTGAACCCGGGATCAGTTCATTGTTTTGTGTAACATAAGGCTGAAGGACCCTGAATAGCGGATTTTCCTTGTAAAAAGCTTCAGCAGAAGCATTCAGGCTATCCCCTCCCTGGGTTGCTGATTCACCAACAAGCTGATCAAGCAATGATTTTTCACCGGCTTGTGCAGTGTCAGGAACAGCGGCAGTTGGTGTGCCCGGGGTTGTTGTTGCAGGCTGGGAGGCTGTGACACTTGTGGACGATACGCTGATGGTTCTTATCAACTCGTTCAATCTCATGAGGCCATCCCTCATTTGCGGATTGGTATTGTCATAAGTTTCCCAGAACTCGAGTTTTGCAGCGCCCTGTAGCAGTTTACGCACCCTGTCTTTTTCTGAAACACCGGGAAGCTCCACCAAAATGCGGTCGCCGCTCTGCAGTCTTTGCACATTGGGAGAGGCGGTGCCGAAATGGTCGATACGGGTATTGATAATATTAAATGAGTTGGCAATAGCCTTGTCAGCTTCTTCACGGATTACCTTAAGTACATCCGCATTTGAAGTATTGTAGCTGATTTTATCACGGAGCTCTGCCGAGGTAAATATTGCCGAAAGCCTGCCATCGGGATTAAGTTGCTGCCAGGCCTGACCGAACAAGGTCACATAGTTTTCGTTTGACCCAACCTGGTTTTGTTTGGCAAGAATAAGTGCCTTATTAAAGGTGGTATCCTTACTGTTATTGGCCATTGATTTAATAACATCAACCACCGAAACCTCAAGAATAACATTCATACCACCCTGGAGGTCGAGACCAAGGTTGATTTCCCGTTCCTGGCACTCACGGTAAGTATATTTCTTCAACCATAAGAAATTATATACCGGTTCACTTGCAACAGAATCAAGATAATAATCAGCCTTTTTAAGGTCAACGATATTACTGTCGTTTGTTGCGTAAGCTCTTGCATCCCTCTTCACCTTATAAGTGACAAAAGTAAATGAAAGCTGGTAAAGGCATACAAGTGCCAACGCTATAGCCAAAGTCCAAATGGCTCCTTTATTACGCATCTCTAGCTTGGTATTAGTTTATAAAAGTTTTTTTACAGTGCCGCAAATATATAAAATTTTCCGTACGCCAATACCAAATAGTTTGATGTTTGAATCCAAACATTCAAAGCACATGCACTGCAGTTATCGTTTTCTTGCCTTACGGCAATGCCAACATTCACGTTATATATTTGTTTTACCCATCGGATAATTGAACTTTTTATACTTTAGCCCTTAAAATATTCCGATGATTGAAATTGAAAAGGCTATTGTAAGCCTTGATGTGATTAGTGAAGAATTCACCTGTGACTTGAATGCCTGTAAAGGTGCATGCTGCGTAACAGGTGATTCAGGCGCTCCCCTCGAGAAAGAAGAAGTTGACATTCTTGAAGAAATTTTCCCGGCAATACGAAGGTACCTGGGCAATGAATCGGTTAAAACCATTGAAACCTATGGCACCTCCGTAATCGATATAGAAGGCGACACAGTTACCCCATTGAATGACGGAAAGGAATGTGCCTATGTGGTTTTTGAAAACAACATTGCCTTTTGTGCCATTGAAAAAGCCTTTAAGGACGGGGTTATTTCGTTCCGAAAACCGGTTTCATGCCACTTGTATCCGATTAGAATTAAAAAATACAGGCATTATGATGCGGTAAACTATGATCGCTGGGAAGTATGCAAACCGGCAATTGTTAAAGGAAAAACCATTGGCACACCGGTTTATCGGTTTACGCGCTATGCCCTTGAGCGCAAATACGGCGAGGCATGGTTTAACAAACTGGTCGAGGAAGCCAAAAATCTTAGTATTGAACGGTAGGAATAATAATTTTTTATCATTACCCCCATTTTTTTTAGCTCCACTTAATTTTTTTGATATTTTTTTATTTTTTCATCGTTTTTTTGGGGGTATCTCAAAATTATTTTGTATTTTTGAGCCATAAAACTTAAAACAATAAGGCTATGGCATCAATACGCTTTAACGCACTTACACTTGCCCACAACCGGGCGGTTAATCCCTTTACAAAACCCAGGATTCCGATTTCGGAATATTTTGGCATCAAGGTATTCGACAGGAAGAAAATGAAAAAGTACCTGTCATCGGAAGCTTATGAACATGTTCTTGAGGCGGTTGAAAAAGGAACCAAAATCGACCGTAAGATTGCCGACCAGATTGCTTCAGGCATGAAAGCATGGGCCGTTGAAATGGGTGCTACCCATTATACGCACTGGTTTCAACCCTTAACGGAGGGTACTGCCGAAAAGCATGATGCCTTTCTGGATTATTCGGATAACGGCGAACTCATTGAATCGTTTTCGGGGAAACTTCTTGCCCAGCAGGAACCCGATGCTTCCAGCTTCCCCAGCGGAGGAATCCGGAATACTTTTGAAGCAAGGGGATACACAGCATGGGACCCGTCATCGCCTGCCTTTATTCTGGCAAATACCCTGAGCATCCCAACCATCTTTGTTTCATACACGGGTGAGGCACTCGACAACAAAACCCCGCTGCTAAAAGCCCTGTATGCTATTGACAAAGCCGCCGTGGATGTATGCCAGTATTTCGACAAGGATGTGAACAAAGTTATTGCCACGCTGGGCGTGGAACAGGAATACTTCCTCATTGACGAGGCCTTATACAATGCAAGGCCTGATATTGTGCTCACTGGCAGATCACTCATGGGTCACGCTTCAGCTAAGGATCAGCAGTTGGAAGATCACTATTTCGGATCGATCCCCGAACGTGTTTCCGCATTTATTGACGAATTCGAAACGGAAGCATATAAACTTGGCATTCCCGTCAAAACAAGACATGATGAAGTTGCACCAAACCAGTTTGAATGTGCACCTGTGTTTGAAGAGTGCAACCTTGCTGTTGACCATAATGTTTTGCTTATGGACCTGATGCGGAGGATCGGCAGGCGTCATCACCTGGCTGTGCTGCACCATGAAAAACCCTTCGAAGGCATTAATGGCTCGGGTAAGCATTGTAACTGGGCCCTTGCTACCAATACAGGAGTTAACCTGTTCTCCCCCGGAAAGAACCCGAAGTCGAACCTCCAGTTCCTTACTTTCCTGGTAAATACACTTAAAGCAGTGTATAACCATTCCGATTTATTACGGGCAAGTGTAGCTACCCCGGGAAATGCACACCGTCTGGGTGCCAACGAAGCCCCTCCGGCTATTATTTCTGCTTTTATCGGAAAGCAGCTTACCGATATGCTCAATCGAATTGAGAAAAAGGTAACCAGTGAAAAAATGACGCCGGATGAAAAAATTGAACTAAAGCTTAATATAATCAAAGTACCCTCGATATTGCTTGACAATACCGACAGGAACCGCACTTCACCGTTTGCTTTTACAGGGAATAAATTTGAATTCAGGGCTGTAGGATCATCGGCAAATCCTGCCGTACCTATGATAGCGCTAAACGCAGCCGTAGCAGATCAATTAACCCAGTTCAAAATCGACGTTGACAAGCTTATTGCCAGGGATGTAAAAAAAGATGAGGCCATATTCCAGGTTTTGAGGCAATATATCACCGATTCAAAACCCATCCGATTCGAAGGCAATAATTATGGAGAGGATTGGAAGAAAGAAGCCAAAAAACGCGGTTTGTCAAATATTACCAACACAGTGGAAGCATTGGATTCCTACCTTACACAGAAATCCAAGAAGCTATTCGCCGATCTTGACATTATGACACCCCGTGAAAACGAGGCCCGTACACATGTGCGCTGGGATAATTATACCAAAAGAATCCAGATTGAAGCACGGGTGCTCGGTGACCTGGTGATGAATCACATTGTACCTGTAGCCATTCGTTATCAGAGTGAATTAATTGAGAATGTTAAAGGGCTCAAGGAAATATTTAATGAAAAAGAGTTTAAAGAACTTGCCGGCGCCCGGCTTGAACTTATACGTACCATATCTAACCACATTAGCTATATTAAAGCCAAGGTGAATGAGATGATTGAAGCCCGTAAAGTAGCCAACAAAATTGAGGATGAGCGGAAAAAAGCGTTTGAGTATTCAACCAGGATTTTCTGTTATCTTGACGATATACGGTATCACGTGGATAAACTGGAACTTATTGTGGATGATGAATACTGGCCGCTTCCAAAATACAGAGAATTGCTTTTTACCAAGTAGTTTCCTTTCATTTGTTCCAATAAAGCCGGCATAAGCCGGCTTTATTTTTTTCACACCGCTGCATTTGCCCTGTGTATATCTTCTTTTTATATATTTGTTCAATATGCTAATTTTGTATACGAAACCTGTGTAATTATTCGTTATCCCTTTTGATATTTGAAAAAACATATACATATGAAAGCCTTCACCTATTTGTTTACTTTAGCGTTTCTGTTGCTTTGTGTTATCCCTGCCGCAGCCCAGAGTAAGAGGACGGCCAAAGCATACACCACATTTGATGCAGGTGAATACTTCGCGGCCATTGACCAGTTTAAAGAGGCATACCAGAAAACTTCAGATAAAAAAGAGAAATTACGCATCGCTTACCACATTGCAGAATGTTACCGGAAAACCGATAACGCACCCCAGGCAGCATTGTGGTATGGAAAGGTAATAGCCAAAGACTATGAAAACCCCCTTTCTATTTTATATTACGCCGATGCCTTGAGAATGAATCAGAATTATGAAGAAGCCAAGGCACAATACCAGCGTTATAAAGAACTTGTTCCTGATGACCCCAGGGGGTCTGATGGCATACTTTCATGCGACTTTGCACTGCAATGGATTGAACAGCCTTCGGGTTACCAGGTTGAAGAACAAAAATTCATTAATTCAAAATTCAGCGATTATAGCCCTGCCTTTGCACGCAGTGATTACCAGGAACTGTTTTTTACCTCAACCCGTGACGAGACCACCGGCAACGCCGAGCACGGTGGCACTGGACAACAATTCGCAGATATTTTCTTTTCAACCATGGATAAGAAAGGCAAATGGAGCACTCCCCTGCCCCTGGCGGACCCGGTTAACACCGAAGCTGAGGAAGGAACGCCGTCCTTTTCGCCTGATTTCAATACCATGTATTTCACCCGGTGTAATGTAAGCAAGAGAAAAGCGCTGGGTTGTGAGATTTTTTCAGCAAGGAGGGACGGTGATAAATGGGATGACGTTAAATCCCTCGGTATTGCTCAGGACAGTGTGGTTATCGCTCATCCTGCCATTTCACCCGATGAGAATACCTTATACTTTGTTTCCGATATGGATGGAAGCATGAAAACCTCCGAAGGCTGGAACAGCAAAGATATCTGGATGTCGACGCGCAATGGGGAAAACTGGAGCGAACCTGTAAACCTTGGCCCCCAGATTAATACCGGGGGTGATGAAATATTCCCCTTTGTTCACTCCGACGGAACACTGTACTTCTCATCAGACGGACACATTGGCATGGGAGGGCTTGATATTTATAAAGCCACCAAAACCGACAACGGCGCATGGCAGGTTGAAAACATGCGATACCCCATAAATTCCGCAGCAGACGATTTTGGCATTGTATTCGAAAAAGAAAGGGAAAGCGGCTTTTTCTCTTCATCACGCAAAGGTAAAACACTCGATGATATTTATGCCTTTGTATTGCCTCCGCTGAAATTTACCCTTATAGGCCTGGTTAAAAATGAAAAAACCGATGAGATTATACCTGAAGCAGTAATTAAGTCGATCGGAAGCGATGGTATAACACTCGATACCAAGGCCGGACAAGACGGACAGTTCAGGTTTACCTTAAAACCCGGTACAGATTATGTGTTTATTGCTGAAAAACCCGGATTTTTAAAAGGCAAGGAACGCGAATCCACCAAGGGTGTATCAAAAAGTACGGAATTTAAAACCGAAATTTTCCTTGCATCCATTGAAACACCCATCGAAGTGGAGAATATCTTTTTCGACCTCGATAAGGCCGATTTAAGGCCCGAGTCTATGGTTTCACTTGACAACCTGGTGGAAACGCTAAACGATAACCCGAATATTGTTGTTGAACTTGGCTCCCACACCGACTCAAGAGCAACCGATGCATACAACCTGAATCTGTCGGAACGCAGGGCACAATCTGTGGTTAATTATCTCATCGAAAAGGGAATTGCGCGTGACCGGCTTGTGGCAAAAGGATATGGTGAATCGCAACCCAAGAGAGTTGACAAAAAAGACCATGCTGCTTATTCATTTTTGCCTGTAGGAACATCACTTACTGAACAATTCATCAACAACCTTGGGGATGACGACCGCATGGAAATGGCGCATTTCCTCAACAGGCGTACTGAATTTAAAGTACTCAGAACTGATTATCAGCCAAAGTAGCCAGTTTCTCAGAAGGCTATATCGCTTGTGGTTTCTACATTACTCTTGTTTCCAGCACGATCAAGAAGGTAGAAATCGTACCGTAATGTATCAAAAGGCGGCTTTAGAAAGTATAATATTTGCACGGTGATTTCACCTTTGACAGTTCTGCCGTCACGGTCAAGCCTTTCATCGTTCTTTATGGTAAACTTTTGGCCATAAAGCTCGGCATCAACCGAATCATATAATCCACCTGCCTTTTGAAACGGTATGAATACGAGGTTTACCGTATCGGTACCTGAGCTGCGGATTACCCCAATGTCTGAATCCCCATCAATAAAACTGAATGAAAGATCGGCGGCATAGGAGGTAATCGTACCCGACTGGAATATATAGGGCTCGCTGAAACTGAGAAAATGTATTTCAGGAACATCACTGACATTCTCGAGCGGCTCGCAGGACTGAACCATAAAAACCGCCACCAACAGCAGGGTATAAATTGATGTTGTTTTCATATTTTCTCATTAAAATGCCACAAATTAAGGGCCATAGTTACTTTTCCCGCATAAAAACCTGTACCGGAACCCCTTTAAAATCATAATTCTGACGAAGCTTATTCTCCAGGTACCGCTTATAAGGCTCCCTCACATACTGCGGAAAATTACAAAAAAAGGCAAATGATGGTGCGTGTGTCGGGAGTTGGGTAACATACTTAATTTTCACATACTTTCCTTTCACTGCAGGTGGGGGATAATCCTCAACAGCTTTAAGCATAACCTCGTTAAGCTGTGAGGTTGGAATTTTCCTCCGCCTGTTATGATATACGGTCATTGCGGTTTCAATAACCTTATGAATTCTTTGCTTATTAAGCGCCGATATAAATAAAACAGGCAAATCGCGGAAAGGTGCAACTTTTTCTAAAATCCTTGCCTCATAATCACGCGCTGAATTTGTTGTTTTCGTATATGCATCCCACTTATTCACCAGCAGAACCATTCCCTTATTATTCCTTTGTATGATATTCAATATGGATAAATCCTGTGATTCCAAACCCTGGTTTGCATCAATCATGAGCAGGCAAACATCGGAGTACTCAATGGTACGTATGGAACGCATTACAGAGTAAAACTCTATGTTTTCGGTTACCTTTCCCTTCTTTCGTATCCCCGCGGTATCGACGAGAAAGAAATCATGGTTGAATTTATTATACCGGGTGAATATAGAATCCCTCGTTGTTCCGGCAATGGGAGTTACAATATGCCTTTCCTCTCCCAATAAAGCATTGATCAGCGTTGATTTTCCCACATTAGGCCTTCCTACTACAGCAAAACGTGGCAAATCGGGCAGTTCATCAGGAGTTTCCGAATCCAAAAGCTGTACTGCAGCATCGAGTAAATCTCCCGTCCCGCTTCCGTTCATCGATGATATTTTATATAAGTCTCCCAGGCCCAACGCATAAAAAACATCACCCTCATATTGCTGCATATTCTGGTCAACCTTGTTTACCACTACCAGGGTTTTCTTTCGGCTGCGCCTGATGATATCGGCAACCGATTTATCCAAATCGGTTATTCCGTCACGCACATCAACAACAAACAGCAAAATATCCGATTCATCAATGGCCAGCAAAACCTGTTTGCGTATTTCTTCTTCAAAAACGTCATCGGAACCTTCCACATAGCCGCCGGTATCAATAACAGAAAACTCAACGCCGTTCCATATCGATTTTCCATAGTGGCGGTCTCTTGTTACACCGCTCGATTCATGAACTATGGCTTCCCTTGTTTCTGTAAGCCGGTTGAAAAGTGTCGATTTCCCTACATTGGGCCTCCCTACTATTGCAACAATATTACCCATTAAAATCGCTGTTTATTGGTATTCGATATCAATTGCCGACCTTTCCTGCTTTACATTCTTAATGTATTCTGCAACTTCGATATGCGCAGGGTGATTTTTGTATATTTCAAGGTCACTCCATGAATTAAATTCACTCGTCAATATAACATCAAAATTATCTGCAGGAGCAAGGGGCGAATTAAATGAAACCTCAAGGCCTGCTATCTCCCGTATCTCATCCTTCAGGTTAAGCAGCCTGGTTTTTACCTCTGCCATACGTTCTACTTTTGCCCTGGGGGTTTCCCCTGCCTTAATGGTCCACATTACAATATGTCTTATCATTTCAGTAAAAAATTTAGGCAAATGTAGTCAATATCCGAACCTTTTAAGCGCCTTGTCATTATTGCGCCAATCCGGTACCACTTTTACCTGCAAACCCAGGTAAACCCTGCGTCCCAGAAATTTCTCAATTTCAAGCCTTGCCTGCGTGCCGGTTTTTTTAAGCGATTCCCCTTTGTGGCCGATTATAATTCCTTTCTGGGTTTCGCGAAGAACGTTTATTATGGCATTAATCCTTACCATATCATCCCCTTCTTTATAGGAATCAATTACAACCTCACATGAATAAGGTATTTCTTTCTTGTAATTAAGGAATATTTTTTCGCGGATGATTTCAGAAACAAAAAATCGTTCAGTACGGTCGGTCAACGCGTCATCGGGAAAATATACCGGCCCTTCGGGCAATTTTTCCAATATGGTTTCGAACAATTGCGTGGTATTGTGTTTTTGCAATGCTGAAACGGTTATTATAGTTGCCTTTGGCAATATTTCCTGCCATTGTGATACCATTAATTCAATGGTTGCCGGTATGGCAAGGTCGGTTTTATTGATCGCCACAATTACCGGGATCTGCATTTTCTTCAGTCGTGCAATAAAGCGCTCATGCTTTTCTTTGGTTTCAACCACATCGGTAACGTAAAGAATAACATCAGCATCGCTAACTGCCGTGCTCACCGTGCGCATCATGCTTTCATGCAGTTTATATACAGGGTCAACTATGCCCGGAGTATCTGAAAATACCATCTGGTAATTCTCTCCATTCACGATTCCAATAATCCTGTGACGTGTGGTTTGTGCTTTAGCGGTAATGATGGAAAGCTTTTCCCCTACCATTACATTCATCAGTGTTGACTTTCCAACATTTGGATTCCCAATAATATTTATGAAACCCGATTTAAACATGAAAGGTGAAATTTTTACAGGTTAAATTGAATGGATAACTTAAAGGCAAAGTTATCAATAGTTTTGTCAAACGCATAAGGGCCATACCGATAGAAAACGCCAAAACCATAACGCAGGATTTGCAACCTGAAAAGGTTATTGATTAATAGCCCGCCTTCGTAATAGCCTTTCTCCATCGTATTAAACTCAATATTCCCATGAGGTTCCGGCTTCAGCAACTCACCAAAACCGATATTATGGACAAGGGCAAGCTCAGGTTGAAATTTACCCCTGGGCTTAAAAAGCAATTTCTCAAAATCCTGCTTTATGAAAAGGCTTATGAATCGGTCCGACAGAAACTCATTGAAGCGCATGGTTCCAAACGACTGCTCCACTTCGAGCGTAAATGGACGATAACTGGCCAATCCTGCATACAACCTGGAATAAGGCGCATCACCCTTAACCATGCCGGATACCAAAGCCGCACGGGTTTCGCCCAGCAATTTGGTTTTAAAGTTTTTGGTAATTTTTAACTCAGCGCGCCAGTATTTAAAATCTCCGTTAAGCCAGTCGTCCCCCCTGCCAATATTAAGGTAGATTACAGGGAATGTGGTTCCCATTGAAAATGTATTCCCCCTGGGTGTTTTCATAAACGTCTCCTTGTAGGCATATTTCAATCTGAAGCCTGTTTCGGTAATGTCATAGGAAGCCAGCATTACCTGCGGATAATTGTCGTTGAGCCTGTATACATAATCATTGGAGGGAGAAACAAATCCATGTGAAAAATAGGTGCGGGCAGTAAGGTAACGAAAGGCCCTGAAGTCCGCCGAGATTTCATATTCCCAGGTTCGATCCATTAGTTCGATCATATAATCCCTGATAAAGGCAGAACCGGCCAATGTCCATATTTCATTGAACTTTACTCCTGCGGCTTCACGAACATCGTTCCTGTACTGAAAAGACAGATCGATTTCATACTGTGGAACAAGATGAAGGGTTAGGTTGCCGCTGTATTTCCATTTCTTATCCTTAAAACCATAGGCAGCATAACCTCCAATGGTAAAAAACCGGGAAACATCCGGGGTGGTTTTTCCTCCTGCGCCGAGCCTGAACCCTTCAAACGGGTTATAATCAACAAATCTTCTTATATCGAACATCCAGTACCTGCCGGGCAAATATCCGGTAAGCAATGTTTCCATCGATGTAAGTGTTCTGTCGAGATGCTCCGCCTTTCCGAGGCTGTCAATTACCCTGTAGGTTTCAACTTCCCTGGCGCTTAAGGAATCGGTTCGCCATCGGTTCCAGATGTATTCCGGCTGCCGGTGGGCATCCGGACTAACGTCGATTTGAATATTGGAAAATTCCGAGGCTTTGTATTGCGGGTTAAAATTAATATTCACCAGGTAGCTTTTTCCTGTTCCCACCAAATTAACCGGCATCTCTTTAAACCCGAATTGCCTGGGATTAAAACGGATGGTGGTACGCAGCAATACCGGAAACCATCGCTGATGATTTACATATTCGTATTGTTGCTGAATGGAAACCTCAATCGGACTGTTTTTCTGCTCGTAAGCTTCAGCCAAAACATTTTGAACAGCGTAACCATTTGAATTGATGTATAATACACCTTTCATGCCCTCAAAATTCTTTCCTTTGAGTGGCCGGAAAGAAATGATAAAAACGGTGTCGGTAAAATCGCCAAACAGCGTATCCTCTATATTAAAGAAGTATTTTTCCGTGCTTCCGGGGCTTATTGGGTTTAATAGCTGCCTGTCGGCAATGGTTACAAAATTCTCATAAAAGGAAAAAGACTGGAATTGCCTCGCCATAACCATAAACGAAGGCTGCGACAATCCCGATACCCGCGATGCAATAACCTCCTCCTTGTTTTTGTCAGGCGATATGAATTTTCGACTGGTCACGGTTTCCATCATGAAAAGGTATTGCTTTTCCAAAAACCGGCGTATATCAATCCGGCCTTGTCCATCCATTCCATACGGCACTGAATCCTGCAAAAGCCTGCTCAGCATTGCCGTGTCTATATGTGTTTTGGCAGTATCCTCTTCAATACCAAATACCAGTTTATCATATGATATATAGGAGAACGGACCCGACCGTTCCGGGTTGTTGCTTATACGGTTGGCAGTGGCAAGCTTGATTATCCTGTGTGCCGGATTCTCCGTTGGATAAACAATTACTTCTGATATATCGGTGGGCTCCGGACTAAGTTCAATGCGAAGGTGCTTGCTGAATTGCTGGGGATTAAAAGAAATTGTTTTGCCCCTGTAACCCACATAGCGCAGCTTTAAAAACTCAATTCGTGACGAACGCGGAATTTTAAAAACCCCGTCCAGATTCGTTACTACACCCTGGCCTGATACATTATAAACGATACTGACAAATGCAAGGGGCTCATGTGTTGAACTGTCGGTTATTGTTCCTGTAACGAATTGCTCCTGGGAGAGGATTTTACAGGGCAGAAAAAAAGTGAGCAACAATAGGGCTTTGTACATCAGTTTACCAAATCATGTATTTCCTTAATGATTCGTTGAGCAAGTTCGCCGGCTTTATTGGCGGAGGTGCTCTCACTAATTACCCGGATAATGGGCTCGGTATTTGACTTCCGCAAATGCACCCACTCCCGGTCAAAATCTATACGTATTCCATCCCTGTCGTCAATGGGATGTTTTTCGTACCGGGTGCGTACTTTAGCGATCAATTCATCAACATTAACACCGGGATTCAGTTCTATTTTGTTTTTCGAATTGAAATAATCAGGAAACGTTTTCCTGAGTTCAGAGCATTTCTTCCCGGACCTGGCCAGGCTTGAAAGAAACAGCGCAATACCAACCAGGGCATCTCTTCCATAATGCAATGCAGGATAAATGATTCCTCCATTCCCCTCACCTCCTATAACAGCATTGATTCTTTTCATTTCATTAACCACATTTACTTCACCTACGGGGGCAGCTTTATAGATACCGCCATACCGTGCTGTAATATCAGCAAGGGCCCTGGTTGATGAAAGGTTAGATACCGTATTGCCCGGCTCCTGCGACAGTATATAGTCAGCCACGGCAACAAGGGTATACTCTTCACCAAACATGGAACCATCCTCATTTACAATCACCAGCCTGTCCACATCAGGATCAACCACAAAACCGGCATCTGCCTTTGCCCCTACCACTGCCTTCGCAATATCACCCAGGTGCTGTGGCAAGGGCTCGGGATTATGCGGAAAAATTCCTGTCGGATCACAATAGAGCTTAATTACTTCAACACCTAGCTTCTCCAGTAAAACAGGCAGGATAATGCCTCCAACCGAGTTAACACAGTCAATGACAACTTTGAACCCTGCTTTCCTTATGGCTGAAACGTCCACATGTTTCATTTTTAAAACAGCATCTATATGTATTTCATCCATTTTATCGAAGCGGGTCACTTTTCCAAGCGCTTCCACTTTGGCATACCCAGCCTTATCGGCGGCTGCAATCGACAATAAAGCAGCCCCATCTTCAGCCGAAATGAATTCACCCTTATTATTCAGCAGTTTTAGTGCATTCCACTGACCGGGATTATGACTTGCAGTGAGAATGATGCCTCCATCAGCCTTATGCCATGTAACTCCTACTTCCACGGTAGGTGTTGTGGCAAAACCCAGGTCGATCACATCAATACCCATTCCCATCAGCGTTCCTGCAGCAAGCATGGCAACCATTTCGCCTGAAACCCTTGCATCACGGCCAATAACAACGCTATACCTGTCCTTTCTCTGCTGGTTTTTTATCAGGACAGCAAAGGCCGAAGTAAAACGTACAACATCAATGGGTGTAAGCGAATCACCGGGAAGGCCTCCTATGGTTCCACGTATGCCTGAAATTGATTTTATGAGGGTCATATGGGTAATTTTAGTTTTTTTAACTCAGTTTTGGCGTTCAAATTTCGTAATTTTAGATTTCCAAAAATAAGCATTAATGTGGTTATGTAGCAGTAATGCAATCATTGCCTTATGATTTAATGATGTCGTGTGTTAACCCAGTAAAACCTGAATATAATGGCAATAATCAGAACCTCCCGCAAACCCAATTCCGACAGAAGTACAAGTAAATCAACCGGCAAAATCAGACGGGGACCTGCAAAAAAGAACAGAAACTCCGCCGTTGAAAGTGCCCATGTGAATACCGGGCGAAAAATCATGGGCCGCAAGGGCCTGGCTAAAGATACACCAAAAGGAGGCAATGAAACCGACCAGATAAGGCTGAATAAATATATTGCCAGCACCGGTGTGTGCTCAAGGCGTGAAGCGGATGAATTCATTACTGCCGGCCTGGTAACAGTTAATGGCAAACTTGTTACCGAACTTGGTGTTAAAGTAGGCCCGGGTGATGTTGTAAAATACAATGGCGAAACCCTTAAGGAAGAGAAGAAAGTATACCTGCTGCTCAACAAGCCAAAGGATTACGTAACTACAGTTGAGGATCCCCATGCAAAAAAAACCGTGCTCGACCTGGTTAAGGGAGCCTGCAAAGAGAGAATATATCCGGTTGGCCGGTTGGACAGGAATACAACGGGCGTTTTGCTGTTAACCAATGATGGTGATCTCACCAAAAGGCTTACACACCCAAAATTTGAAAAGCTTAAAATTTACCATGTCCACCTAAGTAAAAACATTAAACCCGCGGATATGGAAAAGATTTCCACCGGCATCACCCTCGATGATGGATTTATTAAGGCCGACTCTGTAAGTTATGCCGATCCGGTAGATAAAACACAGGTGGGAATCGAAATACATTCCGGGCGAAATCATATTGTACGCCGCATTTTTGAACACCTGGGCTATGAGGTAGTAAAGCTCGACCGTGTTTATTTTGCAGGCCTCACCAAAAAGAACCTGCCACGCGGCACATGGCGGTTCTTAACAGAACGTGAAATTGGCGTGTTGAAGATGAATGCGTATAAATGAATGGGGTAAGATGATCAAAGATCAAAGATCAAAGA
>CAZYDI010000066.1:0-12303 GCA_964646255.1 uncultured Bacteroidales bacterium
ACTTTATGATTGCATGACTTCTTCATTGACTTATCAGACCAGCAGACCAGAAGACATTTCCTAGACCTGTTTCAGCCGCCGAAGCCTATGGCGAAGGAGGGAAGACAACCAGACCTGGAGACCTGTAGATCTGTAGACAATCAGACGACTGAAGTATAAGAAAGAAAAATCGCCTTAGCTGATTGTGTACATCAGGCTAAGGCGAGCACTTAAAAGGTATCTGGCAAAGGGTAACCTGAAGCGTTTCGATTAAAAGCTCATGGCAATACCCAGGTTGAACGGGTACAATTCCGGACCCTTATTTTCCACAAACATCTGGGTTAAATAATAATCTGCATACACACTTACATTACCATAACCCAGGCGGGCTGTCAGCCCATACCTGAATGGATTTATGTTAAAATCATCCCTGTTCTTATCCTTGTTTTTTCCGTTATCCTTGTAAACCACTTTTGTATGCGAACCGAGTTTTAATCCGCCAACAATACCTGCAGATATGAACATACGCTTTGCCCGAATGGTATTGGGAAATTGAAACTCGAGGATTACCGGTACCCTCAGAAATGTTGTGGTAAGTTTGGTTTTTGAAACATTGCCGGTGAGAAGTTCAGCTTCGGCATAATCATCGATCTCAATGATGGAATTGTCATTGTCGAAGAAATAATTGTTGAATTCAAATCCAAGCCCGGTAACAAGCCCCACATGGGAAGTCCCGAAGCCTATACTGAATTGGGCAAAATTAATGTTCACATTCCAGGAACGACCCGTATTTAAATCCATGTACCAGTCTGATGTTCCCCTGGCCATCGACATGTCGCTGTCGAGAAAGTTATTCAATCCCCATTCAACGCCTGCCCAGTGACCCCTGAACCTGGGATTCCTGATTTTGTGCTCTCTGTTTACATCCTGCATCTGGATTTCAGTATCCCCATCCCTTTCAACTATCCATACTTCTTTATCTCCTACCCGTATGCTGGTAGAATCACGGTGATCAACTACCTCAAGAACGGACCGGGCTCCAACTTTAACCTTGGTGGAATCACCTGCTTCGATTACCCTTACGACTTCCTTATCCAGGATTTTAATGCTCACTTCATCGGGATCGTCATCCACGATTACCGGATCAGCAGGTTGGGGAGGCAGCGGAGGTTCCGGAACATCAACAGGATCAACGACCGGTGCTTCAATCTCCGACTGTGGAAAATCTTTGTCCTTATTCATGATTCTTTGAAGCGAATCGAGTTCCTGCGCGAATAAGGAAGTTACCAGCGGTAACATGATTATCAGTGAATATAGCTTTTTCATAAGGCTTTTAATTGAATAAATGATTGTTTATAAGTCGGACGGTTGAACAGATAAAAAAGTTACACCCTTATTTCAAATCGCTGCTCGAAATGGTATAGCTTTCAGTGCGGACCTGCAGGCGCTCAAATTTTCCCTGTTCATCGGTGATTTTATTGATGGCAAGTTTTGACTCTGTAAGTTGATTAAATCCATTAATGGCTGTTTCAGCGGTTTTCCATAAATCAACTTTTGATATCAGCATGGAAAACAAAGTTTCATCACCGGTATTTTCTGTTGTCTCAGGCATGGTGGCTGGCACAGATACTTCCGCGAGCTGAATGGTCGCTAAATCCTTAGAAGTAACAGGGGTAAGCGACACCTGTGTAACCGGCATGATTTCGCGGAGTATAACATTTTCCCTGTTGACAGGTTCTTCTTTAGTAACAGTTGAAGTGGAAATTCCTTCAGTCAGGCTTTCCCTGTTTATGGCGCTGTTTTTTGGGTGACGGGGGGTCTCAGATACTGTTTTATCCGGCGAAGGTGCTGTTTCCGGAATTGACTGAATATGGCTGGTTTCAACCTGGCTCAGTTGTGCGCTGTTTTCAAAATCAGGCGGGATAATGCTCCGGTCGCTATATTTTGAAATCAGGAATATGAACATGGCCACTGATGCAGCAATGGCTAATCCCACCGACAGCCTTTGAACAGAAAATATCCGTTTCTCTTGTTTCTTAAGGCGCGATTTACCTGTAAAGGTAAGATCACGATCCGGCCGGAGCCTGAGCTTCCGGTAAAGGTCATATGTGCTCTTTAGTTGCGGATTACCGGCAATAAAGTGGTCCAGACGTTCTGTATTATGCTGATCGAGCAGGCCTTCCGTGGCCGCAATACAAAATTCCTCAAAGTTTGCCGTAGTAATTTCAACCACATCAGCATAGCTCTTCCTAAGCTTTCCTTTGGATTCGAAAGAATAAGAAGCCTGTGAAAGCAGGGGAAGATCCTCTTTTTTGGTCAGGTATTGCTCGTACTCGGGATTTTCGGCCAGAAAAGCCATGAGTTCGGCAGTGGATGGGGTATCAAGGTTGCCCTCCATATAATCCAGTAACCAGGCTTCAATATTGTGCTTATTGATCTTCATGATGCTTTCCTAAATTACCGTTTCGATACTGCCAATATAGTTTTTCAGAAACATTCTGCCCCTGAAAATGTAAACCTTAACCTGCGATACAGATAAAGCCGTTATTTCGGATATTTCTTCATACGAATAGCCCTCATAGTCCCTTAGCAGGATCACACTGCGCTGGTCCTCAGGAAGCTTTTCAATGGCTTCGTTCAGAATTTCTTTAAGCCCGGTATGATGCTTTGGCTGCTCCTGCATATCATGTTTATTATGATCAAAGGGAGTAAACCTGTTTTCCCTGCGAATAAGGTCGATCATGGTATGATAAGCGGTAGTAAACAGGTATGATTTCACTTTCCCGGCTGCCACATCCGATATGCGTACCCATAATTTTTCAAAGGTATCCTGAACGATATCCCTGGCTTTATCCACGTTTTTTACATTTTTAAGGATAAATCTAAAGATCGCGTCGGAATGATCGTCAACGCTTTTGTTGTATTCGGCTACTGTCATCCGGGTCGGTATTCAGGGGTAAGACGTTTGAGTGCATTAAAAGTTACACCCCGGGGGAAAAAATGTTCGCGCGCATGATAAATCATTTTCAGCGTGTTCAACCTTCCCCTCCTTTTAATGATTTCGCAGCGAATTACCATAAAAAAATACCTGCATGCAGCCTTCGTAAATCAGGGTACTGCAGGCTATGCATTTGGAGAAACCAGAATTCCCAAACATATCAGAAAAGTCAGGTAATCAATACTTAACATTAATAAAAAAACTGCCCCGGGGGTGAAGGGGCATCATTTTACATCAACCCTTCCGCATTCGCGCGACTAAAAAAGTTGATTGCATGAAGAAACGGGAACGGAGCACTATTCCTTAAGCGCTTCGGCTCCGCCTACAATTTCCAGGATTTCCCCGGTAATGGCAGCCTGACGGGCTTTATTATAGTTCAGTTCGAGCTCGCGGATAAGCTCCGTGGCATTGTCGGTGGCCTTATGCATGGCTGTCATTCGGGCTCCGTGCTCAGCGGCATTGGATTCCAGCAACGATCTGAAGAATTGAACCTTTAATGCGTAAGGAATCATTTCATTCAGAATTTCGGCCTCCGAAGGTTCGAGAATGTAATCAACAGGAGTTTCAAATTTTTCCTCTACTTCTGTTTCAGGCAACAACGGCAGTAAAAACTCTTCGGTTATATCCTGAACAGCAGCATTTTTAAACTGGTTGTAAACGACCTTGATAATCCCGTATTTTCCTGATACAAAATCATTGATCAGGGCATTGGTCAATAGGCTTACATTGTCGAAGGTAAGTTTATCAAACAAGTGATGATGCGTGGCTTCGATTTTGTAATTCCTGCCTTTAAGCTGGTCAGCTCCCTTTTTGCCTACTGCAATGATGTCAACCTTGCCATTCCGGTAAGCTTCGGCATATTGCTGGTGGATAGACTGAATGGTGCGCTTAACGATATTTGTGTTAAACGCGCCGCAAAGTCCCCTGTTTGACGTAATCACAATGAATAATATCCTGCCGGTATCGGAGGAGCGGGTAAAAACATTGTGATGATTCTCATCAACCCCGCTGCTCACGCGCTTCAATATTTCGTGTAATTTAATATAAAAAGGCCTTAATTGCAGGATGGCATCCTGGGCCTTACGAAGCTTGGCAGCCGACACCATTTTCATGGCACTGGTTATTTGCCTTGTTGATTTTACCGAGTTAAGGCGTATCCTGATTTCTTTTAAATTGGCCATATGCTACCCTATATACAACAACTACTGCAAGCGTTCAACGATTTCTTTAGCCACATCGGTGAGGCATTTTTCAACTTCTTCGTTGATCTTCCCTTCTTTAAGGTTATTCAGAATTTGTTTGTGTTTAAGTTCAAGTAAATCCAGGAAATCGGTTTCAAACGCCCTTACTTTTTCAATGGGCAAACCGGCCAGCAATCCACGGGTACCGCAGAAGATGATGGCAATTTGCTTTTCAACAGTGAAAGGAGTGTGCAGGGGCTGTTTAAGGATTTCAACATTCTTCGCCCCTTTATCAAGTACAGCAAGCGTTGCTGCATCAAGGTCGGACCCGAATTTGGCGAAAGACTCCAGTTCGCGGTACTGTGCCTGGTCGAGCTTAAGTGTACCGGCAATCCTTTTCATCGACTTGATTTGCGCGGCACCACCAACACGTGATACCGAAATACCTACGTTGATGGCGGGACGAATACCTGAGTTAAACAGGTTGGTTTCGAGGAATATCTGTCCGTCGGTAATTGAAATTACGTTGGTAGGAATATACGCAGAAACGTCACCGGCCTGTGTTTCAATAATGGGCAATGCGGTCAGTGATCCGCCTCCCTTTACAATGGGCTTGAGTGTGTCGGGCAGATCGTTCATGTTGGCTGCAATTTCGTCGTTGTTGATGATTTTGGCAGCACGTTCGAGCAAACGCGAGTGCAGGTAGAATACGTCTCCCGGATAAGCTTCACGTCCCGGGGGACGGCGGAGAAGCAAAGAAACCTCACGGTATGAAACGGCCTGCTTTGAAAGGTCATCATAAACAATGAGGGCTGCACGTCCTGTATCCCTGAAATACTCACCAATCGCACAACCGGCAAAGGGTGCGTAAAACTGCAGAGCGGCAGGATCAGAAGCGGTTGCAGAAACGATCACCGTATATGGCATTGCCCCATATGATTCGAGGGTCTTTGCAATGTTGGCAACTGTTGAACCTTTCTGACCAATGGCTACATAAATACAATATACAGGTTCATTCCTGTCGTAGAATTCTTTTTGATTGATGATGGTATCAATGGCAATGGATGATTTACCGGTCTGACGGTCGCCGATGATAAGCTCACGCTGACCGCGTCCGATGGGTATCATGGCATCAATAGCCTTAATACCGGTTTGGAGAGGCTCATTCACAGGGCGGCGGAATACAACACCGGGTGCTTTGCGCTCAAAAGGCATTTCAAAAGTTTTTCCTTCAATTGGGCCTTTGCCATCAATGGGTTCACCAAGGGTATTAATGATGCGGCCGAGCATACCTTCGCTGACATTAATGGAAGCAGTCCTTCCGGTACGTTTAACCGTATCGCCTTCCTTAATTTTGTCGGAAGCACCCAGTAACACTGCTCCAACATTGTCTTCCTCAAGGTTAAGCACTATACCGCGAACACCGCTGCTGAACTCAATTAATTCGTTTGAACAAACATTGGACATGCCGTAAATTCTGGCAATGCCATCACCAACCTGCAAAACAGTTCCTATTTCATCAAGTTGTGCCCGGGTATCAATTCCCTGCAGTTGCTGTTTTAAAACCTTTGAAACTTCTGATGGTTTAAGCGCCGACATATGAATTATTTTTTATAATCAGGTATGAGAATTTGTTAATGTTGATTTTATTTTTGAGAGCTTGGTGGAAATGCTGGCATCGACCTGCTGGTCACCAATCCGCAGTATAAAGCCACCAATCAGCTGTTCATTGATCGATTCCTGCAACTCCACCGAAACATGGAATTTATTACGGATAAATTGAAGGATGGATTTACGCAGTTTTTCGTCGAGCGGGATAGCGGTAACCACTTCAGCAACCTTAATGCCGCTTTCAGCTTTAAGGAGGTAAAGAAAATGCCGGGCAATACCCAGGAGGTATTCTTCCCTGCGCCGTTCAATAACCAGCTTAATGAAGGTTTGGGTAGTGGGAGAAAAGGCGCTTTTAAACGTTTCGGCAAACAGGCTTACCTTTTCACTTACTTTAATAACCGGACTGCTAATCACATATTGCATTTCAGGAAGCTCCTGAATGCATTGATGAAGCAGCTCCATATCATTCTTCATCTGTTCTGAAGCATTGTTTTCCTTTGCCAGTTCAATCAATGCCTTTGCATAACGTACGGTTATCTTGCTTTCATTCATGAGGTGTGCTAGTTAAGCTTTGCTTCCACGATTGATTTATCAATAAGCTCCCGTTGTTTTTCGGTATCAGCAAGTTCCTGCATAAGGATTTTTTCTGAAATCAATACCGATAGCTCGGCAACCTGCTTTTTAATATCCTGAATAGCAGCGGCACGTTCATTCTTTATGGCCTGCCTTGCATCTTCAATCAGCTTCAGCCCGTCTTTTTTAGCCTGGTCACGGGCTTCGTTTATTATCGATTCCTTAAGTTCGCGGGCTTCCTGAAGGATTTTATCCCGGTCAATCCTGGCCTGGGCCAGAAGCTTTTCATTATCCGCCTGCAACTGTGAAACATCCTTTTTGGCCGTTTCAGCTGCCTGTAATGCCTGGGCAATGGAATTGTCCCGTTCCTTTAAACCCTTAAGTACCGGTTTCCATGCAAATTTGGCGAGAAGAAAAAAGGTTATTGAAAACCCTATCAACGACCAAAATATCGTTCCGAATTCGGGAATAAGTAAATCCATATGTTTTGAATAATTAATGCGTTAAAAACCGGGAGCCCACCAATCGTGGCGCCCCGGTCTTAAAAATTAGTCCATTACCACTGCCAGGAGGCTGATGATAACGCCAAAGAGTGCAACACCTTCAATAAGCGCAGCAGCAATAATCATGTTGGTCCGGATATCACCCGAAGCCTCAGGCTGACGGGCAATAGCTTCCATGGCACTGCCGCCGATGCGGCCAATTCCAAAACCGGCACCAAGGGCAGCCAAACCAGCACCAATGGCTCCGCCAAGCTTTGCTAAACCTGCTCCTACAGTAGCTCCTGCAGCAACTTGTAAAATAGTTGATAACATAGTAAGTATGTATTAATTAAACAAAAATCCTAAGCATGCTCCACACCATGATGCTCTTCTTTATGGTGTTCTTCCACCGCCAGTCCGAAATATATGGCGGAGAGGAATGTAAACACAAATGCCTGAATAAATGCAACAAGCAATTCAAGAAACATCATAAAAACATTGAAAAGAACTGATATAACCGACACACCGTAGGCTATACCGGTTGACATTTCTGCAAATATGTAAATAAGGCTGATAAATCCCATGGCTATGATATGCCCTGCGGTAATGTTGGCAAAAAGTCGTACCATCAGCACAAACGGCTTGGTAAAAATGCCGATTATTTCAACCAGGGGCATAATTGGTAAAGGCGGAAGCTTTAGCCAGAAAGGGACGCCGGGGGTGTTTACAATGTGGCTCCAGTAACTTCTGTTACCGCTGAAGGTGGTTATGACAAAAGTAAACAAGGCCAGTACCAGGGTAACCGAAATGTTACCGGTGAAATTTGCCCCGCCCGGAAACAGGCCCAGCATATTGTTGATCCAGATGAAAAAGAAGACGGTAAGCAGGTAGGGCATGTAGCGTTCGTATTTTGGTCCGATAGCAGGCTTTATAACATCATCACGCATAAAGGTTATAATAGGCTCCACTGCACTTTGAATGCCGCTGGGCGCCCTAAGGGGATCCCTCCTGTATTTTTTGCCGATGGTGAGGAATATCAGCAGCAAAAGGGCAATGCTGATGAACATGGCGGCAATGTTTTTGGTAATCGATAGGTCGATGGGCTTTGTACCGGTTGCTTCTTCAATAATTTTGCCTTTGTTTTCACCGCTGGTTTCCAGGCGAAAACCCTTGTGGCTTGCATGGCCATGGTGGAATTTACCGGACATGAATACATGCAGACCCGAAGTTTTGCTATACAGTATAACAGGAAGGGGAATGGTGACATGTGTTTTACCTACGGAAAAAAGATGCCAGTCATGCGCGTCCTTTATGTGGTCAAACATAAAATCTCCAGGCATAAATCCTTCATCTTCGGTTGTATGTGCGCTTTCTGTGCCGGCCTGGTGTTCTGTATGATTTTCATCGGATGAAACAGCGAAGCAGTAATTGCCATTCCCTGCAAAACCTACGGCAATCACCATAAGAACTTTCAAAATCTTACTATACATATCTGCAAAATGAAGCCATAAATATAAAAAACTAATTTGACAAAGTCAGCCTACTTTCGGGTATTTTCTTGCTTATGTTTAATCAGGGAAAGCATCACCAAAAGATCATAGCCGGAGTATAAAATATACACGATAAGCAGGGTTATGGCAAAGGGAACTGCAGTTTTGGGCGAAAGGAGCATATAGGAAAGCACTCCAAGAAAATAGATCACCAGCTTTATGGCGGTGGAAGCCATGAAATTGCGGATGAACTGGTTGTGCGGTTTATTCAGGGAACGGTGGAATGATATAAAAAAGATCCAGTTTACCACCAGGAAAAAGAGAATTAGAAAAGGGAAAAAACCAAAGTAATATCCCTGAAAAACGGTTTTGAACAGGATAATCCCTGTGATGATAATAATGGCGGTAAGTACGACTAAACCAAGGATGGTTTTTTTTAGACTTATGTTCATGTAGAATTATTTCATTCGGATGAAATCTTTAATGCCGTAATAGATGGCCATTCCTGTCCCAAACAAGGAAAGCACCAGGGTAAAAACCGGAAAATCCAGTTTGAGCCATTTGTCAAGCTTTATCCCTCCAAAAACACCGATCAGTATGAAAGCGATCATTTGAAAGGCCAGGCCTGAATATTTGGCATAATTACTTAGCCCTTGAGCTATCTTCTTTTTCGGCGTCTTTTCCGGCATTTGCTGGTATTGATGTATCAGTTGTCATGCTGCAATTGCCGGTGAACCTGGCGCCCGGTTCTATGGCAAGCCTGCGGGTAACGATGTCACCGGTAAGCGACGATGATGATTTAAGGGTGAGCAACTCATTTACGGTAATCTTTCCTTCAACCTTGCCTTCAAGTACCGAGTTTTTGCAGTTTATTTCACCTTTTACCACACCGGTTTCACCAATGACCACTTTCCCTTTTGTTTTAAGATTTCCTGTAAGTACGCCATCAAAACGTATGTCGTTGTTGGTTGTAACATCACCAGTGATTTCGGTTCCGACGCCAATTTGATTAAGGACCGTGCTTTCGTTTTCGATAATTTTTGCC
Source organism: uncultured Bacteroidales bacterium (assembly GCA_964646255.1). Taxonomy (GTDB): domain Bacteria; phylum Bacteroidota; class Bacteroidia; order Bacteroidales; family UBA10428; genus UBA5072. Next base: position 9,360 of record CAZYDI010000066.1, read on the forward strand.
ATCCGTAAGGTATTTAAATGATTAAGGCATAATACTAAAGTAGTGTAAACGACTTAAAGCGCTAAAACAAAGATAAACAATACACAATAAAATGCATAAAAAAAGAGGAGGTTTAGTCCTCCTCTCTCTTTAACGGCAAAATTTTTGGTTTATTTTGAATTGTATGCCCATTTAAGATAGATGGAACCCCAGGTAAATCCTGCTCCGAATGAAGCCAGGATGAGGTTGTCACCTGTTTTAAGCTGCTTCTCATAATCCCAAAGGCACAAAGGTATTGTGGCGGCAGTGGTATTGCCGAATTTCTCAATATTGATCATTACCTGCTCCTTATTTATTTCCATACGGCGGGCCGTGGCTTCAATAATCCGCATATTGGCCTGATGGGGAACCAGGTACTTAATGTCGTTGTGTGAAAGGTTATTGCGTTTCATGATATCAACGGATACATCCGACATTTTTGAAACGGCCATTTTAAATACCGGCTGTCCTTCCTGGAAAATGTAATGCTGTTTTGCGTCGATGGTTGCATGGGAGGGCGGATTGAGCGATCCTCCTGCTACCATGTGCAGGTGTTTTGCACCTGATCCGTCCACCTGGAGTATCGAATCAATGATGCCTGTGTTCCCTGTTGCAGGTTCAAGCAATACTGCCGCAGCACCATCACCGAAAAGCGGACAGGTGGTACGGTCTTCATAGTCAACAATAGCCGACATCATATCGGCACCCAATACAATAACCTTTTGATAGGCACCCGACTCTATGAACCTGCGTCCTGTTTCAAGGGCAAAAACAAAACCCGAACAGGCAGCATTAACGTCGAATGAAAAGGCATTTTTTAATCCCACCTTATCGCAAATAATATTCGCTGTTGCCGGAAAGTGCATATCCGGAGTTATGGTTGCACAAATCAGCAACTGTATATCCAAAGGATCTGTTCCCGTTTTTTCAAGGAGTTCTTTAACTGCTTTGGTCCCCAGGTAGGATGTTGCTTTTCCTTTCTCTTTCAGGATTCTTCTTTCCTTAATACCTATGCGCTGCATTATCCATTCATCGCTGGTATCAACCATTCTGCTAAGCTCATCATTATTGAGAACGTAGGTTGGCACAAAACCGCCAACACCGGTAATTGCGGCTTTTATTCTGGACATTCTTTAAACGCTTCTTTAATTTTTTCGCAGAGATTAGACTTTATAACCTCAGCCGTGTGTAATATAAGGTTTTTAATAGCTGTATTGTTTGAAATACCATGAGCGATCATAACGGGGGCATTAATTCCCAATACAGGGGTGCCGCCGTAATTCTCGAAATTAAACCTTTCAAAGAATTCATCAACAATCTTGCGCTTCCTGATCATAGTATAAAATGCTTCGGCTTCTTTTATCATAACATTTCCGACAAATCCGTCGCATACCATAACATCGGCTTTGTCGGTGAACAAATCACTTCCCTCCACATTGCCGATAAACCTGAATTGCAGGGAATCTTTCATTAACTGATGGGCAGCCTTGGTAACAAGGTTGCCTTTCCCTTCTTCTTCTCCAAGGCTTAACAGGCCAACGCGGGGCGATTTAATGCCAAAAATGTTGTTGGCATAAATGCTTCCCAGGATGGCATATTGGTTAAGTTCTTCCTCTCCGCAATCGGGATTTAATCCGACATCAAGCAGGAGAAGGGGAAATTCCCCGGGTCGGGGTACGGCAGTGGCAATACAGGGCCTGATGATCCCGGGAATTGACTTGATAACCTGCATGGCGCCAACCATCATTGCTCCGGTGTTTCCAGCGCTGGCAAATCCGTCGATTTCACAGTGTGCCAGCATCTTGAACCCTTTAACCACACTCGATTGAGGCTTTTGGGCAAAAGCCCTGGCAGGATGTTCTCCCATGCCGATAAATTCCGATGTATCCTCGATATCAAATCGCGATGCGTCGAAATGTTCATGCTGGCAAATGGATATAATGCGCTTTTTGTCGCCAATCAATACCAGTCTGGTGTCGGATGGCAGGCTGCTGGTAGCCAGTATGGCTCCGCCAACAGTTGCATCCGGTGCATAGTCTCCGCCTAAAATATCAATACCAATTCGCATCATCGGTAAGACGTGTTTAGTTTAGGCGTTAAGCACTTACTTCCTTGCTGATGGCAGGTTTTCCCTTATAATAACCGCACTCAGGGCAAACCCTGTGGTACTCAATGGCAGAACCGCAATTCTGGCAGGTTGCCAATGTTGGAGCAACAGCCTTGTCGTGCGTTCTTCTCTTGTCTCTTCTCTGCTTCGAATGCTTACGTTTAGGATTAGGCATAATCTGTATTATGAATGGTAAATAAATTAACTCTCGTTTTTACAGGTACAATAGTCTGTCGGTTGGTTTATCAGGTCAGGTAATTAAATATTCATTGAGTTTCTTCAACATTTCCGGATCACAGCCTGATTCTCCATTGGGGAGGTCAGGATGAATTTTGCGGATAGGAATACTCAGGCTCAGGCACTCATACAGGTAATGTGTAAGGTTGATCTGGTGGTCATCCGGGTGCATGAAAATGACTTCATCGTCTGGTTCCTTTTCAGTTTCGCTGAACCGCACCACCAGGTTTCCATGGTAATCGACAGAATAATCAAAATATCCCAGGCACCGGTCGCACTGCACCTGCATAACACCTGTAAGTTTAATGGCAAATTCCATGAAAGTGGTTTTTTTGTTCAGTTCCACCTGCACGGCAATTTTACCATCGGGTACCGCAAGGTATTCAAAAGTCTCAAAGAACGGCTTTTCGATTAAAAATGAAAAATCATGAACCCCTTCTTTCAGCCCTTTGAATTGAATCGTATATAGATGTTCAATTTTCAAAATCAGCCGAATAAAAAAAGTGTGGCAAAAGTAGGAATTATATTCATAAATGCAAAGAAAAAGATGTAACCTGGAAACCGGATTCGGATTTAGGGTTG
>CAZYDI010000066.1:12403-16323 GCA_964646255.1 uncultured Bacteroidales bacterium
GTGAAGATTAGCGTAGAGAGCGTTTCACGTTTCAGGAGTTTCATGTTTCAGGCTGAAGGCTGAAGGCTGAAGGCTGAAGGCTGAAGGCTGGATGGGAGGAGAGAGGGAGTGAGGGAGTAAGGAGTAGGGAGTAAGGAGTAGGGAGTAAGGAGAAGGTAGAAGGGAGAGGGGTGAGGGGAGAAGAAAGGGAAAGCTCCGGTAGGAGCGGCATTATGGTAGTAAAAAAATAATCAATAAACACGGCCTTCAATCAATAACCACGGCCTTCAATCAATAACCACGAGCCTTCAGGCCGTGGTTTAAGGGCATGTATTATTCAATTGCCACGGCCTTTAGGCCGTGGGAATATAAATTATATATAAATAGATTAGAATGTTGTTATTAACCCCCCTTATCCCGTTACGGCAAGGATGGTAATAATATTGGATTTAACTTCGACAATTCCTGAGCGTATATCGAAAAACTCCTGCTTATCAGCTTTGTCGATAACCTTGATTCTTCCCTCGGCAAGCGTTGAAATTACCGCGGCATGGTTATTCAATATTTCAAATGATCCCCTGGTGCCGGGTACCTGAACCAACTTAACTGTTCCATCAAAAAGCCGCTTTTCGGGCGTTATAATTTCAAGTTTCACGATGCCGGTTGTTAATTAGCTTTTCTTCTTAGCCTGTTCAATAAGTTTTTCGCCCTTGGCGATGGCTTCCTCAATGGTACCTACCATGTGGAAAGCAGCTTCGGGATACTCATCAACCTTACCATCCATAATCATGTTGAAGCCCTTGATGGTATCTTCGATCGAAACCCATACACCGGGTGTTCCGGTAAAGCCTTCAGCAACATGGAAAGGTTGTGAAAGGAAACGCTGAACCCTTCTGGCACGGTGTACAACAAGCTTATCTTTTTCTGACAATTCGTCCATACCCAGGATTGCGATAATATCCTGGAGTTCCTTATAGCGCTGCAGTAATTCCTGCACCCTGCGTGCGGTTTCATAATGCTCTTTGCCAATTACGTCAGGCGCAAGAATACGGGATGTTGAATCAAGCGGGTCAACCGCAGGGTAAATACCAAGCTCGGAGATCTTTCTGCTCAATACGGTGGTCGCATCGAGGTGAGAGAAGGTAGTAGCCGGAGCAGGATCGGTAAGGTCATCTGCAGGCACATAAATGGCCTGAACTGATGTAATGGAACCCCGCTTTGTAGAGGTGATTCTTTCCTGCATGATACCCATTTCGGTGGCCAGGGTAGGTTGATAACCTACAGCAGAGGGCATACGGCCAAGCAGCGCGGAAACCTCGGAACCGGCCTGGGTAAAACGGAATATATTATCCACGAAAAACAGGATATCGCGGCCGCCTGACTCTTCATCACCATCGCGGAATGATTCAGCAACGGTTAGGCCCGAAAGCGCAACAGTGGCACGTGCTCCGGGAGGTTCATTCATCTGTCCGAAAACAAGGGTTGCCTGTGATTTTTTCAATTCTTCGGGATCAACCAGTGAAAGGTCCCAGTTGCCTTCTTCCATGCTCTTTTTGAAAGCTTCTCCATATTTGATAACGCCGGATTCAATCATTTCGCGAAGCAGGTCATTACCCTCGCGGGTTCTTTCACCAACACCTGCAAACACAGATATACCTGCATATTTATTGGCAATGTTGTTGATGAGCTCCATGATAATTACCGTTTTTCCAACGCCGGCTCCTCCAAACAGGCCTATTTTACCGCCCTTTGGATAAGGCTCAAGAAGGTCGATTACCTTAATACCGGTGTACAGCACTTCGGTTTCAGTGGAAAGCTCCTCAAATTTCGGAGGTTCGGAGTGAATCTCATAACCGCCTTTCTTTTCAACCTTTGGGAGGCCATCAATGGCATCACCGATGACATTAAGCAGTCGGCCGCGTATTTGTTCACCTACAGGCATTCTGATCGATCCGCCAAGGGCAACAGCTTTGGTTCCCCTGCGCAGACCATCGGTGGAGTCCATTGCTATCGCGCGGATTGAATTCTCACCAATATGCTGCTGGCATTCTACAACAATTACCTGTCCATCATCTTTCTTTACTTCAAGTGCATCGTGAATATTGGGTAGTTCATTTCCGGCGCGTTCAAAACTGATGTCAATAACCGGCCCAATAATCTGTATTACTTCACCAACCAACTGTGTCATTACAATATGCTTTTAAATTATAGTCACAAATATATTACTTAATTGATTACTTTGAAAAAAGTAAACGAATAAATCACCTTACATCCGGCCACTACTAAATGAAAAATACTTCATCAACGCATTCCATGCGATCGTCAAAAAAAACAATCAATTGGTCAGCGACAATTAAAGGTTTTCTTACTTTTGTGCAACGCAACAATTACTAACTTAAATCAAACGCAGTATGAAAAAAGTGCTCAAGGTTTTAACCCTTTGTTTAATTCTGACAATAGCCGTTCCTTTTACCAATTCAAATGCACAACTCTTTGACAAAGGTGATGTCGTTTTAAGTGCCGGTTTTGGTTTGGGTACAAGTTATTATGTGGGCGCATCAAGTATAGCTATGCCCACCATATTTATTTCCGGTGATTATTGTCTCAGGGAAGATTTAGGACCCGGAAACCTCGGCGTTGGTGCTATAATGGCTTACGGATCAGTGAAGGAAGATTTTTATTTCTTAAGTAACTATGATTATCGCATAAATTCATTCATTATCGGTGCCCGGGGTACCTATCATTTCACTGATCTGGTGGACCAGCTTGATTTATACGGAGGTATAACCCTTGGTGGCGAAATTCAGTCAATAAAAGCTGATGATGATATCGTTGATGTTGATCCTGAGAGCGGTGTAGTTGGAGAATTTTTTGCAGGCGCCAGGTATTACTTCACCGATGATTTGTCTGCAATGGCTGAACTGGGTGTTGGTATCACCTATATTAAACTTGGCATATCATTTAAACTATAATTTTTTAGCCCAAAGGGTTATCCGCCAACGCGGATAACCCTTTTTTTTACCGGTTAAAAATCCACCCAAAACTGTTAATAACTATGCCCAACCAATTCTTTTTACTTCGTATACAAGTAAAAAAATTTCATTAATCCCTCATCTGAGCATGGAAAACAAACTCATTTTTTTTGTTGATGACGACAAGATGATGCTTAATCTCATGGAGTACACGTTCAAATGCAGGGATGGATTTGATGTTCGCTCCTATTTTTCAGGTGAGGAATGCCTTGATAACCTCTTCTTAAAGCCAAGCATGATAGTGCTTGATTATTACCTGGGAGAAGGTGAATCAACTGCCATGTCGGGTCTTGACACCTTAAAAAAAATCAATGCGCTTAATGCGAATATCCCGGTGGTTATCCTGAGCCGTGAGAAAGATAAAAACCTTATCAGCAAGTTTCTCAAGTATGGCGCCATGCAGTATGTGATAAAGGATGATTTCTTTATCAATACGCTGATTGACACCGTAGAGCAATACTTTAAGCAAAAGCTGGATTAGAATTCGATAGTCGGGGAGAAGTCGTGCAGTTGAAGAAAAAGTCGTGCAGTCAAGGTATCCCTGCAGGGCTTGTGATTTTCTGACTAAAATACTCCTACCAAAAGAACGAGGAAGAGAGGGAGCGAGGGAGAGAGGGAGAGAGGGAGAGAGGGAGCGAAGAGAGCGAAGAGAACGAAAGCCCCGTTAGGGGCGACATTATGGTCATCTCACTCACTTTATTTCCATGCACTCACATCCAGAAATCCAGCATCCGGTTTCACCCGCCGTAGCCTATGACGAAGAAGGGCATCTACCAACAGATTGTCACGTCCGCTGGCGTCTGCTAATGTCGGAATTTTGTAATATATTGAATTAAAATATATTAGAATATAATGCGACTTCTTACAAAGTCGGAAGATTTGTTCCTTTTTGCAACAGCGCAAAAAGGA
>CAZYDI010000067.1:0-11537 GCA_964646255.1 uncultured Bacteroidales bacterium
GGGCTGACAGCAAGCCAATATTATTCAATAACGGTATAATCGTTACCTTCTATAAAATAAACCGCATAATATGGCTTGTTGTGTTCTTTCATCCAGTCACGCATCTGGGCAATGTTCTCAAGTTCAGCATTGCAATGGGCTTTATCGGCTGCAGTATCCATTTCAGCCAGCGTTTCTTTCTCGAGGTTATTAATATAAGCGGTATCCAGTTGCTTCTCGCGAAGCACTCCCCTTACCAAAATATCAGCGCCAACCAGGTCCTGGCTAAAAACTCCTATATTGCCACGGGCTTCAACGCGAATGGTATTTCCGGTAATGCTGTCCACCAAAAAGCAACGCTTGCCGCTGTGCTGGCAAACATGATTCACCACGCCCTGCACTGAAATACTATTGTCAACTTCATTTTCCGCTGTATTATATAATTCGGTAAGCGTAATGGAACCTGATACTCCGCTATTGGATGAAGCCTTATCCGCCTTTTTGCATCCGGCCACTGCAACAGAAATGATGAGGACTATTGTAAAAAACTTTTGAATCATGGTTAGATTTTTTTGATGGTTATAGTAGAAAGCAAGGATCAAATATACTTCGTGAGAAAATCCAATCCAAATTCTGACCATGAAAATTTTAACAGACAGAAAGTCCATTGAATTCCTTTGCTAAGCACTCAGGGAATCGCCAGAAATTTACCTCCTGGAAATGTACTTTGTGAGCAGTGCATTTATTCTAAATCAAGGACTATTAAAAGGTTTTCCTTGATCTGCCTAATCATTTCATGTGGCAACTCGCCCACCTTTTTTACTAACCGTTTATTATCAATTGCCCTTACTTGATCAATCATGATGTCACAGCTTTCATGAAGATTAGCCATGCCTCTTTTTATGTGAACCCTTAAAATTTCTGCCTCTTTCTCAATCCTGGTTGTTATTGGACAAACAATTGTTGATGGGTGAGGAATCTTATTTAGTAAATTGGATTGAATAACCAATACTGGTCTGGTTTTTCCAGGTTCAGTACCTATTTGGGGATTCAAATCTGCTATCCAGATCTCAAATTGCTTAATCTGCATAATCAAAATTTTCAAAATCCTTTAGAACACTTAAAGACTCTTTTTTAACCAGTTCAGACTCCTTTTTCAGCTTATGCTCCAATAACTGGCGTTTCTTTATGCGATTATAACATTGTATTGCTTCATTTATATACCGGTTTCTGGGTACTTTAATCTTGCTTAGAATTTTTTCAGTTTCCCCGAAAACAGAATCGTCTATCTTTAGTGACACAGTCTTCATGGCAGCATGTTTACCGCAAAGGTATATACTATTCACATATTAAACAAGGATATTCTATTAAGGTTTTTTTGTATGATAAACAATTACGGAATAATGACTAGTATTTAAAACAAAACGATCCCGGGGAGATACCTACAGCAAAAGAATCAATTTTTTCTCCGCTCACCGTGTACCTGAATACATATCCATTCTGCGTGTAATCCACCGCATCGGAAACATAAATAACGGATTCCTCGCGGTCAAATCCAAGTCCGTAAAACATCCTGCTGTTTTCAGGAATAAACGGATCCAAGGGCAGGGATGCAGCTGTAACGGGCATTGAAAATATTCCGCTGCCATTTAAACCAGCTGAACCCCAGCCACCGTTGATGTAATACAAAATATCCTTTGACGCGTTCAAACACAGCATCATGGGTGAATTGTTGATATCCGGAAACTCAAATACCTGTTCCACCGTAAAGCTGGCTGCATCAATACGGGTGATGGCAGGCTTCTCGTTTCCATACGGTGAACCTTCGTAACCGCCATCGGACAAAACCCACAATTTTTGATTCTTATCCAGCACTATACTGTTGGGTTGTTTGCCAACAGTGACTGAATCAACCAGCTGGTCGGTATTGCAATCAATTTTGTAAACCTTGTTGTTAAACGACCATCCGGTAACATATGCATGGTTATTGTGAATGACCAGCTGTTCTGTAGACATTCCTATATGGACTGAGCCGGTTACCTGGTAAGTAGTTGGATTTATTATGGTGATATCCGGGCTGTACATATCGGTTATGTAGGCTTTATCCGGACTAATGAGACCTATGAACCGTGGTGAAGTAAGGCCACTGATCGTGTGAATGTGCCTGAATGTATTTGTGCTGATCACCAGTACCTTTCCGGAATTATTCATCACCAGGTATCCAAATGTGTCTGCAATAGCCATTGATTGGCATACATCGCCAAGGGGAAAATTGTTGGCATGGTAGAACACCTGGTTATGAATTTCACTTGTTTCGGTATTGAAAAATGAGAGTGTCGCATTACCAAAAGTGAAATTTCCCTCGTTGCAAATAAAAACGCCTTTGGTTGCATTGTAGACTGTCTCTGACTGATGCTCATCTTCGCAGCCATAAATGAAACCAAAAAAGAAAACAATAACGGTAAGGGTAATGGGTACATGCTTGTTCATAATGGTTTAGAATGAAAGTTTAACAAAAAATGCATAATGCCTGCCTGGCATTGCCCTCCATAATATGGCCTGGTAATTTTTATCGGTAAGGTTATTTACCTTAAACTGTATCTCGCCGGAAAGTTTTCCTACAGTGTAACGTTTACCTGCTGATATTTGATGCAGGCAGAAGGCCGGCAGCCTGTGCCGTGTATCCTCGTTATCTGACGTAGTAAATCTTTCGGAGAGAAAATTGAAATTGTAGCATAGATAAAAACGGTCATATTCCGCATGAAGCAATGCATTAGCCTTATGAAGAGGAACATAAATAAGTTGTTTTCCTTTTGAATGATCACCTCCGGATGCCATTCCCTCGTTCGTGGTACGGGTATATGTATAATTGCCAATAAAGGCAAATGACCATTTTTGCCGGTTATACGCAGCATTCAGGTTATATTCAATTCCCCTGGCAAATACGGTTTTTAGGTTTTCTGCGGTCCAATCCCTGAATGCACCTGGTTGCCAGATAATCCAGTCATTAATATATGACATATACCCTGTGAGTCCGGTGGTGAGCTTAAACAGGGACTCCACTGCCAATATATAATCCATGCCTAAATCAGCCGTATATCCTTCTTCGGGTTTAAGATCCGGATTTCCGCCGGGAATCCAATACAGGTCATTCAAGGTGGGCTGATGATAGTTGCGCGTGAAATTGGCCCTTACATTGACAGGGAACCGTTTGAAAGGTTGCCATTCGATTCCTGTTGATGGCATAAGCGGAGTAAACCGGCGATCAACATATTCTTCACGGACCAGTAAAAAAGCCGACAAGTTATTTTTCAATGAATAATGAAACCCAATACTTGCGCCCGATTCATTGCGGTCCTTGTGATAACCCGTAAAGTCGGCTTGATTATAAATGGAAACCCGGTGAAAATTGTAGTTTACCAGGGTTTTTATAAGTAACCGCACCGAAGGTGAATATTCGAGGAGATACTTGTTGTAATAGCTGTTGGCCGTATTCCGGGTATCGTAATGAATTAAGAGTCCGTAACCTGTATTATTGGCCCGGAAATAGTCAAGGTCGGTATGTGCCGCTCCGGTGGTAAATGATGACTTAATTTTTTTACCATACTTGTTCCACTTTCCAACGATCCGAAATTCATTGTCCTTTTGATGTTCCTCTCTGCCGGTACCTTCGTATGACATGATTGGCGGCAGATTCCGGTCAGCTATCTGGCCCCAGACATTAACCGAGATGAAATGATTATTCCCGGCATTAAGGTGTACCTCACCCAGCAAGCTGTTTTTTTCGTATTCTGCATTTTGTTGCCTTTCATAGTTCCATAAACCGTTTGCATTATTGAAAAAGCGGAAATTATTTTCCGATTGTTCATGATAGTAACGCATACGTACCTGCAATTTCTTTGACCCTCCTCCCACACTTATAAAATGCTGATTGGTTTGAAAACTTGACAGACCCATAACATAGGAACCATAAATTTTTTTGCTCCATTGTGGCCTGGTATCAATATGCACACTTCCGCCAAGGGCACCGCTCCCCTTTTGAAGTGAACTACCTCCGTGTAACAAACTTACATCATCAGCAAAAAATATCGGAATGAGCGAAAAATCCACCTGACCGAGCATGGGACTATTTATTGCAATCCCATTCCACTCAACTTTTGTATGTGATGCGGCGGTGCCTCGGAATGATGCTGTGGCTAAGGATCCCTGCCCGTAACTTTTAATAAAAACCGGACTGTAATTTGAAATCAATTCAGCAATGGAAGCACATAATTTATCCTGCAGCAGCAAAGTATCAAAACTCGTTTTTGTAACACCTTTGTCCTGCAAAGGTCGTTTTACGGAAATAACCAGCTCGGGGTAGCGGTATGTTGAATCAGTTTGTAACTGACCCCATGCACCCGGGCATATTGCTATAATGAAGGCAATAAATAATATGGGCCGGGTGGTTTTCAAACCTTGACACCCTCCTGTTGTATGGTACATAAAGCAGATAATGCCCCGTAATGTTCCATGGGTAAAAATTTTTAATTAACAAATCCGGGACAACGGTAGCCTGAGATGAAGAAATAAAGAGGGTTTTTTTCTTTAATCTTCGCCTTTCACCCGAAAGCTACGAACTTCTGTTTACAGGCAGGTCTTCTGGCTTGTCCGGTTTTTTGACGGCCTTCCCGCTCTTTGATTGAACAGTGGCAAAGGAGTTGTCAAAACCTTAAATGGACTTACAGCTACGGGGATAGCTCCCGATTTTAACGGGATTCCCTTTTCATCCATCCTGAGATGTTCAGGGTAGGAACCTGTAAAAACAACATAACAAAGAAATGGAATTATGGTTAAAATGAAAAATCTTTTCCGCTTTTATTTTTAACAGATCATTGTTAATACTTTTCCCATGCAGTCCATATCAATTATTCGAAGCGCTTTTGTTGCCTTTTATGCTGCTGGGGTTTTACCAATAATATGCTTGATGTGCTGATTTACAGAAACAAAATATGCGTTTATGTGTTTTTAAACGGTGAAACCCGATTTGTCTATTATTGAATGATAAACCCTAAACAGCGTTAAGTAAACCCTTAAATATTCAATCATGAAAAAAATGAATTTCACACCCGTGATTTTTTGTTCCCTCATGGTTTTGGGAGCAAGTTGCACCAATAAACTATCAGCAAAATTTGAATCAGATGTTTTGGATAACCCGCCCGACCGGACTTTGCCCGGTAATCCATCGGGTGATGTTCTTGATTATGTGGAAGCACTTGAACCCCAACTAAAGGTTGTGGTCACGCCAGACAGTGATGAGGACAAATCGCTTGAATTCAGAAATGTGCCGGCATCATCAGATGTTGGACCTTCTGACAAGTGGGTGAGTTTTCAGGCACAAAGTACAGATTTTGCCAAGCCGGTGACATTTATCTGGTCAGGACATTTGGATTTTCGTTCCTCACTTGCACATATGTTAATAGACATTACCGATGGCAGCGGAGTTATGGCCGCACGACTCAGGGTAGAAAACAACGGTGATGTAATTTTAATTAAAGATTTTGTTGGTGAAAATGAAGACAATATTGGAAATATTCCCAATGATGAACGTCACACATTTATGATAACCGTTGATTTAAACAGAAGGGTATATAATATTTCTGTACTTAAACGTTCAGGCAACCTGGTTAAAAATGACAATGCCCTGTTAACCAGTGACGTTCTTTTATTCCATAACCCGGCAAAGCCAACCGTCTCGTTCAGGTACGAGGAATATCATTCCGACCTGCGGTATATTATCGATGAAGTATTTATTAACCGGAAAAACTGAAAGCGGTGCATCCCGTTACGCGAAACCAACCGTAAATAGTGGATTGTATGAAAAAAAGAGATAAAATTATCTATTGGGCAGCAACCCTGTGGTTTGCCTTTGGAATGGTTGCCAGCGCCATACAGCAAATTTTTGCTGTTGGTGGATTCGTAGAAATCATGCAAAGGCTGGGTTATCCACCCTATTTTTCTGTTATTCTTGGCACCTGGAAATTGGCTGGTGTTATAGTTCTGCTCATTCCGGGATACCCATTACTCAAAGAATGGGCATATGCCGGTTTTGTCTTTATCATGTCAGGTGCAGTCATCTCGCATTTGGCCGCCGGAGATAAAGCCGTTGAAATGTTCCCACCGTTGTTTCTTTTAATCCTGGTTGGGTTATCGTGGCATTTCAGGCCCGTAAGCAGAAAAATCTGAAACCTTGCACAGCTTTGCAGAAAGTCCGATGCAATCACTGTTATAGTCCCCTTATGCAATAGCAGTACAAAGAATGTATTTCTTTTTATCTTTGGACCTTTTTCCTTACCATGAACGAATTTGATTTAAAAGCCAGGGAATGGGACACTGACCAAACACGCGTAGACCGCGCTATATACATTGCCAATGAAATGAAAAAGCACATTCCGTTGGTTCCGGGAATGAAAGCCCTGGAGTTTGGAGCGGGCACAGGTTTAATAAGTTTTGAACTGAAAGACCTTTTCACGGATATTGTTTTAATGGACAATTCAAAGGAAATGATCCGTGTGTGCGAGGAGAAATGTGACTTTTATAAAACACCGCATATTCACCCCGTATGGTTTGAATTGGCGGAAAAGGATTATCCCGCGAAATTTGATATCATATACAGCCTCATGGTGCTTCATCACATTGAGGATGTAGATCACCTGCTCGGCAAGTTTGATCACATGCTAAATCCGGGAGGTATATTGGTAGTATCTGACCTGTATACTGAAGATGGCTCATTCCACCGTCATGGTGAAATTGTTCATGCAGGCTTTGATCCGGATCAGATATTGAATAAGCTTGAAGATAAAGGGTTCATGCGGGGTCAACATTTGCAATGCTATAGCGTTACACGCCCTAACGGACGGGATTATCCTGTTTTTTTGCTGTGGGCATTCAAGAATAATACCTAACCCCCGGCGCCAGGTAATTCGATGTTCATAATACGCATAAATACCTATTCACATTTGGTATAACACTTCATGGCTTTGAAGGAGTTACTTTTTACATTTGTTTTTTCGTATCAACCATAGCATTCTCATATGGGTAAGCTTGTCGATCAGCTTAAGGTAGATTTTCGCATGATTGAAGGGTTAAAAGCCTGCATCAATTGCGGAACATGCACGGCCATTTGTCCTGCCGCGGGAGTAAGTGATTACGATCCCCGCATGGTTTTAGATATTGTGCAGGAATATGATGAGGAATCATTGATATCTATGCTGAAATCAGATACCATTTGGAGGTGCGGCGAATGTTTATCTTGTAAAACCAGGTGCCCGCGGGAAAATGTACCGGGATACGTAATACAGGCATTGCGTTCATTATCCGTTGATACAGGTTATTTTATGGAGAGTGAACAGGGGCGTAAACAACTGGCACTCAAACGCATGGTCGGTGAACATATATTACAATATGGCTATTGCGTATATGTGGATGAGGTGGACACCAAAAAGTTCCCGGAGCAGGGACCCGTATGGGATTGGATTAAGGAGAACAAGGAACAGGTGCTGGAACGTCTGGGTACCAGTTATGGTAAGGAACAAAGCGGAGCACTCCGGAAAATTCCTGAAGAATCCATGCGCAACCTGAGGAAGATATTTGATGAAACGGGAGCAACAGCACGATTCACAAAAATTGAAGAATTCGCAAGGCAATATGCCGAAAAAGAAGGGATTGAATTCGATGACAGCAGGGATTGTGAGTATTTCAGAAAAATGTATGAAGATTAAGGCTCATGAGTCCATTGAAAAAAAATACAAACTGGCTGGCATATCAAAAGGATATTGCCGATGATCATTACTACTTTGCACGCAGTTGCATCCGCCAGAATATTTTTCCGGCTGCGGAGGATGTTTTTCTTAAAATCATGCGAAAGGAACTCGGTAAAGATACTTTTGATGATGAGCGACAAACCTCTTGCAGCGGAATTGCTTATCACACGGGTCTTGTGCCCTTTGAAACTACCATGACCGTTGTTGCTCATCAGTTTGCACTGATGAACGAGGCAGGATATGAAAATTTTGTCTGTTCCTGTGTTACATCATTTGGAATTTATTCTGAAGTACTTGAAACATGGGCCTTTTTTACCGACACGCTGCAAAAAACACGGGAGGCCTTAAAAAGATCTACGGGAAAAACCTTCGAAATACCAAAAAACCTGGTTCATGCGAGTGATGTGATTTTCAAGTTCCGTGAAGAAATTGCAGCCAAAGCCAAACACCGGCTGGTAAATGCAAAAACAGGCGAGCCGCTTAAGGTGGTTGACCATATTGGCTGTCATTATGCCAAGATTTTTCCCGAAAAGGGTATTGGTGGTGCAGAATATCCCTATGTACTTGCCGGGTTAATTGATGAATGGGGCGGAGAACAGGTTGATTACCCTGAACGCAGGCACTGCTGTGGCTTCGGATTCCGTCAATACCTCCTGAAATCCAACCGGGGCTATTCTGTAACCAATTCCAAGAAGAAGCTGGATTCAATGAAGCCCTATAAACCCGATATGATTGTTGCCAACTGTCCGGGTTGCACCTTTTTTCTTGATCGATGGCAATATACCATTGCCGAAATGGAAGGTCAGACCTATGGAGCAAATGGTTATGGAATCCCTGTACTTACGTACGAAGAACTTGCCGGATTATTGCTTGGTTACGATCCGTGGGATATTGGATTGCAATTGCACCAGGTATCGGTTGAACCTCTGCTTGATAAGCTGGGTGTTCAGTATGACCCCGCTGAAAAATACAAGGGACCCGGCCATGCCGACCTCGGCCGGCCTGCAATGCCCGGAATTCTAAAATGTTGCTGATATGCGGGTGATAACCCTTATTGAAAACCTGGTTTATCAGAGAAATCTCCTTTCAGAACATGGGTTAAGTTTTTATATTGAAGGCAACAATAAGAAGATCCTTTTTGATACCGGACAAACAAATGGTTTTATTCACAATGCAGGGGTTTTGGGTATTGACCTGTCTGCTATTGATGCCGTAGTTATAAGCCACGGGCACTATGACCATGCCGGAGGCTTGTATGATTTTCTTAAAATAAATCAAAAAGCCAAAGTTTACTTAAAGGAAGGTGCATTTTATCCGAGGTATCACGGTGAAAAGTTTGTTGGTGTTAACCGGGATTCTATAGTGGAAAATAGAATTGAATATGTTCACGAACGAACCAAAATCGATGATGGCATTTTTATTATGCCGGATATAACAATTAAATATCCGGAGGATACCCATTTTGAACATTTTCAGGTAAGCATTAATAACAAATTGATGCAAGATACTTTTGAAGATGAACTTTATATGGCTGTTGTTAAGAATAACCTATTAACTGTTATTAGCAGCTGCTCTCACCGCGGAATCATTAATATTCTGGAAGCCGCCAGGGCTCAATTTGATTTAGCGGCAGATACCGTTTTGGGTGGCTTTCATATAAGGGCCTGTAAGGAAGAAAAGCTTGGAAATCTGCTAAACTATTTCTCTCGCCTCGCACCGCGTAGCATAGGGATTTGTCATTGCTCCGGAGTGGAGAAATACGCCTGGTTATTGCAGCATTTAGGGCAAAAGGTTTTCTATAACCATACCGGGAAAGCAATATTGATATGATAAAATACACCTTACTGCAATTGGAACAATCAAAGGTGTTTTAAAACTAAGTCGGGATACGCTAACAACCCCTCTGAAACAAAAAAACCACCTGAATAGGTGGTTTGAGTCGGGGTGGTGCGACTCGAACGCACGACCACCTGCTCCCAAAGCAGGTACGCTAACCAACTGCGCTACACCCCGATTATCTTCAATGTACTTCTTAAGCAAAACCCCGCCAACGGCGATACCAAGTCTATTTCTCCGTATAATGCGGTCTGCAAAAATATATTTTTATATCAATAATACCGCATCGTGTGAAAAATTTATTGCATTAATGCACCCAAAATATTGATTATTAGTCCTTAGTAATAAAATTCGGTTTTTTGCAATAAAAGTTTTGGCCGTTTGTATTATTATGTGTATATTTATTCTCTTTTAATAATTATTCTCTTTTAATATAAAATTACTTTTAGTTATGAAAAATCAATTAGGAATTGAAAAAGCGTATGCCGACAAAGTTTCGGAAAAATTAAACGATCTGTTAAGTAACATACAGGTAACCTACCAGAATGTAAGGGGTTTCCACTGGAACATTACCGGAAAACAGTTCTTCAAACTCCATGAAAAATTCGAAGAGGTCTACAATGATTTGAATGAAAAAGCCGATGAGGTAGCCGAAAGAATTCTTATGCTTGAAGGGAAACCTGTTCATGCTTTTTCGGAATACCTGAATCGTGCTGAAATCAAGGAAAAGGTAAACGTAAGCTCCGATCAGGCAACGGTTAAGGAATTGCTTGAAATGGTTGTAATTCTGCTGAAAAATGAGCGTGAAATTTTAGCGCTGGCAGGCGAAAACAATGATGATGGAACAGTTGACCTGATGACAGGCTACATTTCAGGCCAGGAGAAAACCATCTGGATGCTTAATGCATTTATGAAATAAAACCATCTTAGTAATGCTGAGCTGAGTCGGGTTGCAGGATGGTGGTCCCGCCGGGGAGCAACCACCCAAACAATAACAGGACATCTTCCAATGCTGGTCGGTGTCCTTTTCTTTTATACCGGGTCAATCCCAGGCCCGGCATTTTGTGACCCTGCCCGGTGCAATATGCGGACACCAACGCAACGGATTATTTTATCATATATAAAAAGACCTTTTTATCCATTTATTGTATATATTTGTAGCCACATTAAAAATCATAGCCATGAATATACTTGAAGATACCATAATTAAAGAAGTAGTAAAAAGGAATTTTAAGACTGCTCAGGTCTTCCATGCCCATAATATTGATTATTGCTGTGGGGGTAATAAACCCATTACTGAGGCTTGCAGGGAAAAAGGAATAAACCAGGAGATACTTATCTCCCAGTTGAACAAGATTGTTACCCAGGTAGATGAAGATACCGCGTACATTAACAACCTGACGTTATCAGAATTAATCGACCATATTGTAAAAAAACATCATGCTTTTGTTCGGCAGCATATTCCGTTTTTAGAAAAGAATCTTGAAAAAATAGCCCGCGTTCACGGTGCTAACCATCCGGAGCTTACTGAAATACAACGATTGTTTCATACTTCAGCGGGAGAATTAACCATGCATATGCAAAAGGAGGAATTAATGCTGTTTCCTTATATTAAACGTCTTGAGGCTGCTGTTAAAACAAAATCTTCATTACCCAAATCGCCGTTTGGCTCTGTTGTTAACCCCATAAAGACGATGATGGCCGAACACCAGAATGAGGGAGACAGGTTCAGTGAAATTTCAAGCCTTTCTGATAACTATACCATTCCCGATGATGCATGTACTACCTATGAGGTAACCATTAAACTACTGGAGGAATTCGAACAGGACCTGCACCGCCATATTCATTTGGAAAATAATATTCTATTTCCCGGAGCACTTGAAATGGAAGAACAATTTTCAGTGGACCAGAATGCAGAAA
>CAZYDI010000067.1:11637-16204 GCA_964646255.1 uncultured Bacteroidales bacterium
AGGTAATATGATAGGAAAAACAACGGAATATGCCATTAGGGCTTTGGTATATATCTATTTGCAAAATCAGATGGGAAAACGACCCGGTTTTAAGGAGATTTCATCGGAGATAGCTTCACCTGAACAATTTACAGCAAAAATACTGCGTACACTAACACGCGATGGCATTATATCTTCGATGAAAGGCCGGGGTGGAGGGTTCTTTTTTGACAAACCGGAAAGCCCCTTACCGCTGTATGATGTTGTTAGTCTTTTGGAAGGTCGAAAGCATTTCTCCCATTGCGGCTTTGGTCTGAAATCATGCGACAGTGAAAATCCATGCCCGTTACACGATGAATACACTATAGTACGGGACGCATTTTTAAAAATGGTTTCGGAGAAAACTGTGCAGGCGCTTGCGCATAAAATTACAGAGCATAAAGCGATACTGAGCCGGAAATAGACTGATGCTATCTGCGAACCAGACAATATACCGGTAAATAGGTTTTATGTGGCAGCAGAATAACTGCGGATCATACCAAGCAGCATTTTGGAGATCTGCTCATAGCCGTCGTAAAATTCTTTAAACCGGCTTTCATCAATCAGCTCCATTTCCTTAACCGTTTCAAGTATGGCAACGGCCTGAAATACATTTCCCCGGGCATCGGTAAGAAAACTTTTCTTTTCCGCATTCGACATACGGCCTGTTCCTTCAGCAAGGTTGAGAACAATCCCCATACCGGTTTTTTTCCATTGCTCCCTGATAAAAGGATCCATGGTTTCATGCTGAACAATGAACTTCAGTATTCTGGCATTATTGGCTTTAACTACCTGGTAAACATCAAGTTTTTCGAAATCAAACATTGAAATAAAGATTATTTTCGCTTAAGAAATTCATTAATAGCAGGCGAATATATGCATTTAATTCGAACCTTGCCGCGCACTTTCGTCGTTTTCGCAAGCCTACTCCCTGACAATTTTAAGCAGCGCCATGTGATCAGCCGTTGTTATTTTCACGATATAAACGCCACCGGGCAGGTGCGAAACATCAACTGTTTTCCCCTGTCGCAGAACGTTTAAGGCTTTTCCCTGCAGGGTATATACTTCACAGGTAATAACAGGCAGGCTTGATTCTATCACAAAGATATCCTTTACCGGGTTGGGATATACTCCTATTACCTTTGCCGGTGTACTGGATATGCCTGATACCACCGCTTCCCATTTTGCATATAAAGTACTGTCGCTGGTAATTAAGTCCAAATCAAAATCCCACGCGTTTATGCATTCTACTTCCCTGAACCAGCCTTCGAAGGTATTGCCTTCTTTGACGGGTGGCTGGGGTGCGGAAACAGCGGTATTATGGCTTACCTGCTTTGAGGCAATATCACTGCCCCCCATGCTGTTGAAACTTACAGTATAGCTGTTGATGGTCCATTTCGCATAGAGGGTAAGCGAAGAATCCACAACATCCGAACCAAAATTCCAGGCATTTGTTAAGGCGGGCTCTTTATACCAACCGGCAAATGTATATCCGGCTATAATTGGTTGTACCGGCGCGGAAATGGTTGTGTAGTAAGGAACAGTGAGGGTATCCATCATCACATCACTTTGGGTGTTGAAGCTAACTTTGCAGGTGTGCATCCATTCGCCATCAAGTTTAAGGGGTAAATGCGAAGCATCAACTGCAATCCCCGGGCGCAGGTATCCGCTGAATGGCATTATGGTTGGCTCGTATCCGCTCTTTACTTTATGAAAAGCAGATATACCGTTAACAGTTTTTAAATAATAACTTCCGGACCAGGCTTTGGAAGCTATATATACTCCGTAAAAATCATTAACGCTGATATTATGGGGAGTGGACACATTGCCTGTACCATTGAACACGAATGTTCCTGAACCTAACACCAGCACTGGTGTGTTGGCAGGGATTTTACCGCTAGTAATTTTTGTGCCACTAACAGCGATTGAAGTATATTCCAGAGTATAAATCGAGGCTCCGGTTGGAATATCGGCTTCAAAAGGTAGCGTAATTATAGTGCTGCTGTCTATGCTGCAGCTATAGGATGCTTCTCCGGCTGTAAAGTCAAAAGGAGAATAAAAATTTCCGCTTTCATCGCTTAGTTCCAGGTTACTGCAGGAGTCATCAACAACCACATTCCTGTTGGTATTGGTTAAGCCGCTGTCTGCATAATAAATGCAGTTTTTGTTTGTTGCCAATGTAAACCAGTCCTTTTCTGCCGTTATTCCTGTCGTATTGGTGTAGTCGATTGAAGTTATTGAAATATCCTCAAGGCAATCCAGTTCATCACTGTCACCTTCACTGTAGATTCCGGAGAAGCTGAACATTTTTTCATCGCCGATGCTGAAGAAAACATCACTAAAAGTTATGGTAAGTATGGAACTGTAATTGGAATTGCTGATGCCCAATATTCCGATACAGCCGTCTGTCAGCACTTTTGGTGAAATGTCCAGTATCCAGTTGAAATTGCCGTTGGGGTTGAAAATGATGGTGCCATAATTATGGGAGTTGACATTCCCATTATTGTTGATATAAAACAAAGTGGTATTGGCAGAAGTATAGGTTAGGGCTGAACTTATCTTTTCAATATGAAAAACCATATGGTTGTAGCGGTCGTCCAGCGCAAGATATCCATTATTCTTGTTGGTATTGGCGCTGATCAGTTTCCTGCTATTGTCAAATATTACTGTTTTACCACTGAGCTGATAGCCGGTTCCGAATGCCGGATCGGTGACAACCTGGTTTTCAATTGTATTGTAATGGACCTCTGTGCCGGTCATTTGAGATTCGGGGCGACTGCTGCTTTTAACGAATATAAAAGTGTTAAACGCTAATGGATCGATGGTGGTTTGCGGCCGGCATGTTTCAACCTGCAATGCAATGTCCTCAGACACCATATTCTCCTGTTCCGATGTCCTTACGGATTTACCCGACAGGGTATAAAAAGGCAGGTCTATTGTCAGGTTAAAGGTAGTATCGGTTGGATTAATAACCATAACAACCACGCTGTCACCGGAAGCGGTAAGGTAAGCCGACCCGTTCAGTTTACCCGAAGCATCTTTCCAGGCCTGTTCGATGCGTGTGGTTCCAATGGTATATTTCGCAAAATGCGACAGGATGTGGCCTCGTTTGGTCATCACACCGTTGGTTGTGCCGTATGTTCCATCGCCCATCAGACCATAGAAACGCTTGGTGGCATAATGTATCCAGGCACTCACATTGCTCAGCAATGCTGAATTAACTTTGGCGGCAAAATCAAAGCCGTCTTTTTTCCAGTTAAAGTTGCGCGGAGTGGTCAAGTTGGCATTCCAGTTGATAAGATATTCTGTCATCCACACTTCTTTACCTTTGGCACGCACTGCTTCCAGACCATTCTGTATGATGCTGTATTGGTGGCCTGCATAGTAGGTATACTGATCAATTACGGCATCATCAGCAAATGCAGCAGAATAATTATCGGTTATACCTACGCCTTCAGCAGCAATAATGGGGCAATCGATAAGCCGGCCATAGTCCCTTACAAAATTGGCAATTTGCTGTGGGGTCCATATGCATCCGGCATAGGTAGTGCGCATGTCGGGTTCGTTCTGAACAGATATGGCATCCAGTTCAGCACCGTTATCGCGAAGGTAAGTGGCGTAATTGTTGAGGTAGTTGGCATAATCTTCATAGTGGGCAGTTAAAAGGTAATTGTCAACCATGGTTCCCGCGTTGTTATAGCCTCCGTCGATGGTATTGTAGGCTTTCCATGCTGCGGGCATGGACCAGGGGCTGGCAAACGTGATGATACCCAATGACCGTGCCAGTTGGGCGGTTGCAAGCGACTGACTCCAGGTGGAAGGGTTTGCAGGGCTGGCATTGGTATCGGCAATGGGAATAAAAAGGCGCATGATGTTATAACCGGCTTCACTATCCTTTCCCCAAACTTTTCTTATTTCGGCGGGTGTCATGTGGTTATAGGCAAAGGTGCCGCTGCAGACAAAGCCGCCAAAACCGGTAATCTTTTGATAAGCAGTGTCACTGTTAATCTTTACTGACGCTTTGAGTGTAGTTTGAGCCAGGCCTTGTGACGCAGCGCAGAGGGCTATTGCAATGATTAGAGATAACCGGATGGAGCTAATCACATTTTTCATAACTGGTAGTCATTTGTAAATGAAAAAGACAAAGGCGACTGGAGGTAGAATCAGGGGATAAAAGTAATTTTAAAAAAGGACTTACCCAACAATGAAAAGATAAATGAGGCAATAAATTGACAGGTGGAGAACATGGCAAGCGGTGGTTTTGAGAATAAATTAAAGCGAAACATTTGCTATTGATTTCATATTTTATACTTTTGTGAAACCTTTGAAACAAGGTATTTATTTGGTCATGGAGAGGTGGGTGAGTGGCTGAAACCAACAGTTTGCTAAACTGTCGTACTGGGTAACTGGTACCGGGGGTTCGAATCCCCCCCTCTCCGCCAAAGAATTAAAAACAATACCCGGGCTCGCCCGGGTTTTCAATTTATAGCCCCAAGGCCTCAAGCTTGCTTGAAAGGCCTTGGGGCTATAAATTGAAAACTCAAAGCAA
>CAZYDI010000068.1:0-15775 GCA_964646255.1 uncultured Bacteroidales bacterium
CTTTTGCAAGAAAACTTTCAATGGCAGACGAAAACAACAGCCAGTTGGTGTAGGGCGGATCAACCCGTCGTAATTGATGAAATTCTTTGATGTAGCGTTCTTTGGTCAGGCTGTCAAGTGGTACCCAAAGCTTATCGAAGGCACGCAGAAAACTCTCAGCAATAAATGCAGCATCAACCAATGCCTGTCCATGCCCGCGCCATAACAGGTAATCGCCGCTTTGCGGATCCACAGCATTGGCATAACTCTTTAAAGCCCACTCACGCAGTTGCTTGCGCTGAACACCTTCAGGGGTTTCGTCATCGGGCAAGGCCAGCCATGGCGCTATCCCGGCCATTAGCCTTCCGAATGCTTCCATATAAGTTACGCGAACATCCCTGCCGTCCCAGGTTGGACTTACTTCAACCAGCATGTTTTGCTGCAGCTTGCCTTCGGCCATATTTTTGAGCACAGGTTCTGCCATTTTATATGCCAGGCTGCACCAGTAAGCACGATCGGGCTGAGTGGCAGATTCATGAAAACGGACGTATTCACAGGCCGCCAGCAGAAATGCGCCAACGCCGAAATTTGATGTAGAGTTAGCATCAACAACCTGACCGGGAATTGCCCTGTCACCGATCGGTTGCACATAGCCTACGCGCCCGTCCTTTTGCAGGGCTGTTTTTGCCAGGTAATTCCATGCCTTGTTTACAACAGGCAAATAGGTGCTTTTATCCAGGTATCCGTTGTTTATTCCCCATAAAAATCCATAGGTGAAAAAGGCGGTTCCACTGGTTTCGGGTCCCGGTGCATGTTCTGAATCCATCATGCTGCGTGTCCAATATCCTTGTGGTTGTTGTATTGATGCCAGGCTTTTTGCCATATTCCGGAACTTGCTTACAAAGAAATCACGATGCTTGTAATCGCCGGGCAGGTCTTTAATAACCTTTGCCAGTCCGGCAAAAACCCAGCCGTCACCACGGGCCCAGAAGTCTTTTTTACCATTGGCGCTTTTATGTGCAGGATATACATACCTGGCGTCACGGTAGTAAAGATGCTCCTGTTGATCGAACATTGCACTGTCGGTATAAAGGATGTATTCATACAGCTTGTCAAGATAAAGATGATTGCCCGTGGCTTTATATAACTTTGTCATTACCGGCATTACCATATAAAGTCCGTCACTCCACCACCAGTAATCGTTTCTTTCAGTGCTCATTTGGTACTGCATCACTTCAATGGCACGTGCGATTTTGTGGTTTTCAGGCATGATATGATACAGATCGAGGTATGTTTGAAAACAGATTTGCCAGTCGCCAAAAAGCACATGGGCATCACTTTCTCCATAATGGTATTTCCATTCTGATTTATCCTTGCTTTTTGCACCCATCCACTGGTTATGCGTGGCCCATGTTGCGGAATACGCAAGGTACTTTTCGTTGCCGGTAAGGAAATAAGCCTCCATATTGCCGGTATGGTACGCTGCGTTATCCCAGAAGGCGTTGGATTCTGCCTTATTACCGGCTTGCCACCAGGTATTCACCTTATCAATGATTTGCCTTGCTGCAGCAGCCTCATTGGTTTTGTTTGCCTTTAACTGAAAAACAGGTAAAAGCACCAATGATGTCAGAAAGAATATGTTGAAAATGTACTTCATAATTCCGGTTTATGTTTGTTCATTAGTCTGCATGAATTGTAACGGATGCGGTTTTGAGCCATGGAGACGAAAAGGTTACGGTAAAGTCTCCGCCGTTGATGGCTTCAACATAAGCGATCATCCGGCCCTTGAAAACACGCTGGGTATTATCGCGATAATTGCCCATATCGGTGTTATCGCCTGCCTCCAACCCAAGCAGTTTTCCCGGGCCTTCAACCGTGCAGGTTAACATGTTGTCGGCGAGAATAGCGGGAATGCCTGCCTCGTCAAGCAATTGAACTTCAATTTGGGCCACGCCCCTGTTTCCGCTTATTTTATTCTGGTATGCTTTCAGATCGATGGTTACCGGGGGGCCCGATGTGCGGATTGAATATTCACCCGCCACGCGGTTATCATCGTAATAGCTTTTTGCTGTGAGTGTTCCGGGCTTATAAGGAATATCCCAGAAAATAATTCCGGTGTTTTCATCCCTTTCCTTCAATTCACCAACAACCTCATCATTAAGGTGCAATACGGCTTTCTTCATGTTCGTATAACAAACAACCCTGATTTTTTGCCCCTCTTCATAATTCCATACCGGCCATGCATCCATCGATTGCTGGCGTTCGTTAACGGGAATAAAGGTTCCCAGGTAAACCGCCGGATTTTCATCCCATAAGGCTTTGCGAAAATAACCCCGGGGTTTCATAAAGCCGCCAAAATCGAGTAATCCCGAATAGAATCCACGGGCAGGCCACACGCCCGATTCACCCAGGTAATCAATGCCTGTCCATATAAATTGCCCGAAAATGAAGTCCTTATCCCTTGCCGCTTTCCAGGCATTGTAATCGTGGCGGTTTTCACTTCCATAAATGATCCGGTCGGGATAAGTTTTATGATCGATGTCATAGCGGTCTTCGGTGTAATTGTATCCTGTTATGTCGAGCACAAAAGGATATTGCGTTTCATTTGACATAACCACACCGGCCAAACCAGCGGTTACCGGACGTGACAAATCATATTTTCTTACTACCGCTGCCAACCTTGCCGATATCGCACTTAAGCGATCGGCCGATGGCTGGTCGGGCTGATAACCGCCAAACATTGGCTGACTAATGGAAGATCCGTCGAGCACCTTATGGGTATAAGGATCGTTGGGATAATCCACTTCATTGCCAATACTCCAGGCGAAAATACAGGGATGATTACGGTCGCGGCGAAGACCGTCACCAAGATCGGTTTCGCCCCATTCTTCAAAATAATCGAAAGAACCCTGGAAGCCCGGCTTTCCAACATTCCAGCCTTCAATCCATTTTCGTTTGGGAAATTCCCATTCATCGAACACTTCATTCATCACCAGTATTCCGAGCCTATCACACAATTCATATACATCGGGGTTATGAAGGTTATGGGTCATTCTGAGTGCGTTGCAACCCAGTGATTTAAGCGTAACCAGTCGCCGTTCCCAAACTTCGCGTGGCACTGCGGCCCCCAGGACGCCTGCATCATGGTGAATACACACACCTTTCATTTTCATCCTTTCACCGTTGAGGGCAAATCCTTTGTCGGGGTGGAAGGTGAAATGGCGGATTCCTGTGTTTACGGACGTCTCATCCATCACTTTTCCCGATTGATGTATTGTGGTTTTAAGCATGTACAGGTAGGGTGTCTTCAGGCTCCATAAAGCCGGGTTGTTCACCTTTAACAAGGCAGTATTTTGCTGGGTTGAAGCAGCGCCGATGGTAATCTTTTTGGTATTGGAAGCCACTATTTTACCTGATGCGTCATACAACTGATTGGTAACAGATGCCACAACAGGCTTATCGGTATTGTTTTCGATGGTGTATTCAACATTCAGCTGTGCTTGTTTGGCTGTGACTGTTTTCGGATAGCAGAACACTCCCCATTGGGCTATATGAACAGGATTGGAGTATATCAACCAGACATTCCGGTAAATTCCCGAGCCATTATACCAGCGTGAATCGGCATATTGCGAATGGTCCACACGCACAGTAAGCAAATTTTCCTGTCCGTACTTGATATACGGAGTCATATCGTACATGAAGGATACATATCCGTTGGGACGTTTTCCCAACAACTGGCCATTGATATAGACTTCACTCCGGTTTTGAATGCCTTCGAAATATATATACACTTTTTCGCCTTTTTTTTCGGCAGGGATCATCATATTTTTCCTGTACCAGGCTATGCCACCCGGCAGGTATCCGGTGCACGCCGCCAGTGAAGGGTTTAAAACACTCTCAATGCTCCAGTCGTGGGGTAAAATCACACTGCGCCATTTTGTTTTTTCATCAGGATTATCACCAAGGCTGAACTCCCAGCCGGTATTGAATTTTTCAGCAGAACCGAATGAAACCTGGGCATTGGCAAATACATGGCTGGCAAGGATAAGGCAAATTACAGTGTATGCTTTTTTCATGATAGTGAAGGTATTATAATTTTGAGTTATTTCACGAACACATCAGGGTTCCAATTTTCAAGGAAGCGCAGGACGGGTTTTTCGTTATCAAACAATAAGGGAAGCCATATATATCTGCCATCGACAGGATTGTCAGGAAACCATCGGTCGGCCATAAATATGAATGCATTTTTTTGTCCGTGAACCGGAAGTATGAATGTTGATTGGGCATTAAAAGTGATGTCTGCATCCTCTCCGATACAAGGATTTCCAAGTGATTCCCATGGTCCCCATATGGAATTGGCAACTGCCGACCTTGCCGCATTAGGATCCCAACCGGTGCATCCTGAAGTGATCATGTAATACCTGCCGTTGAATTTGCAAAGGGCAGGGGCTTCATTGTGACCACCGGGAAAAACCTGTATCCATTTTTCCGTAAAAGAGAGATAGTCGTCGGATAATTCCGAAATATGGAGGGTTAAATTCTCTTCCGACGCATGGATATGGTATGCTTTTCCGTCGTCATCCACAAACAATCCCATATCACGCGACATTTGTCCCTTGTTAAAATCCCGGCGCACAAAAAGGCCCTCATTCACTGCCTTGCGCCATTCAGGAGTCCACCATTTAAGCGTATCCTCACCAGTCCGGATTTGTTTCCATTCATCTTTAAATCCCTGTGGCCATACCCCCTGGTTGGGCCGGTATGATCTGATATACTGGTAAGGGCCGGTAACATTATCGCCTATGGCAACACCGGTACGGGCAGCTGAGTAACCTTTACCTTTCAGCTCAAGGTGAAACCACATGACAAATTTTTTGGTTTTGGCATTATATATCACTTTCGGTCTTTCGAGGATGCATCCCCTGGTGATTTCAGATGTTGTATCAGAAGAAACCGGAAGGGCAATTCCTTCGTTTTTCCAGTTATACAAATCAACTGAGGAATAGCATGACACACCAATCTGCGCAGTATTTCCCAGCCTGCCGCTTACTTTATGTTCTCCGAACCAATAATACGTGCCATTGTGAAAGAGTATGCCTCCTCCGTGGGCATTGATGTGCACTCCTTTATCATCAGGCCATATAGCACCGGGGATAAAAGAATCAAGCTTTTGCGCTACAGCAAATGACAAACAATTAATGGAAATCAGGAGGTAAAAGAATATTTTCATGAATACAGCAATTGGTGTTATTATTTCAATAAGGAGTCAGCAAAGGATTATTCATAATAAGCAGGGGGGATTTGCAATGAACAATCCCCCCTTACCCCTAACTAACCTACCTAAAACTAATCA
This sequence comes from uncultured Bacteroidales bacterium, assembly GCA_964646255.1. Lineage (GTDB taxonomy): Bacteria > Bacteroidota > Bacteroidia > Bacteroidales > UBA10428 > UBA5072. The sequence continues at coordinate 5,333 of CAZYDI010000068.1, forward strand.
ATTTCATATCCGGGATTTTGTCCCAGGTCGGCATCTTTGTTAAGCCTTATTTCGCTTAATGGAATAGGCCATAAAACATTGTACGGCTGGAAACCCGTAATTATCTTGTCTGCCGGCGTTGTATCACCGTTCAATAGAATACGGTCCGCGAGTTTCCCGGTGCGTGTAAGGGTCATGCGACGATTTTCTTCGCCGATAAGTTCCCTTGCCCTTTCATCGAGGATGAAATCAATGGTAATGTCGGCTGCATCAACACTACCCAGTTCGTTATTTCCACTTGCAGTCCTTGCGGTTTTGAAGGCACGGTCGCGCAGTACATTGATGTCATCGGCAGCTCCCGACGTATTTCCCCGGCGGAACCTTGCTTCAGCACGAAGCAGGTAAGTTTCGCCAAGGCGCATCACCGGCCAGTCCTTAACAATAGCATAGCCAAAGTCATCAGTGGGATCATATCCGCCCCACTTGGTAACATAAGGCTGCCAGTTGCCCAATGTATCATTCACGGTAACATGCAGCAGGGGATCGCCGGTTTGCACGGGTACGGTGGCCACAACATCAGGGCTCGTTGCCGATACGCGAAAACCGTTGGCGTCAATCGGAATATTGTCTGTAAAACCAGGTTTATTATAATATGCATGGCGACGGATGTTGTAATTGCTGTTGCGAATATCGCCATCCAGCCCCTCCCAAACAGTATATTTCATGAAATTGCTCAGCCTGAGGCGTGCAATTCCTCTTCCGCCCAGCGAATCGCAATTTACCATACCCGGAATGTTATGGTATGATGCCTGCCACACACGGCGGAACTGCGGGTTGTCAATGGTACCACCGGGAACGGTTCTGTTGTACTCCATCTGGAATACCCATATTCCTTCTTTGTTTCCCTGTGAATAGCGCTGATTGCCCCAGCGGAACATGTCACGGTAATAGTCGCCGCCTTCGGCCAGGTATTTGCCATACCGTTCCCCGACCAGTTCGTACCTGGTGTTTTGAATGACGGCGGTTGACATGGTTTCCGATTTTTCGAAAAATGTTGCGTCTCTCATTCCTATGCGCAGGTATGCTTCTGCAGCCAATTGCCGTGCAATGTCCTTATTAATGCGGCTTTCTGTTGCGGCGCTTCCGGCATCAGGCAGGTTAGCTATCGCGTAAGTGAGGTCGGCATCAATGAGTGAGTCAATACGGACAACCGGACTGCGAACCAGGTCGGTACGCGGCGAGGTAATGGGTTCTTGAATCAGGGGAACATCGCTCCAGAAGGTAACCAGCATATTATAGGCATAAGCACGGAAAAATTTTGCTTCAGCCGTGGCCTTCATATTATCATCACCCACCAGGCTGATGATAATGTTGGCATGGTTAATAAAATCGTAGCATTTATTCCAAACCCATGATACGCCTGCATTTTCAGAATTCAAATTGGCGTACTGGAAGAAAGGGTTTTCAACACCCTGCGTTCCGCTGGGTGATGTAACGTCAGTTCCTATCTGAAATATGGAAAGGAAACCCTGGTTTGCACTCCAGCCCCAAAGCTCGGCGAAAGTACGATGCAAGCCAATTACCTGGGCTTCGATTGTCAATTCATTTTTACTGCCGGGAGCATAAAAGGAATAGGGATCTTCATCAAGGAAACTTTCGCTGCATGCATTAATCAGGATGATTATTGCAGCGATAAAAGCGAATATATATCTTTTCTTTTTCATAGTTCTTCAATTATAGAGTTACGTTAACACCGAAAATGTAGCTGCTCACCGAAGGGTAGTTTACTTCCCAGTCTGTTGAACCACGGCCGATATCCCTGGCTTCCGGATCCCATCCGATCCAATCGGTGAAAGTATGGAGGTTACGGCCGCTCACATAAAGCTGTAAGGCATTAATGCTCAGCTTATTGACAAGCTTTGGTGAAAAGTTGTAGCTCAGGGTAACGTCCTTTATACGTGTATAACTTGCATCTTCGGGAAAACCATATCCATACCTGTTGGATGTATGGCTGAGTGAGCGCCACTTGTTGCTTCTGTTTTCAGGTGTCCAGTAACCAATGTCTTTTGGTGAATTCCGGCGGCCTTTTTCATCGGATGCAACCCCAATTTGGGAATTATTGCGCTTTACACCCTGCACGGTATTTATGAATATACTTAATGACAGGCCTTTGTAAGTGAAAGTATTGGTTATACCGCCAGTCCATTTTGGTGTTGTTTGTCCGAGAATGCTGCGGTCGAGGTCAGAAATAACACCGTCGGGAGTACCATCGGGACCACTGATGTCGGCCAGTTTAACATCTCCGGCACGGGCATTGTTGTCCCAGCCTATATGCTCATTGGCAGCAATTTCGTCTTCCTGCCAAATGCCCAGCATGGTATAGTCAAATATTACACCAATTGGCTTTCCGATAAACCAGCGGTTTCCGCGATCATCGAGCCCATCGCCATACAATTCCTTAATTTCGTTCTTGTTGCTTGCAAAAACGAGGGTCGTATTCCATGCAAAATCGTTGATGGTGAGATTTCTTGAATTGATGGTTATTTCAACACCCCTGTTGGCAACCTCTCCCATGTTGGTCCATACATTGTCGTAACCCAGTGATGTGGGCAGGTTACGGCGCATAAGCAGGTCGGTGGTAGTTGCCCAGTAAAGGTCGATGGTACCGTTAACCCTGTTGTTCCATAAGCCGAAATCAACACCGGTGTTAAAGCTTGTATTTGATTCCCAGGTAAGATCGTCATTACCCATGGTGCGGTTTACCTTTAATGAAGTTGTTGTTGCGCCGTTCATTGCCAGTGTGTTGGCTTCGAGTTTGGTAAGGCTCTGGTAAATAGCGATGGCTTCGTTACCGGTTTTACCATAGGATACGCGCAGTTTCAGGTTATTCACCACATCATTGATCGGAGCCATAAATGATTCGCGTGAAATATTCCAGCCCAGCGCAACTGAAGGGAATACCCCATATTTGTTGTTTTTACTGAATACTGATGAACCATCGCGGCGTACGGTGAAAGTAAACAGGTATTTGCTGTCATAGGAATAGTTTAACCTGCCCATTTGCGAAAGGGTATGGTATAGGTCGGCCATGGAGTTGGTATTGTAAGTTGCTCCGGCTCCAAGGCTTCCCCATTCCAGTTCATCGCTTGGGAAATTCCTTGCTTCAGCATTTGACTGTTGATAGTATTTGCTTTTAGCAGCATACAATGCGGTTAAATCAAAATGGTGGAGTTCGATATCCTTACTGTAGGTTAAAATATTTTCCACTGTCCATGTTTGAGATTCACGGTTGAACAGGCGGGCATATCCCTGCATATTGTAAACCGATCTACCTTCATAATGATTTTCACGTTGCGGGGCATAGGTATAACCTGCGTTTAACTTATATTTTAAACCGTTGATTGGCTTCCAGATTTTGCCAAGGTCCACGTCGGCAAAACCATTCAATGTAGCATTATAGGCCCGGCGTTCAGGGTCGAGCGTGGTATTGAGCAATGGATTGGCCCATAGAGTCTCACCCCGCATTGGATATTGTGTGTACGTGCCATCTTCATTATACATTCTGCCATAGGGGCTCATTGCCACTGCGTTGAGCAGGTTGGCGCGGCCGCCGTCGCGGTTATGCATGTTGAAAAATGAGGTTATACCCACCGTAAGGTATTGCGTAACATTTACGTCAATATTGGTTCTTAGGGAGTAGCGTTTGTAGTTGTATCCCTTGATCACCCCTTTCTGGTCGAGGGCTTCTCCTGAAATATAGTATTTCATATTTTCGGTTCCACCCGAAACACTAACGTTATGATCCTGAACAACACCGGTTTGCGTAACTGCATCAAACCAGTCGGTTTCTATGCCATTTCTCCAGTTCTCGGCTTCATATTCATTTCTTACCTCTGTATCAGGCCAGAAAGTAACACCCGATTGAATGGCTGCATAATCCCTGTAAGTTTGCACCAGGTCAGCGCCAGAGCCCGGCTCGAGTACATGGGCAAAATCTTCAACTCCTGCATAGCCGTTGTACCGTATTTGTGGTGCGCCTTTAATGCCACGCTTGGTAGTAATAAGAATTACCCCGTTTGCACCGTTGGTACCATAGATGGCTGTAGCCGATGCATCTTTTAATATTTCAACGGATTCAATGTCGTTGGGATTAATGTCGTTAATGGATGCATCGGTTTTGGTGAGGGGGATACCGTCAACCACAATGTAAGCATCTGTTCCGGCGTTTATCGATCCGCGGCCGCGAACCAACGTGGAAGGTGCATCACCGGGAATGGATGACGATTGTGAGATACTTACCCCCGCTGTTGATCCTTGTATGGCCTGCATTACGTTATTAACAGGTAACCTCGCAAGCCGGTCTTTGGAAACCGAGGTCACAGAACCGGTGATGTCGCTTTTTTTCTGAACACCATAACCAACAACAACCACCTCGTCAAGGGCAGTAATGTCAGGCACCAGTTCGATATTCAGCACGGTTTGGCCCGCTACTTCAACCCGTTCATCATTGTAACCGATAAAGGAAAAGATCAGCACCACATTTTCATTGGGTACATCAAGCGAAAAACTACCGTCGATTCCCGTAGTAGTTCCGGTATTCATACCCTCAATGGTAATGTTTACACCAGGCAAAGCCTCACCGCTTTGAGCATCGATAACCTTGCCCGTAATCTTCTTTTGCTGTATTGATTTACTGGTTATTACCACCAGATTATCTTCAAACAGCTTATACGTGAGATCGGACTGGTCGAACAGCATGGCCAAAACCATCTCAATCGGCTGGTTTTCAACATCAATGGAGACTTCACGGTCTACATTCACCAGTTCATTCCTGTACAGGAACTTAAAATCACTTTTTTGCTCAATTTCGGTAAACACCTGTTTAATGGTAACATTCTGCAGGTCGAGTGAAATATTTTCCTGCGATAGTGTGCTTGCCGCAACATTGAGGAAGGTAACAAACAGAAGGAAAGTAGAAATTTTCATAATAAGGAAGGGTTTAATGCGTTCATTTCTACCCTGAGGAATAGGGCATTGTGGGTTTTTTTTCATAATTTTGAAAAGTTTGAATTTAACAATGATAATGTCTCAATTTCGCAGATTGAGCATTATATGAGTTGAGATTTAAATGCCGGAATGTGCGCTTGCAGCACGTTCCGGTTTTTTTAATGATTGTCGGAGGGTTTTCCCATAGGCTTTAGTTTGTTTATGTTTAGTGATCAGGGTTATTTTAATTGTAATTATTCGTTTTTTGAATGGGCTTCAGGCTGATATAAATATCGTTTTCGTTGATGATATAATAAAATGGCGAAGCAAACTGCAATGCCGAAAGCAATTGTTCCACCGATATTTCGTTGAATTTACCGGTAAAGCGGAATGACTTGATGTCTTCGTCCATGAATTTAAACTTCACATTAAACTGCCGTTCGAGCCTGAAAGCCATGCTTTCGAAAGGCTCATTGTCAAATACCAGTTGATTGTCTTTCCACAGAATATATAACCTGGTATCCACGCCTTTTTTCAGCAACATGGAATCTTTTTTAACCAGGTTTTGATCATTGATGGCTATATTCCTGTTGCCCGATTTAGCGACTGAAGTTTTTGAATGAACGTCGATAACCGACGTTGCCTTGTAAAACGTAGCCTGTTGATTTGGCTTCAGGAATACTACCTTCTGGCCGGCGGTCACTGTGGAATTAACGGGGCCTGACGATTGTTTCTCAACAGCTACTTCACCTTCAACAAGTGTTGTTTGAATGATGTCTTCAGCCGGATATGATTTAACATTGAAGGATGTTCCAATGGCGCGTATGTTTACACCGGAGGTATGCACAATAAACGGCCTGCTTTTGTCTTTGGCAACTTCGAAAAAGCTTTCACCTTCGAGGTATACACTGCGGTTGTCATCCGAAAAATTGGCGGGATATGACAACCTGCTTTCCGCGTTTAACCACACACGTGTTCCATCGGGAAGCTCGGCGAATGCTTTGGAGCCTTTGGGGGCAACCACCGTGCAGGTAGGACCTTCTTTTACAGGTATTGGTTTCATGCGGTAACCCATATAAAAAGCCAATCCCGATGCCAGAACAATCATTGCAGCAATGCGTGAAATCCTAACCATCAATGAAGCAGTTTTCCTTGATTTTACAGGCTCATCTACCTTATCAATAAATCGGTTATATGCTTCCCCTGTATCGAATTCATGTTTACGGCCTATAATTTCCAGGGCACTCCATAGCATCTCGTATTGTTCAAATTCTTTGGGATTATTCTCCGATTCATGGAACCAGTCCAATAAACGCCGTGTTTCTTCAGCACCGGCATCACCGCTTAAAACTTGTGCAATAATTTTACTAATCTCGTTGTTCATTTTTTCTTATTCTGTTATATAGACAATTGTTAAAGAAGGAGCAGTAAAACGAAAACCTTCTTTTTTCAGAAAAATACAGAAATTCTTCTTGTGATATCGGTAAATATCAGAAAATGAATAATTTCAGGAAGGTAATCATGTAACAGCAGATGCAATTTTTCAAGGGCAATGGAAATCTGCTTTTGGACGGTATTCAGGGTAACCTTTTTTTTATCGGCAATTTCCTGGTTTTTCAATCCCGAAAACCGGCTGAGTTTGAAGATTTCTTTGCACTGCGGGGGCAAGGTTTCAACAGCGTCCAGGATTTTTGTTTCCAGTTCTTTTGCCAGCAACACCGATAAGCCGCTTTCCCGGGTTATGGTATAGTAGTCCTGGGCCGACTTTAGTATGTTGTAATAGTTGTCGCTGTACTTTTTTCGGGTGTGTTCACTTTTAAGGTAGTTTAAAGCGTTGTTCTGCAACGATTTATACAGGAAGGCAATATAATTTTCCCTTACTTCAATCTTGTCACGGTGTTCCCAAAGCCTTACAAATGTGTCATGAACAATTTCCCGGGCCGAAGATTTTTCGCGGGTAAAACGCAGGGCATATAAGCACAAAGGACCGAAATAACGGGCAATAAGCAACCTGAAGACTTCCTTGTCGCTTTTTCCCTCAAAATCCTTAAAATCCTTTAGGTTCATTGAGCTTACTTGATGTTGAAAATCATTAGTTTACGGTAAAAAATAGAAGTAATAATATATGCTCACATGGTCAGATATGTATATGATAAACATGGTTGAAAATTAAAGATTTTTTACATCCGGACTATTGGGTAAAAATCATGCAGCTACCATATATTATATGATCGGTTTGTATTATTGCAGCACGGCAATGTTTAATTTACCATCAGTTAACCCATCACCCCTTGCTTGTATTGATATTTGTCCTTTCGAAACATAGGGCCTTACAATAACCATGGCTTTGCCATAAAAAGTGTTGATGGTTGTATTCCCCACGCTTTGCATATCCCACGGACAAGCATTTCCGCTGCCTGCCAATTCTCCGTTTCCTGAAACCGAAATGGTAACCTTTTTGACGGCATCGGTAACAACGTTACCGAATTCATCAATGATTTCAATGGTTACAAAGGCCAGGTCGCTTCGGCTGGGGGTAACTGCATTACGGTCGGCAAACAGCCTTATGGCTGCGGGGGTGCCTGTTGTTCTAAAGGTTTTTGATGCAATTTCCTTGTCGTTTTTATAGGCAATGGCTTTCAGTTCTCCCGGCTCATAGGGAACACTGAAAATGGATGTAATGGTTACCATAGGTGAAATCACCTTATGACCTATCTCTCTTCCGTTTAAAAAAAGCTTTACCGCGTCGGCTTTGGAGTATACCGATACGAGCAATTCTTTGCCCTCATTCCCGTTCCAGTTCCAATGCGGATATTCATCGGGCCATCCCCAATAACTTATCACTTCGGTTTTACCTTCGGGTACGGGAGCATGTACATTCATCTCCAGCGGGCTGTTATTCCAAAGCACATCCCTGTATATCATCTGGGGCTTTTTTTCGCCAATAATATCAATATCACCGCACCATGCATTAAACCAGGGCCAGGGCATGGCAAATTCATCCTTTTGTCCTTCAGTGAAATACTGTGTATGCCCGATGCCTGTTTCACCCAGGTAATCCATGCCTGTCCATACAAAATCACCAATAACATAAGGATGTTTTTCAACCATGGACCAGTTTTCGAATGCATGCTTTGGTACCGATTCGGTGCCCATCATTATCCGTTGGGGAAATTTTTCATGATCGGCTTCATAGCGCGGGTATTGGTAATTGTATCCGCCTACCGTCAAAATCGAAAAAGCATCGGATGTAACCTCCCATGGTGTGCCGGGAATATCCCAAAAATCACAGATGGCATTGGTAAAAGGACGGGTATTGTCGAATTGTTTAATATGGTCAATAATGGCTTTGGCAATCCTTATTCCGCTCGTATCGGCCCTTTCGTTAATTTCATTTCCAATGCTCCACATAATGATGCAGGGATGGTTACGGTCGCGCATGATCATCGCTTCTACATCTTTCTTCCACCATTCCTTGAAAAAACGATGATAATCCTGAGGATTCTTGGGCCTTTCCCACATATCGAATGTTTCATCAATAATCATCATGCCAATACGATCGCAGGCATCCAGAAATGCCTGTGATGGCGGATTGTGGCTTGTGCGAATGGCATTGAAACCATTGTTCTTCATAATCTGCACCTTGCGCTCCTCGGCACGGTCAAACGCTGCGGAGCCAAGTAAACCATTGTCGTGATGCACACATCCTCCCTTTAGTTCCATTGGTATACCGTTAAGTAGGAATCCCTTTTCGGCCGTGATTTCTATTGACCGGATACCAAAAGCCTGGATATACTGATCATGTTTTTTTCCATTTGAAGTGAGCGTAAATATCGCCTTATACAGGGCAGGTGAGGAGGGCGACCACAAGAAGGGATTTTTAACGGAAACAGTTTTGGCAATTTCAATGTCCGATTCACCCTGCAGCTGAATATCCTGAGCACCGGCAAATACTTCGGATCCGTCGGGGGCAAGGATTTCCATGTCAACCTTTCCGTTAAACTCCGTTGCACTGGTGTTCCGCACCCTAAAGGATATCTGTGCCGTACTACCGGTATCAGAGATTGCTGAATTGGTGATATTGACGCTCCATACAGGAATATGTACCTCATCCAGTACCGTGAGGACAACATTCCGGTAAATCCCTGAACCCGTGTACCACCTGCTGTTGCGGCCGTTATTGCTTACCCTGACAGCTACCACATTGTTTTCTCCCGGTGGATTGAGCAGTGATGTAATGTTAATATTAAAGGGAGTGTACCCGTATACATGGTTACCGGCTGATTTGCCATTCACCCATACATCGGTCTCCATATACACCCCGTCAAAACGCAGGATCACCGTTTTATTCCTGTCGCTTTTGCTTAATTGAAAATGCTTGCGGTACCAGCCGGTTCCTCCCTTGGTATACCCTGTAGAAGTGGCTCCCGGAGCAGATTTCGTAAACGGGCCCACATGGTCTTCATTATTCAGGGTATCGGAACGCTGAATACTCCAATCGTGTGGCAAGTCAACAGCCTGCCATTCGGTATCATTAAAAGCCGGGTTTTCCGGGGTTAATGCTGATGCCTTGTCGACAGGTACGCTGTCTTTTACAAATTTCCAACCTTCATTGAAATTGCGGTCGCGCTGACCGGTGACATCTTTGTCATTCTTACAGCCTGCCAGTGTGAGCAACAGGCAAAGAATGCCTGCCAGGTATTTGAAATTCATATCCATGATTATTTTTTACATTAAAGATTGGTTTCTTCAGCCAATGGTTGTTGGCCGTGCTTATATTTCAAGGTAAATCCTACAGGCACCTTAAGTAAATCAGCGTCGTACATATTAATGTAAAGCTTAATTTCCCCGGGAGCTCCCTCATAGGTAACGCTGTAAATATCGAGCATTCCGCTGCCAAAACTGCTGTTTTTGGTTTTAAACTGGCAGCAACTGCCAATGCGGTAATAGCTTATTTTTTCTCCGTTTGGTCCGGCAAGGGCGTTAAGGAATCGCCGCTCATTTTTCGGTCCTTCCATGAAACCACCCACTTTTATTGGATTGCTTTCGGTATAACCGTATGTTTTGTCCTGTGAGAATACATCAATTTTATAGGTCACATCATCCAGCAATTCATGTTTGCCCGAAAATTGTCCGGTGTCCGTGGTTGCTTTTTTTGCAGAACTGCATGAAAAAAGTATAAAGGCGATGGTTAAGAGCGTAAATGCTTTCATTGAGCAAGGATTATGATAATTACTGTATAAATATAATCATTTAGTGATAACGAGCATCAGTAAAAGGATCAACTCAAGTTAAGCTATTTATCTGATAATATGGCTACCATACGGTCGCGCCTACAGCGCTTTCTGTATAAAAAACCATTACAGACTACCATAATGTCGCGCCTACAGCGCTTTGTAAAAACCAGCACCATAGGTGCGACCTTATGGTAGAAACAAGTTTTTCATTCCATGTCAAGCACCGTAGGTGAGGCCTTAT
>CAZYDI010000069.1:0-15659 GCA_964646255.1 uncultured Bacteroidales bacterium
ACAGCGCAATTTAATTGCGACTGTTTTGATGCCCGGCACTTTTGCCGGGCTTTTTATTAAACAATTGCCAAATCAATCCACCGCGACCACGCTCATACCTACCACTTTAACCCGCCGAAGCGCTGACGGGAGGGCATCCATTCTCACCCGCCGATGCCCTGGCGAAGGAGGGCATACTAGCCTATAGCATCCCTGTATATTTCCAGCAACTTTTGCTCTTCATTCTCCCAGCATAATTCATTGGCAGCGCGTATCAGGTTTTTCTTCCATCCCACCCTCAAACCGTCATTTTCCAGCATCTCTGTCATAACACCGGCAAGCATTTTCGGATTTTCAACCTCCGCTACCCTGCCAATGTTATACTTTAATACAATATTGACCATTTCAGGCAGGTTAGATACAAGCACGGGAATTCTTGCCTGTATATAGTCGAACAACTTATTGGGTAATGCATAGTAATAATTCAGGCCCATATTTTCTTCGAGAGAGATGCCAAGGTCGGCTTGTATGGTGTATTGCATAAGTTGTTCCGGTCTCAGGTTACCCGTAAAAACCACTTTGTCCTGTAATCCCGACTGGCTTACCAGTTCCTTGAGATGTTTTTCAAGGTATCCTGAACCGGCAATAATTAATCTGGTTCCGGTTAGATATTGCATCGAAGCAATGGCAACCTCTAAGCCCCTGCCCATGTTTAATGAACCCTGGTATATGATCCAATTTTCACTGGCTTTTTTCATCGGATTACCCTCCGGGAACGATCTCATTTTAAAAGGAAGATTACGGATTACCTCCATTTTTACACCGTACTTTTTTTCATAGGCATCAGCAATCGAAGCGCTCACTGTATAGGAATGTTTCACCCGGGGAAGAAACAGCGATTCAATTCCTTCCCATATTTTTTTAATGCATTTGCGGCCAACCAGTTCGGGGAGTTCGGTAAAATATTCATGGCTGTCATAAATAACTTTCCGGCCCCGGAGCCATGATGCGCAAAAAACAGCAGGCAATGTATCAAGATCATTGGCAACAACAACATCGGCCTTCATAACAAGCAGCGTGAAAAACAATCTCACATTGAATTCTGCATAAAATAACGGACCTGATTGAAATAACAATGTTAACCGTCGCGATGCAAAAGGAATAGCAAGCGGTACACTGTGCGGACGGGCAACTCCAACAACCGAAACTTCAGCAGGGAGCCCGGCCAATGTTGAAGATATCCTGTATATCCGCTGATCGGTGGTAATATCATTGGTTACACATAAAATGATCCGCATTTGCGATGTGGTTTTAAAACTTACTAATTTAAAGATTCTTTACTTCATTTAACCAAATAGAGGAAGAGATGGTATATTTGTTCTTCATAAACTACACCAATGAGCGCTGTTCAGGAGAATGTCGAACTTTCAGGATTTAACACATTTGGCGTTTCGGTTAAAACAAGGTTTTTCATTGAAATAAGCGATGAAAAAGAGATTAATGACTTGCTTAAATCAGGTATGCTGTCAGCATATTCCTATTTTGTTCTGGGTGGCGGCAGCAATGTGCTTTTCACAAAGAATTTTGAAGGACTTATTATTCATCCTGTTATCAGGGGAATTGATTTGGTCGAAGAAATTAACGGTGAAGTGGTGGTAAGGGTTGGAGCGGGTGAAAACTGGGATGATTTTGTTTCGTATTGCGTAAAAAACGGATGGTGCGGTATAGAAAACTTATCGTGGATACCCGGATTGGTTGGCGCCTGCCCCGTGCAAAACATAGGTGCATATGGAACCGAGGTAATGGATTTGATTGATACCGTTGAAGGATATAATTTGGAATCGGGATTGAAATTTTCGCTGCCGGCAAAAGAATGCAAGTTTTCATACCGGAATAGTATTTTTAAAAATGAGCTTAAAAATAAGGTGATCATTACCCATGTGCTTTTCAGGCTTAATAAGGAAAACCGTTTTAATACCGCTTATCCCGATGTACATAAAGCGCTGCAACAGGTCGACACCATCAGCCTGCAAACCATCCGGGAAGCCATTATCGAAATAAGAAAGCGAAAACTTCCGGATCCTTCGGAAATCGGTAACGCCGGAAGCTTCTTTAAAAATCCCGTTGTAACGGAAAGTATTTCACACCACTTAAAAACGCTGTATCCTTCACTGCCTGTGTATAAAATGGACAACGGAACCGACAAGCTGTCTGCGGCATGGTTAATCGACCAATGTGGCTGGAAAGGCAAAAGAATGGGAAATGCCGGAACGCACATCCACCAGCCTTTGATTCTTGTTAATCTTGGCGGGGCTGCCGGCAGTGAAATCCTGGATCTGGCAAAATCCATTCAGCAATCTGTATTTAAACAATTCACCATTCACCTCGAAATGGAAGTGAACGTGATGTGAGTTGCCTATTCCCTTAATACCACATCGGTAAATACCGGAAGATGATCGGAGAACCCACCAAGGTAGCGGTAACCCAAATATGTGCGGAAAGGCTTAAGGCCGGTATACTGCTCATCCTTCTCAAGCAGGAAGGGATTGTTTAGTATAGTATAACAGTGGTCAACACAACATATTCCCGAACTGCATGAAAGCATATTTCGCGAAACCATCATCTGATCAAAGACATTCCATTTACCCTGGTATTTTAGCGTTCCTTGTATATTGCCTTTTTTTGGGGCCGATGAAAGATTGATTAGCCTGGCTGTATCTGAATTATAGGTGCATTGAAGTATTTCAGCAATGCTTTTATCTTCAGGATCGTCATTGAAATCGCCCATGATCAGCAGGCGGGCAGCGGAATTTGCGTTAAACAATGAATCTGTAAAATGCTTAAGCACAGTTGCAGCAGTGATACGTTTGGGCTCACTCTCTATACGGCCTTCGGAACGCGATGGCCAATGAACCACAAAAACATGGAATATTGCCTTGCCCGCTGAAAGCTTTGCATAAAGAATATCCCTCGTGGGCATACCATGGTGAATCACCGGCAAAAACCTGGTTTCCATTACCCTTAATCGCTCTTTGTCATACAGGAGAGCAACATCAATACCCCGCCTGTCGGGCGATTCCTTATGAATGACACCATACGGAAAGGCGGACAGGGGCGTACGAAATAACAGGTCATCCAGTGTTTTTCTGTTTTCAACTTCACATAATCCCACAAGGGCAGGATGCTTCCATTGTCCTGCAGCAATAATCACTTTGCTGATATTGTTGAGTTTCTTGTTGTATTTGCCCCATGTCCAGTGCAGATCGCCAGATGGCGTGAAATCATTGTCATCGGTCAGGGAATCATCGGAAACATCAAACAGGTTTTCCACATTGTAAAACATTATGCGAAATACCGTGTCCTGGATTTGCCTGTATATTGACCCCGGCCTGTCGGTTCCAAATGCAGGAAAAGAGGCATATGATAACAGAAGGGCTAATATGAGGCTCAAACGAACCATTATGCATTATTCCTCTTTTCGTTCAAAGGCACCCAGGTCAGGACCTGCATCATTGTTCCGCATTTCATCCGCAATATCGTTCTGCAAAAACGGATATGTGGTGAGGAGCATTATATCGCCCGAATCCTTGGCAGGTGAAAGTGTATCCAAACTGTAGTCAAGATGGTATCTATCCGAATCATTATTAAACAAAGGGTCCTGGTTGTAGATAATATTGACAAAATTTGAACGCATTTCTTCCGTTACCGAATCTTCCACCGCCTTTAAAATGCAATGATGGAAAAGGTATTCAAACGTATTGTTTCCGTTATTTACGAGTTGGATTTCATGGCTGAAATTTCCATACACAATGCTGTTATAAAAATAAGCCATTTCTAAATCTCCTGTCCGTTCAACATATACATATTCACCAACCGACTCAACATATTCGGGATTGTTAAATGTATTGGTAATGACCACCGAAGGGTTTGTGCGCGAAGTCCCCGGCACACCGTTGTTTGATAAGGTACAATGCATAAACCTGTATTTACCGCCCCTGAGTAAAGCAACAGCCGGACCGGCCGAATTGGCTATCACTGTGTTATAGCATAGGATATCGGCACCAAAGGCGTAAATGCCGGCAAATGAAACATTAATGATCTGCGAATTTGAAATTTCAAGCACAGGAGTCCTGTAATCCGACGGATAACCAATCTGGATTCCGGCAATGGCGTTTTTGATTATCAGGTAGTTTAACCGGTTTCCTGTACTGATGGGATCGATATAGATTGTCCCCCACTGGCCGGGTACTATTTCATAAAATTCCTCGAGCCTGTCGTTTTGAAAAACCACCGGGTTTTCATAGGTGCCCTCAACCAACAGCGTACCCCACACAATCATGCTTGAATTTTTATGAAAGTAGACACGGGTACCTTCAAGAATCCGGAGTACTTCACCGGTGTCGATGGCCACCGAGTTATATATCAGGTAAGGTTTGTCATTGGACCAAACACTGCCATCGATGATCTCGCCATTTATCAGATGAACATCCTGCCCATAGGCAATCAGTTTAACATCCTGTATATCGCCGCGCGTATTGAATATAACGGAGTCTCTGATAATGACAGGATTGTTTACATTGGTGGGATCAACCGTAACGGCAACAAAAACGAAAAGACTGTCATCAGGAGGAATCTCAACATTGTTTATGTTCAGGGCAGGCTCACCATCTATATTAAGCCTGAAAAAAGATTCAGCTCCTCCGGCCAGTGCAATGGAATTGATAAGCAATGGCCGGTTGCTTTTATTATATATTTTAAAGCTATGTGTGGTTGAGCCAATGGTGGTAAAAACAGTATCAAAGGTAACGGTATCGGTTGAAAAAGAAGGCCTTGCCGCAGGATCAGGGTCAAGCATATCCCGGTTGCATTTTACCAGGGTGAAAAGCAATAATGCAATAATGACAAGCCTTATATACATTGTTTTATTGGAAAAAGTCAGGTGGGGGTGTTGATGCTGCATAAATGCCAAGGATCCATGAAATTAAATGAATGCTAAAAAATACTCTTATTTTAAAAAAACTGATTATTTTTATAGGCAAAAATAAGCGATTATTCAATAGGATTAAGATTGAATAGTTATCATCCGACCGATATTTTATATTTCAGAACTGGAGATTAATACAAGGTGCCGATGGAAATTAATCAGGCCAAACCTACCGATCTTATAGAGATTCTTTTTTTACTCAAGGTATGTACACTGGATATGAATGCCAAAGGAATGAAGCACTGGAACAGCGCTTATCCGGGTGCAGACATAATAAAGAATGATCTACTGAATGGTTCAATATTCCTAATTAAAGACAAGGGTGTATGTAAAGGCATGGTTACCTTAAACGACAGGGAACCGGAAGACTATAAAGACCTGGTTTTTGAAAACAGCAAGCATAAGCCCCTGTATCTGCAAAATATGGCTGTTCATCCGCGGTGGCAAGGTATGGGAATTGCCACTCAATTGGTAAACTTTGCACAGGAATTTGCCAGGAATAATGGATTTGACTGCATCAGGCTGGACGTTTTCAAGCCCAGTGAAAGAGCCAGGCAGTTATATGAAAAGCAGTCCTTTAAAGAAATTTCATCCTTTCAGGCCTCTTATCAGAAAATTCCCTTTGTCTGTTACGAGAAACAACTCTGATAATCAAGTGCATCTCCTTTATACAACACTTTTTCTGAATACCACCTTATCATCGCCGGGAGCATAAAAGTCGGGCAATATGGCTACTTTTTCATAGGCAAGAGCTGAATAAAACTTTCGGGTGGACTCGTATATTGCCCTGCCAGAGGTTTCAACCCATATGAGGGTTCCTCCTGATTTTTTTATACCTTCTTCGGCGCGGTGCATCAACTGTCTGCCCAATCCCCTTTTCATATGTTCCTTATGAACTGCGATCCAATACAAGTCATAACTTGATTGGGTACATGGATTCGGTCCGTAACAGCAATATCCCAGCAATACATCCGCTTCATGGGCAACAATAAAGTTATATCCCGAAGCCTCGGCCCCCTTTTCCAGGTTCAACGATGCCAGTTCCCTGGCCACATCAATCTCATAGGGGTGAAAAAAGCCGCTTGACTCAAGCACATCACCTATTTTTCGTATGTCTTCAGGCAATAGTTGTTCCCTAAATGATATCATAAATGCTCAATTGTTGGTCACTGTTATGCAAGTTCTTCAATTATGCGTGAAACCACATCCCTGTCAGAATACCCTGCATGGTGGGCGGCTGCTATAAAGCCGCTGTCGGGCGAAATGCACGGGTTACCGTTAATTTCAATAACCCATGGGCTGCCATCCTGGTCCACTCTGAAATCAACACGGGCAAATCCTTTCAGTTCAAAGCAATCCCAACAAGCTTCCGTTAGCCTGACAAGTTCCCTGAATAAAGTGGAGTCGGGCGACAATGTATCGAAAGCACGGCTGGTATTTTTATATTCTTCCGATGATTCGTCCCATTTTGATTTATAGCCCATAATGCGCGGCTTTCCTTCGGGATAATGATGAAAAATCATTTCGGCGGGAGGCAATACGGTAGGTCGGCCCTTCCCTCCTAAAACACTGATATTAAACTCACGGCCCTCTATGTACTCTTCAATAAAAAACTGTGATGGAGGAAGCCCTCCTATTCTATTTAACAGGGCGATGTTTTGCAAGGTAAATACAGCTTCTTCATCCAGGCCAACAGAACCGTCTTCGCTAACCGGTTTTAAAAGGTAACGGGTACAGGACTTTAGCTCATGTATATCGCTGGTTGTGAAATATGCAGGAGTAGGAATCCGGTTATGTGCCAGGATTTTTTTGGTAAGCACTTTATTGGTGGTTAAAAACAGTGCTTCAACCGGAACTCCGCAATAGGGTATGTTCATGGCCTTTAACAAGGCCGGGCCTATATAGAGCAATTCGCCCTTGTTAAAAACAGATTCAACAAGGTTAAACACGAACAAAGGATTGCTTTTTTGCAAGATGGCCAGGTCATTAAAAAGGTCATTGCTCAGCGGATATGCTTCCGGCCTGAAATCCATATCCGCAAGGGCTTGCCTTACAAGCTCAACCTGTTGCAATACATCAGCCTCATCGGGTTTACTGTTCCCGGTTACTGCATTATGCAGGATAATTACCTTTTTATTTTGCATGTGATGCATTGATTCTTTTAAGCGCAGCATCCATGATCAACCCTATGAGCTGAGTGTAGTCAATGCCGTTCATTCTGCATAAAATAGGCAAATCAGAATGAACCGGGTTTAATCCGGCCAACGGATTTATTTCGATAAAACTCATGTTGCCATACCTGTCAACCCTGACATCAACCCTACCGCCATCCTGTGCGTTGAGCGCATTCCATGCACCCAGGGCAACGTCTTCGCATTGCTTTAACAAATCACCTGAAATGGGTTCATAATGAATGCGCCCTTCATAGTTCTCCTTGTTGAAATAGGAATACACATCACTGACACCTGTTCCGTAGATAACTTCCATAGCTCCAACTACACGGGCATCCTGCCCATTCCCAATGATTCCAACGGTAAATTCACGTCCCGGCAGGTATTCTTCCACAAGCACCGGCTGGTTAAACTTTTTCAGAAGATCATGGCAAACGGCGACAAGCTGGTGCATATCCTGAATTACGGAGCGGTCCTCGATTCCTTTTCCGGTTCCTTCCGCAACAGGTTTTGCAAATAATGGAAAGGTCAGCTGGCCATTCATTATATCATCTTCCATGTTAATTACCATGAATGGAGGCGTATTTATACCGGCATCACGGACTACCCTCTTGGCAAAAGCCTTATTCAGCGAAATGCCCAAGGTTACAGCCCCTGAAAATACATAGGGTATACGGTATGCATCAAGCAGGGCAGGAATGAGAGATTCCCTGCTGTCGCCGTACAACCCTTCACAAATATTGAATACCAGATCCCACCGTTTACCGGCAAGCAATTCAGTCATCAGCTGCCGTGAATGTCCTATGCGCATCGTATGGTATCCCAATAGACGCAAAGCATGCTCAATACCTTCGATGGTTTCTTCCTTATCAAACTCTGCTGTCTCCTCAAGTGAATATCCTTCTTTAAGATAGTCGGCACGAAGGTCATAGGTAAGTCCTATATTCATCCTCAATCAGCCTTTTCCGTTTTATCCTCAGCTGTGTCGGGATAGTTATAGCTTTTACCTTCATAATTCCGGAGAACAAGGTTATCGCCATCATATCCTGCAGCATATTCAGGAAGCAGGGGAATCTTTCCTCCACCTCCCGGAGCATCAATGACAAAATGAGGAATGGCATAACCACTCGTAAAGCCACGCATCCCTTTTATGATATCGAGTCCTTTCTGCACTGTTGTGCGAAAATGTCCCGAACCGGGAATGGGATCGCACTGATAAATATAATATGGACGAACGCGATTACGGAGCAAGCCCTGCATGAGTTCGGTCATAACGGGTACGGAGTCGTTGATTCCCTTAAGAAGGACTGTCTGACTTCCCAGGGGTATACCTGCATTGGCCAACCTGGTGCATGCTTCACGAACCTCGGGGGTAAGCTCCAAAGGATGCATAAAATGGATGCTCATAAACAAAGGAGGGTATCTCCTAAGCATATTAACAACACTGCTTGTAATACGTTGAGGTAATACCACCGGTACTTTGGTTCCTATGCGGATTATTTCAACATGAGGAATTGAACGCAGTTTTTCGAGCAGGTATTCGAGGTGTGCTTCAGGCATGGTGAGCGGATCACCGCCGGATATCAGCACATCTCTCACTGCCTTATTATTTCGGATATATTCAAGTCCTGCTTGCCATGCCGCTTTACCATAGTGCATTTTGTCTTTGGCCACCATGTGAGAGCGGGTGCAATACCTGCAATACGTTGAGCAAAAACCGGTAGCGAGAAACAATACCCTGTCGGGATAACGGTGAACAATATTCGGAACCGGCGAACAATTTTCCTCGTGCAGCGGATCAGGGGCTTCACCCGGTGATAGATACAATTCCTTAATACTGGGCACTACACCTTTTACTATAGGATGATCGGCACCGGCACCTTCGATAAGACTTGCATAATAAGGAGTAATTCTCAACGGGAGCTTATCGTTATCCAGGATGGATTGATCGTTGATAATACGGCGGAAATCGATAATCCTGTTTAATTGCCCGAAGGAGGTATAGCTGTTTTTTATTTGCCATCGCCATGAATTCCATTGCTCATCGCTGACATCAGGAAAATGCCTGTTCATGAACAACCGGGCATTCTGGCTTATTGTAGAGAACTCAGGATGTTTTGGTTTAGATAATCTACTTTTCAGATAAGCGGACATTAAAAGGTTGTCCGGGACCACAAGCGGAACATCACCATCCGAAGAAGGACATTCCTCAATTAGTTTTTTATCCATTTTTGCTAAATATAACTTGTCTTGTTTTTAGTTTAAAAATCTTAATACGTTCTAAGGCGTTTGGCTGCCATTAAAACTGCGATAATGTTAATTTATTTTTGAATGTTATACGCAACTGAGAAAAAAAGTTACTAACGCAATATGAACCATTTTACGCGGCATTAAGTTCGCTGTATTGCATTACTGACAAGGGATACATGTGATCATCCCATCAGGTTATAAGGTGCATTTTTCATTGCGGAAGGAAGAAAACAGGAATTTTTCTGCCCAAAAATACCAGAGAGGCATATTGAGCAAATGAAATCCTGAAGGAGAGGTGTTTAATGTATGAGGACACTTTCTTCATTTTTTTATTTCCGGTTTTTGGCAATCGTGAAACTCAAAAATCGTACCAATTATTGATCCCCCTAAAGCCCGGGGGAACTAAAGGGCTCTTAAAGAAATTTTTCCCGTAAGGCCAGGACTATTGAAAAGCAACCAAAAGGAATACCCCGGGCTTTAGCCCGGGGTATTAAGGTTATTACTTACTGAACAGCTTATTCCATTCCCTGGGTTTTCTTTTTTCCCATTCACGGCTATGGTATGCATAACTTACAATTAAAGGTACAACCGTAGTTGCTTCGGCATAAACCATTTGCTCATATTTTGTGTCAACCTTACCCCACGACGATGCTTCCTGCAGCGTTGAAGAGGAACATGCACCGTCTCTTACATCGGCAACCGTAATTTGAACAGCGTATTTATGCATGGGAACCGACTTTCCAAGAACCTCAGCACATACCACGGTATCCTGGGCAAAATTCTTTGGAACACCGCCACCGATCATAAACAAGCCTGATGTTTCTGCAGCCATTTTAATCATGGTAAGCTCCCTGAAATCGCGAACCGAATCAATGGTAACGTGTTTTTCGGGATTCTCCCATTGGTGCTTAACCAATCCAAATCCCGCACTGCAGTCGGAAAAGGCGGGGCAGAAAATAGGCACATTTTTTTCATAACAAACCTGAACCAGCGAATCTTTTTTCACTGAATTTTTCGCCAGGTATTTTCCCAATTCATAAATAAACTCACGTGAGGAATAGGGTCGTGGTTCCAGGGTATCGGCAACCTGCTTAATGGTGCCATCGCAAATCTGTAAATCATCCTCATCAATAAATGTATCGTATATTCTGTCTATATAAAACTCCCTCAACTTTTTATCGGGGAAATCGGTACGACCAACATAATGTTTGAAACCAATGGCTTCAAAAAAGTCCATATCAATAATGCTTGCGCCTGTTGCAACGATGGCATCAATCATATTGTGCTTAACCATGTCAACGTAAACCTGCATGCATCCACCTGCACTTGTACTGCCTGCAAGGGTAAGAATATTGGTGCAATCTTTATCCCTGATCATCCGCATTAAAATTTCGGCTGCATTTGCAGTGTCGCGTGATGAGAACGACATCTTTTTCATTGATTCAATAATGGGTGTTGCATCAATTGCTTTGATGTCGACATGCTGTATGGTTTCGCTTAATAGTTCTCTTTTCTGTGTCATTTTCCGGATCTGTATTGATTTTCAAATAAATAAAATAATAATCTTACCTGACAAATATATAAACTTCATATATATTACACCGGTTGTGCGTGTAATTTTTGTGCCCTTTAGTATAAATGTCTGAATTGCCCATAAAGATTCTTTCCGGTTAATAATTAAAGTTGACAGCCATCACAATTAATGCTACTTTTGCATCGCAATCCTAAACCCTTTCCCTATGTATAAGTGCAAGTGCATAAAAAAGTTCGACGATATCAAAGTAAAGTTCAGTGAAAACAATTTTTACGATTTTGAATATATTCCACCCATGGCACAATACCCTCCGTCATACAGGGTTTACCATGATTATTCAAGTTTCAGGAGTTTTTCGCTTTTGGAATTTAAGCAATATTTTCAAAAGTATTAAGCGGAATTATTGATCGGTTTAGCAGCAGTCTTCTCCCCGGGCTTTCTCAAATGCTTCCTTACCTTCACTGAAGGATAGCCATGACAGGCCTAATGCACCAACAACATCTATCCACCAAATTCCCGAAAGCGCATATATCAAACTGGAAAACAGGAGCACCAGGGACATATATATACAAACCAGCGTACATTTGCCATCGGCAATAACAGGCGCTGCATTCAGTTTTTTCCCATACTTGATTTTCGAAATATACAGCCACCCCATAATGGCTAATGATATTACCGAAATTACAATACCTGCAACAGTGGTTTCGGGCCTGTGGCCTGTGATGAGGTTTACGGTGGCCCCTGCCATAAGTCCTGCAGTGAGAATAAAAAACGCAATACCGGTGATTTTAAGGGCTCTCTTTTCGAATATGCTCACGGGAGAATGCGGATTCTTCCTGATTCTTATCACCATCTGGAGAATACCCACCCCGGAAATTACCTCTACAAAACTGTCAACGCCAAAGCCGAATAAGGCAAGGGTTTCATCGGCAATACCCAACCAAATGGAAAGCAATCCTTCAATGAAATTATACACAATGGTAAACACTGCCAAAAAGAACACGCTGCCATACAACTTTTCTCTCATACCGTTACTTTTTACATCAGTAAATAATATACAACAACCGTTTACCGATAATAACATTGACTTCACCGATTTTCCTTAACCCGAATGATCGTCACTGTTTATATTTGACAGAACAAAATAAACCATTATATAAGGTTATTGTTTGCGCACCCGACCATAAAAGATCGATTATAGTTTTTTTAGTTTATAATTTGCTGAACTAAAAAAACTAATTATATTTGCGCCTTCAAAATTTACTAAAATGACTACCGAGGAAAGGATTCAACGCCAGAAAGAATTGGTGGAAACAGCAGGTCGCTATTACGACAAAAAGGGGCTCCAGCCAATTGCAGGTCGCATTATCGGATTGCTTACAATAATGGATAAAGAGCGATTTACATTCGACGAAATTGTAGAGGAACTCAACGTAAGTAAAAGCTCGGTGAGCAATGCCCTTCGAATACTCGAAATGGCCAACAGTATAGAATATATTACCTTGCCCGGCGACAGGAAAAGGTATTTTCAGCTTAAGAAAACCGACAAGTTTGCCATGATTGATGAGTATAAATCGGCCTTATCGGAAGTTAAAACCAATATGCAGGCCATAGTGGAATTGAAGGCAAATCCGCAATCGGAAAACTCAGTATTTCTCCGGAATCTAATAGATATGTTGGATTTTTTTCTGAGCAAATTCGAGGAATTAAAGCAGGAGTATAGCATTTCAAAATAACCATAGGAATTATCAACAAACCGTTTATCACATCAATATATGAAAGCAATCAGGATTTTATTCATTACCATTTCCATTTTTTCGGGTTTTTCCTTGTCAGCACAGGAACAACCTTATTCACTAACCCTTGACGAAGCGGTTAAATATGCCCTTGAGCATAATAAAACCTTAATGAATGCGAGGGACGATGTTTCTGCATCTCACCACAAAATCAGGGAAGCCAGAGCACAAGGCTTGCCTCAGATTGAAGGTACGCTTGATTATTTAACTTACTTCAATTATGAACTCGATTTTGGCTTTGGCGGTCCGATTGTTATGGAGGACCAAATGAATGGCAAAATTCAGGTGACCCAGTTGTTACTCAGTGGCCAGTTTTGGACCGGGTTGACCATTGCAAAAATTGCTAAAGACCTTGCTGCTGATAATGTAGTAAGAAGCGAATTGGATATCATGGAAAGTGTTACCAACACCTACTATTCAATACTTGTAACCCAAAGAAACCTCGATATATTGCAGGAAAACATCGATAACCTAAGCAAAACGTTAGCCCACACTGAGAATATGTATAAAGCCGGTGTGCTTGAATCATCCGATGTTGACCAGTTGCGCATCACCGTTAATCAACTCATAAATTCCCAAAAGGCTGCTGAAAGAGGGCTTCAGTTAAGCTTTAATATGCTTCGGTTTCAAATGGGTGTTGCCCCTGATGCCAATATAGTACTAACTGATAATTTTGAATCCATATTAAATGCCATTAACCCGGCTGTTGCTGATTCGACATATGATATTACCAGTAATATCGGGTATAAGCTTGCTGAATCCCAGGTTAAATTAAGTGAGAAACAGCTACGTTTACAGAACATGGCCTATATACCCATGCTCGTAGGTTACTACAGTTACACTGAGAAAATAATGACCACCTCGTTCGACTTGAGTCCGAATCACCTGGCAGGTCTTACCTTAACAGTGCCCATTTTCTCAAGCGGATCGCGTGGTGCTAAAGTTAGCCAGGCAAAGATTGAATTTGAGAAATCGGCAAGAAACCTTGAAATGACAAAGGAACAACTGGAAACCCAAAGAAACCAGCTTCTTTTTAATTATCAAAGTTCGCTTGAAAACTTTCAGACCCAGAATGAAAATGTGGATGTTGCCAAACGCGTTTTACAGAATGTTCAAAATAAATATGACCAGGGTATGGTCTCCAGTCTCGATTTAACGCAAGCCAACGGAAATTACCTCACAGCCCAGAGCAACTTTATATCATCTGTAATGACACTGCTCCAGGCACAATCCGCCCTTGAAAAGCTCTATAACAAATTTTGAAATTTTATAAACCAATAATACAATGAAACAAATAAAAATTCTTTTCCCGTTAGTACTGTTTGCTTTGGTTGTTGTTTCGTGCGGAAAAAAAACTGCCGTTGAAAATACTGCAGCAACAGAAAGTGTTGCCGATACCACGATTTATAAAGTGAAAGTTATGTCCCTTGCAAAACAAAAAATTTCACGTCCAATGGAATATACTGCCAATCTTATTCCTTTTGAAGAAATAAATTACGCTCCGGCTTCACCGGGCCGAATTGAGGAAATTATGGTGGAAGTTGGCACCCGTGTAAGCAAGGGACAGGTAATAGCCCGCATGGATGCTACTCAGTTACAGCAAGCCAAAGAGCAATATGAAAATGCCAGGTCGAATTTCATACGTATGGATACCCTTTATAAACTTAACAGTATTGCTGAACAGGCTTATGAAGCCGCCAAAACGCAATATGAAGTTAGTAAGGCAAGCTATGACTTCCTAAGCAAAAATACGGTGTTGGTTTCGCCGATCAATGGCATTGTAACCGGAAAATATTTCGAAGGTGGCGAGCTTTATTCAGCCGCGCCTAACACCCCTGCTGGCAAGGCGGCTATTGTTACGCTTATGCAAATTAACCCTGTTAAGGTTATGATAAGTATTTCAGAAAAATACTTCCCGCTCACAAAAAAGGGAATGGTTGCGAACGTAAATATAGACATCTTCCCTAACCGGAATTTCAAAGGAGAGATAACAAAAATTTATCCCACCGTTGATGCAGGCACGCGCACTTTTGAAGCTGAAATTGTCATTAACAACAATGATGAAGTGTTGCGCCCGGGAATGTTTTCGCGTGTTTCGCTGAATATGGGTGAGATTGACGCACTTATTCTTCCTGCCCTTGCTGTAATTAAACAGGAAGGAACCAATGACCGGTATGTTTTCGTGAATAATGGAGACAATACAGCCAAAAAGATCAGGGTTAAAATTGGTCAGCGCTTTGATGATAAACTGGAAATCATATCCGACGAATTGAAAGAGGGTGACCAGGTAATTTATGCCGGACAGGAGAAATTAATGGATAAGTCATTGATATCCGTAGTTCAATAATAATGCAATATACTATTTACAAAAGAATTAAAGAATAATAAAATGAGTATATACGGAAGCGCTGTAAAGAAGCCAGTAACAACCATCATGCTTTTTGTGGGCGTAATTGTTTTTGGGCTCTACTCCCTTGCGAAGCTGCCCATCGACTTTTATCCCGAGATGGAATTCCCTGCCATTATGGTATTCACAAGCTATTCAGGCGCCAATGCATCGGATGTGGAACGAAACATATCTGAACCCCTCGAAAGCAGTTTGAATACCGTAAGCGATGTAAAACAGATAACATCTACATCCCGTGACAATGTATCGGTTGTAACCCTGGAGTTTGAATACGGGACAAACCTGGATGCAGCTGCCAATGACGTTCGTGACGCCTTATCAATGGTGGAATCACTCCTTCCCGAAGGGTCAGAAGATCCTGTTATTTTTAAGTTCAATACCAACATGATGCCTATTCTTTTCTACGCGGTTACTGCCGGTGATAGTTATGCGGGTATTGAGGATATGCTGGAAGAAAAAATTGTTAATCCCCTCAACCGCATTGAAGGAGTTGGTGCAATAAGTCTGCTGGGTGTTCCTAAACGTGAAGTATCCATTA
>CAZYDI010000070.1:0-11549 GCA_964646255.1 uncultured Bacteroidales bacterium
AAAAAATCTTCTCCCATTATATCTATTTGTTGATTGGTTGATGTGTTGATTGGTTGATGTGTTGATTGGTTTATTAGTGATTAGTTAGTGACTGGTATAAAATCTGAACCCACAGAAAACACTGAAACCTGAAACCACTGAAACTCCCTACTCCCTACTCCATACTCCCTACTCCATACTCCCTACTCCATACTCCCTACTCCCTACTCCCTACTTCTTCCCCTCTCCTTTATAAAATTCAATAATGGAATTCAGCATATGTTCTATGTCGGTTGCACCCTCGCCCAAAAGGAAGCCAATTTTCTGCACCATTTCCAGGTTCCTGTCAATTACCTCGGTTATACGGTTAATAACTTCTGCACGCTGAACTTCCGGGGCACGCATATCACGGATGATTCCGCCTGCAATTTTGCCTTTTTCAATCGGAAAGATGGAGACGTTCAGCAATACATCGCCCACTTTAATATCCCTGTTTTCTATACTTTCATTCTCTGTTATCACGTATGAAAAAAGGGTAACAAGATTTGCCGGAATCAGCCGGTTGAGGTCGGCGCCAACCAAGCCCGGTATTACTTCATTAATCTGTTCAGCTTCCTCTCCCAGAATGGTTGTGAATGTTGCGTTCGCTTTAACAATCTTTAGCATGTGATCAACAATAACCACACCCGACCTGAGTTTTTCAAGCATGGCATTGGTTAACTCCGAAGCCTGTGATGCGCTTTCTTTCTCCTGTTTTGTTTTCAATTCTGACTCCTTTAGCGATTTCCGGGCCTGCACGAGTTTCTCATTCAACTCATGTAATGATTCCTCAAATTGTTTGCTGCTTTTGCGTGCATAGGAAATGCACATTTCGGGTATAGTGATGCCATTAGCAATATCCCTGGCAAAATCCATGCAGTTGGAATATCCGCATTCCTCACATCCATATGGATTTTCGTCACCCTTGCCTAGTTCTTTCAATATCTCCTTAATCTTATCATGTGTTGGTGATGGAAGCCGCTGATCGTTGGCAGTGAATGTACGGCTCAGATCAAGTTCCATGAATTTTTGAAGGTTTTCGTACCATTCTACCCTGAAAAAATTCTGAATTCTCTTGTTGGCATATTTGATCACCTGGTATTCCTTGAACCACAGGTTTCCATGCTTGGTCATACCGGGACCATCGAGGCCGTTTCCGAAAAATATGCAGAAATGACGCTGTATGGTGGTTATGTTTTTTTCAAATTGCTCAACAGCCTGCAACATTTCATTCTTGCCTTCGAGCATGAACATGCTTGAAGTAAGCAAGTTCTCGTCCATATCTGCTGCCTGTGCAAAACCATTCCGGAGCGGATACAAGGACCCTTTGTAACTCAGCGGTAAATCGGGAGATGAAAACTCAAGATTGGATTCATCGATTTTATAATCAACAAAGAGTTCACGGAGCTCTTCAAAAGTAATGGCTGCGTCAATGGCAGAATTACCCTCAAACCTCAATGCATCGGTCTTCGACGAGATCTCAGGCCCGATATAAAGTATTTTTATGGCGGGGCCATAAATTTCCCTTGCTACACGCGCCATGGCGATCATGGGTGTTACAAGGGGTGCAAGGTTGCTTATAAGATTGGGATGAAACTTTTCAATAAAATTAACAACGATCGGATCAAGCGATGTTATATAATACCGGCCCTTAAAATCATTCAAAAGACTGAGGTATTTATACGCCAACAAATCAACCGCAAAGGAAACTTCATTAACATGATGCACGCCCAGCGACTTAATCATGGTTACAAATTTCCTGTGATCGGAAATATCATCAAATTCTGCGGATATACTGGGAGACAGAATTGCAACGACGGTATCACCCGACTCGAACAGGCGCTTGGCATCTTCTACGGAACTTCTGTAGGTAATGGCTCCTGTACAGCACAAAGTATAACAATCACCACATGCAATACACCGGTTATCGTTCACTTTTGGAAACTCGCCATCGGCATGCAAATGGATTGCCTTCACCGGGCACACCCTTACACAGGCATAACACTTATTACAACGTTCTTCATCAAGATGTATAAGTGGCTCCATCGTTTCCTCCTTACTTTAGTAAATCCTGTAACGATTCAGACAGTATATGGTGAATGTTTTCCTCGGTAACACCGTTAAATACCTTTCCTCCAATTTTGATATTGGGGCCAATGTTACACTCACCAAAACAGTGGTCGCCTTTAAACAGTACTTTATCGGTAAGTCCATGCTGAACAATATACCGTTGAATAATCTTTAACAGGTTTTTATTGCCTCTGGCAAAACAGGAGCTTCCCAAGCAAATTACTATCTCACGGCGATTAATGATCATTGATTTGATTCTATATAATGTAAAGATAAAAAAGAATAAACCACTCCAACTTTAACTTTAAATATGAAATTGGTATTTTTTTGTATTTTAGCTCCGCAACACGAAACCAATGAACCGTCTTCCTGAAAAAACCATTGAAAGGCTTAGTGAGTATAGGCGTACACTGTTTCGCTGTCTCGATGAAGGAAAGTCGCATATTTTTTCGCATGAACTGGCCGGTATGCATAACATTACTGCCGTGCAGGTGAGGCGCGATATTATGTTTATCGGATATACCAGCCAGGGCCGGAAAGGATACAACATAAAAGAATTGATAGGTGTTATTGCGGGAATAATGGACCCGGGTAATATCATGAACATTGCCATTGTTGGTTATGGCCACCTTGGCAAAGCTATTTCGGCCTACCTGGTTAACAAACGGCCGAATTTAAAAATTGTGGCGGCTTTTGATATCGACCCGCGTAAAATCAATTCTAACTCTTCCCTGGTCCCCTGTTATTCCATCGAGCGGTTGCGTGAGATCATTTCGTCAAAGGACATTTCATTGGCATTGCTTACCGTTTCAGCCGATGCTGCCCAGCAGACTGCAAAATCACTCGTTTCATCGGGTATAAAAGGAATTCTCAATTTTACTTCAGTTAACCTGAATGTTCCGGAAAGAATATACCTTGAAGAATACGATATGATTACTTCTCTGGAAAAAGTAGCCTATTTTGTTAAAATGGCACAACGTTCCTGACTGCTTTTGAATGCTGCTTTAATAAGTTTGATGCCATTTAACGACTCTTCGGGCTTAACCGCCAGGTCTTTCCCGTGTACAATTGTTTCATAAAGTAATTCGTAAAAAGCCGGATAGTTCCCTGGCAGGGTTTCCACGGTGCCCCTGAAAGATTCTCCGTTTGCCTCGGTAGTAAGCATGCCCCAAAAGGATTCCGGCTCTTTTCCCCATCCTGGCTCATCGGGGTAATGTCCCTGAACAAGCATATCCTCTTGTGGATCCAGGCCATATTTTATAAATGAACCCATGGTTCCATGAAGCATGTATCGCGGGCCGGGGTCCTTAACAAGGTAACTGCTTTTAAGGGTGACCTTAATTTTGGGATAGTACAAGTTAAGGTCAAACATGTCGGGAACCTTTGATTCATGGCGCTCTGTACGGATATCGGCATAAACTGCTTCAGGCATGCCGAAAAGAACAAGAGCCTGGTCAATTAGGTGTGAACCAAGGTTATATAGGGTACTTGCTTTGACGGTTGGATCTTCTTTCCATGATTCACGAATGAAATTCCTGAACCGGTCGAAATGCGCTTCGTATGAAACCAGCCTGCCCAAAGAACCGTCATCCATGACTTTTCTGATGGTAAGAAAATCTCCCTCCCAGCGTCGGTTTTGGAATACTGTAAGGATTTTTCCTTTATCCCTGGCAAGGTTAATCAGTTGCAATCCTTCATCGGTTTCATGCACAAAAGGTTTTTCCACAACCACATGCTTTCCGGCTTCAAGGGCAGCCCTGGTTAATTCAAAATGGGTATGATCGGGGGTATTTACCAATACCAGGTCAATGTCCGGGTCATGCATAATTTCATTAACCGATTGTACTATTTTCACATACGGATACCGCTCCAATGCATCTGTTGACGATCTCTGCATAATTTTTTTCATTGCATACCCTTTGTTAACATGCAACAGGGGACAATGAAAAACCCTTCCCGACATACCATAGGAAAGTACACCGACGCGAATTACTGAAGACATATTGCTTAATTTACCGGATATAAAGATAGGGAATATATAAGATAGGATTTATTCCATAATTGAATTGTACACCACCTGTTGCACATTGGTGCGTACGTTCATTTCAACCAGCTTATTATTTGAAGCATCAGGGTATACCCGGTTGGAAAGAAATACATACACCAGGTCATATTGAGGATCTACCCATACCATTGTTCCGGTAAACCCGGTATGGCCGTAGCTCTGAAGGGAAGCGGACCTGCAAACCGGACTTGGTTTGGTAATGTCAGGCTCGGGCTTGTCAAATCCGAGAGCCCTCCTGTTTCCTTTCATTCCCACGCTCTCGCCGGTAAACAGCCGGATCGTTTCTTCACTGATATATCTTTCACCGCCATAGCTTCCCTTATTGAGCATCATCTGAAAAAGCTTGGCCAGGTCCAGCGCATTTCCAAATAATCCGGCATGCCCCGAAATACCCCCAAGCATGGCAGCCCGCTGGTCATGAACATATCCCTGGATAAGCTGTTTGCGGAAAATCTGGTCATCCTCGGTTGGTGCAATTTCATTTTTATCAAACCTTTCAAGCGGATTAAAACACAATGATGATGCACCCAGCCTGTTATAGAAAACGGAGTCCAACAGCCGGTCAAATGCCATTCCTGAAACAGTATCGATCATTTGTTTAAATAACATGAACCCGAGATCGCTGTATACATATTCTTTTTTGTCCCTTAATAACGACGTGGCTATCCCTTTGTAAATGGTATCAGGCCATGTTCTGGCAAAATAAATATGGTCGGCAACTTTATGCGGAAATTCAATCGACCAGTCGGGAGCCATTATGCTGCGTTTAAAATCAGCATAGCGGTTGAGGTATTGTCCCGGACCAATTCTTAATGGATTAGCATCAGTAAGTGATGAAGCAACCAGAACCTGGTTTTTGAATACAGGCTCTTTCGTATCGAGGTAAAACTGTATGGATGATTGAAGCCTGGCCTGGTGAAGCAGAACATCAGCAACCAGCATATCTTTTTTGTTGCTTTTCTCAAGATAGGACAGATAAGCTGAAAGCCTTTGGTTAATGCCCACACAGCCTTCGTCAACCATATACATGATAGCCTGTGTTGTTGCTGCTGCCTTTGTAACTGATGCCAGGTCATATAAATTGCTCCTGCCTACCGGATGATGATCGTTATATTCAAATGAACCATAAACGCTGTTGAGGATAACTTTTCCCTTTCGTACCACAACAAGCTGACAGCCAGGGAATGCCTGGTATTCGATAGCTTTATTTATAATATCATCAATTTTTGAAAGGGAGTCGGAATTCATTCCGGCTTCTAAAGGCAAAGCAAAGCTAAGCCTTCCCGAATTTTTAACTTTAATGCCTGATTGATTGGCCATCCAATTGCCACAGGTAACAGGAAGAGTGCCTGTGGCGCCGGTGGCACCGAATATCATTTGTGCCGACAATTCCTGCACCAGTTCGGCATTTTCATAGGAAACCAGGATTGATTTAGCGCGTTCAGCTTTTGATAACCGGTTTAAAAGGTACGGGTTTCCAAAAATATCAATGATTACAGGGTACTTAGCAGTAAGGGAATCGACGATGGTAAAGAAACTTTTATGAAGGCCATATTGAAGCTCCTTGTTTACTGAGGTTGAATGAAGACTTGCTACGATCAGGTTATAGTTTCGGAGGTCTGCAAGAATACTGTCGGACTTTAGCAGGTTGTCTCCATTGATATGAAACCTTTTTACAGGCATATACAAGCCCAGCGTATTGGAAAATGAAGTATCGTTTTCATTGCTGAAAACAACGGATGCAACTTTTAAAGTGTCAAGCCTTTTTAAGGGTAACAGGTTATGTTTGTTTTGTAAAACAGTGATTGACGTCTCAATGAGTTTCCGCTGAAGCATGGTATACTCGGCTTTATTGAGATCAGCCGATAGATTATGCAGCATAACCGGACGGTATTGATGTAATCCTGCCCAATATTTAGCTGCCAAAACCTTCCGGCATTTCATGTCAATTAAAGCTGCATCCAATTTGCCGTTTTTCACCATCCGGGTCAAATCTTTAATAATATCGGGTATTTCTTCGGGCATCAGCAGAATATCATTACCGGCCAGCAAGGCAAGTTTTGCAGCTTCCACAGGTTTGAAATTTTTGGTTATTCCCCGCATGCTTAACGCATCGGTAAATACCAATCCATTAAAGCCCATCTGCTTCCTAAGGATAGTATCAATTACAATTTCGGATAATGAAGAAGGCACTTTTTCTCTTGCATCCAGTGCCGGTATGTGCAAATGAGCCGTCATAATTCCGGACAACCCATTGTATATCAATTCGCGAAACGGGGCGAGTTCCAGGCTGTCAAGCCTGGCGCGGCTATGCATCATGTACGGAAGGTCCTTATGGGAATCGGTATCAGTATCGCCGTGTCCGGGGAAATGCTTGGCCACTGAAATGATACCGCCATTCTCCAGACCAATCATGTAAAATAACGACTTCCTGCCAACGGCTGATATGTCCTCACCAAACGAACGCCGGTTTATAACCGGATTTTCCGGGTTGTTATTGATATCAACCACAGGGGCAAAATTAATATGAACCCCTAATCTCTTGAGCTGCCGGGCAATTTGACCACCCATATCATAAATAAGCCGGTCATCCTCAATTGCACCAAGCATCATCTGGCTGGGGTAGCGGATGGTGCTGTCCAGTCGCATGGCAAGTCCGTTTTCTGCATCCATCCCTATTAATAAGGGTGTTTGAGAAATTCGCTGGTAATTATTGGTCAGTTCGGCCTGTTTAAACGGTGAACCCTGGAAAAAGACCAAACCTCCAATGTGATATTGCTTAATTAATTTGGTTATTTCAGCTTCATTCCTGGTGTTGTTATTGGAATAGGCCGCTACCATAATAAGCTGGGCAATTCGTTGCTCCGTGGTAAGGGTATCCATAACCGAGTCAATCCATGCTGCGGGTGATTTAAGAAATGCCGGCTCCGCTTTACGATCAGTTAACCTCAGCACTTTATCATCCAAATGGTCAGCTGATATAAACCGGTTAAACGTAAGGATAACAGAAAAAAACAAAACGATCAATATGGATTTGGATAGAAACCTTTTCACACCCCTTGCTGGACTAATAGTTTAAAATATTGTACTGATTAAAAGTCGGCAAGGTTGCATTTACAACATACTTTCTGGCGATTTTTTTCGCATCTGAACATCCTGCAATCATACCCGTCAACCAAGCAAAACAGCACTTCTCAAAGAAAATGATAAATTCAGCAATATGAAAACTCCGGTTGATGATTATTATCACCCATGCAGGGATTCATCAAAGTTTAGGAGGAATATACGTATTGTCACTGAATACAACGCGTGAAATAAAACCGGTGAAATCAAACAGTACCCATAGATAGCAAAAAGTGATAAGAAACCATATGATGAAAATATTATACCATAATGTTCGGGTCACTTTGCCACTGAACATTTTTACCGGGCTAAACAGGGGAGCCCTTCCCCAATCCGACTCAGGCTCGTCAAAAATCATTCCGGTGGTTCGAACCATTTCGTTATTAATAATACGCAAGGATTGATCATTTGAATAGTTCGTCACCAATTCCTCCAGGGCTGTATTATGATAATTTCTTCGGAGATTAGCCAGGTTTCCTGTGCCGATGGAGTCGGCCAAATGTCCCATAAGTATGAACTTTTGACGGCTCATGGTATCATATTGCTCGTAAAAGTGATTGCCAAGGTAATTGGATATATATCCATATGTTTCTTCAGCAACTTCTTCGTTCACGGGGATTTCAGAAAGCCTGTCAACGAGTTCGAATTTGTAAATACCGGGTATACGTTCCAGCCTTAAAAATTCATGCTTGAGTAAGGCAAGATGATCCCGGATACTGTCTTCATTTTCGGCTGTATGACAAATGGCAAGTGATTGCTCCATTTGTGGTATTCCGTGAAAAGCATAAAATGCCGCCTTATCTATTTTCTGATCCGTTGAATAAAGGAGTTTTTCAAAAGTATTGTTCTTAAAATGCTCCACTGCCAATGCTTCAAAACCCCATCGCGAAACCATTAAATCAGCAATGAACGGAGTGTATTTTTTATCACCCAGGTTTAACTGCTTGTAGGGAATAATTCCTCCGCCCAGCAATACCAGAATGGCAATGACAGAGGGAAGAATACCCTTATAAACCATATCCCTGTTATGCATCCCCGATGATATCAACAAACCCAACAAACAGCCGAAACATGCGCAACTGAACAATACCATCCAATAAACACCAAAGAGTTCTTTAATCCCCAAAATAAGGTTGCCTGTAATAAGATAGAGTGTCACCTGCAAAGCAATAACCGGGAATAAATACAGGATCTTTGAATTGAGGTAGCTAAACCTGCTGAATTCCTGGTATTCTTCTTTTTCTATAATGCTTCTTTCCCTTGAGATTTCGTCAATACTGGCAATCAGTCCAAAAAATATCACACTTATTACACTAATGAATTGATACAGGGGAAGGTTGAGATTGTTCAACAAACTATAATCGCTCCCTGTTTTGTTGCGTAATACAAATGCAATAATGAGGGCAAAAAGCGGACCTATCATCAATACTTTCAATATTTCATCCAGCCTCGAAAACTTGCACTTGAAATTTCTGATGGAGAAAATCCATAGCTGTATTTCAAGATTGGGAACTTTAAGCATACGGGCTGGCAAACGCGTTTTTCCGCTCAACGGTTCACTTTGCAGCGTTTGATGCATTAAATAATGATCATGCCATGATTTAGGATCGAGTACCCTTTTCCATGTCTGGTTTTCTTTATCCGGAAGCCTGTAATCAAGCCAGTCAAGAAGCCGCGCCGGGTCGGCTTTTTCCTTACACTGAAAAGTAAGGTTGAGTTTTTTGTGCAAGTATTCTGTGGCCTCGCTAACGGGACCATTGTAAACCGGAAAACCTCCCTGGTCCAGAATCCATATCTTATCAAAGAGCATGAAGGTATCACTGTCTACCTGGCTGATTGAAGTTATTACCAGGTTGCCCTCAAAGGAATAATCGTACAACACTTTAATCACTTTGCATGCATCAGACATTCCGAGACCCGACAGTGCATTGTCGACCAGGAGAATCTGAGGCTCGCGCAGCAGTTCAAGGGCTATATTGACAAGCCTTCGCTGGCCCGGCTGAATTCGCTTATCATTGACATTGCCTGCAACCGCATTTTTGATGTCACGCAATCCCAATCGACCTAACAGGGCATCTACCTTATCGTCAATCTCCTTTTTGGTAAGGCCGCTGTAATAAAGCCTGGCAGTAAGCGAAAGATTTTCGGCAATGCTAAGCTCCTCAAACAACAAATCTTCCTCAGGCACAAAACCGATAACTCCCTTAAGAAAATACTTATTCTTCCAAAGATCATAACCGTTTATGGTAATGCGCCCGGAACCGGGCTTAAATTTTCCTGCAAGCAGTTTTAAAAGGGTACTCTTTCCTACCCCTTCTCTGCCCACTATGCCAATGAGCCTTCCGGTTGATTCTATAGAAGAGAAATTATGAATTTCTTTAATCCCTTTTGCATTGGTATATTGCAATTGATCAATGGAAAGCGCTAATTCCCGCTTATCATTATTCTGCAAAAAGTTTCGCTTGATATCTGAAAAAGTAATAACAGGCAAGCCATCTATGGATAATTCATTTCCCGGCTGCAATAATCTGAAGTGGCAATTATCCGGAAGGTCCTGGTCAAAAATCCTGTCTTTGCTGTTTATTGACCTAATTACATATGACCTGATCGGTTCAACAAACATAACCAACAGGTGATTTTTTAGCTGACTTAATGCCAATACATTTGCCTTTGGCAAATGATCATCAATCCATCGCCCCTCGAGCATTTCATTATCTATGGCACTAGAGGGCGAAATAAGCAAATACCCTGAAGAGGCTATGTTAAAAAGGTTATCCTGTTTAAAGAAATCCCTGAAGCGGAAATGCAATTCCTGGTCTATTCCCAGGCCACTGTATAGCTTGCAAAGCATTTTTTCTGTTCCGGGAACATCAATACTTTCAAGCAGATATTCCTGCACCAGAATCAGTAAATAGATTTTCTCAGGGTTATTTAATGCATTGTTAATACCGCCACATAATTCTTCCAGGGAATGGAACGAGGGCTCAGCAGCAAATATGCCTGCAACATTATCCCCGGTTACCGGAACGTCTACAGGTTTTCCAACTTCTCCAACCTTTTGCGAACCCTTTGCTGCCAGAAACTTCGCTGAATGATGTGCAAGTTTGAGAACTACCTGGTTCATTTATTACATTTTGATACGTAAAATTAAGCTTTTGAGCAGTTAACAGGAATTTTGTTATCAGATATATTGTTAAAAAAACAAAAGTCTTTGTGTGTTGTTTTCCCTAATCATACAATAAATATGTCGGAACGGTTCATTACCATTGTTTTACAGTGATTCAAATCACCCCGATAACGATAAGGTTAATTCATGATCGCCGTTTGTTGAAACATACTTATTTGAAGAAGCGCGATAAACGGTTTTGGTTTTTGTCAGATTGGGTTTATTAGTTTTGGTGCTGGATCCCGGTGATTACCGCCGGGATTCATTTTATTCTTCGCATCCAATTTTGTATATAAGGCATTATCTATCCAATAGAACATATTTAAAATCATCTATTAAAATGATGTACATCACCGATAAAATGGCTGAAGAAATATAAAATCTCCGTAAACTTGCATAAGAAATTAGAATAAAGATTGGTTTTTGTCAGATAGGGTTTATTAGTTTTGGGTGTTGGATCCCGGTGCTTACCACCGGGATTCACTTTTTTATAGGATCCATTTTTACTAAGACAAATCATCATATTAAATGATGTAAATCACCTACCTGTTTGAAAATAATACACTGGAAACTGCGTAAATTTGTTGTGTAAATGATTCATAAAAGTCAGTTTATTAAAAAGAATTAAGATTGGTTTTTGTCAGATAGGGTTTATTAGTTTTGGGTGTTGGATCCCGGTGTTTACCACCGGGATTCTTTTTTTTTGGTGTTTTATCAACAATATATTCAAGCGGATACGTTTTCAACTTAATATCACCGGAACAAGTGATGCAGATCATCAGCAAATCCGCGACGAAAATGATAAGTTCGCCGTAAACTTGCTCAAGAAATTAGAATAAAGATTGGTTTTTGTCAGATAGGGTTTATTAGTTTTGGGTGTTGGATCCCGGTGTTTACCACCGGGATTCTTTTTTCACCTGTTTTTCATGATGCTTCACCTTTTATTCAAAGACATTGATCATCTACTCAAAATCACCTGAATAAGTGATGTACATCACCGGAAAATTGGAGACCAAATGATGAAATCTCCGTAAACTTGTATGTACATTAATAAAGAATTAAGATTGGTTTTTGTCAGATAGGGTTTATTAGTTTTGGGTGTTGGAT
>CAZYDI010000070.1:11649-15158 GCA_964646255.1 uncultured Bacteroidales bacterium
GTCAGATAGGGTTTATTAGTTTTGGGTGTTGGATCCCGGTGTTTACCACCGGGATCTTTTTTTTGACCTATTTTCATTAATTTTACCAAAACAATTGAAAAACCAATGCTTATATATATCATCCTCGCTTTACAACTTGTTTTAACCAATATTCTCCACATAAACGGTGAAGGAGCCGACCAGAACGATTACAATGTTCGTTTTTACCACATCAACCTGAATGTAAGCGATAGTTCAATATATATTGAAGGTTTTACCAGGCTCATCATTGAGGCTGAACCCGGAATGCAACAAATCAACCTTGATTTTTCAACCAGGCTTTCAACCGATTCTGTGAAAATAAACGGGCAGCGCGCTGAATATACCCATTCACTCGACAAACTGGTTATAGAACGAGGCGAAAATACAGGCGGATTGATTACCGCAGAGGTCTTTTATCACGGACCGGGAAATACCGGCATTAATGTGTCAGGCATTTACAATCGGAGCGTTTCTGCGTGGAACAAAAGAGTGACGTGGACATTGTCGGAACCCTACTCGGCTAAGAACTGGTTTCCATGCAAACAAGTGCTTACCGATAAAGCTGATTCCGTATACGTTTTTCTAAGTACCGATAAAAACCTGAAAGCCGGATCAAACGGTTTACTTACGAATGTTGTTCCTCTTCCGGACAACCGTGTAAGGTATGAATGGAAATCAAGATATCCCATTGCTTACTATCTCATCTCTTTTGCCGTGAGTGACTACCTTGATTACAGCTTCTATGTCAGGAATGCAGAAAATCCGGATTCAATCCTGGTTCAAAATTACATCTACAACGACAGCAGTTACCTGAATAATAACAGAACAGCAATCAACAAAACCGGCGACCTTCTCCTGCTCTATTCTGACCTTTTCGGTCCCTACCCTTTCAGCAATGAGAAATACGGACATTGTACAGCCCCTTTTTCAGGCGGCATGGAGCACCAGACAATGACAACGCTGGTAAGTTTTTCCTTTCTGCTGGTAGCACATGAGCTGGCACACCAGTGGTTTGGCGATCATGTAACCTGCAGCTCATGGCAGGATATCTGGATTAATGAAGGATTTGCATCCTATGCAGAATACCTGGCCAATCAATATTTGGTTTCGCAGGAAGTAGCGGACGACTGGATGGAAAGTACGCGGGATTATGTTAAGTCGTTACCGGGTGGTAGCATATATGTTCCTTCATCGTTCCTCACAAACGAAGGAAGGATATTCGACAGCAGGCTTAGCTACAAAAAAGGAGCGGCTGTTATTCATATGCTGCGGCATGAAATAGGCAATGACTCACTTTTTTTTGGAAGCCTCACCTCATTCCTGCATAAATTCGGAAATGGCACCGCTTCGGGAGAGGATTTTAAAATGCATCTCGAAGAACAGACGGCAGTGGATTTCGACCAGTTCTTCAATCAATGGTACTATGGTGAGGGCTACCCCATTCATAACATCAATTGGGAGCAAAAAAATGATACCTTATATATTTCATCGCTCCAAACCACTTCATCAGAAACCGCTTTTTTTGATGTTATGCTTGAATTCAGGTTAACAGGTGAAGATACCGACACCATTGTTTCATTCAGGCAGGCTTCAAATTATTCGACTTGGAAATTATATTTGCCGGCTGACATACACACCCTGCAACCTGATCCTAATAACTGGCTGATCATTGATTTTGCCACGGTTGCTAAGGTGAAGGACAGCATCGACAGAAATTTTAGAATTCTTCCCAATCCCGCCAAGGATAAGGTTACCATTAAACTCAGGGATCCGGTTGGTAAGTTTTCTTTATTTGTAGCGAATACCGAAGGAAGAATATTGACGAAAAGGACTTCCTCCGGTCAACAGGAAGAAATTGATGTAAGGCAGTTTCCTTCAGGCATGTATTTTGTAATAATCCAATACGGACAAAACACCGGATATGGAAAATTTATTGTCAACTAAACGCTCGCGCATTGGTATCCTTTTCATTGCTTTCATTGCTGCATTTGTTTTCTTATCTGTGCAGGCGACGGCTCAGACATCGGTTTCCACCAAATCAAAAAAAGCCATTGATGCTTACAATGAAGGGTTAAGCAAATACACTGCCAACAATTATACTGCCGCTGAACAGTTATTTTTAACTGCAATACAGGCCGATAAACAATTTATTGAAGCATATCTTTTGCTGGCCCAGGTATATGAGGATTCAGGGGCTCCCTTAAAAGCGATTGAGATTTATAAACGAGGACTTGCCATTAATGAAGCGTATTATCCGTACGGTTATATAAAGCTGGGAAACCTTGAATACCGCGAAGGCAAATATGAAGATGCCCTTAATAGTTATAAACATTTTAAAACGCTGAATAAAGGAACAGCCCAGCAAATAGATAAAGCCAATGAAGGTATCCTCCGTTGCGAATTCTCCATCAACGCAGTAAGAAATCCCGTACCATTCATACCGGAAAACCTGGGAGCACAGATAAACTCCCGATATGACGATTACTGGCCCAGCTTATCAGCCGATGAAAAAACCCTGGTTATCACCAGGCTTATACCCAACGATGACCCTATAAGGAAAATTCAGGAAGATTTCTACATAAGCTATCGGAGTGATACCGGTTGGACTGAAATGCAAAATGCCGGATCTCCCCTGAACACACAGGACAATGAAGGGGCACAAACTTTGTCGGGTGACGGGAGGTATATGGTATTTACCGCCTGCAACCGTAAAGACGGTATAGGACGTTGCGATTTATATGCATCCGTAAAGGAGGGCGACCAGTGGTCGGTGCCTGTTAATCTCGGCACTCCCCTGAATTCCAAATACCGAGAAACGCAACCTTCATTGAGTGCTGATGGGCGCACGCTGTATTTTTCAAGTGACAGGCCAGGTGGTAAAGGGTATCATGATATATGGGTAAGTTCCCGGTCCGATGGCGGAAAATGGACCCAACCCGTTAACCTGGGTGATTCTATAAATTCAGCCGGAGTAGAGATGTCTCCTTTTATACATCCTGACAATCAAACCTTGTATTTTTCATCTGACGGGCACATTGGACTGGGAGGATATGATCTTTTTATGTCCAGACTTGATTCTGCCGGTACTTGGAAAAAACCCGGGAATCTGGGCTTTCCGATTAATACCCATCGCGATGAAATCGGGCTTATCGTGAATGCAAGAGGCACCCGGGCTTACTATTCTTCCGGTGTTGATGAAACGATGGGAAAAGACATCTTTGTATTCGACCTGCCGGAGCAAGCGCGACCCCGGATTGTTACCTATATGAAGGGGATTGTGTATGATGCAGAAAGCAGGCGCAGGTTAAAAGCCGAATTGGAATTGACCGATTTGGAAACAGGACAAATAATATTTCATTCGTATTCTGATAGCGTGAGTGGTGAATTTCTTGTAAGCATCCCGTTTGACAGGAATTATATGCTGAATGTTTCACGGAAATCCTATCTTTTTTATTCTGAGAATTTCTCATTAAAGAATATTTACAATG
>CAZYDI010000071.1:0-6580 GCA_964646255.1 uncultured Bacteroidales bacterium
TTGAAGATGCCGGACATAAAATCAGGTTCTCAGTTTCACGCGGGCCGTTGAACATTGCATCCTTTTTGATGGGTACCACTGAGTTAATGACTTCAATGATGATGGAACCTGATTCGGTGCACCGGTTGTTGCGCATCATTACTGACTTCCTAAGGCAATGGCATAAACTGCAAAAAGACACGATTTCAAGCATTGATGGTATTATGATGCTTGATGATATTGTAGGTTTTGTGGGTGAACAGGAATTCATGGAATTTGGTTATCCCTACCTTAAGGAAATATATGATGTTGATGCTTCGGTAAAATTGTTCCATAACGATGCTGATTGTACAATGTCGGTAAAGTATTACCCCGAATTGGGAATAAACCTTTACAATCCGGGAACGCATATGACTGTCAGAGATCTCATCAGTATAACGCAGGGAAAAATGACCATACTGGGAAATATCCCGCCCCGTGATATTCTGGCTGCAGGAAGCGCGGATGAAATTAACCGGTCGATTGCTGAATTGTTAAAAGATACGCCCGATAAAACCAGGCTTATGTTGTCATGTGGCGGAGGAATGCCGCCTGCGGTATCCACTGAAAATATTGAAACCTTTATACGGGCTAGCAGAGTAGTTTAAATTCAACATACCGCATTAAAACACAAAATTATTCAGGTCAGTAGCATAAAATTAAAAAACCCGGTATCACTTAATGCGATACCGGGTATGGCCTATACATAAATTTGCTTATACGTAAGCATCAATTGTCTTAATGGTACCATCGGCATTGAATGTAAGCTCAGTTACCTTTACGCACCTCAGGTGTGTTTGTCCTCCCGAAAGCGTGCTGTCATGATAAAATAAATACCATTTGTTGTTGAATTCAACAATTGAATGATGGCTTGTCCAGCCAATTACCGGATTTAAAATAACACCTTTATGTGTGAATGGCCCGTATGGATTATCACCAATGGCATAACGAATAAAATGAGTATCTCCTGTTGAATAAGTGAAATAGTATTTCCCCTTATACTTGAACATCCATGCAGCCTCAAAAAATCTGCGATCGTGATCGCCATGAAGTATGGGATTGCCTTTTTCGTCGAGGATAACCACATCCCGTGGCTTTTCATCAAATTCCAGCATATCATCCGTTAACCTGGCCACCTTCGCACACATGGCAGGTTCATTATCGGCCGGTTCATTATCAGTAGGGCCCGGACCATCAGCTACAAATTTTCCGGTACGCCAGCGCTGCAATTGTCCGCCCCAAATACCTCCAAAATACATATATGCTTTTCCGTCGTCATCAATAAATACAGCAGGATCAATACTGAAACTGCCTTTTATTGGTTCGGGCTGGGGTTTAAACGGACCTGCCGGATTTTTTGATGTAGCAACACCAATACGGAATACACCTTGTTTATCTTTTGCAGGAAAATACAGATAGTAGGTTCCATTTTTATAGGCAGCATCAGGTGCCCACATTTGTTTACCTACCCAGGGAATATCTTTCATATGAATGGCTTCACCATGATCTTTTGCTTTACCATCGAGCGGAGAATCCATAGAGAGAACGTGATAGTCTTCCATTCCAAAATGACCACCCAGATCATCTTCAGGAAGTCCGGCATCAATATCATGTGAAGGGTAAATGTAAATCTTACCTTCAAAGACGTGAGCCGAAGGGTCTGCAGTATAAATACCGGTAATCAATGGTTCTGAAATCGGCTTCTTTTTTGTTACATCTGACATATTTGAATCTTTTTGGTTAATATTTTCTGATACCTTCAAAATTAAACATTCATTGGAATAATTCAAAAGAACCCCTATAAATAAAAACCCGGCCTAAAGGATATCAAAACCTGATTTTCTGAACGTTGCCAATTACCACAAAGCGTATTCAAACAGGAATCGAATCTTTTGCTATTTTTGACAACACTTTTCAAATCAATATTAAAATAATTAACAATGAGAAAAAAAATAGTAGCTGGTAACTGGAAAATGAATAAAACACTGCAGGAAGGTGTTGAACTTGCAAAAGCAATTAACGGTCAGGTTGAAGATAAAGGTGTCGGAGTAATCCTGTGTACACCCTTTATACATTTATCTGAAGTTAGAAAAGCAATTACAAAAGGTTCACTTTATTTGGGAGCTCAAAACTGTGCCTCAGAAAAATCAGGTGCATTTACCGGCGAAGTTTCTGTTGAAATGATAAAATCTGTGGGGGCTGAATATGTGATAATCGGCCATTCCGAAAGAAGGAGCTATTATCATGAAGATGATGCGTTGTTGAATAAGAAAACCAAATTAGCCCTTGAAGCAGGCCTGGTGCCCATTTTCTGCTGCGGTGAGGTTTTAGCCGAAAGACAGGCTGGTAACCATATGAAAGTTGTAAAATCACAAATTGAAAAAGGATTATTTGATTTGTCTGCCGGCGATTTTGGCAAGGTTGTCATTGCTTACGAACCCGTTTGGGCAATAGGAACCGGTGTTAACGCCACAGCCGAACAGGCACAGGAAATGCATAAGGCCATACGCGATTACATTGCTGAGAAATACGGAATGCAGATGGCACAGGATACATCCATTTTATATGGCGGCAGTTGCAAGCCATCAAATGCAAAAGAATTGTTTTCAAATCCCGATGTTGATGGCGGGCTTATTGGCGGTGCATCATTAAGTGCTGCTGATTTCATGGGAATAGTCAATGCATTTTAGTTGATAACGTACATCTATCCTCGAATTCATTTGTAGACTATAGACTTTGCCTGTAGTCCTCAGGTTTGGACCTTTTCACTGCCTGCAGGTACCTTAAACAATACCTGCAGGCTTTCCTTAAATCATACTCCCAATGAAACAAATAGAGATTGAGATTGATTTGACCTCCATATCCGGGCCAAACAGGGAAATTTTTCCTTATGAGCTTGAAACGCTTGGATTTGAAGGATTTGTTGAAACACCCCAGGGTTTATTGGCATATATACCACAGGATCTCTACCTTCGAAATAACCTTATTGCATTTTTGCAAACGTTTGGATTACCTGATTACTGCTTTACCGAAAAGGTATTGCCTGATAAAAACTGGAACGAAGAATGGGAAAAAAATTTTGATCCGGTGATAATCGATGATAAATGCCTCATCAGGGCCCCTTTTCATACCAACCTTCCCGAATATCCTTTCGAAATCGTCATCATGCCCAAAATGTCGTTTGGCACAGGTCATCATGCAACAACATCGTTAATGCTGCATGAAATGCTCAACCTCGATTTAAATAATAAAACCGTACTTGATGCAGGCTCAGGAACAGGCATTCTGGCAATTTTATCCGAAAAAGCAGGTGCTGCTGAAATTACCGCAATTGATATAGATGAATGGTGCTACAAAAATGCCATGGAAAATGTCCGCATTAATGATTGCAGAAAAGT
The DNA here is from genome assembly GCA_964646255.1 of uncultured Bacteroidales bacterium. Taxonomy (GTDB): domain Bacteria; phylum Bacteroidota; class Bacteroidia; order Bacteroidales; family UBA10428; genus UBA5072. The sequence continues at coordinate 3,417 of CAZYDI010000071.1, forward strand.
CAACGTTCAGTTAGGCGACACAACCAATATCGGGAAGGGAAAATTTGATGTTGTACTGGCAAACATAAACCTGAATGTACTCAGGGCCTCTATATCGGGGTATATGGCTATACTCAGGCCCGGAGGAATACTATTAATATCGGGCATACTAACCGATGACATTCCAACGTTAAAATATGATGCTGAACAACTTGGTTTCACGTATGAAATGAGCAAATCAATGAACAACTGGGCATTGGTCCGATTTAAAAAAAAGTGATACTTTTATATACATTTAAGAAATATGAATCTCAGGCTCTCATTCCTGTTGATTGTCGGCATAGCTTTTCAATGGATTGCTGACGCACAGCCAACCAAAATTTTTTCGGGTGAGGTAAGCCAGTATGCATCAGAATTATCGGCATATATTCAAAAAAACATCAATGCAGAAAGTGAGGCTGCCCTGGCTTCATTTATGCAAGCATGGTCAGTAGACAGTATTTTTACCGGCAAAGAACAGGAAAAAATAGTATCCGTTTCAGTCAACCTGGTTCAAAAAAACGCTAAACCCCATCCTCACTTCACACATTATTTAAATAGCGTGGTAGCTGTGAAAAGAAGCGGTATGAATCCGGCAAACCTTTCACCCTGGGAAAAAGGCCTGGATTTGCTTATTGCCGACAAAAAAGTCACCATACAGGTACTCGACAAATACCTTTTATTTGTAAAGCAATTAATTGACAGTAGTACACTCTATCACTCAAGTACTATTGAATGGAGCATCAATGCCCCCGATTATAAATTTATAGTTGATACGGCAATTCGTTTGATTATATCTCCCGGTTCGCTTACGTGCCGTGTGAGAAAAGACAGCATTACCATTGAAGAAACACAGGGAACATATTTTCCGGTTTCCAATACCTGGAAAGGAAGCGGAGGTTTGGTCACCTGGGAAAGAGCCGGTTTCAATCGCAATGATGTGTACGTAAGGCTCACCGATTATGAAATTAGCATGACACGGTCTGAATATTCAGCCAGGGAAGCCACATTTGTGAATAAGGTGTATTTTGACGCTCCATTGAAGGGAGTGCTTACCGACAAGGTGAAATTTAATAAAACACCTGCAGATGCTGACTATCCCCAATTTGATTCCTACCAGAAAGACTTTAAGATAAAGGAATTATATAAGGAAATTGACTTCGAAGGCGGATTGTCTATGCAGGGAGCCAAATTGATTGGCAAAGGCAACAGGGAAGAACCGGCAAGAATTTTTGTTTACCGAAAAGATACCCTTGTATTGGTTGCCTCATCTCACTATTTCGCCTTTAAATCCGACAGGATAAATTCATCCACTGCAGGCATACTCATTAAATTGCGGACCGACTCTATTTTTCACCATGGTCTGGCTTTAAGTTACATGGTATCTTCGAGGGAACTTACCCTGTTCAGAACTGACAACTTCACCTCGCAAAGCCCATATTTCAATTCTTACCATAATATTGATATGTCGTTTGAGCAGTTGGTATGGAAAATGGATGAACCAGTTATGCGATTCTCGGCAATGATGGGAAGTACAATGGGTGAGGCAAATTTTGAATCGGTAAATTTTTATAACAATGACCAATACCTGGCCATGCAATTAATGGATGACGTACATCCATTGGTTTCCATCCGGAGCTTTGCAAAAAAAATGGGTACCGACCAGATTCTTGCTGACGATTATGCATTATACCTAAAAAAACCTATTACACAGGTTAAGCAATTGCTCATGCGTATGGCAGCCCGGGGTTTTCTTTTTTATGATACGGAAACAGGCATGGCTACATTGCGCACGCGTCTTCACGACTATATAGCTGCCAGTGTGGCTAAGGTGGATTATGACGTTATCAGTATACCGTCAAATACCACTGCACCGGTTGAGAACGCCATTTTTGACCTTCGCACCTATGATCTAACCATTAATGGCATACCGCGGATATTTGTGAGCGACTCGCAAAATGTTGTAATCTATCCGGCAGGCGATAAAATTATCCTTAAAAAGAACCGGCATTTTCAATTCGATGGCCAGATTCAGGCCGGCCTTTTCACATTCACAGGCAGAAATTTCTTTTTTAATTATGATAGTTTTAAGATCGATCTCCAAAAAATAGATTCACTAAGAATTCGCTACCTAACAGGCAAATATGATAATTACGGCTTCCCTTTAACAGAGGTAACACAAACAATACTCGAAGATATGAAGGGAGAAGTGTACATTGACAAACCTGATAACAAATCAGGACGTTTCTCTTATCCTCAATATCCGGTATTTGTTTCAAAGGAAAGCGGATATGTGTATTACGACAAACCGGAAATTCACCATGGCATCTATTCGCGCGACAAATTTTTCTTCAGGCTTGATCCGTTCAGCATGGATAGCATCGACAATTTCAACAGGCGGTCAATGCACTTTGAAGGTGAACTTGCCTCAGCAGATATATTTCCCGTGCTTAGAGAAACGTTACGGTTACAATCCGATAACTCTCTGGGATTTCAGCATCGCACCTCCGGAGAAGGTTTGCCGGTATATACAGGGAAAGGAAGATTCACCAATGAATTATCACTTACCAATAAGGGCCTTACCGGTATAGGCACAATTCATTATCTCACTGCATCAGTGGTTTCTGATGACATACAGTTTTTCCCCGACTCGTTGCAGGCAATATCGCATGATTTCACCATTGCTCAGAGCAACTCAGGAACACAATATCCTTCGGTTCATTCCCCGGGCACCAGAATACATTGGTTACCATACAAGGACCAACTATTTGCCTCCGGGCTGGAATCTTCCTTTCAAATGTTTAACCCAACCACCTCTCTTGAAGGTAACCTGCTGCTTGAGCCATCCGGTCTTAGCGGCGAAGGCCGCATGTTTATGGAAGGAGCGGAGTTGCTATCAGATCATTTCACATACAGGGCTTTTGTAATTGATGCCGACACCGCTGATTTCTTCCTGAAATCATTGCACTCCAAAGGATTTACCGTACTTACCGAGAATATAGATGCCCATATTGATTTCTCTTCGCAAACCGGTCGGTTCAAATCAAACGAGGAGTTCACCCTTGTCTCCTTTCCTGAAAACAAGTACGTGAGCTTCCTCGATAACTTTGAATGGGATATGAATAAAAAGATTCTGGCCATGGGTT
>CAZYDI010000071.1:6680-8397 GCA_964646255.1 uncultured Bacteroidales bacterium
AGCTTCCTCGATAACTTTGAATGGGATATGAATAAAAAGATTCTGGCCATGGGTTCATCATCCGGTGTTGTTAATGAAGAAGCGAATGAAGATGATTTGCAGGGCCCACGGTACATCAGCACCGATCCGGACCAGGACTCTCTAAGCTTCGTATCACCACTTGCTTTTTACGATTATGACAGCAATCTGATCAAAGCCACAGAGGTATTGTTTATTGATATTGCCGATGCAAGGATTTATCCCGAAGATAAAAAGCTCACGGTTAATCCCGATGCCAGGCTTCGTACCCTGTTCAAGGCAAATATTGTTACCAACAGGGAGACAAAATACTACAATATGTTTAATGCCACCTTAAACATAGCCAGCAAGAATAAATACCTGGGATCAGCTTATTACAATTACATTGATGAGGCGGAACAGGAGCAATTGATTTATTTCAGTTCATTGGCGGTGGATAATAACCTGCAGTCAATCGGACATGGAGAAATCCCAAAAGAAGACGATTTTACCCTTAGTCCAAACTATAAATACCAGGGGAAAGTATTTATGGAGGCCGACAAACCTAATCTTACTTTCGACGGAGCAACATTAATTGAACACAATTGTGCAAACATTCCCACCAGGTGGCTTCATTTCAGGTCGGAAATAGATCCCCTGAATATCCGGATTCCGGTAGGTGAGGAGGCCATTGATATTGATCGAAATAAAATTTTCAGCGGCCTATATATGTATTATGATTCAGTGCATGTTTATCCAACATTCCTTTCGGGGCGAAAATTCTCAAATGATAAACCTGTGGCCACATCATCAGGATTTTTGCATTATGATTCACAAAAACAGGAATACCGGATAGGGTCGGAATCCAAATTGCTCGATCGTTCTGCCCCGGGTAACCTGTTAATCCTTCATCGCGAAAAGTGCGAGTTACTTGGAGAAGGAAAACTGAACCTTGGTGCAAACCTTGGCCAGATTAAAATGGTCACTGCAGGGAATATGAAACACAATAGTGTTGTAAACACAACCGAGTTGGATGTGATGCTGGGCCTTGACTTTTTCATGGCTGATGACATCATTGCCGTCATGTCGGCCGAAATCGACAGCATGGTAAATCTGCCGCCTACCGATCCTAACAATGAGGTATATGTCCGCAGTGTTGTTGATTTGATTGGAAAAGCCCGTTATGAAGAGATGAAATCTGAAGCCAGCCTGTTTGGCAATCAAAAAGAATTGCCTGCCGAACTAAAGCATACCATCACTTTCAATGAATTAAAGCTCAGGTGGGACGACGAATCCAATTCATGGGTATCCTATGGAAAAATTGGCATTGCCAGTATCAATAACCATCAGATTAATAAACGTGTAGACGGTTTGGTGGAACTTCAGATCAAAAGGAGTGGTGATATACTCGACTTCTACTTCCAACTCGACCGGCGAACATGGTATTATTTCGGATATACCAGGGGAGTGCTTCAGGTACATTCATCCAACAATGATTTCTTGAACAAAATGAAGGAACTCAAAACGAATGATCGCAGACAAAAAGTAACTTCAGGCGAGTCATTTATTTATATGGTATCCACCGATACCAAGAAAAACACCTTCCTCAGGCGCTATCGTCAGGTTAAAGAAGCAGAAGAAGGAATACAGCCACAGGAACAATAATTAAAAAAAAACGCTTTGCGCTTTTATAACGCCGGAAATTGTGTTTTATTTGTCC
>CAZYDI010000071.1:8497-15048 GCA_964646255.1 uncultured Bacteroidales bacterium
TTAAAAAAAAACGCTTTGCGCTTTTATAACGCCGGAAATTGTGTTTTATTTGTCCCCTATTACATAAGAACTCCTGATGACTGCTAAAAGCACAATTGAAGTATGTTTCTCCCCGGCCATGTATAATGAGTACAGGAAGGATGATGCCATTGTCGTAATTGTTGATATTCTCAGGGCTACATCTGCTATTATTACCGCTTTCATGAATGGAGTAAATCATATTATTCCTGTTGCAACACTCGAAGAAGCCAAAGATTACAAACAAAAAGGATATTTTGTAGCAGCAGAAAGAGATGGTATTGTAAGGGATTTTGCAGACTTTGGCAATTCACCCTATAATTTTAAGCATGAGGTTATCAGGGATAAAGACATCGTGTATTCAACCACCAACGGAACGAATTGCATTATGATGGCTTCTCATAGTTATAGGGTGCTTATCGGCGGATACCTTAATCTTAATGCACTGGTTGATTACATTGGTGAAGAGAACAGAGATGTCGTAATCTTATGTGCTGGTTGGAAAAACAAGTTCAACATTGAGGATACCCTGTTTGCAGGGGCGCTGTCAGAAGCCCTTTTAAAACATAATAATTTTACAACAATTTGCGATAGTGCTTTTGCTTCCATTGATTTGTGGAGATTAGCCAATAAAGATATCATTCAATACATTGAAAAGGCTGCCCAAAGACATAGGTTAAAAAAGAACGGCCTCGATGATGTAATACCATATTGCCACACACTCAACCTCACCACTGTGATACCCGTACTAGAACAAAATTTCCTTACCTTGTTGATATAACAGTTTCGTTCGATGTGTTCATTCCATGTTGACAAAATTAAAAGGCGATTTTGTGTTATTTCTATCACACTAAATAATTATTTTTTTAAATTTGAATGCCCTCAGTTGTTAATAGTTTAACAAATAAATAACCTCCTATGAAAAAATATAACTTTAATCCGGGACCTTCTGTGTTGCCTGAATTTACATTAAAAAACACAGCCGAAGCAATACTTAATCTCAACGGAAGCGGATTGTCTCTGATGGAAATTTCACACCGCAGCAAGGATTTTGAAGCCATTCTTAAGGAATCAAAGGATCTGATGCGTGAATTGCTGGGAATACCATCTGGATACTCAATTCTTTTTCTGCAGGGAGGTGCCAGTATGCAATTTGCAATGATACCCTATAACTTTCTCAATAAAAAAGCAGCTTATATTGATACAGGAGCATGGGCAAACAAGGCCATTAAGGAAGCAAAACCATTTGGTGAAGTTCAGGTATTGGCATCATCCAAAGAGCAGAATTATACCTTCATCCCTAAAGGCTATACCATTCCTGCTGATGCTGATTACTTCCATATTACCACCAATAATACCATTTATGGAACGGAAATGAAGACTGATATATCATCTCCTGTTCCCCTTATCGCCGATGCATCGTCCGACATACTCAGCAGGCCAATGGATGTTTCAAAATATGCACTTATTTATGGCGGTGCCCAAAAGAACCTGGGTCCTGCAGGAGTTGGCTTTGCCATTTTGAAGGACGCGATGCTCGAAAAAATATCGAGGCAAATCCCAACCATGCTCAACTATAAGATTCATGTTGAGAATGATTCCTTATACAATACACCTCCATGTGTTGCGATATATGCATGCCTTCAAACCCTTAAATGGCTTAAAGACCTGGGGGGACTGAATTCCATCTACAAGTTAAACACAGAGAAAGCCGCATTGCTCTATGATGAAATCGACAGGAATAAACTGTTCATGTCACCGGTTAAGGAAAATGAAGACAGGTCAATCATGAATGTTGTATTTGTATTCAAGCCTGAGTACAAAGAGCTTGAAGAGAAATTCCTTGAAGTTGCCAAATCAAAAGGATTGGTGGGTATTAAGGGTCATCGCAGTGTTGGTGGCTTCAGGGCTTCTATATACAATGCCATGCCTGCTGATGGAGTAAAAACACTTGTTCAGGCAATGAAGGATTTTGAAAATCAGGCCTAATCGATCTTAACCTATAAAACCGGAAATTATGCAAACTATTCTTGTTGCAACCGATAAGCCATTCGCTAAAGTAGCGGTTGATGGCATCAGAGAAATTGTCAAAAATGCTGGTTTTGAGTTAAAACTGCTGGAAAAATACACCACAAAGGAACAGCTCCTTGATGCAGTGAAAGATGTAGAGGCCATCATTGTAAGAAGCGATATTGTTGATGAACAGGTTCTAAACGCTGCAGCAAAACTGAAAATTGCCGTTAGGGCTGGTGCCGGATATGACAACATTGATCTTAAAGCTGCTTCAGCAAAAGGCGTAGTGGTAATGAACACCCCCGGTCAGAATTCGAATGCCGTTGCTGAACTGGCCTTTGGAATGATGGTTTATATCAACAGGAATTTTTACAATGGCAGTTCAGGGACAGAGCTCAGGGGTAAAACCCTTGGAATACATGCCTATGGAAATATTGGCAGAATCGTTGCCATGATAGCAAAAGGATTTGGAATGAATGTATGTGCCCATGATCCTTATGTTGATAAGGTGATAATTGAAAACGACGGAGTAAAGTTCATGAAGGATGTAAAGGAACTATACAGCAGCTGTCAGTTTGTTTCGGTAAATCTTCCGGCCAATAAAGAAACCAGGGAATCACTGAATTTTGAGTTGCTCAATCTGATGCCGGCCGGTGCAACATTGGTAAACACTGCCCGCAAGGAAATAATACATGAGCCTTCACTGCTTAAATTATTTGCTGAAAGAAAGGATTTCAGGTATGTAACCGATGTGGCTCCTGATTGTGCTGAGCAGGTTAAGGCTGAAGCTCCTAACAGGTATTATGCCACTCCCAAGAAAATGGGTGCACAAACCGAGGAAGCCAATGTAAATGCAGGCCTTGCCGCTGCAAGGCAAATCGTCAACTTCTTAACCAAAGGCGATAAAACCTTTCAGGTAAACTAAAGATGACCTGACAAAAACCATTTTTTCAACCAGGCGTAGTTTCAATAGACTACGCCTTTTTTTGTACTCCATAGCATATACATGCATTCTTTTTGTATATTATTACTTTTGTAATTACTTGATATTATGAGTATTAGATACCCCGTCGGGGTATCTAATTTACTATAATACAATATTTTAGAATGGTGTAAAATTATGCAGTATTTAAATGTGGCAGCGAGTCAGGACACTGTTCAAACCACATTTTATTGTTACATTTGTTTGTAGTTAAACAAACGCAATACTAATAACCGAAAAACATGGCTCTTATAAAAGCATTTAAAGGATTTCGCCCTCAGAAAGAACTTGTTTCAAATATTGCCTGTCGCCCCTATGATGTTTTATCGTCCGAGGAAGCTGCCGCTGAAGCCCAGGGTAAACCATACTCATTTTACCACGTTATTAAAGCTGAAATTGATTTATCACAGGAAATCGATCATTATTCGGAAACCGTATACAATAAGGCTAAAAGCAACCTTACCGAATGGATCTCGAATAAAATATACCATCAGGACGAAACACCCTGTCTTTATATTTATGCCCAAACCATGTGGGGACGGACTCAATATGGCCTGGTTGCCTGTGCTTCAGTAGCTGACTACCTTAACAATGTTATAAAGAAACATGAATTAACCCGCCCCGACAAAGAGGAAGACAGGAAAAAGCATATAAGGCATACCAATTTTAATTGTGAACCTGTGTTCTTTTCATATCCCGATCATGAGGAAATTAACCGGATTGTTGAACATGTAACTAACGGTATACCTGAATATGATTTTAAAACGGAGGATGACATCCATCACCAGGTATGGCTTATCAGCGATCCACATACCATTAAGCGCATTGAGGATATATTCAATAAAGAAATTCCCTATACCTATATTGCCGATGGGCATCATCGTACGGCTGCAGCAGCCCATGTTGGCGAAGAAAGAAAATTAAATAACCCCGGGCATACGGGAACTGAAGAGTACAATTATTTTATGGCAGTTCATTTCCCTGCCAGCCAATTATCCATATACGATTACAACCGACTGGTCACCGACCTGAATAACCTGTCCGACAAACAATTCCTGCATAAACTGGAAGATTCCTTTTCCGTTATTCCTAAAGGACCGCATGAATATAAGCCTTCGCGGTTACATGAGTTTTCAATGTATTTTCGTGGCAACTGGTATGCCCTCGAGGCACGTCCGGGCACCTATAATGACAATGATCCTATTGGATGTCTTGACGTATCTGTTTTATCAGAACATGTTCTCGATAAAATCCTTGACATTAAAGACCTGCGTAAGTCGAAGCGTATCGATTTCGTAGGTGGAATAAGGGGTTTGGGCGAACTGAAAAAAAGGGTCGACAGCGGAGAAATGACAGTCGCCTTTGCACTGTATCCGGTTACCATGGATCAGCTAATAAAAATTGCTGATACAGGGAATATTATGCCTCCGAAAACAACCTGGTTTGAGCCCAAGCTAAGAAGCGGACTCATTCTTCACTGCCTGGACTAAATAAAATAAAATTTACTATCCGGAAAATTTATTGTTTCATGAATTTTCCGGTAGTAAGTTCTCTTTCTTCCTTTATTACGATTATATACATCCCGCTTTCCAACGCCGATACATCCAATGAATCCGACGGATCCATGTTCTTTATTGATTTTACAGCCTTACCAGCTACATTATAAATAATCACTGATTCAAGGATCCGGTCAGATGCTATATACAACTTATCTGTAGCCGGATTCGGGTATATTCCAATTCGTTTTGGCATATAACGATCTTCATTGTTAATTATTGATTCCATCTCAATCCTTGTATAAACCCTGTATTCTCCGGGAGCAAGTGTAATTGACTGATTAACATCACTTATATTTAAAGAATCTTCACTGAATGTCTCATACCACCAGCCGGTTTCGGTGAAGCCTGGCTGCATTGTTTCGGCGGTAAGTCCGAAATTTCCAACCACAATGGCATCTCCATCCTCATGAAACAGGGAAATCTTTTTAAGGGCAACATTGTTGCCTACAGTCATGGTAAAACTATCGGTTTGAAATACAGCATACTTCTTTCGAATATCCAGCATTTTTGCCCAAATGAGGTAAAGATGTTCACGGTTAACGTCGTTCAGGTACTCCCATTTTATTGGTTTCTCTCCCACCCGGCCATTAAAATCGATATTAACATCATAACCAAGCTCCCCGAATTGCCATATCATTTTGGGGCCGGGAATTGCATAAAGGAACACACCCGCGAGCTCCATGCGCTTTAGGGCAACAGGTGTTTCTTTTATGTTGTAACCTGCAATTGAGTTTCCATAGGTGATGTTTTTATACATAAGTCTTTCCTCATCATGACTTTCCATATAACTTACAAGTCCCGGATTGTTCCATCCGCGTGTTTTGTATGATGCCCATGCAAAATCAGAATTGTTGAGGTAGCCCATGGTTGCTTCATTGAAATTGTAGTTACTGTTGCCCCAAAGCAGTATCCCGTAATCGGACAACGCTTTTTCCTCGGCATTGGGAGCAAAATGCTCACATATCATGTATGCAGAAGGATTAATGGTTTGCATCGAATCGTAAATGCTTTTTAGGATAGCGATCCTTGCGGCATCGTAGGTGCTGCCATCACCCTGCGTATTGGTAAATCCCTTGGTGAAATCGAACCTGAAGCCGTCAATTTTGTATTCCTGCAGCCAGAATTCAATTACCCTGTCAACGAAATATGCTGTGGCTTCCGATTCATGATTGAAATCGAATCCCCAGCTAAACACAGGATTTGGACTTTGCTGGTTAAACCATGGATTATCAGCCGCAGGTTTGTTATTGACTGCATCAAAATACATGCGTACCATTGGGTTCTGCCCGTATGCATGATTAAGTACAATATCCATAATTACTGCAATTCCCCGATTATGGCACTCGTTAATGAAATCTTTAAAGTCCGTATCGCGGCCATAATATTTATCTACCGCAAAATAAAATGACGGATTGTAGCCCCAACTGCTGTTTGCCTCAAACTCATTAAAAGGCATAAGCTCAATGGCATTTACCCCAAGGGTTTGCAGGTAATCAAGTTTTTCCTTAACATCTTTAATATCATGTGATTCAACGAAATCCCTGATAAGCAATTCATAAATGACAAGGTTTTCGGCATCGGGCGGTTGATAGCCAACATCATCCCACTGGTATTCCGCTTTGCCAGGTTGAATAACACCGGCAATACCCTGAGCAAGGCCAACAGGGTAATCCTGTAAACCGGGATATACCGTTTCAGGTATCCCTGGGTCATGATCGGGATCAAGAATTTTTTCGGAATAAGGATCTGCAATGATCAGACTTTCATCAATAAGGTATTGAAATGCATATTCCTTGCCAGGCATAAGATTTCCCAACGCAATCCAGAATCGGTTACCATCCCTGGCCAATTGAAAGGTGCTATCGGGTATCCAGTTATTGAAATCACCTATCAGGTAAATGTTTTGTTTTCCGGGTGCAAATAGTACAAAAACCACCGAGTCATCAGTAATGTAGTTGATTCCATCAACAAGGCCTGCA
>CAZYDI010000072.1:0-14866 GCA_964646255.1 uncultured Bacteroidales bacterium
ACAATGAGCAATTAGCAATGAGCAATATACTGGGGAAGAAATGTCTTCTGGTCTGATTGTCTACAGGTCTCCAGGTCTGATTGTCTTCAGGCTTGCCTGCCGTAGCTTCAGCGAAGGCAGGTCTGATTGTCTTCCCTCCTTCGCCATAGGCTTCGGCGGCTGAAACAGGTCTATAGGTCTTAAGACTTTGAAGACTTTGGAGACTTTGAAGACAGGTTTTCCAGACTTTGCAGACAATTCCTCGACCAGCAGACTTAGAAGACCAGAAGACCAGCAGACAGTATCGCCCCAATGACGTTGTACTTATGCTCCTGCTAAAGTTGAGTTGGAACTAATACCCCCATTCCTTCATTGTGGAAAGGTTTTCCCTTGCACAATCCAGGGGTTTTTTGCCCTGGTAGGATTCCTGTTCAATTATGTAGCAGTTTGTTCCTCCTATTTTAGTTGCCAGGTCAACAATTTCCTGGCAGCGGATAACGCCCTGCCCCAGCAGGCAACTCTCGTATGCTGATTCATTGCCGGGAACCTTTATTTCATCTTTAACATGAATATTCTCAAACCTTCCCGGGTATTTTTTTATTACATCAAAGGCATTCGCACCGCCATTAACTATGTTGCCAATATCGAGCTGAATAACCACCATCTTTGGATCGATTTTCTCCATCATAATATCAAAAATCTTCTGCCCATTGTATTCCTGCATGAATTCAAAGTCATGGTTATGGTAGCCGAATTTCATTCTTGCCCGCAAACATAAAGCGCCACATTCATTAAAGATATCAAGATATTTTTTTAACGCATCGTGTGAGTTCCGCATATTTTCGTCCATCCAGGGACTGATAACAAATTCCTGTCCAAGAATGGCAGCATCCTCTATGGTATCCATCCATTCCTTTGTGAACGTGTTGTTTTTATCATCCCAGTGCTGCATGCCAAATACCGTATGCCCGCTGATCATTTTCAGTCCCAGGTCAGAAAGAATTTTCTTAAACTCAGAAGCGCTATACCCATAAAACTTCCTGTCGACATAGCTGGCGTGTTCCAGGTATACATACCCCATAGCCGCAACTTGTTTTAGGGTGCCTAATGGGTCGGCCTTCATTTCATCACGCACCGAATACAGTTGGAGTGCAACTATTTTAGCCGCTGGTGTATTGGCTAAAATAGTGCGCGGCATCGATATTGCGGCAACAGCCATTGCGCCCGTCTTTATGAATGTTCTCCTGGATGATTTCATAAGAATAGGTTTATGTTTCTAAGATACATAGTGTATTAAATGGCCATTGGCTTTTGTTTTACTTGTCACTCGTCCCTTGTCCCTTGTCACTATTAAGACAGCACCGCCATTGCAGCCCCAATAAGGTTGGCATTTTCCATTTTGGCAATTTTTACGGTAACCCCCGGCATTCCCATTTCAGTAACCAACTGGTTAACCATATTGTTTACAATGTCAGCATAGGATTGCTTACCCGGAGAAATCCTGCTCCAAAACAGGCTGCCTTCGGCCAATACCTGAACCTTTTTTACCGCTTTATCGGCGGTGGTCAAATTTTTCACAAGTCCGGCCATCGATGCAGCTACAAGCTTCGCGGAGCGTTCATAAATCTGCCATGCAACTTCGGAGAATTCTTTTTTATATTCTGATGGATTGTTGATCATACGTGAAAGATCGGCCGCATCGAGCTCCTCCTTAAACGTTTCATCTGGAAAAGCCTCCATGAATACACGACCGAGGTACATACCTGAGATGGCCTTTTCAAAACGCTGAAAGCCTTTGTTGTCGGATTTGGCATCCACCTTATCATCAACAGCCGTGAGATGGGGAGGATAGAAATTGCCCGATTCAAGGTTTACAGGAGTTTCGCCGCTCCAATCCTTCATGTTTTTTATCTTCGGTATGTATTCCGAAGGGAAGAATGTTGCCATATTGGTACCGGTGCCGACGATAAGTCCGATATAAGCGTCAAATCCCGGGTTCAGCAAGCCTGCAAAAAGGCTTGTAATGGTGTCGTTCACCACCTTAATATCGGTAAAGCGTGAGGAACTGCGCTCATTAAGGAACTTTAACAGCGGCTTACCCACAGGCTTTCCTTCCATATCAGGAATGTTTACACCCTTTGTCCAATGAATTAATTCAGCATCGCCATCGGTAAGCGACTTTGCCGGATATGAAAAACAATAACCTATCGGAGCATCTGATGGTACTTTAACCTCACCAAGGGTTTTGGCCTGTGCGGAATAAAGATCGTCGCGCGTAAAACCCTTGTTTTTCATCTCAGTTATATCTCTTTCGGTACTGCCGGTTATGTTTGATTCCTTGCCAACACGTACAGTTGCCACCCTGAAATTGGTACCACCGAGATCAAAAACGGTAGCCTCCCCTTTAATTCCGTCTTTTCTTGGATGTATATAGGTAGGCAGGCATTTAATTTCTGTTCCGTCTTCATTTAATCCGGCAACAACTTTCTTTGTCAGGCTGTTTGCGATATCCATCAACTGCGCATTGCTCAATTCAAATTGATTTTTCATACGATCGGCTGTGTTAAATAAAAGAATGTGAATAATAAAAAGGCTAAGTAAATAAAAGCAATTCATTTTTAAAAAGAAAAGTGTTTCCTACTTTTACCGTTACATATGCCATCATTTTAAAAATGACGCCCTTTCGCATCGGTTTAAAAAGTTTTTCTACACTAAGTAACATTTTTTCTTCGCTGAGATCCCGGAATTACCGGATCTACTTCATGGGCCAGGGAGTGTCGCTGATTGGTACCTGGATGCAAAGCATTGCCATAAGCTGGTTGGTTTACAGACTTTCAGGCTCGGTGTTTTATTTGGGGCTGATCGGTTTTACAAACCATATTCCAACCTTTGTCCTTGCCCCTTTCACAGGAGTGCTTACCGACAGGCATAATAAGCTAAGGATAATGACCGTTTGCCAGGTATTTTTTATGCTTCAATCGCTTGCCCTGGCCATGCTTGTTTTGTTCAACATCGTCGAAATATGGCACATTATAACATTAAGCCTTGTTTTTGGATTGATTAGTGCCTTTGAGGCTCCGTCGAGGCAGGCCCTGGTAATCGAACTGATTGATGATCCCAAAAACCTGGGAAATGCCATTGCACTTAACTCGGCATTGTTCAATGCCGGACGCCTTATTGGCCCAGCCATAGGAGGGATTTTAATTGCTGCCGTTGGTGAAGGATTCAGTTTTCTGATTAATACAGCCACCTATTTTGCCGTAATTACGGCATTGTTGCTGGTTCGGTTACCCCGCAGGCCGAAAGCCGCGAAAGCCATACATTTTATCAGCAGCTTTGCCGAAGGTGTACGATATACCTTTCAGTCGCTACCCATCCGTACCCTTATTATCTCACTTGCATTGCTTAGCCTGTTCGGTTTTCCTTTCATTGTGCTTTTACCTGCATATGCCAAGGAAATATTGTTTGGCGATAGTGAAACGCTGGGTTTTCTAATGTCGGGGTTAGGAGCAGGTGCGCTAACAGGGGCATTGATAATGGCAGCACGGAAGACATTAACCGGGTTGGGAAAAATAATAACCACCAACATAGTCCTGCTTGGTGTAGCCATTATACTGGCAGCATTTTCCAAAAGCCTTATCCTGTCCCTGGTTATTTTCTATTTTGGAGGATTATCCATGATTCTTGCCCTGGCATCTATAAACACAATGATACAAACCATTGCCGATGAAGATAAACGGGGCCGTGTAATGAGCTTTTATGCCATGGCGCTCATGGGCACATTGCCGATCGGAAACCTGATAACTGGCAGTATTGCCAGCGGAATCGGCATTTCAAATACACTGCTCATCGGCGGTATTATTACCGTTGCTACGGCCCTATGGTTTGAAGCAAGACGCCGATTGATGCGACAAACGGTAAGGACCATATACCGGAACAAAGGACTTATCTCTTCATTGCCTGAAGAAATTGCCTGATCACGGATTGACATGATTATTCGGATTGATACGAACTGTTCAATGAAATAATATAGTCTGCAATAGCATTGGCATGTTCCCCGGGCATTTTAGTGGCAGGCATGGTGCGGTCTTCAAAACCCGACAACTTTTCAAATTCCGGATCCGCTATTGATCGCAACAGGTATTTCCGGTCAGCAGTAATGCGCTTGGGCTGACCTTCCTGAATCACCAGAATTTCATTACCAATCAAATCGTTTAATGCAGGTCCGTACATCGCATCACCGGCAACCGAATGACAGGTTTTGCATCCGTAATAATCAAATAATTCCTTGCCTTTTAATATCGATTCCGGGTTGGGCAGCGATTCCCTGCAACCCTGGACAACAAGGAATAACAGTAAATATATGATCATTGTCCGGTTACTGCGTATAAACATTTTATCGTTTCCCCGTTTTGTTAATTGGTATAAAAGAACAACATGGCTGCTGAAACCGAAAATATAAATACTGCAACCGGTAATACAAGCAAAAGTTGTGATTTTGGTGTTGTCACCAACAATCGTCCGCTTCTTGCCAGGTTTCGCAGGCTATAAAACAGGCCAATCAGCACCAGGACAGCCTGAAACCAGGGAATATACCCCGGCATTAGTTGATGCCATGGTATGCTTGCTGTCCCAAAGAAATCCCATCCCCAGCCAAAAGGATCGGAAAAGGACTGAATAATAAATGTTGCATTAACAAAAAGCATCGGAATTACAAAGGCTATCCAGAGCATTAGCCCTAGAGGCAGTAAGGCTCCTGTGAAGGACAGGAAAACTGTACCCGTTTTTTGAATTACTCCCGGCATTTTTGTGCCTGCATAAGACAAAAAACAGAGGATAGCCGGAATGATTACCAACGTTACCACCCATAGGATGAGCGCGTAAATGCCAAACAGGTCCCAGTTTTTCTTATCCAGGATATTTACATAATCCCGGACTACCGGCCAGTGGCCTTCATACAAAACACTGTAAACAACCGACAGGGTGAATATTGCGATAACCAGCCATGCCTCGCTGTAATTGCGGGTGCCAAGCTCAGTGGCAAACGGCCGGCTGAACAGGGAAACATTCTTATACGAACAGCTTCGCAGGCATTCAAGGCAAACACCGCAATCGGCATTTTCCTTCATTTCACCGACGTTTATTCCGTAAGGACATGCCCAGCCTGATTTGCTGCCCCTTTTACAGAAATGAGCACTGCATTTATTGCATACATCCTGTGATTTATTCCTCACTGCCAGGGTGCTCATACCCGAAAAAGGACCTACAAAAACACCAACCGGGCAAATATAACGGCAAAAGGCGCGCAGTTCAAAAACCAGGGCCATAAATGTTGGCACAAGCAGGAGGCAGAGAACCACCAAGCCCGAAACTTTAGGCCTTGCCACCAGGGTCGTTGAAAAGGTAGCCAGGGCCATGAATGCAAAAAGTTTCAGCCAGTTGTTTTTTAACCGATCGGGCCACTTTAAAGATTTGCCGGCAAACTCGTTGTTATATTCTTGAGAATTGCCGGGCAGGGGATTAAAGAACGATTTGCGCTGAAGGAAATCTCCAAAAAAAGGCAAGGGGCATATGGTGCACCATATTCGTCCGAGAAACGGGGTGAGCAATGCAACCAGCAAAAAAAGCCAGATGGCCCACATTAAGAGAACACCTAAATTGCGGCCCGACATCTGGGTGCCGAAAATTGAGGTAAGTATTACCACATATATCATGAGCATGGCAACCAGGGTGATGATTATCTGCGGCCAGCGCGATGTAACTGCTTTTTTTAAAAAAGTACCGGTTAATACATCCCTGTATGGGGAATCATTCACCGTATTAAATGAGGCTTTGCTTTCCTGCCTGAATAATCCGATCAACCAAAGCAACCCGATTCCGAATGCACATCCCAGGCTGAACATCAACAAAGTATTGGGCATAATAATCAGTTTGCCCGACTCAAAGGCATGCATAGGCCCGCACCATACATGGCAGCGGTAAATGCTTTTTGAAACGAGATACTTTGATATACCCTTATGCTGTGCATGAATGGAAATAACTTTTGTACGGTATGACTTTTCCGTAGGATCACTGGTTTTAAAAACCTCAACCTCATCACGGGCCGGACTTATCTTTGCATCTACATCAAACTCCTCCAGAAAAAATGAATGTCCGGTATCCAGCGTTTTAAAGGTCAGGTTTAGCCTGTCGCCCCTGTTACAGCGAATTACCGACGGATCCTTTCCATACCTGAAACTGGTGATATGAATATTCCGCTCAACAGGTTTTCCGGCGAAAAACTGACACAGTATTGCAGGCACTGTTCCAAAAACAAGGATCAGGAGTAAACGCAACAGGAATTTTCGGAAAGCCAACATTTTTAACTATTCAGGCAGCAAGTTTCAAATTCAATGATAACTATTCTTTTCTAAAGTTCTGCTATCAACCGGTCAATTTAATTAGTTTTGCATTACCGAAACACATTCAATCCACCATTACACAGAACCGTCATGACCAGGAAAGGCAAAAAACCACAAAAAGGCATCAGGAATCTTCTTCCGGCCTTCATTGTTTTGCTCATAATAATCGGCGTACCATTGACATTTCTGGCTCTGCAATCAAAAAAAAGCGGATTAACCTGGGGTGAAGTAATTAAAAGAATTACGGGTAAAGAATCGCCGGATCAGTCAAATACCATTGCCTTTGAAAGCCTTGCAGGTGAGAAAATTGATTTTCTCGTGCCTGAACCCATTGGTAAAGCATTTACCGAACCGCCGCTAATTGCACATATTCAGGCTGTGGATCTGGACAAGGATAATTTACTTGATGTTGTACTATGCGACAATTTCGGAAATTTTGTTTCGTGGATACGGCAATACCCTGCAGATACCTTTACCGAGAAAATCATAGCCGGCGACCTCATTGCACCGGCACATGTGCAAATTATCGATTTTGATTTTGACGGTGACAATGATATTATGGTTGCCGTTTTAGGCATGCTCTTTCCGAACAACGATAAAATTGGATCGGTGGTAATACTTGAGAACGATGGACAGTTTAATTTCAAAAAACATGTGATCGTTGAAAAAATTGCCCGCGTATCCGATGTCAGGGCCGGCGATCTGGACAATGATAAGGACCTGGATCTTGCGGTTGCCCAATTCGGATACGATGATGGTGAAACACGCTGGATAGAGAATAAAGGAAACTGGGAGTTCGGGAGTCATATGCTTCAGTATCTATCCGGTCCTATTAATATAGAGTTGGTGGATATTGACAACGACAGTGATCTTGATATTATCTCCCTGGTATCGCAGGAATGGGAGGAGATCTATTGCTATATCAATGATGGCAAAGGCAAGTTTGAATCACGCCTGTTATGGGGATCAAGCAACCAGGATTACGGCTCAAGCGGAATATCCCTATCCGACCTTGACATGGATGGCGATACCGACATCCTTTATACCAATGGTGACGCATTTGATTATATTCCCCCTCAGGGAAGGCCCTGGCATGGAGTCCAATGGTTAGAGAACAAGGGTGAACTGGTTTTTGAATATCACCGGCTTTGTAATTTTACCGGTGCCACCAATGTCAGACATGCGGACATGGACAATGATGGTGACATGGATTTACTTGCGGTAAGCGCTTTTAATATATGGGCGAACCCGGAATCGGAGAGTTTTATATGGCTTGAAAATGACGGGAAGCTGAAGTTCACCAGGCGCGAGATCACCAAATCGCCTACACATATACTCACTTGCGAGGCAGGCGACTTTAATAATGATGGACATGTGGATGTTATCACCGGCGGCATGCATACTTACCCGCCATACGATCGCATGGCGCGCATCATGCTATGGAAAAACAACGGTATGCTGAACTCCCGGCAATAGGTAATCAGTACTTCCGGTCACTGCTTCATTGCTGTAAGCACCTTTTCTAATTCCGCAATATAATTTGCGGGAAGCCGCTCATTCTTTGCCATTTTGATGGTCAATTGCAAAGTGCGCATGGCCTCTTCCTTGTTACCCTGCATCAGGTGAGCCATTGCAAGGCTCCTGCCTGCAGAAGTCAACGTATAGGATTTGCTGCTGATATGATAAAAAGCCCTTTCGGCATACTCAATGCCTGCTGGAATATCCCTGAGTGACTTGTCCGGACAGGTGATCAACAAGGTAGCCAGTTGCTCAAGCAGAAAAGGTTCGCCCGGATGATGTTCCATGGCCTCGCTCATAAATTTGATGCCCTTTTGCCATTGCTCTTGCTGAACAAGTAAATTGATCAGCATCTTAACATTTTCAAAATCTGACGGATTGCTGCTATAGGCCTCTTCGCACCATTTTACAGCACCGGTATTGTTGCCTTCCAGTTGTGCCAGCTTCGCCGAAAGCTTAAATACCCCGTCAGTGTTGGGAGAAAGGCTTTTTAATTTTGCAAAATAAAACCGTGCACGGTCAACTTCCCTGAGACTCACCAACAGACCGACACCTTCAGAAAGTACCGAAACATTTCGCTGATTTTCAATAAGCCATTTCAGTGTTGAATCAAGGGCTGTCTTTTTTCCTTCTGTCTGCCACAAACAAAGAATAATGTCCTTTTGGGTATGGGCTGCCTCAGGCTTTATCTTCCGGGCAACCCGGTAATGTTCCAAAGCCTGGTCATATAATCCTTTTTCATACAACAGCATGGCTACATTGCCAATCTCGTTATAGTCATCGCTGAAAAGGTTGCGGTGCTGCGCGAGCAGTGGTGATGACTGCCTCCCAAAGTCCATCATAAGGTATAGTTTTATGAACTTTGATATCAGGTGCTTATTTTCCGGCAGGTATTTATAACCGTTGATCATCAGCTGCATTGCCCATTCTGCATAAGCCCCGTTTTGTGCTTCATCGATTTTCTTAAGAAGGTATAATTCCGATCGTGACATCAACGAAAGCCTGTCGATGAGCGAATCAACCGGAGGGGTGAAAACGGCAAGGTCATTAGCCCGGTTGGTATAACGCTTGCTTTGCGCAGGATTGTTTTCCACGTTATAAATATTACCAAGTAGGCGGTAAGCCGGACCAAAGGAAGGATATAAGCGTACAATTTCCTGCAATAAAGACCTGGACATATCGTATTGCTTGCTTTCCATATAAACACGTGCAAGCTGAAAATCAGCATAAACACCTAGCGGGAAAAAGTCGGTTCTGTGCTTACCTTTCTCTACAGGAGCAGTAAGATCATCAACCCTGCTGAAAGCGTCAATGGCTTGTTCAATTGATCCCTGGTTGTGATGTTCCTCGCCGATGTAATACCAGGCATGGTTAGCTTCAGGATTGTACCGGAGCACCCGGGTAAAGCATGTAATTGCTTTTGCGGACTCACCCATTTCAAGGTATATATATCCCAGGTAATAGTGCCATTTCCAGGCCGATTTTTTTTTATTGATGGCCAGTTTGTAACAAACTGCGGCCTTATCGTAAAAAGCCCCGGAATGGTACACCATTCCAAGGTTCCCTAAATTGTCAGCGGAAGGATTTTGAAGGGCTTTTTCATGTGCATCTGAGATCTGACCCGCGAGCGGTTTGCTCAGGTTCTTCAGGTCGGGTTGATCCGGCAGTTTAACTGCCCCGGTGCATGCAAGCATAACTGCCACGAGCAACAGGCCCGCTAATTTACAGGGAATCCTGTCCATTGAGATTGATTGCACTTTATTCTCCTTCATTGCTGTGATAATTGGCTTACTTGTTCAACTCTCCCTGCATTGCTTTTTTAAAGAATTCTCCGCTTGGTGTATTAACATAGGGATCCCACGATTTGAGGAGTCTTGGCCCCCATTCAGGATCAAAGGCCCAACAAAGCCAGCTAATGCCTCTACCTTCGAGATAGCGTATAATACGATAAGCGTAATGATCTTCGGTTAATGTTTCTCCGGGTCGCAATTCAAATCCGAATTCTGTGGCAACCACCGGATAACTGGCAGCGGCAAAGCCAAAATTTTCATCCCATCTGGGTTCCTTTGGGACAGGCCGCTTCCCTTCGTAGGGGTGAACCACATAACCAATTCCTTCTGCATTAATGGGATCCTCTAACAGTGGAGTCAGGTCATATGCCCAGTCAAATCCGGCAACCAATGCAATAATGTTCTTATCATAGGAGCGGATAAGCTTAATGGTATTTTCCATGATTTCCTTCCATTCACTCCATGCGCAGCTTCCCAACTGTCCCCTGTACGTAGTGGGCTCATTGAACAATTCATAAAAAGCCACGGTATTGTGTCCGCTGTACCGTTTTGCCATGGTAAGCCAGAATTCATAAGTCTCTTTTTGCGTGGTATTGTACATAGGATCCTGGAAAAGTTCCATTCGAAGGTTCCCTATGGTATGCCAATCGATCATAACATACATACCCAGTTCAGTGCACCAGGCAATCGCCTCATCAAGCAATTTCACATAGTTTGCCGGGCCTCGCTCC
Source organism: uncultured Bacteroidales bacterium (assembly GCA_964646255.1). Classification (GTDB taxonomy): domain Bacteria; phylum Bacteroidota; class Bacteroidia; order Bacteroidales; family UBA10428; genus UBA5072. The sequence goes on from CAZYDI010000072.1 coordinate 10,420, forward strand.
CTCCAGGCTATGGGATGAACAGGAATGCGAACCACCATGGCCCCCATTTCCTTCACCTTTTCAAAATGCTGTTTATTCCAATGTCCCTGGTGTTCAATTTTGTCAGGATCTGAAATGGACAGCCCCCTGAATAAAATTGTCTCTCCTTTTTCATTAATGAAGGAATTGCCCTTTACTGAAATCCGGGGAAGTATTTTGGTCTGGGAATTTTCAATGGGCTTCTGAAGGTAGGCCTCGTTCCACCATGCACGATAACTGGTATTCTTTGTTGCTTCCTGTGAAAAGATGATCCGGGTGATCATAAGCAGAAAAAGTACTGAAATCAGGTTTTTCATAGTTTATGGATTATTGCATTTGATTTTATGGTCGGGTTTTCATTGATCAGTTTCAAATTTAAGAACATTTTAAATATACCCTTATTTCATTATTCCTCAGGATAAGTCTCAGAACAATTTAATCGACCGATTGTATTCTTTAATCACACATTTTCAAAATTTACCCTGATGAATGCACAGAATGCATTTCAGTATTTTACGGTTGCCGGCTTTATCAATGCAATTTTGTTAAGTTTCCTGCTTTTTAAAAGCAAAACACATCATCAGGCGAAATACTACATGATAGTCCTGGTTCTCATTGTAACCTTTCAGGCCATACTGAATGCTTTTGACAACAGGGAATTTTTCCTTGCCCTTCCCCACCTGAGTAAAATATCATGGCTATTGCCGAGTGTTTTCGGTCCCCTGGTCTATCTCTTTACAACAAAATTATGCAGTCCGTATCCTGATTTCAGAAAACAAGATCTGCTCCACTTCGTCCCTGCTGCAGTATATCTTTTGTTACTTTTGCCCTGGTATTTGCAATCAGCAGAAATTAAACGCGCTTACCTTACCAACTTCGAAAAAGCGGCAGAGGATGATTTTGGCTTTCTCAACCAGTTCAGCATATTGCTAATATTGGCGTACCTCATTGCCACTGTAAGATATTTATACACTTATCGTAAACAGATTAAAGACACGTTTTCGGAGATTTCGAAAAAGAAAATCGAATGGATGGAACTGTTCGCCTACTTTGTTCTGGCAATCCTGTTCATTTCTGCCCTTGGCTTTTATGGCGAAAAGTGGAATGTTCCGGTAATCGGTGCCATTTACCATTACAATTACTTTCTTACGGTATTGCTGGTTTACTGGATAGGTTACAAAGCGCTTATGCAGCCTGCAATTTTCGACATTCCGGTTAAGGCTCAAAATCTGACCGATCTGCAACCGGCTGAGATGATAACCGAAACTGAAGTTAAAGGCTTAAATGATGAATTGCCATCCCGCAAATATGAACGGTCGGGTATGGATGAAGAACAGACCGAAGTCATGTACAGGAAACTGATGGATTTTATGGTCAGCAATAAACCATACCTCGATCCGGAACTCAATATTTTCCAACTTGCCAGTCTTCTCAATTTAAAAAAACATCATTTGTCTCGCATTATCAATGAGAAGGCAGGGATGAATTTTTTTGATTTCATCAATACGTTTAGGGTAGAGGAGACCAAACGCAATCTTGCGTCAGGAAAAAACGGAGGCCTTACACTTTTGGCAGTTGCCCTTGATTCAGGATTTAATTCAAAAGCCACCTTCAATGTGGCGTTTAAAAAGCTTACCGGTTTTACTCCTTCCGAGTTTCAAAAGAATTTGAAAAATTACGTCTGACTTTGGCGGCTCAGACGACCGGTGCCTGATGAGGGTCTAATTTTGACCCTGAAATCAAATTAAAAGCAAATGAAATCAATAATATTTATTGCTGTATGGACATTGTCCTCTGTATATATCCTTGCTCAAAGCGATGAAATGGCCGGGCAGGATAAATCACAGAAAGCCCTTGGATTAAGGGCGGGTTTTCAAAGCAGGCACCTGCTTGATGAACAAAAATCGGCCCTGACTTATCAATCAACGGAAATTTTTGCAGGAGTGTTTTACCGGCGCGAAACACAACGTTCATTCCTTTATGCTTCTCTTTCCGCAGGAAAAGGGAAGTTTATTCCTGATGGTTTTAACCACCGGTGGATTTATACAACGGAATATGATATTTATGGTGTACCAAAGATAGATTCAGTAAGGATACTTTCACAACTGATCTCTGCAGATATCCAGTTCACCTGGTTTTGGAAGTTTGGCAGCGGCAAAACAGACTGGATGGCAGGAACTACGGTAAGGGAAATGCTTCTGTATACTGATAACAATACGGGGCTGTTTAATTCACTCGGGATAGCATTGACCTTGCGCGCATCAAGGCAAATCGGAAATAAAAGTGATATTTCTGCTGCGCTTTCTGTTCCTTTAATTTCATTGACTACCAGGCTGCCCTGGCATAATACTGCCACATCTCCGGATAAATCTGAATCGGGCACATTTTTCAAAAAGGGAAGCCGCTTAACAGGCCCTTCGGATTTGCGGATGGTAAAACTTGACCTGGAATATAATTGCAAAGTATTGCCGGGGATCAGCCTGGGCGCCGCATACTCCTTTACTTATATGCACCTTACCTATTTCCAGACGCTCAAATCATACATGAATTCAATTCAAATACAAACCATTTACCGATTATAACAATGAAAAATAAATATTTAGCTTGTCTTATTGCCGGCCTGTTTGCGCTGGGAAGTTGCGAAGAAGCGCTTTTATCGCCTGAATATGAGAATACAGCCGTGGATAATTTCGAATGTATATGGAAAAACTACGATTTGTATTATGGGCAGTTTCTTGTCCGTAACATCAACTGGGACTCCCTTTATGCCGGGTATCGCCCGAAAATCAGCCACACCAGTTCCGATGAGGAATTAGCCAAAGTAATTCATGATCTGATCTGGCATTTCCATGATGACCATGTATTTATTGATCCTACCGTTAAAGGACTAAAAAGGATAGAATCGGGACGTTCGGACACCATGAAGATTCAAACAGATTTTCTGGCTGAAACTGTCGAAAACAATTATCTGGCAATGTCAAAACAATACTCCGGGCATATCTGGTATGGAAAAATCAATGAGAAAATCGGATATGTCAGAATGGATGTGTTTGCTGATCCTGTTGATTTTGCCGAAAAAGCTTTTGATGACATACTTGAGTTTCTCAGTGAAACATCAGGCATTATTTTCGACATTAGAAAGCTCGAAGGAGGTGATGACCGGTTGGCACGCTATATTGCCGGAAGATTTGCATCGGAAAGAAGTTTATACATGACCTCTCGCAAGCGAAATGGACCGCGACATGATGATTTTGAATCCGAAATACGCTGGTATGTGAATCCGGAAGGCTCTTTTCAATACACCAAGCCCGTAATGCTTCTTACAGGCAGATTTACTGCAAGTGCAGGCGAAACCTTTACACTGGCCATGAACAGGAATCGACGTGTTACGCAGATTGGAGATACGACACTCGGCGCTTTTTCTGATGTTATGTCAATGGAATTGCCCAATGGATGGCTACAGGCCATACCGGTGGGTGATTACAGAAATCATGAAGGTATCAGCCTTGAAGGCATAGGGGTGGCACCTGAAATATTTGCCCGGAGCACAAAAAATGAAACACTGGCCGGAAAAGACAAAGCCATGGATGCCGCAATAAAAATACTGACGGAATAATAATGAGCAGGGATGAAATTTCGGCACTGGTGCACTCAGAAACGGAAAGCATTGCTTACAGCATACAAAATGAATTCCTGCAGCCAACAGGGGCGTCTGCCCCTGTTGCCGCTTACGGATGCGTACATTTATTATTGCCTATTGCACTACGGAATAATACGACCATAGGCAAGATAAAAAATGCGATTCTGACCGGTGCCAAAACAAAGAATGCGCAGGAATATCGTCCTGACCTGATTGAAAGAGTCTTTCTGAACCGCTTTATATATCAAGGCCATAAGAAACACAAATTACGGGAGACAGATCAGCGTCTTTTTATGGCTGTATGTAATGAGATTATAAGTCAGCAGAAAATTATCAGGGAACTTGATGCATACAGCCTTGATGTTTGCAATTCCGGGACAAAAATTTCGTTTTGTTTGAAGGGGCTAATTAAAATAAGCATTCCGGGCATATTATACCTGATGATCATTCAACAGAAAATCGGATTCATGGCTGCACGGCATATGTTGCTGGTGAATCGGCTTTCCCCGGTCAGAAGCTAACATGTTCATGAGCAGGCCGTGGATTGCATTGTAGGAGCGAATAATCTGTTTGCACATGAATAGCCTAACAAAGGAGCACTGTTAGGCACTTCCTGTTCAGGCAGTTCGCCACGAACTGGGGGAACCAGGGCTCGCGATGACGGAATGTTTAAAAGTACAATTTCCTGTTTATTATATTACGCAACAATAATTGCTAATATCGCCTGTAGATACTATCTTTAAACAGGCTATTTCATCACGATTTATGGAGTTTCTGAAAAATCTCTTC
>CAZYDI010000073.1:0-14793 GCA_964646255.1 uncultured Bacteroidales bacterium
TAGACAATCTTCAACAATGGAGTAGTAAACAATTGTATTCTATATAATAGCCCAAAAAATATATAACACTTTTTGAATCAAATCCTTATAATTTACGTATACATTGATCCTTTATGTTATTGCGAAACAACCAACAAACAAAACTATGAAAACAACCAAACCAGGCTTTAGTCTCAGACTATGTGCATTGTTTGCCTTGCTGGCTTTACTTCCGGCAACATCAGGCCTCTTCGCGCAACCACTTATCATTGACCACCGGTGTACGGATATCAATAAGATTCCGGATGAATGGATTTCCCGGGCTAAATCAATTCTGCATATCGGATATGGGCATACTTCTCATGGCAGCCAGATCCCCTCGGGCCTTGCAGCTATTTCTGCATTTTTTACAAACGGGCGTTTTGCCTTCAATGGCACCGGCAATAATGGTGCTTTGCATTTCTTTGAAGGTTGTGGATATTGTTCAACCGGCAACCTGATATATGATTTAAGCCACGATAATGAGTGGTATCCCTCGGTAAAAAAATACTTAAATGAAAATCCCGATTGCAATGTTATCCTTTATTCCTGGTGCGACATCTATGGGCATAATATTGATCTTTACCTTGAGCGAATGGACTCTTTGGTTGAAAAGTACGGGCCCGGTGGAACCGATCCGCGTGCAGATGTTTATTTCGTATATATGACCGGTCATTCCAATGCAGGAAGCCACTGCGAAGCAACCCATGAGGCCAATCAGCAAATCAGGGAATACTGCATTGCAAACAACAGGATTTTGTTCGATTTTAATGATATCGAACGTTGGAATCCGGATGGTGAATATTTTGGCGATGGTGATGACGAGGGTGAATACACAGGAACATTTGACCTGGGCGAAGATCTTAGTTATAATACTCCCGGAGGAGGAAGGGGAAATTGGGGTAACGAATGGTTGCAGCAAAATCCTCAGGATACCCTGGCTTTGATGACCAATGAATGCAGTTCATGCGCGCATTCTGAAAGTTCAAGGCTGCATTGTGTTTTAAAGGGCGTTGCAACATGGTGGTTGTTTGCACGACTTGCCGGATGGGAAGGTACCGGACAAGGAACGCCTACAGCCGTTACCCAAATCAATGAGCCTGTTATCGAAATTAGGCCAAATCCGGCAGGAGAATGGTTTAACATTGCTTATGAGGACTATGCCGGTGCTATGGTTCAGCTCTTCTACCCTGATGGGCGTTTAGCCAAATCGTTTGTTATGATGGATCAAAATGAGCGGTTCTATGTGAATGATTTGGCCCGGGGCTGGTATATCGTAAGGATAACGACAAGCCAACTTACAACCAATCACAAGATTCTGTTGGAATAGGCTATAACCTGAAGATCCTGCGGAAAATCGACCTGCGCTTGCGTGCAGGTTTATCATCGAGGGTATCATATCGAACCCTGTCCCTTTTGAAAATGTCGAAGAAATGATCAAGGACATCCTCTTCCTTGTAGTCGGGACATTGAAAATTTTGTTCCAGCTCAACGGCCAGTGGCGGGAATGATGAAATGTATTTTTTTCTAAGTCCAGGGGTTTTCTGGATTGCGCTGTATGTATACCCTGCCAGGGGAAGAGCCAGAGCACTGCCGGTTCCATATGCAGCTGTATTGAACCGGACAGAGGGCAGCGAGGCCCCTACCCTGCTAACAATTACCAAAGAAGGGTTGTACGAGGCAAACCATGCGTCGGAATAATCCTGGGTAGTACCGGTTTTGCCGGCAACGGGAAAACTGATACCAAATGATGAGCGCAATCCAGCGCCGGTTCCTTCATTAACAACTTTTGACAGGCTTACATTCATAAGTTGCGCTGTATTTTCAGACAGCACACGTGCACGCCTTACCAATTTCTCTCTCTTCCAGATTACTTCACCGGTATGGTCGGATATTGATTCAATCATATACGGTGCAATTCTGTAACCCCCGTTTGCAAATGCAGCATAGGCCACAGCCAGTTCCAGGGCATTGGCTTCCGCAGTTCCCATTGCCAGTGCGGGAGTATTGTTGAGCGCAAAGGAAAAACCCAGCCTTTTCCACAACGAGTCAACCGCTTCAAATCCAACCTGGAAAAACAAGTTAAGTGTGGGAATATTCATTGATTTTGTAAGTGCCCCGGCAAGTGAATATTTGCCCCCATAGGATAAATCAAAATTCCGGGGACTCCAGTCTTCATATCCTTCCAATGAAATTGAATCGTTGCTGAGGTAATCACACGGACTGCTTCCTGATTCATAGGCAGCAGCAAAAATAACCGGCTTAAAGGTAGAGCCTGTTTGCCTTTGAGCCAAAACCTGATCGTATGGCTGTGTTTTAAAATCGATGCCTCCGGCCCAGGCTTTAATGGCTCCGGAATTGGGATCCAATGCCACCATACCTCCATGGAGGAGCAGCATGGCATGCCTGACACTATCGGCAACGGAAAGCGAGTCCTGTACAGTTCCATTCCATGTAAAAGTCCTGCGCATTGCAATTTCATTAGCCCGGTTTGTCAGCTTTTGATTGTCAAGTTCTATTTTTACCAGATTATCGACATACCGCTTTCCGCTGCCTTTCTTATACTGTGATTCCAATTTTGGCTGCATTTTCGACAGGTGATCATGAAAAGCCCTGTTTGCTGCTTTCTGTAGCTTCAAATCGAGCGTGGTTTTGATCACCAGTCCGTCCTCCTCAAGATTATAGCGGACGCCTGTGGCAGAATCCATACTTTGCAATATTTTGCGCGCTGCTAACTTTATCTGATACAGGAAATAATCTGCCGGCCCATCCTTTTCGAGGTTAACATAATTCGTTTTTAACGGAGTACTGATTAATGAATCGGCTTCCGCCGGAGTAATGAAGTTGTACCTGGCCATCTGCCTGATAACCAGGTTGCGTCTTATTAATGCATTTTCCGGATTTGTCCGGGGGTTATAAAGATTATTGGCTTTAAGCATACCTACCAAAACGGCACTTTCCTGTATGTTTAGCACTTCCGCTTTCTTGTTGAAATAGCGGTGCGCGGCAGCATCAATACCATATACATTTTCACCAAAGGGGACGGTATTCAGATACAGGGTGAGTATTTCCTCCTTTGTATATACTTTTTCAATCCGCCTGGCCATAAACAATTCACGCATCTTTATCACAACAATGGCTAAAGGGCCTTTTATGTTACGGCCAAAAATATTCTTAACCAGTTGTTGGGAAATAGTACTGCCCCCGCCGGCGCTTTTCTTGTTTAAAAGGATGGTTTTAAAGAATACCCTGAATAAACTTTTCGTATCAATACCATTATGTTTAAAAAACCTGATATCCTCGGTAGCAATCAAAGCATTGATAAGATGGGGAGGAATTGCCTCAAAGGTTATACTGGTTCGGTTTTCAACAAATATTTTTCCGATAAGGTCCTGCTCATCAGATAATACTATGGATGCTGTAGCATTTTTGTAATTAAGCAACGCATCCTTGCTGTGTAATTTACTTAACGCACTGATAAACAGAAGCAAAACCAGTACCAATGGTAACGAAGCTGCGGATATTAAAATGATTTTCTTCTTCGGCTGAAATTGCATTTTCATAGTACAAAGGTAATCGTATCATTACAAACGGTCAAAAAAGCCATTTAATGCTTTAATATTCTATCCATGCTTTATTTTGATCCAACCGAACAATTCATTTACTAATATGTTGAATAAAAAAATACCACGCAAAATCTATTGTTATGAAAAACATCAGACTGATTATACTGGCATTTGTAATGGTACTATTCACGTTGGCATGCAATACAAACCAAACCAGGACCGACACACCTTCCACAACGGGTAATGAATTCGCAGAGAATGCCCAATATACCTGCCCTATGCATCCAGAGGTACTAAGCGATGAAGAAGGAACATGTCCGAAATGCGGAATGAAACTTGAAAAAGTTGACAAGAAAGCAACCGATACAACAAATGTCCAGGTAACAGAATAAACATTACCTTAGGCAATTCCCAGCCGCCAAATCAGGCGCATAATTATCATCAGGTATTAGCGATCAATCATTACAACTTATGCATCAAGCTGATGCTGGTATGCTGGAATGTTGGTATGCTGGTATGCTGGTATGCTGGTATGCTGGTATGCTGGAATTCTGGAATTCTGGAATTCTGGAATATTGGAATACTGGTATGCCGGAATGCTGAATTTCCTTCCTTCAATAAACCTGCCCGATTGCGTTTATATGAAATTTCGATAATGCAGTATTGGCCTTTAAAAAAAACAAATGAAGGTTGTGGAATAATTCTACACTTAATGTGGATTCTACACATATAAAAACTGTATCAGAGACTAAAAAACATTCCTCTCCCTATTAACAACACACTGAATTCCTGTTGATTATAGTATTTTTTGGCACCGCCTCCGGTTTATGGCATGGTTATTTCAATACCTACCATGACAATTTTAATTTAAATCAAATAAATATGACCATTATGAAAAAAGTAATGATGTTAGCAGTGGTTGCAGCTCTTATAGGGTTAAGCGCACCACAGGTATCAGCTCAAGTGCCAAGTTCCTCACAGGGTACATCAACTCAGCCGGATGATCGTCAATCAACTCAGCCTGACCAATCAACCCAACCGTCAGATCGGACAACAACCCAGCCTGACGCATCACAACCCAGCACAGGAACCAGCACAGGAACAGGAACCAGTAAATCATCAGATGCCCATAAAGCTGATTTTGGAGATGAAATACAGTCAAGTGAACTTCCTGCAGCAGTAACAAGGGCTCTGAACGAAAAGTATCCTGGCTATACAACTGATAAGGCTTACCGTGGCAAGGACGGAACGTATAAAATTAAAGTAAGTAAAGGTGATGAAAAGCAGACCCTTTTCCTTGATGCAAGAGGTGAGTCGGTAAAATCAATGAAGTAATTGTTGGATTAATTCCAACCGTTCAACCAAGCCTTGCTTATCATAGATTCAGTTATTGGCAATTAAGCTTGATCAATACCTCTGTCGCAATTTTGCGGCAGAGGTTTCTTTTTTACAAAAATTCATAATATTCATTCGGGCAGTGAACTAAACTGGTTTCTCCATCGTTAACCTTGCAAAACGTACGGTAGAATTTAATAACCAAATCACCCAGCCATTATTATATGTCCAGCATTCTTATCATTGATGATGATATAACTTTTGGCCTGATGCTTAAAACCCTTCTGGAGAAAAACCATTATGAGGTTACCAGCGTGATTTCGCCTGTTGAAGCTATAAGAATAATTAAGGAAAAAAGTTTTGACGTTGTCCTTACTGATGTAAGAATGCCGGAAATTAACGGAATTGAATTGATAGGACCAATTAAAAAGCAATCATCCCATACGCAGATTATCCTCATGACAAGTTATGCTGATATAACATCAGCTATTAAATCGATCAAACAGGGAGCTTTTGATTATATTCCGAAACCGATTAATCCTGATGAATTGCTCAGCTTAATAAATGAAGCATGCCGTTCCAATAAACAAACGGACAATCCCCCGGAAAGCCATTCAAAAACACATACGGAGTTTTACGAAGGAGTGAGCAATCAATCGGCCGAATTAATGGCAACAATGGAATTGGTTGCTCCTACGCCCATGGCGGTGCTCCTGGTTGGAGAGAGTGGAACCGGGAAGGAGTATATCGCCCGGTTAATCCACCAAAAAAGCACCCGCAATAGTATGCCGTTTATTGCAGTTGATTGTGGTGCAATTCCAAAGGAACTGGCTGCAAGTGAGTTTTTCGGACATATGAAAGGCTCTTTTACAGGTGCCATCGTGGACAAAAAGGGTTATTTCGAGGCTGCAAACGGAGGAACCCTGTTTCTTGATGAGATCGGAAATCTGTCTTATGATACACAAATGAAGCTCCTTCGTGCATTACAGGAAAAGGTTATTAAACCTGTAGGGGGAACCAAAAGCATACATGTGGATGTAAGAATAATATCCGCTACCAATGAAGATCTGACGGATGCAATGAACAAGGGAAACTTCCGAAAGGATTTATTTCACCGGTTGAATGAATTTCAAATAAATGCCCCTGCCCTGCGCGACAGAGGTCCGGATATTATGGTGTTTGCAAAACACTTTCTTAATCAGGCAAACCAGTATCTCAACAAATCTGTTACAGGTTTTGAGCCCGCCATTGAAACAGTATTCCTGAATTACCATTGGCCCGGAAACCTGAGAGAGCTTAAGAATGTGGTAAAACGAGCCACGCTGCTTGCAAAAAGCAAAATGATTACCATCAATGAAATTCCGGGAGAATTATATGCGAAATCGGTTTCGAATGATGATTCCGACTTGTTTAACCGCAGGGATGAACCTGAAAAAATTATTAAAGCGTTGGAAGTATCGGAATACAACAAAAGCAAAGCGGCCCGATTATTGAATATTGACCGCAAAACCCTTTACAATAAATTAAAACTGTACAAAATAGGATCACCTGACCATCATTGAGATCCCTTGCTCTTCACAAAGCGTTTCAACAAATTGGGAGACTTTGATGCAGGTATCTTTTGCCAGCATTTGCCATTGCTCATCCGTTAGGTCTTGTTGATTTTTCTCAAGCAATACCAACAATTTTACCAATTCATCTGCTTCGAGTTGCCTGAACATGGCAAGCATCTTGTGCGCCAGATCAGCCAGGTTTTGCCTTTCATTTGTTTGAATATACCGCTGAAAACTGTTCAGGTTTTTATAACTCGACTCAACAAAGGAAGTTAAAATGGCACGCAGACTTTCCTCGTCATTAATGGTAAATTGTTGTAATGGATTCAGATTATATGATGCGGCTTGAGGTTTGTTTGCAGTTCTTTTCTCTCCAGGCTGCATTAATCGTAATGAAGATGACGGTTTGAATATGCTCTCAATGGCTTCATGCAATGCCTCAGGAGAAAAAGGCTTTTTTAAACAGGCAGAAATAAATATTTCCGGGTGATTTTCGGGCCGGAAGGTGTCCATGCCGGTCATGATGATAGCAGGGATTAACCGCCCTGTTTTTCTTTGCAAATAAGCAATAAAGTCTGTTCCCGACATTGATGGGATTTGCAGGTCGGTAATGATCAGATCTACCTGCTGCATCGACAGAATTCTTAGGGCTTGTGAGGGTGAATTACATGTGAATATTTGCAAATCCAGATGCCGAAGTGTTTCATGAAGGAGATTCAGCAAAATTTCATCATCATCAAGTACAAGAATATTCTTCTTCCCTCCCCGCTGATTTGACAATTCAGCATTTTCACGCTTGTTCAGTTGCGCTTTCTCTAAAGGAAGCAGAACGCTAAATACACTGCCTTCACCCGGATTACTGGTTACCGAAATTGAGCCCTGCAGCATGGCAATTAGCCGTTGTGCAATATTCAATCCTAAGCCAATCCCATCATATTTATCCCGATCCTTTACGTTTATTTGGGAAAATTCATTGAAAATATTACCTATGTCTTCCTCTGCTATTCCTATCCCGGTATCTTTAATCTCTATGATTACATGATCTTTTTCACCTGCGCTTTTGCCAGTATATGACCTGATATCAACACTTCCCGCTTTGGTGTATTTAATGGCATTCGACACAATATTGCTGACAATTTGGGTAATTCTGAGCGGATCACTGACATAATCCGCATCATCCGGCACATCGTTTTTTAATGTGAAATCCAGCTTCTTATCGGCAGCTATCGGATTAAACACACTAAAGATATCATTCATAAGGGATGCAAAGTTAAAGGGCAACGATTCTATTGTTAACTTGCCTGTTTCGAGTTTAGTGAAATCAAAAAGATCATTGATAAGTTTTGTAATCTGGTTACTTGATTGGGTAATGGCCTGCAGGTATACCTTCTTTTTTTCCCTGTCGGCGGAATCATACAATAACCGGGCATATCCGGTAATAGAAGCTATCGGCGACTTAATATCGTGCGTAATACTTAACATAAATTGCTCTTTGCTTTTGAGCAATGAATCTGAATAGGCTTTTGCTTTTTCAAGTTCAATCCTGTATCTATGACTCCTTGTTATATCTTTCATTATAAATACCAGAAAGAGAATGATGATTGCCAAAGACAGGAAACCCAATGTGATAAGATACCATGTGGTGGTCCTAATTTTCTCCTGCAAGGCTTCCAGTTCACCCAATGAACTCACAAGGATGTCCTGTTCCAGCAGTGAAATCAGCTGCCTTAATTGCACGGTTAAAATACGATCATTGGCCAGGAAAATATTTTCTCTCCTTGCCATTTGCCGTTGATTTTGTTCGCTCTCCTTTTTTAAATCATCCATCACGGCAGTAAGCAATTGCATCAACGAATCAGCAGGATTGAACTCTTTAAGTACAGTGTCGGTTTCAACCAATTGCCTTTTGCTTAAATGAACCACCGAGTCGGCATTTGATTTCGGATTAAAAGCATAGGCGAGCCTTTCGAAAAACCTGCGTTTCTTTTGTTCAACTATAGTGCTTTCGCTTTTTTCCTCAATAACCTTGCGCACGTTTAATATGCCAATGATTGAATCCCTGTTGGTTTTAAAATCACCAATAGCACGTGCTACAAAATCGTGCGGATTTTCAATCACACTGTTTACAGCAAGGTTCTTAAAATTATGCCGTTTTTCCTTTAAAAGCTGAACTATACTGTCTGCGTGCCCTTTTTCAAGAGCGTCGTCAGACATTTCTGAGAGTGAGTCAAACTGAATTTCCAAAACATCCATAAGTGTTTCATAGGTAGAATAAACGTCGGGGTTTCCGGTTTGTGAATAAGTACGTTCCAGGGTTTCAGCCTGATAGAGGTTGGTTAATGCTGAATTAAAATAGACGATTTTGTTGTTAAGGGAATTAACTTTTATCCTGTTTTGGGCATAAACGAAGAATTCTGAATAAATCAGCCAAATGGTAAATGCCGAAATTCCCGTAACAAATAAATACCCCAGGAGAATCTTCAATCTTATTGTTCCAAACGGATTTCGCATCAGAGATAAGTTTAAGCTTTGTCTATGCGTAATAACATTCCAATCAAGGGTAAGTTCGGAACGTAATGGGTGGTGTGCAAATCTTTTCTGCAGGCTGAACCTGGCCGCATTGTTATAAAAAAAGAACTGGAATTCCTTCAACACGAACATTTGTTCCCATGTTAGGAATTCCAGCCTTATTGTGTGTTAACCGGTTATATTACTTTTTTATCTTCCTTGAAATCACAGAACTACCTTGCAGTCTGATTAAATATATGCCGTCAACCACATTGCCAATATGAATTTGCTTTTCAACGGCTGCTGAAAAATCTTCCGTTGATTCAAAAACTACGTTACCTGCCATATTCACAACGGTAACCTTGTAAAAACCAGCCTTATTCATGATTATTCCTAAAGATTCATCGGAAACAAAATACATTTTCACATCGCTTTCCGATACAGTTTTCGATACACCAACCAGGAAGCCCTCGATATTAAAATCAATACCACTGGCTGCGGGGGTTTCCGGTGACAGGGTTACTGTAGTTTTATTTTCAATTAGATTTACTGATTCCAGTCGGAGGGTATAGGTTCCATAAAGTAAATCATTAAAAGCAAAGTCATTGTTTTCATCGGGTGTACAAACACTTATTACCTCTCCGGATTCTGTATAAAGATATACCACAATATCGCTATTCCCTGCCATGGGATTCGCACTTTGGGTGTTTTTATTGAAATTGCGGTTAATCTTTCCTGAAATTCTTCCAGGACCCTTTCCCATAATCAGGGTAGTTGCCATTAGCAGGTGGATATCTCCTGTATTGGATTCAAGGTTTATTTCATCAGCCCTGAACCAGTGCAACTTATTTGCGTAGTATGTAGGAAGATATTGTCCACTGTAATACATATGAGGCATAGCATAAAGAAGATACCTGCCTTTCTCCAGCCCATCAAAATAAAAATTACCATTGTTTATCACGTTTGCTTCCCTGATGTCAAAATAACCGTCATCTGTTTTATAGTAAAGAACTATTGTGCCTTGTGGAAGCAATGTGCCCTTACCGGTGACAAATCCTGACATTGAAAACAACGGCTTTATTCCTGGCAAGGTAATTTCCTTACTTACCGTATCGGTGCAATGTTCCGTGGTCACTGCCAGTGATACCATTACCACCGTTTCATTATCTTCATTCGAATAAATATGAGAAGGACTGTAATCAGTGCTCTGGTTATTATCACCAAACGACCATAAGAATACTGGCATGATGCCTGATGATGTATTGTCGAAAGCAATATGGGTGTAGGATGATCCAAGGGAATCCGATTCTATTACAGCATAGGTAAAATCTGCATGGCAAGTTGAATACGAAGTATCCGATAAAACAGGAATATAAATTTCTTTATAGGTTGTATCCTTACAACCATCCACGGTAATAATTGAAAGACTGGCCAACAATGTGGTATCTCTCAAATAATAATCATGTACCGGATACATTGAATGATCACTGGCGCCATCGCCGAATGTCCAATGCATAAATACCACTGTTTCAGAGACTGTAGATGAATTTTCGAATTGTACCCGTGTAATTCCGGGTTCATCATATAATTCATCAAAATTATAAATAAAATCTGCCGTACAGGAATCCGTATTACCTGCAAACCCGGGAAGCAATACTTCTTGCACTTTGCTATTTAGGCAACCCGAAGTGGAAGAGATGGTAAGCCCTATATTCAACAATGTGTCGCTTGGAGTGTAAAACCTATGTGTAGGGTTCGTTTCATTGGAATATTCGCCATTGCCGAAATCCCAAATATATGATGTAATTGTGTGTGTACTGGAGGAGTGATTAAAGAACCTGACATCCTGGTAATTCTGCATTATACTGTCGGGGCTAACTACCTCAAAACTAAAATCGGCCAGGCATTCATCATTTATACTATCAGAATCAGGAACATACACGTTGTAAAAAACAGAGTCATAGCATCCATTTAACGTGGTTATATAGAGCAAAACTGAATATGTACTGTTAAACGGGCTATGATAATCATGATACGGCAAATCTATGGTTGAAAATTCCCCATCGCCATAACTCCATGTGGATGTTACAATGGGATCATTGCTTTCAGAGTGATTTTCGAGATATACCCTTTTAAAACCGCTGTAAACGGTGTCGGATAAATAATATTTGAACCTGGCATCACAATGTATGTTATTCTCAGGTTCAATGACAAATAGATTGCAGGCAGTACATTCATGATTGCCCGAGGTAATTTTCAGACAGGCCTGTACATTAACAGTGCCTGTTGGAAAGGTGTGGGTTAAGGTATGAACATTATAATACTTGGTACCATTAATATTCCATTCGATTTCAGCGTCGTCACCGTATACAGACGCACTGTCGTAAAAAATGTACTCACCATTACCTAGTGAAACATAATAGATATTAGCCTCACATGTATCCTCAGAAAAATTACTTGAATAGTCATTTGCAGCAAGTGTATTACTTTTAACCAGCGGTGAAACCAGCATGGCAAATATCAGTATATACATCTGACAAATACGTTTTTTCATATTGATAAGGTTTTTTAAGTTTACATCTACAAGAGATCCGAACAGAAAAAATCCCTTACTGCATAGCTAGAAATAATACCTCAATCCCAATTGAAAGCCGGCCTGTAAATTTTTAAAAGCATAATCAGGTTTCTTATTGTTGTATCCGAATGCGCCATATGTAATGGTTGGCTGAAAGGCAAGATGTAAATGGTTATCAAGAAAATAATCAATACACAATCCTCCAAAAATGTCCATTGAAAACTCAGGTGCAGCCATGCGCGAATTGCTAACAATCAGTTCATTATTCATATTGGGTACTAAATAATCCCCTTTACTCCCGCAATAAAACTGTGCCAGTATTCCCAGTTTAATTTCATAGGTAATGTTTCTTCGGGTATAACTATACCCGAATAAAACAGGCAGTGAAATATAATAGAGCGATACAAGGGAAGTATATTTCTTTTCAACGATAGTTTCAATTTGTCTTTCCTCGGTTACGTAAACCCATAGTGTATCATAGCCCGTAATTCCAGTATAATACCGGTCAATTGTATCGATTTGTGTAATAAAGCCTGAATTTTTTTCATTGTACTCAAAGGAGTACTTATTCCTGGTAATGGCCAATCCCGATTCCAGTTGCCAGGGTGAATTTCTGTAAATAAAGGAGAATAACAAGCCATTGCTGCTTTTTTCGGAAATACATCCCTTTAGTTCTTTCTCAACTTCATCATCAATATTAGGCATATCAATGTGCGTGCGCATCATACCCTGTATCATTGAAAGTCCGGCAATAAATGTTTTTTTATTCGGCTGATATACAAGCTTCGCAGCATTAATTTTTCGAATCACATTAATGGTATCATAAACCGTAATTGAATCATACACAGGGATGTGCTGAATTCTGGTTTCATTGGTAACCAGCGTATCGTAGGTAATTATTGAATAGGTAACCGAATCGATGATTCTTTTTCGCGTTGCTATTCCTTCCCTTACTGACTGGTTTGATACTTTATGATGGTTCAGCACCCTTTCATTATTCCGGAATAGAACAATATCCTTTTTATATAATTTATACCCAATGGAGGAATGCCTTAATATGGTGTCCAGAATTTCAGTTACCGTGAGATTTGTATACTGCCCGCTAATGAGAAAATCATCTTGAAATATACTTGGATTGTAAAGAAAATTAATTTTTGTTTGCTTTGAAATTTCACTAATTGCTTCGGTTACCGGGACTGAAGAAAATGAAAAATTGAATCTTTGATGTTGCGAAAAGCAAAATCCACCACAATACAACAAAATACCCATCAATAGTGGTTTAAGGTATGAATTGGGATGAATCATGCTACTCATTTACCAAACAGCTATCACTCCTGATATATATATGATTGCCTTTATGCTGTATAGTAACATTTAAAACAACACCCAGCATATCGAGCATTTCATCAATCGATTGGCATTTGAATGTTCCTGTAATATTGCATTTTTCAACATTGTTCGACTCAATTTGAATATCTGTGCCGTATATAGAATTTGCCAAATCGATGATTTCAACAATATTGGTATTATCAAAAACAAAATCGCGGGTTTTCCAGCTATTAAAATTCAAGTCATTAATTGGCTCCTTAACCGGAATGGAGTCTCTGCTGATCAATCCCCTTTCACCTGCGGATAACTTTATTTCCATATTTTGGGCAGGTAATGCCACCAGATGATTAAGCATAACCACGCCACTGGTAACAGAAACTTCCGTTTCTGATTTCCCGGGATATGCTTTTACATTAAAACTTGTGCCAACGACGGTAATTTTTGAATTGCCGGTGATAATGATGAATGGCCTCGTTGCATCGGGAGCTACCTCAAAATAAGCTTCACCCGACAATTTAACCAACCTGTCTTTACCCTGATATCGCCTATAGGTTAAGTTGGAGTTTTTGTTAAGCCATATTTTGGAATTGTCTTTCAGTGTAATACTGGCAACTTCATTACCCGTTTGTACCTTCAATTCCCCGTTAAACCAAAGAAAATAGGCCAGTAATCCAACACCAAAAAGCAGTGCAACGGTGGCTGCAGCAATAATTTTATAATTCAACCTAAAAACTGGTGCTTTGAATTTCTTTGCAAACAGATTTTCATAAGCTGTGCGGGTTTGATACTTGTCATCCAGAATACTTCTGTCAATGGAATCATCCCACAGACTTTTAATTTTAAGCAAATGATCCCTATTATGCTGTGATTCTTCACACCATTCTTCAACCAGCTTGTTCTCCGCTTCATTCGTCTCCTTACCCAGGTAACGAATGAGAATATCCGTTTTATGAAAATCAGAATATTTCATTTCATAACCTCATTACATAGATCCAAAATCATTATAAATCCCTTACTGCATTTTTACCAAAAAATTGAAAGAAATTCCTTCATCTTCTCCTTTAATATTTGTCCGGCCTTTCTGATTTGCACTTCAACGGTTCGTTCCGATATGCCAAGCATGGAAGCTATTTCCTTATGCCGTAACTTGTCCATGCGGCTAAGAACAAAAACTTCCCGGCATCTTGGCGGAAGCTCAGCAATTGATCGTTCAAGCGTTTCAGACAGTTCAAAATCCGGTATTGATTCAGAACCGCATTCCTGAATACTATCAATATTTATGGTTGCAGACTTTCGGGTGATGCATTTGATGGTGTTGTTGTGAATGGATCTAAAAAGATAAGCCTTAACGGATGAGATGTTCAGGTTTGAACGATTATCCCATAATCTCACAAAAAAATCCTGAACGATTTCAACTGAAGTTTCCTTGTCCTTACATATAGTATATGAATACTCGCATAACCGGCTGTAATAACTCAGGAATAGTTTTTCAAAAGCAAGCTTATTGCCTTTCCTGATTAAAGATATGGTTTCGCTATCGGAGAAATTCATTCAATCATCAGATTAAAGACAAAGTAAGAAAAAAAATGATAAGGACATCTTTGCCGACCCGCAATATATGGTAAGGTATTTTCAGGGAGGCTGATGATACAAGAAGAAAAATGCAGAACCTGCTTGTAATTTCAGGTTTTTTTCGCCAATTTTTAACCGTAAACAAGAAAATGAGTGAGTTGCTTGTTAATAATAATGGTATCATTTGGCTTACAATAGTGGCAGGAATAAAAATTCTAACCAACAAAATCGCATTTGAAACGTATGTTGAATTTAAACTATGGCGTAATAGGAAACAACCGTAGCGCTGCATTAATATCCAATACAGGGAGCATCGATTGGTGTTGTTTGCCCGATT
>CAZYDI010000074.1:0-14471 GCA_964646255.1 uncultured Bacteroidales bacterium
TTCACCGGCATGTAAACTACGGTTCATCCAGTTGAGCTGGATATCTGCATACCTGAATTTTCCTGGTATGGTCGCCAGGAAATCACGTATGGTATCGGAACCAGGCTCAGCAGTGGAGAAAATACCCAGCTGTTGCGAAAAAAGGGGTTGCGCCAGGTATTGAATACCTGCTTTTTTGCGCCATGTAAGTGGCATTATTGCCGTATAATCGTCGTTTACCAGGGCATCCCATCCGGGGCTGACATCATCAAGCCACCAGGTAAAACCATATACCAGGCGGTTAACCGAGCGGCTTATGCAATGGTCCCATTGTAAACGGTCAATTTCTGTATGGCTTAGATACCTGATCATAGTTGGGAGAAGGTTGTAATGTGAAAGTACACCGATTTTTGATTTTTTTGGTATAATTCGTTTAATTTTGGAACCGGTTATTACAAACCTTCAGATGATCACGTTTTTTGTTGCTGTTGTTGCGTTGATATTGGGATACCTCCTTTATTCCCGAATCATTGAAAAAATAGCCGGTGTTGATACTCAACGGCAAACGCCGGTACACAGCATGAATGATGGCGTTGATTATATGCCCTTACCCTGGTGGCGTCTTTTTCTCATCCAGTTTCTGAACATTGCCGGGCTTGGGCCGATATTCGGCGCTGTGGCAGGTGCCATGTGGGGTCCAGCTGCCTTGTTGTGGATTGTGCTGGGTTCAATATTTGCCGGTGCGGTACATGATTTCTTTTCGGGATTTTTATCCATCAGGCACAATGGCCTTAGCATCACCGAAATTGTGGGGATATACCTGGGAAAGGGCGCAAAACATTTTATTCGCGGGTTCACCGTGGTGCTTATGGTGCTGGTAGGGGCCGTTTTTATTATGGGACCCGCGAAGATTCTAGCTGAACTTACCCCACAATCGCTCACTATGAATTTCTGGGTTTGGGCGGTATTTGTGTACTATGTTCTTGCCACCATGTTGCCTATTGATAAAATTATCGGACGCATATATCCTTTCTTTGGTTTTTGCATTTTATTCATGGCTGTAGGTATGATTACCGCGCTGTTTGCAAAGGGATATGCCATGCCTGAACTTACGCGCAGCACGCTTTATAATTTTCATTCCGATCCCGGGAAATTCCCCATCTTTCCTATGTTGTTTATAACCATTGCATGTGGAGCCATTTCAGGATTTCATGCTACACAATCGCCTTTGGTTGCCCGGTGCATAACCAATGAAAGGTATGGCCGTCGGGTGTTTTATGGAGCAATGATTTCGGAGGGTATTGTTGCCCTCATTTGGGCAATGATTGGCATGAGTTTTTATGGCGGCATTCGTGAGCTTAATGATATGATGAATGCCCAGCAGGGAAATGCTGCATACCTTGTTCAGGACATAGCATACAGCCTGCTGGGAAAATTCGGGGCAGTTCTGGCTTTGCTGGGAGTGGTTGCGGCGCCTTTGACATCAGGCGATACTGCATTCCGCGGAGCCAGGCTCATTGTGGCCGATTTTTTGAAATTCAGACAAGGCCCCATTAAAAACCGGCTTATGATAAGCATTCCCCTGTTTGTTGTTGGTTACCTGCTTACATTGATTGATTTCAGCATTATCTGGCGTTATTTTGCCTGGGCCAATCAAACACTGGGCATGGTTGTGCTTTGGGCCATTTCGGTATTCCTTGCACAGAACAAAAAGTTTTTCTGGATTACCTATATTCCTGCGGTGTTTATGACTGCCGTAACGGTAACATACATTCTTATCGCACCCGAGGGTTTTACGTTGCAACCGCAGCTGGCTTATTTGATTGGTGCAGCCATTGCAACAGGCGTCGCCTTGTGGTTTTTTGCGTACCAGGTAAAATACAGAAAGCAATTGGTCCCTGAAGTATAATCCGTAGGGTAAACTGCTAAAAGCCTAGTTTTACCACAGTTATTCCCGATCCTCCTCTTTCAACATGTTCGTCCCTGAACGATTTCACCACATCTATACTGCCGAGGAATTCCCGCACCAGGTTTTTAAGGATACCGTTTCCTTTGCCATGCAAAATCCGCAATTCTGTTACGCCCACCACAGTGGCATCATCAATGAAATTGCGTACTATTTCCAGTGATTCTTCACCGCGTTTTCCCCTTATGTCGATTTCGGATTTGAAATTCAGCTTGCGCTGGCTTATGCTCCAGTCGAATTTTGGGGCATGACCCTGCCTGGACAATGTTCCTGATCCCTTCACTTTCTCGACATTCTTGAGCTTTACCGAGGTGATCATGCTTTCACCATAGGTTATAAGAACATTTTCGCCATTTATTTCAAGAATTTCGCCTTCTACTTGCAGCGATCGGATTTTTACTCGGTCGCCTTCGGATAAAGGACCATTGGCGCTTTCCCTGATTTGATTTTCAGCAGCTTCGGGTTGCTTTTTCAGTCTCCTGGCCCTTCGTTCCAGTTCTGCCGCCTTACGGCTGAGTACATCACCCTCACCCTGCTGATCGGGAAGCCTTTCCTTGAATAATTCAAGTTCCTTTCGTGCCTGCTTTGTAGATTCTTTTTCTGCCTGGCTTTCCTTGATAACCCGGATGGTCTTTTCTATTTCCTTGTTGGTGTTGGCCAATAAATTTTCTGCTTCCAAGCGGGCATTGTCCAGGATTTCCTTCCGGGTCTTTTTTATCTGTCCCAGTTCTTGGTCGTATTGCTCCAGCATTCCACTGAGCTTTTTCTCCGAAATCCTGATTTTTTCACGCTTTTCTTCCCAGTACCTTTTGTCCCTCAGAATTTCCCTTAAATGCCTGTCGAAATTGATGTTTTCTTCACCGGCTTTGTCTGCTGCGTTTTTAAGGATATCCTCAGGCAATCCTATTTTACGCGCGATGTCAATGGCGAAAGAACTGCCAGGTTTACCAATTTCGAGCCTGAACAGGGGTTGCATTTTTCCTGTATCAAACATCATTGCCCCATTGGTAATGCCGGCAGCCGCTGAAGCAAAATGTTTCAGGTTTGAATAATGCGTGGTGATAACGCCGTATGTTCCCGATTTGTTAAGCGATTCGAGCAAAGCCTCGGCAATTGCCCCGCCGATTTGTGGTTCGGTTCCTGTTCCGAATTCATCAATGAGGATCAGGCTGCGGGATGAAGCATTCCGCAGGAACATTTTCATATTGAGCAAATGTGAACTATAGGTGCTGAGGTCATTTTCGATAGACTGTTCATCGCCAATGTCAATGAGTATGTCTTTAAAAATTCCTGCCTCGGAGCTTTCAACCAGCGGAACCAGCAATCCGCACTGAAGCATATATTGAACCAGTCCGACGGTTTTAAGGCAAACCGACTTGCCTCCTGCATTGGGACCTGAAATCAGCAGTATCCTGTTCTTTGCATCAAGATGGATATCAAGCGGAACAACAGCCTTGTTTTCTTTTTTAAGGTGAAGGTAAAGTAAAGGATGCACTGCCTGTTTCCACCAGAAGCCGGGATTGTCTGAAAGCGCAGGTAATCCCGCATTAATGCTGATGGCAAACAATGCCTTAGCCCGGATAAAATCAATTTCTCCCAAAAAATCATAAGAAAGCAGCAGGTCTTCGATATAGGGCCTTATGTCGCTGGTAAACAAGGAAAGTATCCTGATTACTTCCCTTAATTCTGCTACTTCGAGTTCTTTAATTTCATTGTTTAATTCAACAATCTCGGCTGGTTCAACATATGCAGTGCGGCCTGTGGCAGACTCATCGTGCACGATACCGCTGATCCTTCGCTTGTTTGACGCGGGTACCGGAATTACCTGGCGGCCGTTACGGATTGATACCGCTGTATCTTTTTCAATATAACCTTCATCAATGGCTTTTTTTAAAAGGCTTTGCATTCTCCTGCCCACACTTGACTGTTTCTGGGCTATTTCATCCCGTATCTGCCGTAAATCGGGTGATGCATTATCCTTAATTTTTCCCTGTTTGGTGAGTATGGCATCAATGCGGTCATCAACATAACTGAAATACTTAATTTCTCCGGCCAGTTTTTTGAGCAGGGTGTACTTTTCCGGAGCAGTATTCTTAAGAAAGCGAAGGATGGCCTTAATGGTCTCGAGTGATCTTTTCAGGTCGTACACTTCTTCCACTTCAAGATAAGTACCTTCGACCCGTGCCTTTTTTAACCCGGGAGCCATATCCCGGTAGTTGTCAGCCGGGAAATTCTCTTCAAAAAGGCAAATTTCCCTGATCTCGGCTGTAAGTTTTAATGCTTCCTGTAAAACAGAAAAATCACCCATGAAAGTCATTTCATCCACTTTCTGCTTGCCTGGTGCAAAGAGACAATACTGCTTAACCAGCTCCCTTATTTGATTGAAGCCTGTTTTTACCTCGAATGTTGAAGGATAAATCAATCTGCAAAATTTTAGCAGTTCAAAAATAGCCGAAAATATGCTCCGCAACAAAATATTGGCCTTTGTTGTTAATGCTTCATATTTTTAAACCTTAATTATGGACATACTTCCCGAAAGCATTAAGAAACATGCCAGGAAAAACAGGCTCGTTGTCAACCCTTTAATAAAAATTCCCTCATCTGATTCCGTATACATGCGAAAAATTTACCGTTTGCAGCAAATCCGTACCCTTACTCCCGAGGCATATGTTCTCAGGTTCGATCGTAACGAAATGAATTTCAGGGCCGGTCAGCATATCACATTGGGTATTCCGGGCAATAACCAGGTACGGGAATATTCCATTTACAGTACAGAACAGGATCAGTCGCTGGAGGTGTTGATAAAAGAAGTGGAATCGGGATTGGTGTCCAGGCAGCTTCGGAAAATTATTCCGGGAGAATTGCTCGAGGTGGATGGTCCTTTTGGATACTTTACCGTTGATGAGAAAAACCTGAACAGGCATTTCATGTTCATTGGAACAGGTACCGGTATCGCACCTTTCAGAAGCATTACCGGCTCATATCCGGATTTGAATTACACTGTTCTGCACGGGGTAAGGTTTGCCAATGAAGCATATGAACGTGAAAGTTTCCCGTCTGACCGTTATATCCTTTGTACATCAAGGGATAATCAGGGCGATTTTAATGGGAGGGTTACCGAATACCTGAAACAAAAACCATTGGATTCTGATACTTTGGTATATCTTTGCGGAAATTGTGACATGATTTATGATGTTTACGATCTTCTTACATCACAAGGTTTTCCAGCGTCAAACATAAAAACCGAAGTGTACTTTTAGGTGATCGCGAACGATCTTTTTTAGGAGAGCAAATGAAATATCATATTATTACACTTGGTTGTCAGATGAATAAATCCGACAGCGAACGTGTACGCACGGTGATTGAGGGGATGGGATACAGGTGGACCGATGTGGAGGAAGATGCCAACCTGCTGGGAATTATTGCATGCTCTGTGCGGCAAAAATCAATCGACAAGGTATACTCGAAAGTTGCGGCCTGGAACAAGCGCAAGAACACCAGAAACCTGATCACTTTCGTTTCGGGATGCGTGTTGCCGGCTGACAGGGAGAAATTCCTGAAATTGTTTGACCTTGTTTTTGGAATGGCAGAATTGCCTGATTTGCCTGAAATGATTAGGCAATATGGGGTGGTGACAGGTCTTCCGGGGATGATGCATGCCGGTGTGCGAGGGAATGAAATGCCGGTTCACGCCGCACCACTCATTGCCAGGCCCATTGAAAAGATCAGGGACTTCTGGAACCTGCAGCCTACCTATATTTCATCGTTTGAGGCTTTTATTCCCATCCAGAACGGATGTGACAAGTTTTGTACCTTTTGCGCTGTTCCTTATACGCGGGGAAGGGAAATATCAAGGCCATCTTCTGAAATTCTGGCTGAGCTTGTTTCACTGGTGGAAAGAGGATATAAAACCATTACGCTGCTGGGACAAAATGTAAATTCCTATGGTCGTGATAAGCTGGGCGCTGAATTATCTTTCCCCGGATTGCTCAGGGCAATTGGTGAATATGGAATAAAGTCGGGCAGGGAATTCTGGGTTTATTTTACCTCACCCCATCCACGCGATATGAGTGATGAGGTTTTGCAGGTTATTTCAACCTATGAATGCCTGGCCAGTCAAATACACCTTCCCGTGCAATCGGGTGATGATAAAGTGCTTATTCGCATGAACCGTAAGCACACCATTGAGGATTACCGGCGGATTATTGCTTCGATCAGGAAGTACCTGCCAACAGCAACCCTTTTTACCGACATTATTGTAGGCTTTTCAGGTGAAACCGATGAACAATTCGAAAATACCCGGAAGCTTATGGAGTTGGTAAAGTTCAACATGGCATATATTGCTGTTTATTCTCCCAGGCCGGGTGCTGCCAGTTCACGATGGAGTGATGACATTCCGCCGCATGTCAAAAAAGAGCGCCTTCATATACTTACCGAAGAACTTACGCGCCATACGATCCTTTATAACCGAGGACTTATCGGCAAGGTAGTAAAGGTTCTGGTAACCGGCCGTGACAGAAAACCGGGATATATGGCCGGCCTCAGCGAGGGCAGAATAGTGGTCCGTTTCCCATCGGGAAACCATGTTGTCCCCGGTACTTTTATACATTTAAAGATTACATCAGCTGCTTTGTACTCCATCGAAGGAGAATTGGTAAATGAAAATGCCATGCAGGAAATCGGATGAAGCGTAAGATTGCCTTTAAAACACTTGGTTGCCGGTTAAATCAATTCGAAACCGACGCAGTAATGACCGATTTCTATAAATCGGGATATGAAATTGTAAATTTCACCGAAAAGGCGGATGTGTATGTAGTAAATACCTGCACCATTACCAACCAGGGTGATCATAAGTCAAAAGCCGCCATAAATCAGGCTATCCGTACCCATAGGGGATCCATTTTGGTTGTTACGGGCTGCATGGCCGAAAGCCAGAAGGATTACCTTGAAAACCACGCCGGGGTAAATTATGTAGTTGACAATAAAAGCAAAGTCAGCATCCTGCCTTTGGTAGAGGCCCATTACAACGGGGAAATTTTGCATCCCGACTTGCTGCACCGTGACGTTTTCGGTTTTTCGGCTACAGAAAAGAGCTTTCACACACGCGGTATGGTAAAGATTCAGGATGGCTGCGATAATTTTTGTTCGTTTTGCATCGTCCCCATGGTGAGGGGTAAGGCTGTTAGCCGCAAAGTTAAAGATGTGCTCGACAACATCAGGGTTTTACTTGATTTGGGATATAAGGAAATTGTGCTTACCGGGGTAAATATCAGCCGGTATGATGATGATGGGGTGAATTTTACCCTGTTGTTGGGAAAAATACTGGACATCGCCGGAGATTTCCGTGTTCGCATTTCATCCATTGAACCTGAAGGTTTTGACAAGCCATTGTTTGAAATGTTTACGAATGATAAGCTCTGTCCCCATTTGCACTTATGCCTGCAAAGCGGATCGGACCGTGTGCTGATGCAAATGCGCAGGGTGTACAATATTCCTACCTATCTGAAGATCGTGGAGGAGTTCAAAAAAAGGTACATGGGGTTTAATTTTACCACCGATATTATTGTAGGATTTCCTGGTGAAACTGAAGATGATTTCAAGCTCACCTGCAACATAATAAAGGAAGTCGGGTTCAGTCACGTTCATACCTTCAAGTATTCCGAACGCAGTGGCACCCGCGCTGAACGAATGGATGGCTCTTTGCCCTCACAAGTGCGGCAGGAGCGGAGTTTAATTGTAAGAAACCTTGCCGAAGAAAACAAGGAGCATTACCGGAAACAACTTATTGGACAGGCACAGAAAGTTTTGGTGGAAAAGGTAAATAAAAATGGCATGGCACACGGCTATGGAGAGCATTACGTGCCAGTTGAATTCCGACCCGGCCACACGGGAAATAATTATTTCGAAACAGTTAAAATACACAGTGTGGCGCCAGCTACACAAAAATTTATTTTAAGGGGAAAATTTTCATAGGGTATTTCCTTTCCAACCGGTCGTTATTAGCGCCGGGTTTTTTTAACCGGCATATCATTTATCATCACATTTAATGCAGCATTTTTTTATAGACACCGTATATAGATCATTTTGGTCCTTTTCATATTTTTTGTAACGTAATTCAATGAGATTATTCTGGATCCCTGCCTTGCTAATTATTTCAGCAACGCTGCATGCGCAGCAAAAAAAGACAGTTCAGGCATATTATCTAAATGAGACCATAACCATTGACGGTGTTCTTGATGAGCCCGCATACTCTAAAGCACAGCCTGCAAAAGACTTTGTGCAATTGCAGCCCTATAATGGCCGGCCATCGTTCAGGCCTGCCGAGGTATATATACTGTTTGACCAGACAGCAATTTATGTTGGCGGGATGATGCATGATGAACCCGACAGTATATACAACTTCCTTTCGGCCAGGGATAATATCGGCAGGTCGGATTATTTTGGGATCTACCTCGATCCCTATAACCAGGGTCAGCTGGCATACGGTTTTTTCATAACACCGGCAGGTGTGCAAACGGATTTAAAAGCCATCAAAACCACCGAGGACAATGAGGATGGCAGTTGGGATGCCGTATGGCAAAGCAAAACAAGGATTGCTGACAACGGATGGGTTGTGGAAATGAGAATTCCTTATTCGGCCCTGCGCTTTCCTGAAAATGGCAACGGTACTTGGGGCATGAATATGTTCAGGAATATCAGGAGGCACAATTCAAATAATTCATGGAACTTTATTGACCGCCATGTTTCGGGATTCATACACCAGGAAGGTGAAATCACAGGCCTTAAAGGTATACGTCCACCGGTGCGTCTTTCGGTAAGTCCCTATGCTTCGGGGTACACTGAATTTAAATCGGGAAAGTCGCATCCCGAATATACCTATAAAGGAGGGATGGACTTAAAATATGGACTGAGCGAGAGTTTTACGCTTGACATGATGCTGGTACCGGATTTCGGCCAGATTCAATCGGACGACAAACAACTTAACCTAACGCCTTATGAATTATTCTATTCCGAGAAAAGGCAATTTTTCACTGAAGGGACAGAATTGTTTGAGCGTGGCGGAATATTTTATTCCAGAAGAATTGGCGCCAGTCCGAAATTTTCCTCAAAAATTGATGATGAAAAAGCCGACAGGGAGAAGGTTGACTACAATCCGACCGAAACCCAGTTGCTTAATGCCACCAAGGTTTCGGGGCGTACAACAAAAGGGTGGGGGATCGGGATGCTGAATGCCATGTCGTTGCCTTCGAATGCTGTACTCAAGGATTCGGTTACCGGAGACAAGCGCGATGTGCTCATCCAGCCTTTTACCAATTACAATGTGGCGGTTATAGACAAGTCACTCCGGAACAATTCATACATCAGTGTAATTAATACCAATATGTTTATGGCGCATAATGACTTTCGCGCCAATGTTATTGCCACCGATTTCCAAATCCGCAATAAAAAGAAAACCTATGCAGTAAAAGGTAAGGGAGGCTATAGCTCACGCACCAACGGCGAACATGAAACCGGTTATTTTTCAGAACTGGGCGTGCAAAAAAACAGTGGCAAACTGCAATACGGAATATCGCAAAGCGTAATTTCTGATAAGTATAATCCGAATGACCTTGGATATCTTCGCCGGAACAATGAACTGGAATCTGAGGCCTGGGTGTATTACGGAATTATTGAGCCTTTCTGGATTTTTAAGCAGGTAAGCGGCAATATCTGGTACAACCACAACCGGATGTATGAGCCCTGGGCGGTATCGGGCAATTCAGCTGGTATATACTATTACAATGAATTCAAGAACAACTATGGCTTTGAGTTCGGCTTCAATGTTAATGGAAACTATCATGATTATTATGAACCAAGGGTAAAAGGCAGGTATTTTAATAATCCATGGTATTATGAGTACTTTTTTTGGGGGTATACCAGCGGTACCAAACCTGTGATATTTCAACTGGGATTAACTGCCGCCCGCCAACCCGATACTGATGTACGATACAGGAATGCGAATATTAATATTAATACCAGAATTGGAAGGCACCTGCAGCTGAACTACAGCAACTTCGTCGAAAACCAGATCAACGACAGGGGATATGTTGACAAAACAGATGCTGAGGATTCCGTATTTTTTGCGAAGAGAAATGTGAACACCTTTGAGAATGTGTTGAATGCTACGTATGCATTAAATAACAAAGCTGAAATAAGTTTCAGGATGCGCCATTACTGGTCGGGTGCACAAGTAAAGGAATTTTACCAGCTTCAGGAGGACGGAACGCTACTTAATGACCATAATTACAATGAAAACAAGGATAATAATTACAATGCATTTAACATCGACCTGGTTTTCCGTTGGATATTTGCTCCGGGTTCGGAGCTTTCATTGGCGTGGAAGAATTCAATAAATACCGATGGTGACAGGGTGATAAGCCGTTACTGGAGAAACTTCAGCAAGACATGGCAATCAGACCAGGTAAATAGTTTTTCGATAAGAATTCTCTATTATATTGATTATAATAATTTGAGGCGCGGAAAGCAGAAAAGCTAAGACGGGTTGTTAAATATCAACACCTGAATCAATAAGCAACTTGTTCACTGTTTTAATGTCAATGGCAACACCGATTCCGCTTCCGGATGCCTTGTAAATTTCTGATGCAAGCTGAAGTATTTGCTTTTGCCAGGCGATAAGCACCTGAATTGGATCAACTCCTGAAACCTCAAATTCTCCCTGTGCTTTTTCGAGCATTTTGATGTTGGAGTTGCTAATCTCCATCATCTTTTCGTAAGATTTGTTTTTACGGTCGAGTTTATATCCGATTATACCCATCACCTCGTTTGTCTTCAGGTCGATGAGCGGCCCCCCCGAATTTCCCCAAATGGTTGATCCGTCGAATTGCAGGTAACGGTTGCCGTTACGGTGAATATGTCCGGATATGATACCCGATTTTATGGTGAGGCTGGGATGGTCATATTGAAAACCGATAAGCGCCACGGTCTGTCCAATGTAAATATGCCGGTTAATCGCAAACACAAGTGATGGTACGTCGGCAAATGAAAGATCAGCAATGGAAATTAAAGAGAAACCGGTTATTTCCTGGTCAAACGAAGTTATGATGCGCTCCTGAAAATCATGCATAGAAAGGCGTTCCATAGCTGTAATACTGTGGCCGTCTTCCTTAACGAATTTAATCTCAACAAATTCGGCTTTACTAAGCCTGTTTACCATGTCGTGGGTAAGCAAATAGTCGCCCGTTTTGAATCCTGAAACACAAACCATCTCAATATTGTTACCATTCAGGAATCGGATAGAGCAAACTGAAGAATGACAAGTTTTCCAGACTTTTTTATAGGTATCCACCATTGCTTCAGGTAGTGTTGAAATTCAACTACAAAAGAAGCAAAAATTTAATTGATTTGGCAGCATATACACAATATAATTTGTTTTTGGAGGTTACCGGGTTGGCAAAAAATCAAAAAAAAAGCAGGAGTTTTTGAGTAAACTCCCGCTTTTAACCCTAACCATTAAACCTAAAATCTATGAAAAAAAACTTTGAAAAAAATTACTCAGTTTAACCCTAATTCAACTAAGTATTAACCCACTGATTTAATAACGAAAATCGTGCCATAATAGTTTCACTCTGTTAAAAAAAAACGTAAAAAATGTCAATTTTTTTTTGATCATCGCTACGTCACTGACAATGCGTGCAATTCACAGATTTTCTGTTTGTTTCAGGTTGACTTTGCCATATTTCCGATGGGAAAAGGTGCCGGGGTCTTCTACCATAAGTTAAACAAAAGTTAAATGGCAATTTTACCTACCATCTCAGGTTGATCCCTGCCATGAAATGAAAGCCTGCCTGCGGGTAATAGTAGGCAGTTCCATCATACACAAAGCCGTTGGATTCATAAAGGTTATCGAAAACATTGTTCAGCAACAGGTTGAATTCAATTTCAGGGAAATTCTCCTTATGGATGGAATAGGATATCCTGGCATCGTTAACAAAATAGGGGTCAATCGCCAGGTTCTTGTTTTCAGTATTATCCAGGTACTGCCTGCTTACATATTTCATATTCCAGTCGATCTCCATGTTTTTAACCGGCAAAACCCTTATAAGTCCAGCTCCCACTACCGACGGAGAGAATGAAATGGTCGTATTTTCATAGGTATGTATCGGACCTTCATTTTCGGGCACCAGGTAATCTGTTTTATTGGTACTCAGGCTAACATTCCCTTCTAATTCAACCAGTCTCACAGGCTTATAACCGGCAGCAATTTCAATTCCCGTACGGTAGCTCTTACCTGCATTTCGCCTAATATAAGCCCCGTCATCATTGATTTCTCCGGTAAGTACAAGCTGGTCTCTGTAATTCATCAGGAAATAATTAATGCTGTACTGGAATTTGTTTTCCGTTTTCCGGATTCCCAATTCGAGATTCCCCAGCATTTCGGGCTTGGGTTTTTCCCCTTCCAATGCATCAATATAATCATCCCTTATGGGTTCCCTGTGTGCTATGCTATATGATACGTAAGCGGTACCGAACGCAAATTTATAGCTCAATCCAACCTTGGGGTTGAAGAAGTCGAACGATGTATTGATATCAACCGGTTCCAGATGACTTTCAATGCCCTTTCCGAGGTAATTGATACGCCGGTACTGAATATCACCATAAAGGGTAAAAAATTCCACAGGCGACCAGGCGATTTTGGTAAAAACGTTAAAGTCTGTTTTGAATGAGGTATTGTTATAATATTCAAAATCAGGTGTGATATGGTTTGCGTGAGTGGCCCAGATTATTTCACCCCGGTGTTTTGCTTTATCGTATTTGTTCCAGGCTCCGCCCAGCAGTACATCCAGTTTTTCCGTTTTGTGATGAAGCGACCAGGTAAGCCCGTAATAATGATTGTCGAGCCATCTGCGGCGAATCAGGTCGGTAGTAGTAATGGTATCGCGGTAGAAATAGTCATAGCCCGATCCGTTATATGTACTGTCGCGGCCAAGCAATATATTCCCAAGTCCGTAGTCTTCAAAGGAATCTCCCTGCTGGTATTCCTCATAGTATCCTTTGCCTGTGGTGTAGTGGCCTGATATATTAAATTTCAGGGCGTTTGAAAGTTGCTGTGATAAGTGCAGCTGATAATGATTCTGGTTGTAATTGTCGGTTTGGTTATCATAATAATACCTGATGGAGTAATCATCATTAAATACAGCGCCGGCCCAGTTAAAGGTTCGGTTCTCCTTCATGGTGTATTCATCGATTCCGTACCATGCCTGGTAAGTTTTTTCTTTTCCGCCGAATATCACCGCCTTAACAAGGGTGTTTTCATCATAATATCCGCCCTGCAAAAAATAGGAGCTGAGGTCAGATGAAGCCCGGTCGATATATCCGTCGGAGCCAAGCCGTGAACCGCGACCTTCGAAGTACCAATGGTTGTTTACCAATCCTGTACCTGCCTGGAAAGACGCCTTAAAGGTGTTGAATGATCCGGCACCCAGGCTGATGGAACCGAATGGCTCAGATTGAAACGTGTTGGTTTCTATGTTCATGGATGCCCCGAATGCGCCAGCTCCATTGGTAGATGAACCGACTCCCCGCTGTAGTTGCAAACTGTGAACTGAGCCTGCAATGTCGGGAATATCCACCCAATATACTGCATGGGATTCAGGGTCGTTTAATGGAATGCCATTGATGGTAACATTAATGCGGGTTATGTCGCTGCCCCGGATTCGCATTCCTGTATATCCGACTCCTGCGCCGGCATCGGAAGTGGTAACCACCGAAGGTTCCATGCCCAGTATATAAGGCATATCCTGCGCTATATTGCTGCGGCTGATATCCTCCTTGCTCACTGTGCTGAAAGTGGTCGGTGTATTCTGGCTTGCCCTTACCGCGGAAACGATAACCGCATCGCTGACAATGGCAGATTCTGAAAGCTTCACGGCCAGCGCAGTGTCTTTATTAGCCATGAGTACCTGATCATAGGGGTTATAGCCTAAATAAGTAATACGCAGCCTGTATTTCCCGGCCTTAACCCTTAATGTAAAAGCGCCATTTTCATCCGTTATGGTTTGCTGAAAATTGCTGTTTAGTGATACATGAGCCCCGATAAGTGTTTCGCCGCCCGTTCCTGTCACTGTCCCCTTTAAGGACACTTGCGCATTGGAATGCCCAACCAGGCACCACAATGCAAGTAAAATGCATACCTGCTTCATAATGAAATAATTTTTATGTTAATGAAACAGCGGCAACGATTTTCATTGCCACCAATCCCTTCGCCGGCATTACCCGGATCAGGTTCTAAGGGTATGATCTCAGCCCGATTTTTTAGGGCACCCCCTTAGTGATAATGGTGCAAAAGTAGGAAATGTTTTTTTAAGGTACAAGGGAAAGTGACACGCCGGATCATAAAACTGGTGCTACTGCAACTAAGGAGTAAAGAGTAAGGAGTAAAGAGTAAGGAGTAAAGAGTAAGGAGTAGGGAGTAGGGAGGAGGGAGGAGGCCATAATATCGGCCCTATGGGCCTTGCAGCTTCAAGCC
>CAZYDI010000075.1:0-14352 GCA_964646255.1 uncultured Bacteroidales bacterium
GGCTTTTAACCCTGCTTTAACAGCGCTGCAGCCTTATCCATGGCCTGGGCCAGCTTATCCACATCCTTGCCACCGGCATTGGCATAAAAAGGCTGTCCGCCACCACCGCCATTAAACTCTTTGGCAGCGGTGCGCACGATTTCTCCTGCATTCAGTTTTTTCTCATTAATCAGCCTGTCGCTCAACGCTACTGCCAGAAACGGTTTACCACCGGTAATTGCCCCGATAACCACAGCAAGGTTATCCACTTCATTTTTCAGCTGAAATGCCACATCCTTAATAATGGCCGGATCGTTGACGGGTTCTTCGGCCAATGCCATTATTAAAGTGATATCAGTACCCTTTACTATACTATCGAGCAACTTTTGCTTAAACATTTTCGCATTCTCAGCCGCATATTTTTCAATTTGCTTCTGAAGGTCGGTCTTCTCCTGAATAAGGTTTCCCAATGCCTTTGATACATCCTGCGGGTTATTCAGCAATTGTTCAATCTCCCTTAGCTTGTTGTCGCGCTGCCTGTACCAGTCTTCGGCCTTTTCAGCAGTAACTGCTTCAATTCGCCTTATTCCCGCAGCAATGGAACTTTCTGATACAATTTTAAAAAGCCCTATATTTCCTGTGTTCTCAACATGGGTACCACCACATAGCTCAACGGAGTCGTCAAACTGAACTACCCTTACATAATCACCGTACTTTTCACCAAACAGCGCCATTGCACCCATCTTTTTTGCTTCGGCAATGGGTACATCAGCTTTTACCGTGCTTTTGATATTTTCGCGGATACGGTTGTTTACCATTTTTTCAATGGTATTCAGTTCTTCTTCACTTACCTTTTGAAAATGGGAAAAGTCAAAACGCAGGTAATCGGCATTTACCAGGGAGCCTTTTTGCTCAACATGGTTGCCCAAAACATCACGCAGGGCATGGTGCAGCAAATGGGTGGCCGAGTGATTACGTGCTGTTGATTCCCTCACCTTATCTTTAACCACCGCTTCGAAAACAGCAGAAGGATCATTGGGTAGTTTTGGCGAAACATGTATTACCAGTCCGTGTTCTTTAAAGGTATTGATGATGTTGATTTTTTCCTGCCCGTCATCGATATAGCCGGTATCCCCTACCTGGCCGCCGCTTTCGGCATAAAAGGGAGTCCTGTCAAAAACCAGGTGGAACAGGTGTTTATCCTTTTGGCTTACCTTACGAAATCGGGCAATTTTCACCTCGGTTTTTAGCTGTGTATAGCCAACAAATTCAGTTTGTTCAATGTCTCCACGCAACACTGCCCAATCGCCCGACTCAACTGTTGCAGCCGCTCTCGACCGGTTTTTCTGCAGACTCATTTCCAATTCAAATTCAGCCCTGTTCACTGACAGTCCGTTCTCCTTAAGGATAAGCTCGGTAAGATCAAGGGGAAAACCGTAGGTATCATAAAGCTCAAAGGCGATTTTTCCGCTGAGCACCTTATGTCCTTTTAAAGCAGCAATGCTTTCCTTTAGTTTCCTATCACCATTCTCCAGGGTATGCAAAAAGGATTGCTCCTCCTCGAGAATCACCTTTTCAATCAATTGCCTTTGCTTTTGCAATTCGGGGAAGGCATTGCCCAGTGAAGCGATCAATGAACCGAGCAGGTTGAAAATTACCGGTTTGTTTTGGCCGAGGTAAGTATAGTTATACCTCACAGCACGGCGCAATATTCTTCGGATCACATATCCGGCCTTGTTGTTCGATGGCAACTGACCATCGGCAATGGCAAATGAAACCGCACGCAAATGATCGGCAACAACGCGCATGGCGATGTCGGTCTTTTGATTGGTGCCATAGGCAATGTTGGTAAGGCGGGCTAATTCGCCAATGATGGGCTGAAAAACATCGGTATCGTAATTCGACGTTTTACCCTGCAATACCATGCAAAGGCGTTCGAAACCCATACCGGTATCCACATGTTTGCTAGGCAAGGGTTCCAGTTCACCTGAAGCCTTACGGTTATACTGGATAAAAACAAGATTCCATATTTCAATTACCAGGGGATTACCCTTATTTACCAGTGTTTTCCCGTCGATTGCCTTTCGGTCCGCTTCGGGGCGCAAATCAACATGAATCTCTGAACATGGGCCACAGGGTCCGGTATCGCCCATTTCCCAAAAATTGTCCTTTTTATTGCCATTCAGAATCCTGTCCCCGGCAATCCATGTTTTCCAGAAATTATATGCTTCAGAATCCCTTTCCAGCTTTTCGGTGCTGTCGCCTTCAAATACGGTTACATATATTCTTTCGGGACTGATGTTCATAATGCCGGTAAGGAACTCCCATGCCCATTCAATGGCTTCCTTTTTAAAGTAATCACCAAACGACCAATTACCAAGCATTTCAAACATGGTATGATGATAACCGTCGTGGCCAACTTCTTCGAGATCATTATGCTTACCCGATACCCGAAGGCATTTTTGCGTATCAGCAATACGCTTAAATTTTACCGGGGCGTTACCCAGGAAAACATCCTTAAACTGGTTCATACCCGCGTTGGTAAACATGAGTGTGGGATCATCCTTAATCACCATGGGTGCCGAATCAACTATGGCATGTCCCTTATCTTTGAAGAAGCTTAGAAACTTTTGACGAATGAGTACCGAATTCATTTATAAGATTGTAAAAAATTGACGAACGATTAAAATGCTTAATTTAGAAACCATTTAAAATGATTTGCAAAATTAATTTTTTTCTTATAGATTTGTTGCTAACGTACCATATTAATAATTAATAAGTTGCATATACTTGATTTTTAAGAAGAAAAAATATCATTTCAATCCCGTTACACTCACCTACGAAGAAATCAAGATTAGCAAGGGTCGCAGATTTTTCACCATTTTTTCTGCCCTGTTTTTTACACTGGGAATTGTTGCCCTGGCGGTAACATTTTTAAACCGGCATATTGATTCACCGGAAACTATTTTGTTGCGGGAGAATTTAGAAGCCCTGTCGGGTGAAATGGAGGAATTGCTGGACGAAGGAACGCGGATAAAGGAAATCCTGCAAAACGATGTGTTTACCAGGAATAACACCTACCGTATGGTTTTTCAAATGGATACCCTCCCCGGGTCGTTCCGGTATGCCGGGTTCGGGGGTTCGGCAGCCCGTGATGAACTGACAAACCAGGGTGATATAAAATACCAGGTAAGCGACCTGATTTCGATACTTACCAGGCAACTTCAGATACAGTCAGGTTCCTACGAAGTACTTCAGCAAAAGGCAGCCCAATATTCCGAAATACTTTCCCATTTACCAGCCATTCAACCCATAGCCCAAAATGACCTTATCCGGATTAGTGATGATTTCGGAAGGAGGACCGATCCTTTTTTTTACATTGAACGGGAACACCACGGACTTGATTTTATAGCCCAAACAGGAAAAAAAGTATATGCTACGGGTGACGGAATTGTAACTTTTATAAAGTATTCTCGTAATGGTTATGGAAACGAGATTATAATAGATCACAGCTACGGTTTCAGTTCACGGTATGGTCACCTGAGCGAAATAAAAGTGAAAGAAGGTGACACAATAAGAAGGGGAGCAATAATTGGAGCGGTAGGTGAGACAGGAAGGGCAACAGGGCCACATTTACATTATGAAGTTTTGTTTGAAAAGCATCCGGTTAACCCATCCTTTTATTATGATACGAGCTTAACGAAAGAAGAATTTGCACAAATAATAAAAACCGCTGAACCCAAGGACAAAATCGCACATTAAATTCTCACACCATGGGCAAGATAAAATACAAGTTCAATCCGGATTCACTCAGCTACGACAGGGTTGAATCTTCATTCAGGCAAAAAGCCTTTAAGGGTCTCGCCTGGTTTTTTATTTTCCTCACCAATGCATTTGTTGGATTTCTTTTATATTCTGCGCTTTTCGATTCTCCAAAAGAGAAAGGACTTAAGCGACAGATCAGCGAGATGAACATCAACATTGAAGTGTTCAACAAGCAACTGGATTATATTGAATCGGTTCTGAGCGATATGCAACAGCGTGATGACAATATTTACAGAACCATTTTTGAGGCACAGCCTATCCATTATTCGGTAAGGGAGGCTGGTTTTGGCGGTACAAACAGATATAAAAACCTTGAAAACCTGGATAATGCAAAAATGGTATTAAAGACTGCCAAACGGCTTGACATTATCTCGAAAAAGGTAGTAATTCAGTCAAAGTCCTATGATGAGCTTATGGAACTTGCCGTAAGCAAGGAAAAAATGCTGGCATCCATTCCGAGTATACAGCCCATATCGAATAAAACACTTGAAAGAACAGCCTCAGGCTGGGGATACAGGATCCACCCCATTTATAAGATTAAGAAATTCCACCAGGGCATCGACTTT
Source organism: uncultured Bacteroidales bacterium (assembly GCA_964646255.1). Classification (GTDB taxonomy): domain Bacteria; phylum Bacteroidota; class Bacteroidia; order Bacteroidales; family UBA10428; genus UBA5072. The sequence goes on from CAZYDI010000075.1 coordinate 4,371, forward strand.
ACTGCGCCTACAGGCACGGAAATATATGTTACCGGTGACGGTGTAATTGAAAAAATTGAATCTTCAAAAAGAGGATATGGCAATTCGATTGTGGTAAATCACGGTTTTGGAGTGAAAACGCTGTATGCCCACATGGAAAGATTTAATGTAAAGTCGGGTCAGAAAGTTAAACGGGGTGAAGTAATCGGTTATGTTGGCAATACAGGTTTGTCCACTGCCCCCCATTTGCACTACGAAGTAATAAGGAACAGTGAAAGGGTGAATCCGATCAACTACTTCTTCAATGACCTTACCGCCAATGAATATGATCTGATGATTGAAATGTCGATGCGTCCCGGACAAACTTTCGATTAATCGATACTGCACAGTGAAAATATAAAACACCGGCAAATGCCGGTGTTTTTTTTTTTGTAACCCGACCAGCGTATGAGGAACGATACCGGAGGACCCAACTTGAAGTATTTATTTAATCAAAATTTATTTTATATCTTAGTGTGTTCGATTTAACAATATTTCCTATGCCATACAAAGAAAAGAAAGTTGAAAAACTGTACTATTCTATCGGTGAAGTTGCCGATCTTTTTAAGGTAAACGCATCCCTAATCAGGTTTTGGGAAAAGGAATTTGACGTCATTAAGCCAAAGAAAAACAAGAAGGGAAACCGGTTTTTCACCCAACAGGATATAGACAATATTCAACTTATTTATTACCTGGTAAAGGAAAGGGGAATGACACTCAGCGGGGCAAAGAAAAAATTGAAAGACAACCGCGATGATACCAACAACAATTTTGAGGTGGTTAAAACGCTGAACCAAATCAAAACCATGTTGCTGGAGATAAAGGAATCGCTTTAGAGAAACCCGGATACCAACCAGTTCCATGCCTGAAGGCCGGCATAGCCCCGGTGGACAATCCGGATGCCGACCTTATTACTGCTAAGTTTAGAAGATATTAAAACATGAAGTTATCCTCCATAATAAAGATCCTCGAAGCGGAAGTTCCGTTGAAATACCAGGAACCCTATGATAATTCAGGGCTGAATGTGGGTGAACCCGGCATACAGGTAACCGGAATTCTTTTGTGCATTGATGTTACTCCTGCCATCATTGATGAGGCTGTGGCCAATAAGGCAAACCTTGTCATATCCCATCATCCGGTAATATTTTCTGCTGTTAAACAGCTTACAGGCGCAACCCTCACCGAAAAAGTCATTGTTTATGCCATTAAAAAAGGCATTGCCATTTACTGTATGCATACCAACATAGACAATGCCTTTAACGGGGTTAACCGTAAAATTTGTGAAAAACTGGGACTCACGAATTGCCGGATCCTGGTACCGGCCAAAAACAGCCTGAAAAAACTGGTGACCTTTATACCGTCGGATCATGCCGAAAAGCTTCGATCGGCATTATTCAGTGCCGGTGCAGGTGAGATTGGTAATTATGGCTCCTGCAGTTTCAATAGTGAAGGTAAAGGCAGCTTCATGGCCAAAGAGGGTGCTTCGCCCTTTGTAGGAGAAATTGGCCGGATACATTACGAGGATGAGATAAAAATAGAAACCATTGTCCCGGCAGATAAGCTGAAGCAGGTGGTGGCAGCGTTAATGGAAAACCATCCCTACGAAGAGGCAGCCTATGATATCTATCCACTGGATAATGATTACAACAGGGTGGGATCCGGAATGACGGGAGAACTGGAAAAGCCGGTGAAGGCCATTGATTTTCTGAAGTTGGTAAAAGAAATTTTCAATTGTAAAATATTACGGCACAGTCTTTTACCCGACGTGACCATTCAAAAAGTGGCGGTATGCGGTGGAAGTGGTGCGTTTTTAATACCTTCGGCCTCTGCGGCAGGTGCTGATGTCTTTATTACCGGAGAAATTAAATACCATCAATTTTTTGACGGAAATGAAAAATTGATTGTGGCCGATATAGGGCATTATGAGAGTGAACAATTCACAGTGGAAATATTTTATGATATTCTTATAAAAAAATTACCTAATTTTGCAATCCATTTTTCAAGAATTCATTCAAATTCAGTTCATTATTTATAAAAGCATATGGCAGAAAAAAAAGTTGTTCGCGAAGTTGTAGAACTCACCATTGAAGAAAAGCTCAGGGCATTGTATAAGCTTCAATTAATCAATTCAGAGATCGACAAAATCAGAACCCTCAGGGGTGAGTTGCCGCTCGAGGTACAGGACCTGGAAGATGAAATTGCAGGACTGGAAACCAGAATTGAAAAATTACAGGAAGAAATTAAGAGTTTTGAATCAGCCGTTAGTGGCAAAAAGAATGACATGACCAACTCCAAAGGGCTGATCAAAAAATATGAAGAGCAACAGAACAATGTAAGAAACAACAGGGAATTTGATTCCTTATCCAAGGAAATTGAATATCAGACGCTTGAAATTGAACTGAGTGAAAAACGAATCAAGGAGTTCACAGCGCAGGCCAAGGAAAAAATGGAGTATATCCAGGAATCCAAGAAGTTACTTGAAGAGAGACAGAACGACCTTCAGCTGAAGAAATCAGAGCTTGAAGACATTACTTCCGATACTCAGAAAGAAGAAGAAACACTGCTGAAAAAAAGGCAGGAGTACGAATCGATTGTTGAAGACCGGTTAATTACAGCATACAAGAAAATCAGGAAGAACGCACGAAACGGCCTCGCCGTTGTTTCGGTAGAGCGTGATGCTTGCGGGGGTTGCTTTAACCAAATTCCGCCGCAACGCCAGCTTGACATAAGGTCGAGGAAAAAAATCATTGTTTGTGAATACTGTGGTCGTATACTTGTTGACATGGATATCGTACAAGAAGAAAATTAAATTTCCACATCTCAGGTATTTTATTATCTTTGTTATCAGTTAAAGGCAGAATATGGTTAAATGGATTAATACACTCATCATATCCATTTTAATGGTGCTTCCGTTATCAGCCCAGCAATGGAAGCTGAAAAGAATGGAAGGCGTTATAGGCATTGGTACCACTAATGTTTATAGCGATTTAGGAGGTGCTCCTAACGCCACCAGCCTGCTATTCATTAAGGACATTACTTTTAAATCCACCAGGCCATCAATTTATGCCGGGCTGCGTTACCGGGTTAACCCAAGAACATCGGTAAAAGCCAACTTCATCTATGGTTACAGCAAAACCAGCGATTATAGTGGCTCACGCAACGAAGACCGGCGGTTTGAATCCGTTACACAGCTGTTTGAGTTTTCCGCCAATTACGAGTTTTATATCCTCCCGGAGTTTAAGGTTATGCGTTCGGCTGCGATGTTTAACCGCAGGGGAATGATCAATGACTACTCATCGTTGGGCATTTATGTATTTTCCGGATTGGGTGGCACTTTATACTGGCCCGATCTTGAGGTGCCTGAAGAAAGGTCCATTGACGAATACAAGAGCAATATGGGGATTACAGGTGCAATACCCCTGGGTGCCGGCTTAAAATTTATCATCAGTGACAAGTACATGATTGGTTATGAAATCGGGTATCGCCAATCATTTTCTGATTTTATGGACGGAGTAAAAACGCCCTGGTCAAAACGCTGGGATGGCTACTGGATATCTTCGATAAACCTTATTTACCGTATTCCAACCTCACGCAGGGGAATACCCATTTTCCTTGATCCTGCCTGGAAACGAGCACGTTTCTAACCTCCTTCCTTTCTGTATTTTTCAGTTTTTTTAAGATTATTTATATTTTCAGGCGCTAAAATTCTATTACTTTGCGTTAATTTCCAACTAACCCGATAATCTATATGTATGCACCTTAAGCGATTATTTTTAGTGCCTGTTATTTTCTTTCCGTTGCTTGCCATGGCACAACCCAATGCGGATTTTGGCGTGTTTGCCGGAACAGCATATTATCTGGGAGATATCAATCCTTCGAAACATTTTTACCGTCCTTCTTTTTCGTATGGAGTGCTTTACCGGATAAACATCAACACCCGGTATGCCCTGCGCGCCAATGGGTACATTGCTGATTTAACCGGTGACGACAGGGACTTTCCCGAACGCCTTAATCCTGACCGGCCGTTTAGTCCCCGGCATTTTCAAACATCCTTGCTTGATCTTGGCCTTCAGCTGGAGTTTAATTTTTTACCCTATACCCCAAACCTTATCAAGTGGGACTATACACCCTATATTGCTGCCGGTGTGGCCGGAAGCATGATTTTAGGATCGGATGCTGAAGCAACCAATACATTAGGCTTTCCCTTTGGCGTGGGTGTTAAGTTCAATATTACCTCCCGTATCAGCGCCGGAGCGGAATATTCCTTTCGAAAGACTTTCAGCGATCGCCTCGACGGAGTTGAAAATCCATCGGACGTGAGCTCATTTTTGCACAATAATGACTGGTATTCTTTCCTTGGTGTTTTTATTACCTTTAAGTTTTTTAATTTTGCGGCGGATTGTCCGGCATATAACTGATTAAAATGGGTGTTGACATAAAGGTAGATATCAATAAAAACAAGCTTCCCAGGCATATTGCCATAATTATGGACGGAAACGGGCGTTGGGCGCAAAAGCGCGGCAATCAGCGAATTTTTGGTCATAAAAACGCTGTGGCTGCGGTTCGTGATACCGTTGAAGCCGCTGCCGAACTCGGCATCGAATACCTGACCCTCTATGCCTTTTCGACAGAAAACTGGAAACGCCCAAAAAGTGAAGTGGATGCGCTTATGGCCTTGCTGGTAACAACCATTAACGCTGAAACCAAAACACTGCTGGATAACAATATTAAACTGTGCTCAATAGGCAATGTAGCCGTTCTTCCCGCCAGGGTGCGCGAACAATTGGATTTGGCTATCAGCAAAACCGCTCAAAACAGTGGATTGAACCTTGTATTGGCGTTGAGCTATGGCTCCCGATGGGAAATTGTGAATGCAGTAAGAAAAATGATCAGGGATGTGCAAACAGGAACCTTGCGTTCCGAAGATGTTAATGAATCAATATTCGAAAATTATCTTGATACTGCAGGTTTCCCCGATCCGGAGCTAATCATCAGAACGAGCGGTGAATACAGGATCAGTAATTTCCTGCTATGGCAAATCGCCTACACCGAATTATTTTTTACACCCACCTTATGGCCTGATTTCAGGCGCGAGCATTTATATGAAGCAATACTCAGTTATCAAAACCGTGAACGAAGATTCGGAAAAACAGCCGATCAGATTAAAAGTATCAATGTAAACAGCTAATTCTTCATGAAAAACTCTCTATTGGTATTCTTACTGTTTATAGTGTCTGCGACTGTTTTTAGCCAAACGACAACTCCCCCCGAATACATGAATTACGAACAGGGGTTCGACTATATCATAAAAGATATTCAGGTTACCGGCGTTAAATACCTGCAGTCAACTTACCTCGTTAACCTTTCCGGCCTTTCGGTAGGACAGGATATTACTATTCCGGGTGATGAGGTTACCAAGGCAATTAATAAATTCTGGGCACTTGGCTTGTTTTCCGATGTAAAAATCATCGCAACTAAAATCGAAGGCAGGTTTATCAGTCTGGAAATTCAACTTACCGAACAACCCAGGTTATCGCGCCTTAAGATTGAAGGGCTGAATAAAAACGAGACAAAAGATATTGAGGAAAAAATTAAACTGAAGCCCGGTCACCAGATTACCGAAAATGTGCTAAACAATACCAAAACCATTATTAAGAAGCATTTTGTTGATAAAGGTTTTTTCCGCTGTGATGTTAATTTTATTCAGCGTGCCGATACCGCGCCGGGAAATCGTATGTATTTGGACATTGTTGTTGACAAAGGCAAGCGGGTAAAAATTTCGGATATCGATTTTGTCGGAAATGAGGCCTTTACCGATCGAAGGCTGCGCAAAACAATGAAGAAAACAAAACAGAAGAGCATTAACATCTTCAAACCGTCAAAATATATTGATGCCGAATACAAGGCCGATAAGGAAAAATTCATTGCTTTCTACAATAAGCACGGGTACCGCGACGCAACTATTCTGAATGAAAAGATTACCGATCTCAACCATAAGCGTATCGGACTGGAGCTTACCATCGAAGAAGGCACACAGTATTACCTCAGAAATATAGCATGGGTGGGGAACACCAAACATCCCAGTGAATCCCTTGGGAGGGTTCTGGGAATGAAAAAAGGTGATATTTATGATCAGGAATACCTTAATAAGCGGTTGATCCAGGATGACGATGCTGTTCTGTCGCAATACATGGATGAAGGGTATTTATTTGCCTCTGTTGATCCGGTTGAAGCCAATATCGACGGCGATTCAATCGACCTTGAAATCAGGGTTTCTGAAGGCTTGCCCGCCAACATTAACCGGATTGTGATTAAAGGTAATACCAAAACCAACGAGCATGTTATCCGGCGCGAAGTAAGAAGTGTACCGGGTGATTTATTCAGCAGAACGTATATAGTGCGTACCGTTAGGGAATTGGCCGCCATGGGTCACTTCAATCCCGAAAATATTGTTCCCAACATTGTGCCGAATCCGGCAGACAATTCGGTGGATGTTGAATACTCACTTGAGGAGCGATCGAACGATCAGCTTGAAGTGTCAGGCGGATGGGGAGGCTATGGTTTTGTTGGAACCATCGGATTGCGGTTCAGCAATTTCTCGGCTCGCAAAATCCTCGATCCGAAAGCATGGAGGCCTGTTCCCACCGGCGATGGTCAAACCTTGTCGGTACGGGCTCAATCGAACGGCAGGTTTTACCAGGCATACAATATTTCGTTTGTTGAACCCTGGTTTGGCGGCAAAAAGCCCAATAGTTTCTCAACATCATTCTATTATACCATAACCCACCCGTATCGTGCCTTTGGAGAAGACAGGTCATCAGGCTACTTTAAGGTTTTGGGAACATCCATTGGTTTGGGAAGAAGGCTATCCTGGCCCGATGACTTTTTTGTGATTTACACTGAATTAGGATACCAGCGGTACATGTTGCATGATTATTTCAGCAGTTTCCTTATTGATGAAGGGCTATCGCAAATCATCGATTTCAAGGTTTCATTATCGCGCAGTTCACAGGACCAGATGATTTATCCCCGTAAAGGATCTCAGTTTGCCCTGACATTGCAGGTGACTCCTCCATACTCCCTGTTTAAAAAATCAAACTTCTGGTCAATTTCCGATAATGAGAAAATGAAGATCAAGCTGCAGATGATTGAAGAAAACCCGGAAGCTTCGGAAAATGATATAAATCAATATACCGACCAGGAAATAGCAAGCCGTGAAAATTCAGAAAAGTTTAAATTCATCGAATTCCACAAATGGACTTTCAACGGAGCCTGGTATACCACTATTTTCAAAAACCTGGTGGTTGCTGCTAAAACCGAATTCGGATACCTTGGATATTACAATGCAGATATTGGCACTTCACCGTTCGAAAAATTTGATGTCGGCGGAAGCGGAATGATGGGTTACAATCTTTACGGTACCGATATTGTTGCGCTTCGCGGTTATGCCGAAGGCACGCTTACGCCAACATCGGTGGTAGTCCGTAACAATACTCCTCAACGAATTGACGATGGTAATGCCTATGTTAAGTATACATTGGAATTTCGTTATCCCTTTACCCTGAATCCTTCAGCCACCATTTACGGATTGGCCTTTCTTGAAGGCGGTAACGCATGGTCGCGTTTCGAGGAATTCAATCCTTTCAGTATTAAACGATCGGTCGGAGTTGGCCTTCGGGCTTTCCTGCCCATGTTCGGCATGCTGGGAATCGACTGGGGCTATGGATTTGACATGCCCAACAGCGGTCTTACCTCGAACGACCTGAACAAGGGATTCCATGGAGGTGAATTCCATTTTACCATGGGTCAGCAATTCTAGTTTATAATCTTTGGTATTGAATTTGATATACCCTATCATATAATTAAAACAGAAACTTAAATTCATCACTATGAAAAGAATAGTTGTTTTGTTGGCCGGTTTAATCCTGTCTCTTGGAATGGTTACCGCGCAGAAATATGCTTTTGTGGATACTGAATATATCCTGAATAACATTCCTGATTACAAAGCAGCCCAGGAGCAGCTTGACAAGCAGTCGGAAGCCTGGCAGAAAGAAGTGGAGGCGAAATATTCGGAAATTGAAAAGATGTACAAGGATTATCAGGCCGAAAGGGTATTGCTTGCCGAAGACATGCGCAAACAGCGCGAAGAAGCCATCATAAATAAGGAAAAGGAAGCAAAGGAATTGCAGAAAAATTATTTCGGCCAGGATGGTGCCTTATTCAAAAAGCGTCAGGAACTCATAGAACCCATACAGGATGAGATTTACGATGCCATTAAGGACCTTGCCACCGAAAACGGGTATGCTGCCATTTTTGATACCTCAAGCGGAACCTCAATGATCTACACCAACCCCCGCTATGACATCAGTGATGAAGTATTGCAGAAATTAGGTTATAAAAATTAATTTATTACATTTGTTTCGATTTAAACATAAAAAAAATGAAAAAACTACTTGCAGTTCTGATATTTACAAGTTTATTTGTTGGGTTAGGAATTTCACAGACATTAAAAATTGGTCACATAGACAGCAGGGCAGTTTTTGCAGCCATGCCGGAAAGCGACAGTGCTTCGAAGAAACTCGAGAGAGAGGCTATGGTTATGCAACAAACCCTGGAGGAACTCCAGGTTGAATTCAATAAAAAGTATGATGACTACCTTCGCTTAAGCAATGATCCCAATACCAGCCAATTGATATTACGCACCAAGGAAGATGAGCTTCAATCGCTCAATCAAAGGAGCCAATCGTTCCAGCAACAGGCTGAACAGACCATCAGCGAAAAACGGGCTGAATTGTTCAAACCCATCCAGGATAAGGCTATTAAGGCTGTAAGTGATGTGGCTGCTGAAAACGGCTTCACCTACATTTTCGATACTGCCGGTGGCGTTATTGTTTACACTGCCCCTGAATCTCAGGATATCTTTCCACTGGTAAAAGCTAAATTAGGCTTAAAATAAAGATATCATTGTATAAAACAGAAAGTAGAGACGCTGGTAAACACCGTCTCTATTTTTTTTTAATACATTTGTTTTTTATCTGTCATGAATAATAACGCACACAGGCCTATCGGGGTGTTCGATTCCGGTGTCGGAGGGCTTACGGTTGCCAATGCCATCAGGCAAATACTTCCGCACGAAAACCTGATCTATTTTGGTGATACAGCGCATCTGCCCTACGGTGACAAGTCGAAAGAAACGATCATTTCTTACTCAACCAGGATTACACAGTTTCTCCTGGAACAACAATGCAAGGTTATTGTCATTGCCTGCAATACGGCATCGGCCAATGCCTATGACCCCATAATTTCAGCAACCGCAAATTCGGCACTTGTGCTGGATGTAATTAACCCGGTGGTAGAACACGTTACTTCAGCCCGTAAAAAATATAAAAGAATCGGGGTTATCGGCACCAAGGGTACCATCAACAGCGGCACATATGTTGGCAAAATTATTGCACGAAACCCGCATGTATCCGTGGCTTCGCTTGCCACACCCATGCTTGTTCCGATGATTGAAGAAGGATTTATTTTTGATGACATCAGCAATGCCATCATCCGAAGCTATCTCTCCAAGCCTGAACTGGCGCAGATTGATTCCCTGATCCTGGGTTGCACCCATTACCCGATCATCAAAAACCAGATCAACAAATTCTTCAATTTTAATGTTGATGTGATTGATTCGTCAAGGATTGTGGCCGATCACCTGCGTTACATTCTCGAAGCCAATCAATTGCTGAATACCAGGCCCGGACCTGTTCACAAATTCTACGTTTCCGACTTTACCGAATCCTTCCAGGTAATTTCCAAATTGTTTTTTGAAGAAACCATTCTGCTGGAAAAGATTAATCTGTGGAGCTAAGCATACTCTGCTTAATCTGTTGGTCTTCCCTCCTTCGCCGCAGGCTTCGGCGGGTGAAACTGGGCTGCTGGTCTGCTGGGCTACAAAGTCTTGGTTCTTGGTTCTTGG
>CAZYDI010000076.1:0-7819 GCA_964646255.1 uncultured Bacteroidales bacterium
GAGGAAAATTCATCTGAAGATTGCGGTGCACTTACAGGCTGTTGCGCACCGGTATTGGGTTTCTTCCAAACATAAACAGGTTCGCCTATTCCATTCATATCCATATCCACACCAATTACAGGCCATCCATCCTTCCAACCCACAGGTTGAAGATGGCAGACCCTGCCAATATTTTCCCTGCTTTGAAAATGGATGAACCACCAATCACCATTGGGCAAATCAATCAATGCCCCCTGGTGAGGGCCATTAATATCCGTTGAACCTTTTTCGAGCACTACTTTCTTTTCATACGGCCCGTAAATATTCCTTGACCTGAGTATGGTCTGCCATCCTGTTGCAACACCGCCTTCGGGAATGCTCATATAATAATAACCATTCAGCTTATGAATTTTGGTGCCTTCGGCCGTTGGACCGGTATAGATGGTTGCTCCCTCGTCGAGCAGCCGGGTGCCGTCTTCGCTCATTTTATGTATAACAATGGGGCCTGCTCCTTTTTTACTGCGGCCAAGGTAGGCCTTCCCATCTTCGTCCCAGAAAGGACAAGGATCTTCCCAGCCATAAATACTTACCACCTGCTTAACCGGTGCCCAAGGACCTTCAGCTTTTTCGGCTGTGGTCATAAACAGTCCTTCGTCAGGTGTACAAAAGTATAACCAGAACTTGTTGTCATGGTATCGGATGGCCGGTGCCCAGCTGCCTCCGGCATACCGTTCGTTACTGTCGAATTTAGGGTCAAATTTGAACTCTTCATATACGCGGGCAATAATTGTCCAGTTAACCAGGTCTTTTGAATGTAAAACCGGAATTCCCATAAAATGAAATTCCGAACATACCATGTAATAATCGTCGTTTACCCTTACCACATCGGGGTCGGAATAATCTGCATTTAAAACAGGATTGATGTAAGTGCCATTGCCCTGGTCACCCCAGCGTCCTTGCAATGACTGAGCACTAAGGATTTGCCCGTAAAAAAGGAAAAACACAATAAGGAAAGCTATTTTTTTCATGGTACCGATTATTTTGGAAAAGATAGCCATCATTAAACAAATAAAAAAGTCATTTTGGTAATGCCAAAACTCTGATTACATTTGATCGCTAATAATCATCATGCTCTCTCAACACTACGGCGAACTAGCCTCCTTGCTTGTAGCAATATTCTGGGCTGTAACTGCTTTCACCTTTGAATCAGCGAGCAGATCTGTAGGTTCTTTACCGGTAAACATAATCAGGTTGGTTATCGGCCTTGCTTTTCTTACCATATTGAATTGGGTATGGAGAGGTTACGCATTCCCTGCAGATGCCACTTTACACAATTGGATATGGTTGTCGGTTTCAGGGCTGATTGGCTTTGTATTAGGCGATTTCTTTTTGTTTAAATCCTTTACCATCATCGGTTCATGGTTCGCCATGCTTATCATGACACTTGCCCCGCCTATGGCTGCAATATTCGGGTGGGTGCTGCTCGATGAAACCTTAAGCTGGTCGGCTATTGCGGGAATTATGATAACCATGGCAGGGATTATCGTGGTAATGTTCAGGCGTGACCGCGCCGGCAACAAATTAACCACCGACAAGCCCCTATCGGGCATAGTATTCGCTTTCCTTGGAGCAATTGGTCAGGCCTTGGGCCTTGTTTTCAGCAAATATGGAATGGGCGATTACAATCCGTTTGCTGCCACGCAAATCAGAATTATCATAGGAATTGTTGGACTGGTTATAATAATCAGTGTGTTAAGAAAGTGGAAACCCGTATTTTTTGCACTGTCTCAGCCTAAGCCCATGCTAAACATTTCGATTGGTGCGTTCTTCGGACCTTTTCTTGGTGTGTCGTTTTCTTTGCTCGCTATCCGGTTAACTTCCACAGGTATTGCTTCAACTATAATGGCGCTGGTTCCTATTTTTATTATTCCTCCAAGTATATGGTTCCTGCATCATAAAATTACGGTTCGCGAAATCATCGGAACCATTATAAGCCTGGTGGGCGTGGCATTCTTTTTCCTTTAATTTGTTCAGTATACATGTATTGACTATTTTCGAAAAAAATTATCTTATGATAAACTATATCCGCAGGGAAATCAAATTTCTTCTTTACCTCTCACTCATATTTGTAGTTGTTCTGGTATTACTTCCGTTTATTTTTGGTCAGAAATCACCACTTACCCTGGAAGAGTTTATGTATGAAAGACGCATTCACGTTTTCATGGGATTATTACTGGCTTATGCACTGGTTTATCCTGTTATTTCATACACTTCGGTAAAGCGTCATATCAACGGAAGTTTTGAAGCAAACCGGGAAATATTCGAAAAGGCCTTCGATACCCTTGAGTACATAAAAATATCGGAAAGTTCTGAGAAGATAGTTTACCGGAAAAAATCCGCCTATACAAGGTTTATTCAATGGTATGAAGATGCCATTGTAGTTTTCCCCGGTGAGAACCCGGTAATTATGGAGGGATTAAGAAAATCAGTTACCCGGATTGACCGGATCATTGATCATATGCTGTTAAAGGCTGATCAATAATATGTCTTATGGGCTAAGCATAGCATAGCCTGCCGACAATTGATTTATAAAACCAAAGGATTATATGTGCAATAAATTGGGCTTGTCTTTTAATCGCTCAAATCGCTTTGAAACGACATCCCAATCAACAACACTCCAGTAAGAAGCAAGGTAATCTTCGCGCCTGTTCTGGTATTTATGGTAGTAGGCATGTTCCCAAACATCAATGCACAACAAAGGCATTCCTCTCACTTCAGCCGATTCCATAAGCGGGTTATTATGATTCTGGGTAGCAGTTACCTTAAGGTGACCTTCAGAATCCATAATTAACCAGGCCCATCCTGATCCAAAAACAGATTTGGCAGCCATTTCAAAATTGTCCTTAAACTGCTCATACGAACCAAAATCATCAACAATAGCAGATTTTAATAGCGGAGAAGGAGTGCTTCCTTTGGCTGGGGCCAATATGCTCCAAAATAACCTGTGATTAGAATACCCTGCAGCATTGTTTACCATTATCTTATCATATTGCCGGCTTTTTTTAAACAACTGGAAGGTGGTAATACCCGCAAGGCCGGCTTTACTAATGGATGCATTGAGATTGTTGGTATATTCCTGATGATGCTCCGAATGATGTATTTTCATCGTTTCAGCATCAATAAAAGGTTCAAGATCTGCGTAACCGTAACGAAGCTCAGGCAGCTTATATATTCCGTTCCACTTTTTTCTGCTCCGGGCTACCTTGGCGGCCGAAACAAATCCCAGGGAAAGAACACCTGCAGAGACAGCGAGTATTGATTTTAAAAATGTTCTTTTATCCACGTATCGGAACTTAAATGATAATGTATTACAAACATACAATAAAAAAGTAATAATACGAAAAAAACCGGCAGAGGTTATCAACCTCCGCTGGCTTATGCAGTTAAAACCATTTGCACTTTACAAACTCAATTCTTTTCCGGGTACAAAACAACCCTGACGAATTTCTTAAGGTTAATCATTTTTGCTGCCTCCTGCAGTTTCTCAGAGGAAAGTTCATCAATCCAGGCAGCGTAACGAGTAATTAGTTCAGGATCATTGTACCTGTATCCATTCAAAAGCTGCGATGTCCAATAATTGTTTTCCTTCAGGTTTTTTTCCAGGCTTCTTCTTTGCGCCTCTTTCACTTTGGCGAGGTCCTCAGCTTTTACGCCTTCCTTTTGAATTTTTTGAATTTCACTGATGGCGGCTTTGGTAAGTGCTTCCGTGTTTTCGGGTGAACAGGGAATAATAATATTCAAAAGGGCTCTTGAATAGGGTACCATGCCCATGTCGGCAGAAGCGTTTATGGTGTAAGCCCCGCTAAGCTCTTCGCGGATAACATCGGTATAGCGAATATCCAAAAGCTGTCCCAATGATTCGAAGATGTAATCCTGTGCCGGATCCCATGAAACAGGAAACTCAAAATACAGGCCTATCCGGCTTTTTGGGTCATTGCCCTTATAAACCTTCAAATCGGTTTTTTTTGCCGGAGGCCTTATACCCATGTCTTTCCAACTCTCCTGTCGCTTTATCGAAGGCAGGCTGGCCAGGTAAGTTTCAATAAATGGCTTTATGCTGTCGGTTTTGAATGAACCAACAATAAAGAATGTGAAATCGGATACGTCGGCAAAGCGATCGTTATAAATTTCAACCATCCTGTCGAGGCTTATGGCTTCAAATTCCTTCTCTGCCGGAATAACATCTGCCCGGGGGTGATTCTGTGTTTTGGCCCTGGTAAACTGATCACTGAAATAGGATTCAGGGCTCGACAAAGCATTCCGGTAATAGTCCTTCTGCAGGGAAAGCAATGATGCGAACATGGTACTGTCCTTCCGGGGTTGTGTAAAGTAAAGGTATATCAGCTGAAACATACTCTCAATATCGCGGGGAACTGAATAGGCCGTTATTCCTTCAAAGTATTCACTGATATACGGACTGGCAGAAACACTCTTACCTGCAAGTAATTTTGTAATCTCGCTTGATGAGTACCCGGCAACACCGCATTCACTTAAAAAGTCGTCAGCGTTCACAGCCGATTGGTGATCAGCGGCCGAATATACCGAATATCCACCGGGACTGTATGAACTAAAGAGTACCTGGTCATTTTTGTAATCTGTAGGCTTAAGCACCACCCTGGCACCATTGGAAAGTTTCATTTCTACCGTGCCCAGTCTTTCATTTTTCTTACTTAACAAAACGCGTCCTTTTTTTGGCGTCTCAGTTAACAGCGCACTACCCGTAATTTTATCCACGTACGGATCGATTTCTGCACTTTGTGCGGCTTCAAGGGCATTTTTTATAACGGTTTCATCCGGCAATACATATCCATCTTTTTGAGGGGCAAGGACAATCAAAACCCGGTTGTCTTTCGTAATGCTTTGCCTGAGAACATCATTGATTTCATCCAGCGTTATACCATCGATATATTCTTTCAGGAAATTATACTCAAATTCAATTCCCGGTATTGGTTCACTTTCGATAAAGTTCCTTACATACTCCCCGGCATAGTTTTGTGAATTCGTTTTATCGCGTTCATTGTATGCATTTTCATAGGAAGTCCTGATTTCACTCTTCATTCTGTTCACTTCACCTTCAGTAAACCCATGTAAAATTGCCCTTTCTGTTTCGGTAATAAGAGCCTCTATGCCCTTTTCCACACCGCTCTCCGGTACCACAGCCATAATCTGGTAAATGCCTTTTTCCGGTACCATTGATCCATGCGCAACCTGACCACCCATAATCGGCGGATCGGATTTTTCGCGCAATTCATTCAATCTCTGCGAAAGCATTCCGTCAATGAGGTTATATATCATCATTTTCCGGTAGTCTTTCTTTTGTACTTCCACCAATGGTTGCATATTGCAGAATAATGCTATTTGAACAACCGGCATTTCCTTATCTGAAAAAATCAGCATACGGGTACCTTCATGATCAGGAATGGGAAATTTTATCCGCGGTTTGCTGCTCTCAGGATTTTTTAAGTTACTGAAATGGGCATGTATCTTTTTTTCCATTTCTTCGGGTTCAACATCACCCACTACCACAAAAGCCATCAGGTCCGGGCGGTACCAATCGCCATAAAACCCGGTTAGGGCGGAATATGGTGCGCCCTCGATAACAGTTGGTAAACCAATGGGTAACCTTTCGGCATATTTTGAACCCTCAAAGAGTACCGGGAACAACTTGTTTTGCAGGCGTGCGCCCAGGCCTTGGTGCAAGCGCCATTCTTCCATAATAATACCCCTCTCCTTATCAATTTCGGTACCATCAAAGGATATATTATGCGCCCAGTCTTCCATAACCTGGAATGCTTTATCAATTATTATGGCTGAGTCAGTAGGGAGGGTAAGCATATAAATGGTCTCATTCAAACTTGTTGATGCATTCACTTCCGGGCCAAACTGTACCCCTACCGATTGCATGTAGTGAATCAGATCGTTTTTGGGGAAATTTTTTGTGCCATTAAAGGCCATATGTTCTACAAAATGTGCCAATCCTCTCTGATCATCGTCTTCGAGCACTGAACCTGCCTTCACAACAAGACGCATTTCAACCCTTTTTTCCGGCTTGTGATTTTTACGGATATAATAAGTGAATCCATTGTCAAGTTTACCTATTTTAACCTGGCTGTCAATTGGAATCGGCTCTGATAAAGGATCCTGGGCATAAACCAGGGCATATGACAATACAAACAAAATAACCAGCCTGGTCCGTAATCTTTTGAAGACATTTAAGTAAGTGTTCATAAGGATGAAAATTTTTTACAGGATTTGCAATTGAGATGATGATTCGGAAGCACAAATTTAGCAATAATGTTTCTTCTTTTTCAGGGCCCGCCAACTTCTAACTGTTCAAGTACTTTTTCCGTATCATCTTTGGTTTCAGATATAACGAAAAGCTTATCATTGGCCATCAGCTGGGTAGATCCGTTAGGGGTAATGTATTTATTATCTCTTTCAATGAAGGATATGTGTGACGTCGGGGGCAAACCCAGGTCAACCAGTTGCCTGCCAATTGCCTTGCTTCCAAAAGGTATGTAGATTTCGGTAAGAACCGATTTTACACTATCGGCAAGTTCAATATCTATTTGCGTCCGCGGCTTGGCTTTAATAGGAAGGGTAAGGTGAAGCCACCTGGCGACCAGTGGTATGGTGGTACCCTGGATGAGAACAGAAGTAAGTGAAACAAAGAATATGATATTAAATATCATATCGGCCTTTTGTGCACCGGCTAGCAGGGGGTACATGGCAAACACTATGGGGACGGCACCTCGCAAGCCCACCCAGGATATGAATACACGGGTTCTTGATTGTACTTTAAAGGGGAGCAGGCTTAAATACACGCTTACGGGGCGTGCAACAACAATCAAAAAAGCAGAAATCAGAAGACCAGGGATAATTACCGGAATTACACGACTCGGAAATACCAAAAGCCCAAGCGTTAAAAATAAAACAATCTGCATTAACCATGCATAACTGTCAAATGATTTAAGGATTTTTTTCTTATGAATAAGGTTCTGGTTCCCCAGGTAGATTCCACAGAGATATATGGCAAGAAAACCATTACCGCCAATGGTATCAGTAGCGGCAAAGGTGAATAACATAATAGCAATAACCAAAACAATATACAATGCCTCATAATCAAGCCTGATGCGATTTATGATAAATTTTCCGGCAAAGCCAAACGCAAATCCTAAAATCCCTCCAAAAATCAACTGCCTGAAAAACATGGGCAGCGCCTCAATAAGGCTTGCATCCTGGTTTACAACTATTCCCGTAAAAACAATGGTAAGAATATAGGCCATGGGGTCGTTGCTTCCGCTTTCGAGCTCCAGGGTGGCTCTTAAATGACCTTTCAGTGCAATGCTTTTTGAACGCAAAATGGAAAAAACAGCAGCCGAATCGGTAGATGACACAATGGAACCCAATAAGAGCCCTTCATAAATAGTGAAATCTGTAATGGCCCAGACAAATACACCCAGGATTGCTGCAGTTAACATTACGCCAATGGTGGAAAGCGTAATGCCCTGCCATAATACCGGTTTTATGGAATCCCAACTGGTATCAAATCCACCGGAAAAAAGGATAAAATTAAGTGCCACAACACCAATGAACTGGGCTATCCTGGGGTCATCAAAATTAATTCTGCCAATGCCCTCCGATCCGGCAACCATGCCTATGACCAGAAAAAAGATAAGTACCGGTATGCCGAACTTATAGGATGTTTTGCCCGCCAAAAGCGAAACAAACATTAAAATCGATCCTACCAGCATTATATTCTCCGTGGTCAGATTCATCT
>CAZYDI010000076.1:7919-10427 GCA_964646255.1 uncultured Bacteroidales bacterium
ACAAACATTAAAATCGATCCTACCAGCATTATATTCTCCGTGGTCAGATTCATCTTTCGGATTATATTAAAAAAACAGGCCTCTCAAATCAGGCCTTAATCAACCGCAACGTTAATAAAGTACGCAAATACTGCTAAGAATTGCACACAAATACATGTTTAGCCTCTTTGGCAATGGCCTTGTGCACTTTAAAACAAAAATGACGTGTACATTACTGTTGAAATCACTTTTTCAAACAAATGATGTTATCAAATATACCAACCCGGCAATGGCAATGGTAGCAAAAATAAATGGCCACATAAATTCCCAAAAGCCCAGGCTGTTTTTCCTGTTGTTTAATATAAATTTCCTTTCCATTTCTCCTTGATTTTAAGGTGAATACTAAAAAATTAAAACCAATTCGATAATAAAGGAAACGCTCAGATTCTAAGTATGCCTGTTTTCTTCAGAACCCACTTATTATCAACACTGTAAAACAGCTTAACAACAATGGCGCAAGTTGCAGAAATGATACATAAATCCCTTCCTGCTTTTATTTTTTGCTGTACTAACTTTGCAGACAGTGAAACAGCAGGATTCAACTTTATTGCTTTGCCCACGTGGGCATTTTGACTTAGATCAACTGGCCTGGTTATATGCTGTTGTGAGAAATCTTTATGAATAACTGCATTGATGTCGCATTGCAGCCAGAGAAAGGTTGCAAAAAGCAGGAAAAAAAAACTTCCGGCCAACGTTCTGTATTGTTGTGATGCTGCCATACCGTGAATATGGCAAAGATACACAACTTATTAATCAATTGCAACCCACCTTTTCGCCCATCCTCACAAGGGTTTCAAGGTAGTCTTTTGATTTTTCGAGTATATCGGTATCAGGTTTCACCTTCTCCTTGTTAAACAACTGAACGATGGTTGAACCTCCAAATTCAAACCATCCTTTTTCCTCGCCTTTGGTAAATTCGCTTTCCTCCCGATTATGAAGCATCACCTTACCTACCATAAGGGCTCCGACCTCGAAATGCAGCGCGGTTCCGAAATTTTCTGTATGCAAAATGGTCAATTCACGGTAATTTTTAGCCAGCAAAGATTTGGTGCGCGTCATGGCAATAGGGTTCACTGAATTCAGAACCCCCCTTATCCGGCGTACAGGCTCCTGGGAACCGTTGTCAATATAACAAAACCTATGATAGTCGCACGGTGCTAACCTGTACACAAAACACCAACCGTCTGTATATTCCTGGGTCAGGGAAACATCGCCTATAAATCTTCTTAATGAATACCAGTATCCTTTTACCGGCAGAGATTCCTGTTTGGCGAGATCGAAGATTAAAAGCCTTGCATCAGCAGGTGATATCAGGTGAGTAGGATCCGGATCAACAGGCCTTGCTTTGGGTTTTAACTGACGGATAAAAAAATCATTGAGGCTGACAAATGATTCAAGCGGTTGCTGTACCTCCAAAACACTAATATTATATTGCCTGATGAATTTTTTTATCATCCATGCACTGCGGCGGCTTTTTACGAACCTGCCATAATTACGCGAGACAAATTGGTTGGTAAGCAACGGCTTAACCATTTTTCCTGCAAGTGACCTATACAAAAAAGTCAACCCGGTAAGGTTTCCTGAAATTTCCTGTTCCTCTTTACCGGTAGCCCTATTGTAAACAATGTGTTTTCTCATCCATGGGAAATAAACTGCACAAAAATAACAATATCTGGTTAAGCGCTCTTATCCTTCAGCTCATCTTTCATCATCCACACAAATTATCTCATCGGTATTTCTTACCCCGGATATTTCATTCATTACTTCAAATATTTGAAGTATTTCGTTCCGCAAAGGAATAATGCTTGTAGTTCTGTTGGTTGCCATAACGTAATGATTTACCCTTTTATAATAACAACAGTATTTTGTCCGGATGGTTTTTGCGCATATGGGCTGTGCATAGGATGCTTTTATATAAAATTTTGCCATTTTATATATTGAATAACCAAATGATACGTGATAAATTTGGTTAAATTGTATAACACTGAATAACACAATTACATTATGGCACGACAAGCATTCAAAATGAAATTAAAACCAGGGCAAAAAGAAGAGTACAGACGAAGGCATGCAGCCATCTGGCCTGAATTGGTGAGCCTGCTACATGAAACGGGAGTAAGTGAATATTCCATTTTTCTGGATGAAGAGACCAATACCCTGTTTGCATTCCAATTGCAGGACGGAAGCCAATCTTCGCAGGACCTTGGTGACAATCCGGTAGTTCAGAAATGGTGGGCATATATGGCTGATATCATGGATACCAATCCCGATAAATCGCCTGTATCCATTCCGCTTGAAGAAGTTTTTTATATGAAGTGAGGGAAAGGGACAAGGGACAAGGTACAAGGGACGAATGACGAATGACGAGTAGCAGGGGGATGGGAATGAAAAACGGAATTGAAGAAGTGAGGAGTAGTAAGGAGGAAGGAGTAGGGCTTCGGCTTTGGTCAGCCTTTCTGCCTAAATCGT
>CAZYDI010000076.1:10527-12629 GCA_964646255.1 uncultured Bacteroidales bacterium
AGTAAGGAGGAAGGAGTAGGGCTTCGGCTTTGGTCAGCCTTTCTGCCTAAATCGTCCTGGAAATAGTGGGGCAGAATTGAGTAAAGAGTAATGAATAGCGAAAAAAGAATAAATATGAAAAAAGTAAGTATTGCTGCAATCCTTGTATGCATGGTTGCCTCTGCATTTTCGCAGAATGCCGGCCGGTTCTTCAATAACGATCAGCTGATCTCTACCGGAGTATATTACTATCCCGAGCATTGGGATTCGTCTCAATGGGATCGCGACCTGAAGCATATTGCCGATATGGGATTTGAATTTACCCATTATGCTGAATTCGCGTGGGCTCAACTTGAACCGGAAGAGGGTAAATATGATTTCAGCTGGCTCGACAAAGCTGTAGCACTTGCTGCCAAGTATAAGCTGGGCGTGATCATGTGCACCTCAACAGCCACTCCCCCTGCATGGCTGGGCCGAAAATACCCCGAGATTTATGAAACCAAAGAAGACGGTTCGCAAGCTGATCATGGTTCACGCCAGACGGCATCATTTTCGAGCACGCTTTACCGTGAATTATCCCTTAAAATGGTAGAAAAGCTCGCAGCACATTATGGAAACGACAAAAGGATTATTGGCTGGCAAATAGACAATGAGCCCCGTACGTTCAATGATTACGGCAAGGATGCCCAGCAACGATTCCGTAATTGGTTGCAAAAGAGGTATGGTACCATCGGTAACCTCAACAAAACATGGGGAACTGCCTTCTGGAGCCAGCAATACAATGATTTTTCGCAAATAAACGTTCCGCTCCGCTCTCAATGGGGCATGAACCTGAACCAGGTTCTTGATCATAACCGCTTTAACGCATGGGAAACCGCCTCTTTTATTGACGACCAGGCCCGCGTAATCAGAAAATACGCTAAAAACCAATGGATTACCACCAATTACATCCCCGATTACCAGGCCGGACCTATTGGCATGAGCCGGGAACTCGACTTTGTAACCTATACGAGGTATATGGTTAGCGGGCACAACCGCGGAACAGGCAACAAGGGATATCGCCTGGGAAATTATGAAAGTATTGTAATGGCCAATGACTTTATTCGTCCGCTCTCAGGCCTGTATGGCGTACTTGAATTGCAACCCGGACAGGTAAACTGGGGAACGGTTAATTCACAGCCATTGCCGGGAGCCGTTCATTTATGGTTATGGAGTGTGTTTTCGGGTGGCAGTAAATTGGCCTGCACCTATAGGTTCAGGGCTCCCCTGTATGGATATGAACAATACCATTACGGTATCGTTGGGTATGACGGTGTAACACCCACGCCGGGAGGATTGGAATACGAGCAATTTATCCGGGAAATACAAATGCTCCGCAAACAATATAAGCCGGGAGCTGCAGTTCCGTCCTCCTATACCAAAAGGAAAACAGGCATCCTTTTCAACATCGAAAATGTATGGGGCATGGAAGGCAACCGCCAGACAACCCAGTGGAATACCATTGGCCATTTTGCCAAGTATTACAAGGCTGTTAAATCGTTTGGCGCACCCGTGGATTTTATCAGGGATACCACCGATTTCTCAAAATACCCGGTTGTTATCGCTCCTGCATACCAGCAACTGGATGCCGGGCTTGTGAAAAAATGGACCGAATATGTTATGAACGGCGGTAACCTGGTTCTCTCCTGCCGCACCGGGCATAAAAACAGGGAAATGCACTTGTGGGAGGCCAAATACGCAGAGCCCATATATGAGCTTATTGGCGGATCACTTGATTATTATGATTTGCCTGCACCTTATGACCCCGGAACAGTGGTAATGAATGACAAGAAATTTAGCTGGAACAGCTGGGGAGATATGCTAACACCTTACAACGGAACGGAATCCTGGGCCACTTATGCAGGAGATTTTTATGAAGGAAAAACAGCTGTGATCTTCCGCAAGTTGGGAAAAGGAACGGTAACTTATGTTGGAGCCGACAGCCAGAATGGTGATCTCGAAAAGGAAGTGCTTAACAAGGTGTATACCAGAATTGGCATTCCGGTTGAAAACTATCCCGAAGGTGTACTGGTGGAATACCGCGATGGCTTTGGCATAGCCATGAATTATTCCGATAAGGATTA
>CAZYDI010000076.1:12729-14300 GCA_964646255.1 uncultured Bacteroidales bacterium
GAACTGGTTGACAGAAACACAAACAACACAGTTACCGATTTTTCAAAAATAAACCCTGATGTGATTTTCAAAAGGGGTGATTTCAGGCTTATCAGTTATGAATGGGGCGTAACCTATGCAGGCATGCTCAATGCCGGCGAAGCCACGGGCGATAAGAGGTATACAGAATATACAACCAACCGTATGGCCTTTATCAGCCAACTCTACCCGGTGTACAAAAAGATTGCGGAAGGTAACCGCCGAAACCCGCTCGGATCAGTCATTGATCCGCGTGCTCTTGACGATGCAGGAGCCATGTGCGCTGCCATGATTAAAACCAACCGCATTACGGGAGCACAAGACCTCAGGCCCATGATCGACAATTATATCGGTTACATTTCAACCAAAGAATTCAGGCTGGCCGACGGAACACTGGCACGAAACCGGCCATTACCCAATTCCATATGGCTCGACGATTTGTTTATGAGTGTTCCCGCCCTTGCACAAATGGGCAAACTTACCGGTGAAACTAAATATTACGACGATGCCGTAAAACAAGTACTGCAATTTGCAGAACGCATGTTCGTTAAGGAAAAAGGGCTCTTTATGCATGGCTGGGTTCAGGAAATGGATCCCCACCCTGCTTTTCACTGGGCAAGGGCAAATGGCTGGGCCTTCATGACCATGGCCGAATTGCTGGATGTTCTCCCCGAAAACCACCCCGGATATGACAGGGTTATGGAACTGTACAAGGCACATGCCAAAGGACTTGCCACGTACCAGTCGGGCAAGGGCTTCTGGCACCAATTGATCGACCGGAACGATTCATACCTCGAAACTTCAGCAACGGCAATTTATGCCTATGCTTACGCAAAGGGCATAAACAGGGGCTGGCTCGATAAAAAAGCATATGGCCCGGCCACCCTGTTGGCATGGAATGCCGTAGCCACTAAGGTAAATGAACACGGACAGGTGGAAGAAACCTGTGTTGGTACCGGAATGGGATTTGATCCTGCTTTCTACTATTACAGGCCTGTTAATGTTTATGCAGCACACGGATATGGTCCGGTTATACTTGCCGGTTCCGAAATCATTAAAATGCTGAAAAACCATCCATTTATTATCAACGACAGCGCGGTGATGTTTTGAGAGCAGACTGTAGACTATAGACTATAGACTATAGACTATAGGCTGTAGGCTGTAGTCTAAAAGCCACCTGTCCCTATTGTCCCTAATGTCGCTAATGTCCCTAAAGTCCCTTTTTAATTTATGAAATACTATCCAATTATACTACTACTTTTAACCCTCTCAGGGAACACCTTATCACAGACCGGTTGGCCCGAAGTAAGCGGTGAAAACAAACCCTGGAGCCGTTGGTGGTGGCAGGGAAATGCTGTAGATACAGCAAACCTGGGCATCCTGATGGAAACGTATGCCAGGGCAGGATTGGGAGGACTTGAGATCGTTCCTATCTACGGTGTCAAAGGCGAAGAAGATAAGTATCTGCCTTATCTGGGAAGCGAATGGATGAAAGTTTTGTCGTTTGTCCTTCGCAAAGCAGATGAACTCAACATAGGCATAGACATGGCCAA
>CAZYDI010000077.1:0-14267 GCA_964646255.1 uncultured Bacteroidales bacterium
ATCCTAAAACCTGTAATTAACGCCTCCGAAAATACCGAATGAATAGGGATGCACAACAACAGAGGTTTTATCGATGGGATTCAGATAATACCTGAACCGGGGCTCCAGCGTAATGGCAAACTTTTCATCCAGCGGATACTCAATTCCCAGTCCCACCGAACCAACATAATTTACCTGGCTTATGTCCACTGTTTCAAACTCCAGGTTTGATGAAGTAAATCCATCGTTGCGGATTTCAACGGAGTTGCCTACCAGGAAATTGGTTACCACTCCCCCCGATATATTGAAGTCAATCCTTCTGTCGATGATTTTATACCTCACGATCAGCGGCAATTCAACATAATCAAAATACTGCCGTACAACCGCATCATCAATATTCTCAACATCTACATCAATTACGTTGGAACTAATCAAGCCGTATGAATTTGATAATTCCTGAAAATGATTAAAGTTGTACGAAAGTACCTGGCTGCTCATAAGCGGCTGGTCATCGATCCCTCCGACAATTTCACCGGTTGAGTTTGAAATGGAAATGGATTTCTGCGACGTGTAAGAGCCGGGTATGGCCGAATACCGGTGGCTAATGGCAGTAACCTGGTTTTTGTCCTGCCCATACCGTGAATAATAGAAACCCGACTGAACCGTTATTCTTTTACCTGCATTGAAGGCAATATTAATACCGCCCGCATAGGCCAGAATGCCGTCTTCAGCATCATTGAGGTTGTTCACCTGGCTTGGGGACAACCTGCCGGAACTTATGTTCCTGTATGAATACAGAGGAGCGGCCTCACCACCCATGGTCCACCGTTCACCCTTGTTTTTTTCATCTTCCGGTGTTTCG
Organism: uncultured Bacteroidales bacterium; assembly: GCA_964646255.1. GTDB lineage: Bacteria > Bacteroidota > Bacteroidia > Bacteroidales > UBA10428 > UBA5072. Next base: position 842 of record CAZYDI010000077.1, read on the forward strand.
GTCGATGCATAGGCAAGAGCAACATCCGCCGACATAACAGGCTCAACGGATGCCTGCCGGCCGGTAACAATGTTTAGTGCATTGTCGATATTGTTATTTAAGTAAGCCGGGAGATGATGGTTTTTAATGGTATAAAGGTCATACGAGTCTTGTGTGTACCGGTTTTGTGTGTATTCAACCGGCGGGCCATCCGTTTCACCGTTTTCCGGAACAACATCAGCGCGGTCAGCAGCCAACACCCGGTTACCGGAATTATGCGCAGATCCTTTATCACCCGTACCGGGTATGGATTTACCGGCTGTAATGGCATCAGCAGGTTCAGGGAGTTCTGAAGCAGCAGACTTCAATGCTTTTCCTGTATTCGCGGAAACTTCGTTGTTTTCCCCGGTATGTGCAGTGTTGTTTTGAGCCATAGGTACATCAGCATTCCCTGCCGGCCGTGTAAACAAATAAATACCAAAACCGGCAGACACCACCAGGGCCATTCCGGCTGCTATCCGCACAAAAATCAACAGCATGCCCTTTCTTCTCTTCTTCGCCAGCTTCTGCGAAATTATATTCCAGGAAGCTTCAGGCGGAGCCTGCTGATATCCCCCCAGCTTATCCCTGAAATATTTATCGATATTTTCGTTGTTCCCCATGGCTCACAATGTTTGAACCTTTGTTATATAAGTATTATTTATCTTGTTCTGTAAAATAGCCCTGGCCCTTGACAGGTTGGACTTTGAAGTACCCTCGCTGATGTTCAGCATCGCGCTGATTTCTTTATGCGAATAACCTTCGAGGGCATACATGTTAAAAACAACCCGGTAGCGGGGTGATAGTTCCTGAATAATGCGAATAAGATCGGCGGCTTCCAGATCCGAGGATATTTCATGCCCGGTTTCCTGTTCCTGTGAGAGACCGGCATCTTCAATAGATACGAGGCGATAGTGCAAACGGTATTTTTCCAGTGCTGTATTCACCATAATTCTCCTTATCCATCCCTCAAATGCACCCTTGAATGCAAACTGGTTTATTTTTTCAAAAACCTTGATAAATCCATCCTGCAGTATGTCCTGGGCATCGTCATAATTGCCGGCATACCGCAGGCATACGCCAAACATGCTGTTCCTGAACATATCATACAGCATACGTTGTGCCTCCGGATTATGATCCTGGCAACCGCGCACAATTTTATGTAACTGATCAGCCAAATACACGCATTAAACGATCCAAAATTAAGGTATAATTTAATCTTCCTTAACCTGCCGTTGACTCTTTGATGAATTAATCATTTAAAAGGTTGCGTTCAACCAAATTGTTTCTGATGTGTTCAGTTTCGTACATGCGCTGTATCAATAACGTACAAATCCCTTTTAACCATAGTGTATCATAAATTTGGGTATTGTTCACATTTACACAGGTTTACGGCGTGTGGTATGTTTTTTGTCAATCAAAACCTAAACCGCTATACCAAATGATCAAAATCAGAAACCTGCACAAGTCTTATGTCACAGGCAGTACTTCTTTACATGTTCTGAAAGGGCTTAGCCTCGAAATTGAGAAAGGTGAAATGGTGTCCATTATGGGTGCATCAGGTTCGGGTAAATCTACCCTGCTTAATGTATTGGGAATTCTGGATAATTACGATTCCGGTGAGTACCACCTGAACGGCATGCTTATCAGAGACATCAATGAAACCAAAGCTGCCATGCTGCGGAATCAGACCATTGGATTTGTTTTTCAGAGCTTTAACCTGATTGCCTTTAAGAATGCCATGGAGAACGTGGCATTGCCCTTGTATTACCAGGGGGTTAGCCGGAGAAAGAGAAACCAGATAGCCATGGAATACCTCGACAGGGTAGGCCTGAGAGATTGGTGGACCCATTTGCCCAGTGAGTTGTCGGGAGGACAAAAGCAGCGCATTGCCATAGCAAGGTCGCTCATTTCGAAACCCAAGGTTATACTGGCTGATGAACCTACAGGTGCTTTGGACTCCGTAACTTCCATGGAGGTGATGGACTTGTTGCATGAGATCAACCAGGAAGGTATTACCATGTTGATTGTTACCCATGAACATGATATTGCACTAAGAACACAGCGATCGATAAGGCTGAAAGACGGACTTATTGAATGCATTACCTATCATACGTCGGAGTATAAATCCGCAGCATCATTTTAACCGCGCAGCTATGTTTGATCTGGATAAATGGCAGGAAATCCTGAGCACCATCAATAAGAACCGGATGCGTACCTTCCTCACCGGCTTCAGTGTGGCATGGGGAATTTTTATGTTGATCGTTCTGCTTGGTTCAGGCAAAGGCCTGCAAAACGGCATCAATGAGCAGTTCAGGCAAGATGCAGTTAATACCATATGGTTTGGTCCCGGTACTACAAGCAAAGCCTTCGAAGGCCTTAAATCGGGCCGTCAGATACAGTTCACCGACGAAGATTATGAATACGTGCAGAAGAAACTGCGCGGTATTGATAAAATATCGGCACGGTATTACATGTGGCAAAACCGGGTAATTTCATACCAGAAGGAATATGGTGTTTTCGACCTGATCTCTGTACATCCGGGGTTCCAGGATATTGAAGCTGCCGTGATAAAGGAAGGCAGGTTCATCAATGATATCGATATCAAAAAGCGCAGAAAAGTGGCTGTAATTGGTGAGCCGGTTGAAAAAGCACTGTTCAGGAACGGTAAAAAGGCCATTGGTGAATACATCAAGGTAAATAATATTCCTTTCCAGGTAGTGGGTGTATTTACGGATAAAAATGAAAGGGATCAGACAAGGGTTTATTTGCCCGTTACCACTGCCCAAATGATATCGGGCGGGGCCAATCGCATCCATAACCTTACCATAATCAGTTCCTTATCCGCTAAGGAAAGCGAGCAATTCGAAAAGGATTTGCGCGCCGACTTTGCCAAAAGACATAAATTCGATAAAGAAGATGAAAATGCCATGTGGATTTTCAACCAGTTAAAGGAATATAAAATGTTTACCAATCTTTTCCTGGGGATACAGATATTTGTGTCGATCATTGGTGCTTTCACCATCATTGCCGGAATTGTGGGGGTGAGCAATATCATGATCATCGTGGTGAATGAGCGCACCAAGGAAATCGGAATCCGCAAAGCCATTGGCGCTACACCGGGTTCGATTGTAGGGATGATTCTGCTGGAATCCATTTTTATTACCGGATTGGCAGGATATATAGGATTGGTTTTGGGAATAGGCGTGCTTGAAGGGATTTCATCCATTCTGCCCGAGAACCCGTTTTTCCTTAACCCGGAAGTAGATTTTAAAATTGCCGTAATATCCACCTTAGTATTGATTATTGCCGGCTCGCTTGCAGGCCTGATGCCTTCACTGAGGGCTTCGAGGATAAGACCGGTTGTAGCCTTACGTGACGAATAAATCTCAGCTATGTTTGACAGGGACAGATGGTACGAAATATACAGCACACTGCGCAGTAATAAGCTCAGGACATTTATGACCGCCTTTGGGGTGTTCTGGGGAATCCTTATGCTGGTGATCATGACCGGATCGGGAAATGGATTGCGCAATGCAGTTTTTGATGGTTTCCAGGATTTTGCCACCAACAGTGCCTTTATTTGGACACGGCAAACCACCATGCCCTACAAGGGACTTCCGCGCGGCCGGAACTGGCTTTTTAACAACGAGGATATGAAGTCAATCAGGGAATCAATACCCGAGGTAGGTTATCTTGCCCCGCGGTTGCAACCTTGGTCGGGTAACGGTGATAACAATGTTGTGCGCGGTTTGAAAACTGCCAACTATGATATATTCGGTGACTATCCCGATTATTTTCGCATCGACCCTGTTACCATGCTTGCCGGGCGTGAAATAAACGATATCGACATAATAGAGAACAGAAAGGTAGCAGTAATTGGAGAACAAGTAAGGGAAGAGCTTTTCGATAAGGGAGAAAACCCCATTGGCCAGTACATCCGAATTAAGGGTGTTTACTTCCAGGTAGTGGGTGTATTTGAACCACGCAATAAAAATATCAGTTTTGGAAACGACAAGGAAAAAACAATCTATATTCCGTTTACCTCGCTGCAGATTGCATATAATATGGGCAATGATGTGCACTTCATTGCGGTAACCGCAAAAGGAAACACCCCGGTATCGGTGGTGGAAAAAAAGGTAATGGCATTGCTTGCCTCACGGAATAAAGTTGCCCCAGAGGACGAAATGGCTTTCGGACACTTTAACCTCGAAGAAGAGTTTACCCAAATGAACGGACTATTTACCGGGATTAACGTGCTAATATGGATTGTTGGAATAGGCACGCTCTTCGCCGGTGTAATTGGTGTAAGCAACATTATGTTGATTGTTGTAAAAGAGCGCACCAGGGAAATCGGCATTCAACGTTCCATTGGTGCCACACCCTGGAAAATAATAGGTCAGATACTGATGGAGTCGGTTGCATTGACTGCGCTGTCAGGTATGATCGGACTGGTTTTGGGAGTCTTTATCCTGGAGCTGATCAATTATCAAATGATAAGCTCGGGATCGGACGCAGAGATGTTTAAAAATCCGGGCGTTGATTTTAATGTAGCCGTTACGGCACTGGTTGTGCTTATTTTTTCCGGACTTTTTGCCGGATTTATACCGGCACAGAAAGCCGTTAGTATTAAACCTGTAGAAGCATTAAGGGCTGAATAACTTAAAACATATAATATTTACTATCCATGAAAAAAGCGATCAAAATTCTCCTGTTGATAATAATGTTGGCTGCCATTGTTGGCACAATGGGCTTTCTTTACCAGAAATCACGCAAGAAACCGGTGGTTTATGAACTGAAGTCTCCTTTTGTTTCAGACGTGATTAAGAAAACGGTAGCCACGGGGTCGGTAGTTCCGCGCAAGGAAATTGATATTAAGCCACAGGTATCGGGTATTGTAGAAGAAATATTTATTGAAGCCGGTGACAGGGTGAAAAAAGGTGACCTCATTGCAAGGGTAAAAATTATTCCCAATATGGTTGAACTCAACAATGCTGAATCACGCTTAAACAAAGCCAAAATAAACTTTGAGGATTCCAAGCTGGTGTATGAGCGACAAAAGAAGGTGTATGAACAGGGTGTTATTCCCGAAGCCGAATTTCAACAATACCGGCTGGCATACAACAATGCCATGGAGGAACAGGAAACTGCCGAGGCCCATCTTCAGCTGATAAAGGAAGGTGTTTCGAAGAAGTCGGGCACGGCAACCAATACCTTAATAAGGTCGACCATCGAAGGGATGGTACTTGATGTGCCGGTTGAAGTGGGCAACTCGGTAATTGAATCGAATACTTTTAATGAAGGTACCACCATTGCAACTGTTGCCGATATGGGTGAAATGATTTTCGAGGGAAAGGTTGATGAAACGGAAGTCGGAAAACTCAAGCTCGGAATGCCCCTGATACTCTCCATTGGAGCCATTGAAGATGAGAAATTTGATGCAGCACTGGAATATATCGCACCAAAGGGAAAGGAAGAAAACGGTGCAATCCAGTTTGAAATAAAAGCCGATGTTAAACTAAAGGATAATGCTTTCATCCGGGCCGGATACAGTGCCAATGCTGATATTGTGCTTGAGCGCAAAGACAGTGTTATGGTAATTCAGGAGAGCTTGATTCAGTTTGCCAATAACGGTGACTCGGCTTATGTTGAAATTGAAACCCAGCCCCAGGTATTTGAAAAGCGCTTTATCAAAACCGGCCTGTCTGATGGTGTCAATATAGAAATTAAGGAAGGTCTTGATTACAAGGATAAGCTTAAGGGACAAAAAGTGGCTGATACCAAGAAACCCGAAGAGGAAAGCAAGGGATAAGTATAAAATAATAAGAATTTCCACCTCCTTTCATTCGTTTATTTTTAGGTTATTTAGGTTGATAGACTCCCGGAGTTACAATCCGGGAGTTATCTTTTTAAGGATGAACCAATTAACAAGGGTTAAGTGAAAAAAATTCCAGGTTCATAAACTGTATTGAAATACATACGAAAAGTGTTGATAAAATTGTTAATAAGTATTATATTAGCACTAATAATTTGTTCTGTTTTTAATGAACAAAGTTAATTAGGCCAAATAAACCAACTAAAAACTGTCCTTATGCTTGACGTAAAGTACAACATTAAAAGTCTGATCTCAAGCATTTACGAATGCCAGAAGAAAATCATCATTAATCGCCGTTTTATTCGTGAGCTTGAATCCGAAGGGCACGATACCATGAAACTGAAAGGCGAAATTGATGAATTGGAAAGAAGGATTGGTGAGTTCCAAAAGGAACTCCGGAAGCGTTATCAATTTACTTATTGAATTCGGGTACAACTTGATCAAGTCTACAACAAAAAACCACTTCAGAACGAAGTGGTTTTTTGTTGACATACCGGTCATCAGTCAATTTTGCGTTTGATAAACCACCAGTCGTGCATGGTGAAGTTGAGCATGAAGGAATGGTAGTTTTCCTTTATCATCCTGTCCCTGAGCGTGCCATTAATGCCATAATTATAGGCAATATTGATGGTAGTTCTGCTCTGCAGGAACGGAAGCCCGAGGCCAACGGTTATCCCTTTATCGGCAATGCTGTTGCCGTCCAGTTCAATATATGAATCCTCATAATACAATCCGGCCCTGTAGGCAATGCTGCCAAAATATCCAAGCTGTGCGTACCTGCCCGGTATCCATTCCATTCCAACCTTAAATGCATTGGTATTTACATACTTGAAATCACTGTTTTCAGCCGATGATTTTTCCCAGTTATGAAACAGATAGTCGGCACTAAAGGTCAGGTTGTTCTTATAGGCCACTGCCAATCCTCCGCCAACGTAATAAGGGAAAGTGAATGTTCCCCGGCTGGTAATTTCATCGTCAATTACTGTTCCGTTTGCTTCTGACCAGGTAAACTGATCCTTGATCTTAATTTTGTGATTGTTTCCAAAGACAGCGCCAAGGGTAATTTCAAAATCCTCTTTTAAGGGAAAGTAATATTGCATGCCAAAGTCGGCATAGGCTTTATGAAGGTATGATGTCTGGTCGAGGATAACATCAGAAACTGCCGGAGCTGCGCTCACCTGCTCGGTGGTTTTAATATTTCCAAAAAGGTATGAAAGATTAACCCCTAAACTTAAGCGGTTGAATAATTCATAGGAATTGTCCCAGTAAAACTGGTTAAGCCCTCCCGAACCGGTTATTAATGCATCAAAAAACTCATTTTCGGTATTTTCAATGGCTTTTACCGTTTCAATTTTATATCCAACCGAGCTATAGGGTGCTATGCCCACGCTTGCCGACCAGTTTCGGTTGATGCGGAATCCGATGGCAACATTCCTGAGGTTAACATCGTTGCCGTTTTGTCTTCCTTCCCTTGTGGTGCGATATTGAACAAAATCGGCATTTAATCCGACATCAAAAAAGAAAGAGATGCTGTCGATTTTATGATATGATGCAGGATTCTGGCGATTCAGGTATCGTGAAGACGAAAGCGCAATGCCGGTTCTTCCCATGGCCATATTACGCGAAAAACCTTTGTGCATGATGTTGCCAATTCCGTATATGGAATAGGGCATATGGGATCTCTGTTGCGCATATAAGGAGATCCCTAAAGAAACGGTGAGAATGATAACAATAGCTTTCTTCATGATCTTCTTACTGTTCATTGATGTTCATATAGTAAACTTTTAACTTAACCTGGTTTACACCATGGCCCTGCGATCCGATAATCGCCCTGCGGGTTCTTTTATACAAATCTTCGGAAGAAACAGTTAGCAGCATAGCCGGTATCTGGTCGGTCTGAAGCTGAAGCCTTGATGAAAGGTATGAGGTAATATCAAAAGTGTATTTGGTATTTTCCTGGTATAATACATCAAGCGACAGGTTTCCGGTTTGATTTTTATTCAGTTTATTATAAAGAAGGCTGCCCCACCGGTTATTGTTATCAGTGCTCATAAGGGATAGCTGGGGAGGCAGTCCGATATCATCATAGGTAAAGCTAACGGGTCCGATTTCCAGCTGGGCATCCAGGATTCTTATATCATCATCCAGGTATAACAAATTCTTTATATGGGGTATTTCAATGCGTGTTACCAATCCTATCCCGGAATATATATAGGTGTTATTATTGGTAAGCGATGCAGGGAGTTTATCGAACTGATCTGCGGGAAAATTTTCCACCGGATTGGCAAGCCTGAACCTGTTAAACTGCATCACGGGCTGTGCATCAAAGTCATGGCGTTTATATACCACCTGGTAATCTTCGGTATAATGATAGTATAACCGCATGGCGATTTTCGTAGTGTCGGTGGTGCTTACAGGAAAATTAAAACCCAGTATGGCATTGTTGCTCTCATCAAAGCTTACCATGACGCCTTTAAAATAATCGATCCAGTTACTGATTTGAGTAACCCTGTCGTTGTTCACTTTCATCAGGCTCAGCAATTCCTTTCCAAAGGTTGAATCAAGGGTGACAAAAACGCTGTCCGATGAATGCGGATTAGGCAGAAAAGTTGCTGAGCCGAATAAAAAAGGATTACAGCTGATGCTGTCGTTATTGTAAAAGTAACCGTCCGTATTCGGGCGCATATCGGCATCGAGCCGGTGTACATTTATGGTAAAGGGACTGGTAGTATCGCCTGTATAATAGTTATCATATACCATATATAACTGGAGGGAATCAAACACGGCATCACGGTCGATATTGTAGATGTTGCCAACAGGAACATCGAGCATGAACCTGAAGAAACTGCTTGCCGTGATATCACCGACCAGCGGATCGGAAAATTTACCGACAACAACCGACGGATTGCTTATATTTGACGTTGGTATGGAGTCGAGCATTACCGTGTAGGTTTTTACACTGAATGTATCCATGTATGCCATATTGGTTTTCAGGTCGAGGTCTTTGCCCCCGATTTCAAAAGACATATCATCATCCTCACATGAAAACCATATAAGAGATAGAAAGGACAATAGAATGAGTGGTCTGATCATGTATATTATAAATAATTCTGTTTCATACTTAATATTGGCGGCAGGCGGACAAAATCCCCTGATCCGGGAAAACAAATCTAATTTAAATTGGCAGACAAAAATATTTATTTCATCTTTGTTCCCGCAAATAAACCAAAAAATGTTTCATTAAATCTTTGAAAATCTTATTATATACTATATCGCCGAAAACGTTAAAAAATATTAATTCAAAAAATTAAACGCTAAAGTCTTAAAAAAAGCGTTTATATTCATCACCAAAATAAAAATACAATCAAAGCTAAACTTAAACAGATGAAAATATCAAGAAGTATTTTGTTACTCGGTTTGTTGGCAGTAGCTATTGTTTCAACCTTTATCTCATGCAAAAAAGATGATGATGACGGAGATGATCTTATTGGCAACTGGATTGAATGGAAGGATTTCAGGGGTTCTGCCAGGTCCGAAGCAGTTGCATTTTCAATTGGCAATTTGGGATATGTAGGCACAGGTTACAATGGAACCAACCTGTTGAAGGATTTTTATGCTTACGATGCTGAAAGGGACAACTGGGAACAGATCAGCACTCCTCCCGAAGAATTTGCTGCCAGGGTTGGTGCCGTTGCCTTTAGTGCTGCCGGAAAAGGTTATGTAGGTACCGGCCGTGACAGGACGACTGACCTGAGCGATTTTTGGTGTTACGATCCCAACGAAAATACGTGGACACAGGTAGAATCGATGCCGATACCCAGGAATGCTGCTGTTGCATTCTCCATAAATAACAAGGGATATGTTGGTACAGGCTATCACGACGCTGCATTGCTTGATTTTTATGAATATGATCCGTCTACAGATGAATGGACTGAAAAAGCAGCATATGCCACCAAGGTAAGGGAAGCAGTTGCGTTTGTTCTTGACAATAAAGGCTACATTGTTACCGGTGAAAAGAACGGTTCAAAGGTTAATGATTTTTATATGTATAATCCTGAAGACGACAGCTGGACCCCGAAAAGAAAAATTGCGGATATAAGTGATGAATCGTATGACGATGATTATGTAATTATGCGCGAAAAGGCTGTTGCCTTCACTCTTGGCGGAAAAGGCTATGTTACTACAGGGTACCTGAATGGCATGATACTCGATGTATGGGAATATGATCCGGTCAATGACCTTTGGCAGGCTAAATCAGCCTTTGAGGGCAGTGCGCGCATCAATGCCGTAGCTTTCTCAACGGAAAACGGAAAGGCTTTTGTAGCCACCGGAGCCAGTGGAACATCCGCTTACTTTGATGACACCTATGAGTTCAAGCCGCAGGATGATTACAATGAAGACGACTAAAAATAAGGGAAAGCGGATCTTGTATCCGCTTTTTTTTATTCTGCTTTCCGCGGTTATCGTATTTAATGGCATCAGGATCCTTAACAATGAAAGGAAAGGCAACCACGTGAGGGCGTATAAAGTTGAAGGCGGTTGGGGCTACCGGATATCCGTCAACGGTAAAGTATTCATTGATCAATCGTTCATTCCCGTTTTACAGGGCAAAAAACCATTTCCTACCCGCAGCAGCGCAAGGGAAACAGGAAAGATGGTGCTGGAAAGGTTAGAAAACCGGCAGCCCTATCATGTTACCATGGATGACTTAAAGACCCTTGACCTGGCTGAATAAATCCTACATGTTTGTAGATTCACCGTATGCCATAGCCGCTGCCTCCATCACGGCTTCCGACATTGTGGGGTGCGGATGAACAGAACGGATAATTTCGTGTCCCGTTGTTTCGAGTTTACGCGCGGTAACAAGTTCTGCAATCATTTCGGTGACATTGTCGCCAATCATATGTGCGCCGAGCAGTTCACCATATTTTGCATCGAAAATCAATTTCACGAAGCCGTCCTTACTGCCTGCTGCGCTTGCTTTTCCTGAGGCAGTAAACGGAAACTTGCCGATTTTTAATTCGTATCCCGCTTCTTTGGCCGCCTTTTCTGTATATCCTACCGAAGCAATTTCGGGTGATGTATACGTGCAGCCGGGAATATTATTGTAATCCAAAGGTTCAGGATGCCTGCCTGCAATTTTCTCAACACAGATGATTCCTTCAGCCGATGCCACGTGGGCAAGCGCCTGGCCCGGAACAATATCACCAATGGCATAAATGCCCTTAACATTGGTTCTGTAATATTCGTCGACTTTTACTTTACCCTTTTCCACGGTAATGCCCACTTCCTCTATTCCAATGTTCTCCAGATTTGGCGTAATCCCAACGGCCGAAAGCACAATTTCGGCTTCACGTTTTTCAGTTCCCCTGGCTGTTTTGATGCTTACCTGGCATAATTTGCCTGATGTATCAACCGATTCAACGGATGAAGCGGTGAGGACTTCCATTCCGGCTTTTTTGAACGACCGTTCGAGTTGTTTTGATATTTCTTCATCTTCGACAGGTACAATGGCTGGCAGGAATTCCACCAGTGTTACTTTTGTACCAACCGACTGATAAAAATGGGCAAATTCACTGCCAATGGCGCCTGATCCAACCACAACCATGCTCCGGGGCATTTTTTTCAATGTCATCGCTTCACGGTAACCGATGATTTTTTTTCCGTCCTGTTTGAGGTTTGGAAGTTCCTTTGACCTGGCACCGGTAGCCAGAATAATATGCTCAGCTTTAATCCGCGTAACCTTTCCGTCGGCGCCGGTTACAGCAACCGTCAGGTTTTGCTCAAGCCGGGCAGTTCCGGCCATTTGTTCAACCTTGTATTTCTTGAATAAGAACTGTACACCCTTGCTCATGCCCTCGGCAACTGACCTGCTGCGCTCAACCATTTTGGCAATGTCGGCGCTGATTTCGGAATTCATGGTTATGCCATAATCACCGAAATGCTTTGCATAGTTAAAAACCTGTGCACTTTTCAGCAATGCTTTTGTAGGTATGCAACCCCAATTGAGACATATTCCACCTATTTCAGCTTTTTCTACGACAACCGTTTTCAGTCCGAGTTGTGAAGCGCGTATGGCTGCAACATATCCGCCTGGTCCGCTGCCAATTACAATGAGGTCATAATTCATTACGGGTTATTTTTAAGGTTTGTTAATGAAGTAATGATAATTCAATAGTACAAAGTTACATTGTTTTTGTTCGTATTCAAACCAAAGGCTATGGCAAAGATAAGCTAGCGCCGGCCTTTATTGATCTTTATCCAGCGGCGCTTAAAATATTTCTCCATTAATGCCCTTGCCGGAGTAAAGGGGGTCACTTCTCCCGAGAGAACCATCTTTTCATGTTTTTCCAGGAGTTTCTGAATCCTGGGATCATGGTAGAAGCTGTCCTTAAGCGACTGGTCAATGGTTTCAAACATCCAGTAACGCGATTGTTCCGACCTGCGCATGTCAAAATAGCCGTTATGCCGGGTAAATGCCATGCTTTCCAAAATGGTATCCCATAGTTCCCTTAAGCCCGTCAGGGTCTTTGCCGAGCATGTTATCACGCGCGGAACCCATCCCGATGCCTGAGGGGGAAAAAGGTGGAGTGCGTTGGCGTATTCGGCCTTCGCCCTTTCGGCCTTTCCTATGTTATCTCCGTCGGCCTTGGTAATGGCAATGGCATCGGCCATTTCCATTATGCCTCTTTTTATTCCCTGCAGTTCATCCCCTGCACCTGCCAGCATGAGCAGCAGGAAGAAATCAACCATGGAATGTACTGCAATTTCACTCTGTCCAACGCCAACCGTTTCAATAAAAATGGTATCGTATCCCGCGGCTTCACAAAGTATAATGCTTTCACGCGTTTTTCGTGCAACACCTCCCAGCGAGCCTGCTGATGGGGAAGGCCGGATGAAAGCATGAGGTTCAACCGATAGCTGCTCCATACGCGTTTTATCACCCATAATACTGCCTTTTGTACGCTCGCTGCTCGGATCGATTGCCAGTACAGCCAGCCGGCGGTTGTTTTTTATCAGTTGCATGCCCAGGGCTTCAATAAATGAACTTTTTCCAACCCCCGGCACTCCCGTTATTCCGATTCTAAGTGAGTTTCCTGCCCATGGCAGGCATTTTTCGATGATTTCCTGGGCCAGTTCATGGTGAGCGGGAAGGGAACTTTCGGTGAGGGTGATGGCCTGGCTAAGCATGGATCGGTTACCTGTACGGATTCCTTCCAAAAACTCCGCCACAGAAGGGAGTTTGCGCCGCTTAAGTTTATGAATCCTAATCGATTCTTCATTGATATCAGGCGGTTGATCGATTCCGCTGCTGACACTTAATGCGCTTTTGAATGTGGTGCCGCTCATCAGCCCTGGCCGTATTTAATTTGAAGCATCAGCCCTGACTATGGTTGCAGAAACCCACAACACCGACCGGGAATTTTTAGGGTCGTTGGTAATTACCGTAATGGCTTTTTTCTGATTGCCGGCTTTGCTTCCCTTTGGATTGTATATTGCTTTAATAACGGTGGATTCACCCGGTAATATTGT
>CAZYDI010000078.1:0-14018 GCA_964646255.1 uncultured Bacteroidales bacterium
AACTTTTAGCCGTAAATTCAGTATACAAGTACTGAGTACTCAAAATGAACGGTAATGAAAAAGTTAATACTGTTTCTACTGCTATTCAGTCAGATTTCCCTTGTATTTTCACAGGAACTTTCCAAAATAAAATTTGAATACATTACAGTAGATGATGGCCTCGCCCAGGGTATTGTAGAGGAAATTTTCCAGGATAGCCAGGGCTTTATTTGGTTTGGCACCCATGATGGTCTTACACGGTATGATGGCATTCAATTTACCGTATTCAAAAACGATCGTAATGATCCGCAAAGCCTTGTATCCAATTGGGTATTCAGTATGGCGGAAGACAAATCGGGTAAGCTTTGGATCGGTTCAGAAGGACTTAATTGGTATGATCCGGAATCGGGGAAAATTACAAGGATAATTCCTGAGCCGGGCAACGAAAACGCATTCCAGGGAGGCAGGGTATATCACATCAACATTGATTATGACAGTACGGTATGGATTAGTACCCTGAACGGACTCGTTCATTATTTTCCAAAAACAAATATGTATAAAACATACCGGGACGGTAGTAATAGCAATGGCCTGTCCAGTTCAGGTGTTTTCAGCACTTGTATAACCAACGACAAGCGGCTGTTTGTTTCGGTGAACAATGATGTTATCCATGAATATAACAGGACCAGCGATTCATTTACCGCCATCAGTTACCGGTTGGCCTACCATGGAAACAACAACAACAAATACATCAGGGAAGACCTCAATGGCCTGCTTTATATAACCTCTGAGTTTTCAGGTCTTCATATCTACAACCCAAATACCGGCGAAACCAAATTCATTGATAAAGCTGAAGGCGGACTTAATACAAATAACATAAGAACTCCCATATTGCCGTTAAATAAAAACGAGGTTTGGATCGGAACCGATGGAGGGGGCGTAAACGTGTACAATCCCCTTTCGGGCGAAATGCAATATATTGTGTCCGACTCACGCGCCAAAAACTCCCTTGCAGGAAATGCCATTATCAGAATGTTTGAGGACAAGGATGGGAATGTCTGGATCGGACACTATGGCACAGGCATCAGCGTATGGAAAAAGAACAAAGAAAAATTTGTTTCCTTCACACATAATCCCTTTAATGCTGAATCAATCAATAAGGAAGTTGTTTCGGCCATTTATGAAGATGCTATGGGAAGAATATGGATCGGACAAGATGGCGGAGGCCTGAGCCTTTTTAATCCTGTTTCAGGTACCTTTGAGCATTTCCGGAGCAAACCCGGAACACCCGGCACACTAACGTCCGATGTAATTCTGGCGATTATTGAAGATGACAATGGCAACCTTTTGCTGGGAACTTACGCAGGGGGATTAATGGTATTCGACCCGGAAACAAAAAAAGTAATACGATCCTTCAATACTTCTACCGGACTTGCCAGTGATCATGTGTGGACTTTCTTCCGCGACAGCAAAAACAGGTTCTGGTTTACCGATTTGAGATCAGGATACTGTTTATTCGACCCCGTTAACGAAACTTTCGAAAGCCATCCCCAGGGTAATGATCCGTTGTCACCCTGTTCAAATTCCTTAATGACCATCAATGAAGATGCAGAAGGAAGGTTGTGGTTAGGATCAGAAAATGGAGGAATCTCCGTAATTGATTATGATAACCAAACCAACAAAACATATCGGAACAATCCTGATGATCCGAATTCGTTATCCTATAACGACGTTAAAAGCATTATTTTCATTGGTCACTATGCATGGATAGCAACCAATGGCGGCGGGCTTAACAGGCTTGATCTGAAAACGGATTCGTTTCGTGTATTCGGTACACAAAATGGACTTTCTTCCGAAGCTTTAATGGGCTTGCTTAAGGATAAGCACAATAATTTATGGATAAGTTCAACAAAAGGTTTAATGAAATTCAACACAGAAACTTTTGATGTTGAAATCTTCGATAAATCACAGGGAATACAGGGTAATGAATTTAAGTACAATTCGCAATTCATCCTAAGTGACGGCCGTATGATGTTTGGAGGGGTAAACGGGATAACCATCTTTCATCCCGATAGCATAAGAAAAAGCCGGATTGTACCGGGTGTTGCTTTTACCGACCTGAGTATACTCAATGAATCCATTGTTCCGGCACCCAAAGGTTCTGTATTGAAAAAGCATATCAATTCCACCGCCTTCATTAAACTCAATCATAAACAATCGGTATTTACCATTGAATTTGTATCCCTCGATTATAATGCCCCGGAAAAAAATCATTACCGCTATAAATTAGAGGGTTTCGATAAGCATTGGATTGATGCAGGTAATAAAAGAAGTGCTACCTATACCAACCTTGATCCCGGAAGGTATACGTTTATCCTCATGGGATCAAACAGCGATGGCGTATGGAATGAAACGCCACGCACAATAGAAATCCGTGTTAAGCCACCATGGTATAAATCGATACTAAGTTTTATCATTTATTTGATTGCTGCCATATCCGCCCTTGTATATTACATTAAACAAAGGGAGAAAAGCGCAGTGCAGACCAAATTGATACTCGAACAAAAAATTAAAGAAGCCCAGGCTGAACTAATAGCCAAAACCAAAATGGTGGAGGATCATGAAGCGGAAATAAAAAGAAGGGATGAGGAGGAGAAAGACATACGCTTCTATACAGATGGTATTGCCTTAATGAGCGACATTATTGCCAAAAAACGGCAAAACATCGAAGAGCTTTCAACCTCGGTAATATCTGAACTTGTAAGGTATGTGGATGCTTCGGCCGGGGGTATATTTGTGATGGATGATGCTGATCCTGAACAATTAATGCTCAGGGCAACAGGAGAATTCTGTCTAAGCTCTGACGCGCATGCAAATTATAGTTTTGCAGTAGGTGAAGGCAACATAGGAACCTGTTACAAGGAGAAGCAAACCCTGGTTTATGATAACCTTCCGGAAGGCTATATTATAATGCGGTCGGGCCTTGGGAATATTTCACTCAGGCATGCCATATACCTTCCGATTATGCAGGACAATGTGTGTGTGGGTGTAATTGAAGTGGCCTCGGTTGAAAAACTTTCGGAGAATAAAGTAAAATTCTGTGAAAAAATAGCAGAATCATTGGCTTCAATTATCCTTATCATCAAGGCAAATGAGAAATCGAGCCAGATGATTGAGCAAAACAATGCCCAGGCCGAAGAACTCCGTGCACAGGAAGAAGAAATGCGCCAGAATATGGAAGAACTTTTGGCTACACAGGAAGAATCGCAACGACGTGAACAAAGCCTGGTACGTGAGTTGGAAGAAGCGCGCGCAAAAATAAAAGCCTTACAGAAAAAGGAATAACGTGCAACGTTTTTTTTTGCTCACCTTCTCCTGACAACCAGGCGCACCAACAGCATCAGCAAAATAAGCATGGAGAAGAACGATGCTGCCTTTCCTATGTAATCCCCGTTCTGCACATAGAATGTGAGGGTATCATTGCTGTTGAGTGTGCCCTTTAATGCACCACGCTGCCACCATCCTAATTTCTGAAGCACCTCTCCGCGCTGGTTTATCAGGCTTGATATGCCGGTATTCGCAGAACGTGCTATGCTTCGCCTGGTTTCAATTGCCCTGATGGAAGAAAAGCCATTGTGCTGATGGTAGCCCGGAGTGTCGCCCCACCAACCATCGTTGGTGACGACAAATAAAAAGTTGGCACCATTCTTTACATAACCGGTAACAAACTCACCATATACCGATTCATAACATATCACCGGGCTGACCCCGGTGGAATCACCGGCGGAGAAAAACACACCACGGTAATCCTGCGTTCCCCAGCCTCTAAAGGTGCCGCCCAACCTTAAGGTAAGTTTCTCCAAAAACTTCAGGTACCTTGAATAAGGCATTTTTTCGACACCCACTACAAGTTTTGATTTTATGTAAACAGGAATATTGTCAGTAGAATCTAATTGAATGGCAGCATTAAAGGCTTCATACATCATGTCGGTCCCCGGAATTGGCCGTGCATTGTCGCTGGTTTTTTCTCCCGGATAAAACGCCTTGTAGCATTGAATTCCTGGAACATATGCTGCACCGGGATAGTCCTTTAAAAACTCGCGTATGAGAATAATATCCGGAACCTCCTCCAGTTTATGCAACCATATATCATTGTTAATAGAGGTCTCCGGTGCAATAAAATAATCCACGGAGGTATCTGCATACTGTGCGGCTTCGGTGAGCTGTGTCTGTGTTTGCTCTATACTTGGAATGGAAACAAATTTCCGGTAAGGATCAATATTGGGTTGAAGAACAACCATTGTTTTAGGGTCAACCTTTTCCCTGTATGTATGAAAACGTACCAGCGAAATTACAACCGGAGCAATGATGATGGAGGCTGTAAGAACAATTTGGGCAATGCGTTGCCTGCGCGAAATTTTCACCCGGATATCCTTAATCAGGTTAAAGAGCAAGACATTTACCATTAAAAACCACAACGATCCGCCCAAAACACCGGTATATTCATACCACTGCATCAGCCTGATGTTATACATGAGTCCGTTACCCAGCGTTAGCCACGGCCATGATATTTCGGCATTGTGATAAAAATATTCCCACGTAAGCCAGAACAGGATAAGGCTGAAATATCCGATCTGCGGACCTAAATTGCGCTTTACAATGTGAAACAGCCACATAACGAGTGACCACATTGTAGTGTTAATGGCAACAGCAGCGATAACACCAACTGCAGTGGCATTATAAATCCACCATGTGGAAAGTGCATTCCACACAAAGAAAGCGAGAAGGGAATACTTGAAAAATGAAAACGAGGTGTAACCGGCCTTGTTCTCGTAAAAATAGTCTTCGATATACAGAAGCGGGATTAAGGCTACCAACAGTATTAACCCATGTCCCCATTCATACCAGGCCGGGGTGAGCAATAAACCGCTAAAAATGGCGAGTAAAAAACATTTTTTGTTATTCATCTGAATTGGAAAGCTTCAAAGATAAAAAAGCAGTTCAGGATTTAAAAACTTTATGGAGCTAAATAATATGCCTGGCAAGCCCCCTCGCCTGACACCATGCAGGCCCCTATGGGATTGGAAGGGGTACATAATTTTCCGAATAACTTACAGTCAATGGGCTTCTTCATACCCCTTAGTACCTCGCCGCACAGGCATCCGGATGGTTCAGGATGAGCGGCAACTGTAACATGTATGACTTCTTCGGCATTATACACGCTGTAATGCTCTTTTATGGCCAGGCCACTTGATGCAATCATGCCCAATCCCCGCCATTCAGCATCACAGGGCTCAAAAACAGTATTAACCAATTGTTGGGCCTTACTATTCCCTGCTGATGTAACGGCCCGCTTATACTGTATTTCAATACCATATCGCTTTTCTTCAACCATTGAAACAATCATATATATCGACTGCAATAAATCCACAGGTTCAAAACCTGAGATTACAACCGATACACGATGCCTGGCCAAAAGAGGTTTATACATATCCGCACCTGCAATTACGGTAACATGCCCAGGCCCAATGTAACCGTCAATACGAACACCCTGGTCGATTAAAGCACTCATGGCCGGAGGCATAACCTTGTGCATTGAAAAAAGGTGGAAGTTGGAAATAGCATTGGACTGCGCTTCAAGAATGGCCACTGCACTTGCAGGGGTAGTGGTTTCAAAGCCAATACCCGGGAAAATTACCTTTTTATGGGGATTCTCTGCGGCTATTTTTAAAGCTTCCAGTGAAGAATGCACGATTCTGATATCAGCCCCGAGTGCTTTTTCAATATTGAGGCTCGATTCGGAACCCGGTACACGGATAAGATCACCATAGGTTGCAACAATCACTTCCGGCATTTTTGAATACGCAATCACCTTGTCAATGGCTGCACGTGGCGTTACACAAACCGGACATCCGGGCCCTGATAACAATTCAATATGACCTGGCAACAGATTCTGTATACCATATTTTCGCATGGCAAGCGTGTGTCCCCCGCAGACTTCCATAATCCGCACCGGTGATATGGATATCCTGTCTATTGCTTCGAGCAGTGTTGCAACCAGGTTCTGGCTACGAAATTCATCAATGTATTTCATTTGATGTTTCTCCTGATTCGATTTCCTTAATTAAACGGATGGTTTCTATGGCTTCTTCCTCGCTTATTCTTTGCAGCGCAAAGCCAGTATGAATTAAAACATAATCGCCCGGTTGAACATTGTCAACCAGGTGAAGGCTTGTTTCTACAATGGCACCTCCCACAGAGGCCTTTGCAGTGTTTCCGTCAACGGAGAGTATTTTAGCCGGTACACTCAGACACATGGCAATAATTATGAGGTAAAAATATCACATTATCAAATTATTTTTTCGCTTTCTTGCCGCAATCGCCAACTGTCCCAATGCAATGCCTCCATCATTGCATGGTACTTCACTATGGCACACTACGGTGAATCCAAGCTGCATGAGACGGTTAACCATGGATTCAAGCAGAACCCTGTTCTGAAAACTCCCGCCGGAGAGCGCAACTTTCCTGATGCCGGTGTCGCCGGCTATTTTTTCCACCATCGTCACCGAGGCATCTGTCAGGGTATTATGAAACCTGGCCGATATAATTCCTGAAGGTACTCCTGAATGGATATCGTCACAAATACTCCGAATCATGGGCGTAAAAGAAATGGACTTGTTCATTTCATAGGGATATATGTCCGTGATTCCCTTTTGTACGATACTTTCAAGCCGCATGGGCGCTTCGGCATGGTAGCGCGAATGCATACAAATTCCGGTAATGGCTGCAACCGCATCGAACAATCTGCCGGTACCGGAAGTGAGCGGACAATTGATGTTCCGGGCAATTGCTTCAGCAACCCTGCTAACCTTGTCCGGCGACAATGCTTTTATCACGGGTAAATCGAGGCCTGAAATATTGCCTTCAAAAGCCTGGTACAACAACGACAAGCCCATGCGCCAGGGTTCAAGTGCAGCTATGTCACCACCGGGCATTGGCATATAACTGAAATGAGCCCGTCTTTTGTATTCATTCAGGTCGCAAACCATGAATTCGCTTCCCCAGGTGTTGCCATCGTCACCATAACCGGTACCATCAAAGGCAAGCCCGATTACCTCCTCGTCAATACCGTTTTCAACCATGCAGGCTGCAATATGTGCGTGGTGATGTTGAATCCTGTATATTTCAAGTCCGGTTGCTGATGCAAACCCCGATGACAAATAATCCGGATGCATATCAGCGGCCACGGTTTTCAGGTTAATCCTGAACATCTTTTTAAAACGCTGCTGTGATTCTTCAAAGAACTGAAATGTAGCATGGTTCTTAAGATCGCCGATATGCTGACTCAGGTATGCACGGTTACCCCTTCCCATGCAGAAGCAATTGGACAATTCGGCACCGGTAGCCAAAATACCGTCAACATCTAAGTTTAGCCTAATGGGTGACGGGACAAAGCCCCGTGACCGGCGGATAACCATTGGCCGGTCATTCACAATACCAACGACTGAATCATCGGTTCGGTTATATATTTCACGGTTGTACAATAATACTCCCGAGGTTATTCCTGAGAAAGTATCTAGGGCTGCGTCATCATTTATAATAATGGGCTCATCGGCCAGGTTTCCACTTGTAAGCACAACACAGGGAATGGAAAGCTTTTCAAACAAGAGATGATGCAGCGGCATATAGGGCAGAAATGCTCCAAGGGTATTGAGTTGGAGTGTAATCCCCCCGGGCATCCGCTTTTTTAAATTCAGGATAACAATAGGCCGCTTCCACGATAAAAGCACCTCGCGCTCAATGGCTGAGACGTCTGCATATTCCTTCAGTGCATCAACATCCCTGAACATAACGGCAAAAGGTTTTCCTTCACGCTTTTTCAATTCCCTAAGTCGCGCTACCGATTTTTCATCCAGGGCATTGCACATCAGGTGAAAGCCTCCAATGCCTTTCATGGCCAGAATCCCCCCCGCTTCAATGATGTGAACTATTTGTTTGATGATAGAATCTGTGCCGGTCGCAATTTTCCCGTCAGCATGTAAGGTATACTGCGGACCGCAATCATTGCAGGCAATTGGCTGGGCATGAAACCGGCGATCGGCAATTTCGGTGTATTCATCATTACATTTACCGCACATTACCAGGGGAGACATGGTAGTGTTAATCCGGTCATACGGGAAGTCTTTTACTATAGAAAACCGTGGCCCACAATTGGTACAATTAATAAAGGGGTAATTAAGCCGGTGGGGCTGGCTTTTCATATCCGCAATGCAATCGGGGCATACGGCTATATCGGGACTAATCTCAGATGTTTCATCCGACATATCCTGACTGGCCAGAATAAAGAATCCATGAAGCCCTTCCGGCATGTCCTGATCAATGGTTATTTCCTCAATTCTTGATGCAGCAGGGGCTTTGTAGCGGATATCTTCCACAAACGATCCCATAATACCTGCACGGCCTTCTACTTTTATGGTAACCCCGTCTGTCCGGTTAACTACCCATCCATTCAGGTTGTACTCCATGGCAAGCCGGTATATAAAGGGTCGAAACCCGACTCCTTGCACCAGACCGTTGATGTGCAAGGTAAGGGCGATGATTTGTTGCTGAAGATTATTTTCCAATGTGAAAAAAATAACAATTCCTCCTTTATTACTTCTAAATGTAAGAAAATAATGATATATTAACCCTTATTTTAACATCAGCGTGAAAATCCCATGAGCGCCAAGCTTCCGCCCCGCACAGTTGAAAGATTGAGTAAATACCGACGGCTGCTTGATAAATACAAGGACCTGGAGGAAGCGCATATTCATTCCCACAAGCTTGCCGCATTACTCAACCTCACACCTGAACAGGTGCGCCGGGATCTTATGCTCATTGGCCTTACCGGTAATCACCGCAGGGGGTATAACATAAAAGCGCTGATATCGCTTATAGGAAAAACAATCGACCGGCAGCAAGGCCATAAAGTTGCCATAGTAGGCATTGGTAACCTTGGAAGCGCTGTTCTCGGTTTTATCAGAAAAGCGAATTCAAAAATCGATGTTGTTGCAGCATTTGATATAGATAAAAAGAAAATCAATACATCTATTGCAGGGGTTGTCTGCTACGACTTAGCAATTGCAGGCCAGGTAATTTATAAAGAAGATATAAAAATAGCCATTCTTACAGTTCCTCCGGAAGAAGCCATAGATACGGCTAATAAGTTACTGAACGCCGGAATCAGGGGAATTCTTAACTTTACATCTGTACATCTGGATGTTCCACCTGGCATTTATCTGAAAGATTATGACATTATTACTTCGCTCGAGGAAATTGGCTTTTTCATTATGGAATAAAAGCCTGTTATTCATATTGGCAGGCTTTCTGCCTGGAAGCATCGATGCCCAGTCCCTGGCTGCGTTCCATGATAACCAGAATCGCTTTTACATTTTTGACCAGGGTAAAATAGTTGATGCGGAATACCTCCCTGTTAAGAGTTTTGCTGTTGGCGGGGATAGGGTATTGTATGTAGACAATACCAACCACCTTAAAATGTATTATAAAGGGAACATAACCACCGAATCGGTGAATCCGCCGGAGAAGTATATGGCACTGGACAAACTCTCCGTATATTCCATCGGTGGTTTGGTAAAGATCATTGACGGGCCGAAAACATATACGGTAAGTACCCATTCAATCATGTATTTTGCACAGGACAATCTGGTAGCTTTTTATGATGCAGCGCAATCCGTGTTGGCGTTGTATTATGAGGGCCGGGTTCATATGCTGGAAGACGGGCTTGTAGGGTATTACCCCAACAGGTTCACCGCCGGGGATAACATTGTAGCCTATATTTCATCGCGCACACAGGATTTCCGTATTTTTTACGGGGGAGAGAATCATATAATTGAAACCTTCTCATCGGGAGGATCCTTCAGGGCAGGCAAGGATGTTGTTGCATTTGTGAACAATGCAGATTCCAGGTTCAGGATATTTTTTAAGGGTGAGGTTATTGATGCAGAAGATTTCCCCCCGGAATCATTTGTTGCCGGTGATGGAATAGTAGCGTATGTTGACCATACCGGATCGTTCAGGATTTTTTCCGAAGGCATGACAGAAACGATTTCATCGGTAAAACCTGATTTTTACAGAGTTCAGGACGGCATGGTATTATATGGTGAAAGGGGATATTTCAAGGTATGGACTGATAATGAAATTTACACCCTCGAAACCTTTATTCCCAATGAAAAGGAAATACAGGCCGATTGGAATACGATCGTGTACATTGATTTGAACAGGAATGTTAAAGTGTTTCAGAATGGTGAAACAAAAGTACTGACGTATGATCTGGCGGAATCAGTCCATTTATACCGCGATGTAATAGTGGTTAACAAAGGCATGAACAACCACAACGTATATTGGCGCGGAAAAAAGTACTAGACAATACTCCGTAAGAAATCTTTTTGACTCTTTGCTGCAGCACAAACTTGCATGCTGGTCTTCTGGTCGTACGCGTTACGATGTGTGTGATTTCTCTGCCGAAGATCAATTTTTGCGATATTTTAAGATATGAATTGATTGAAGTTCTCCATATTTGCATCGTTCATCTGTATTAAACCAAAATCATTTTTATCAATTAACACCCGAAAATCATGAAAAACTTCATCATGACCGTATTGTTTTTTTTATTCCTGGCATGGCCAAAATTGTTTTCACAAAATGAAAGTGTAAAAATCGGTATTGTCGGAGATAAATTCTCTGATTTCACATTGAAGACCTATCAGGGTAACCTGGTTTCAACAGAAGACCTGCGCGGTAAGAATATTCTTATCATTTCTTCAAGAGGCAAATATACCAGCGATATTTGGTGCGGTATATGTTTTTATCAGTATGCTGAATTGGCTGACCTTGAAATTACACAGAAAATCCGCGAAAAATATAACATGGAAATCCTGTTTTTGCTGCCATACAATCTGGACACACTTAAAAGCTGGGAAAAAAATCTGCCGGGAGGTTTGGCCTATATTGAAAAAGCAAAAAATCCCGCTGATCTTTCTGCATTAAATGAAAAACAAAAAGGGTGGGTGGAATTCGTGAAGGCGCATTTTCCCAAATCTTTCAATTATCCTGACAATAAAATTCCCCTTGTACTACCCGTTTTAGCCGATGAGAAGCAGGAAGTATCCGGAGGTCTTGATTTGATGAGAACTGAATGGGGCGGCACTCAAGTTCTTCAAAATATTCCTGCCGTTTATATCATTGATAAGGATGGGATTTTAAGGTTTAAATACATCGGACAATCCACGCAGGACAGACCATCTTCGGAATATATTCTGAAAATGATTGAATCGCTTTAATCACATTTTATAGCCATTCTGAAAATAAGTCAAACAAATTGGAAAATCAGGTTTATTTGGCACTAAAGGGGAATAAAGTTGCTTTCAGTTTGTTTGACTTTTGTAAGCAAACGCTTTTATGAAAATTATCGATCTGAATACATGGAAAAGGAAGCAGCATTTCGAGTTTTTTTACCGGATGGATTATCCGCAATATAATGTTTGCATGAACCTTGATGCCACCCGTTTTTTGAAATTCACAAAAGAAAACGGATTATCGTTTTACTATGCCATGATATTTGCTGCATCCACTGCACTAAATAGTGTTGAAGAATTCAGACACAGAATAAGAGAGGGGCAGGTAATCCTGCATGATAAAGTCCATCCTTCATTCACAGATATGGACAATGATGATGATTTGTTCAAACTTGTTTCACTTGAATTGACAGGAGACATTTTCTCATTTACAGACGCAGCAAAACAGGTATCGAAAAATCAAAAGGAATACATTAAACCCGGGCATCTGGCAGGCAGGGACGATGTTATTTACATAACCTGTGTTCCCTGGATTTCCTTTACGCACGTTTCGCATACCATTGCATTAAACAGGAACGATTCAGTTCCCAGAATATCATGGGGCAAATATTTCAAGGATGGGAATAAAATGATGCTGCCCTTTTCGGTTCAGGTAAACCATGCTTTGGTTGACGGTATTCACATTGCGCGGTACATTGAAGCATTGGAAAAAATCATGAATTAAATCTTTGCTTCAATCAACCAGATAACCATCTTTTACGATCGCCTCATCGAAGTAAGCCAGTCCATTACCTCAGCCATTACCTTGTTGACTGTTGGAATACGTTCTTTCTGCCGGAGTATATCCTGGTAAGTTTGTATGTATTTTCCACCCGACAATTCATTTCTTCCGTTGATGAGCATGGCTTCCAAACTGGCTGCTGTAACTTCAAAATGGAATTGAAGTCCCATTACCCGGTCACCATACAAAAATGCCTGGTTCTTACATGCCTCTGAAGAAGCCAGTAAAAGAGCCTTTTCCGGCACAGCGAAAGTATCACCATGCCAGTGGAATACTTTCAGCGGTTGGTTTTGCCTGCTTTTAAAGAAAGGCGGTATTCTCTCCATGGATGTAAATTGAATATCGTACCATCCGATTTCCTTTTCACCGTTTTTATATACCGGTGCGCCAAGAATACTTGCAAGAAGTTGTGCACCGAGACAGATCCCCAAAACGGGTATGTTATTCCTTAAGGCAGCAGCAATAGCTGCTTTTTCGAAAGTCAGCCAGGGAAAGTCTTTTTCATCATAAACACCCATGGGTCCGCCCAATACCACAAGGCAATCATAATTTTCAACATCCGGAATGCCATCGTTCTCAAAGAAACGGGTAAAAGTCACCTGTACATTGTGATCGTTGCACCATGTGAAAATAAATCCCGGATCTTCATAATTTACATGCTGAAAAAAATGAATACGATAAGCCATAAAAAGACATTTCCGGTAAACCATAAAATTACGGCATAATTACCAAATAATTCTGTAATGAAAAAAGGCAGATACCGCCATATTTTCCATAACTTAACTGAAAAATAAGATAATGCGACTACTCATGTTTTTTAGTGCTTTGCTGATTGCTATCTGTGTACCGGTCAACAGCCAGTCAGCAACTCCGGTTACTTTGAAAATTGATGCAGGTAATACTATAGGTGAAATGATTCCTATATATGCCTTTTTTGGTTATGATGAACCAAACTATACCTATCGTGAAAACGGACGTAAATTGTTGTCGGAAATTGCAGCATTGAGCCCTGTTCCGGTTTATATACGCACCCACAATTTGCTTACTACCAAAGAGGGAGAACCCGGTCTGAAATGGGGTTTTACCAATGTTTATACCGAGGACAGGAAAGGAAAACCGGTTTACGACTGGACCTTGCTGGATTCAATACTGAACACGCTTGTGGTAAATGGATTGCGTCCTTTAGTGGAATTGGGTTTTATGCCTAAGGCCTTGTCGACAAATCCTGAACCCTACAAGCATGACTGGAGCAACAACGGACCCCTGTGGACCGGCTGGACATATCCGCCTAAGGATTACCATAAATGGGCCGAACTGATCTACCAGCTGGTAATGCATGAAAAGGAAATTTACGGCGAGGAAGCCATCGAAAAATGGATTTGGGAAGTATGGAATGAGCCTGATATAGGATATTGGTCGGGTACCTTTGAAGAATTTTGCAAATTGTACGATTACACAACAGATGCCATAAAAAGGGCATGTCCGGAATGTACAACAGGGGGACCGCATACTACAGGACCTGCAGGAAAAAGTGGAAATGAATTTCTGAAGCGCTTTTTGGATCATTGCGTTAACGGAACCAATTATGTTACCGGCAAAACGGGATCTGTGCTGGATTATATTTCATTTCATGCAAAAGGCAACCCTGAAATGACAGATGGTCATATCAGGATGAATATGGGAACGCAGCTTAATGATATCGCCACAGGATTTGAAATCATAAACAGCTTTCCGGAATTGAAAAATTTGCCGGTTATCATTGGTGAATGTGATCCTGAAGGTTGTGCTGCTTGTTCATGGAAGCGGGATCCCAAATACGGTTACCGAAATGGAACGGTCTATCCCAGCTATACTGCTTCATCCTTTGCCAGGATTTTTGAGTTGATGGATGAATACCAGGTCAA
>CAZYDI010000079.1:0-1613 GCA_964646255.1 uncultured Bacteroidales bacterium
GTTCGGTCCGACCCCGAATAGAGACCCCGAATAGATAAGTTTGGATTTGGTTTGGGTTAACCGGCTTTTTTCCTTTATTTGATAATTTTAAATGAAATATCTTTGCCATCTGCTGCAATGCGGACAAAATAAATCCCTTTTAACAGGTCCCCGGTTTCTATCTGCAACACATCTTGCCTGGTAAAGCTTTTTACCAACACCGAACGTCCCGACATATCTTCAATTTGTAATTCAATGTTGTTGTATAATTCTTTTAATTCAATAGTAAGCCTATCCTTAACCGGGTTTGGATAATATTCAGGTTCTGTTTCACCATATTGATCCACTCCTGTAATGGGATTGCAATAACTGGTTACTGTACAGCCATCTTTGGTAATGCGTACCGCATACAAACCGGTAACCACAGGCGTATATAATTGTTCTGTAGCGCCAGCAATGTCCAATCCCGAAGCACAGGACAACCACTGATAGGTCGCCCCCTCTTCCATTGCTTTCAGGGTAGTGGAAATGGTCTCTACCGTATTATCCACGTTCTTTATAGTAAGATTTATGCTTATACTGCTGTCACAACCTGCGGCATTGGTGATTACTTCCCTGTAAATTCCTGAACTTTCAAATACCGTCCCGCCTGGCGAAACGTAACTGAAGCAGGCTGTATCATTCAGTTCCGCAGAAGTACTGTATTTTAAATCGAGGTTTACCGTTAACAGGGAATCATAGCCTTCTGCATTGGGAATTGTATCAAACCAGGTTCCGCCTGTATACCAGGTATATTTACCGCTGGGAGAAACCAGTGAATCACATGATGATAACAACAAGGTCTTTTCCGTATTATAAACACCCGGTACAGTAAAAAGATAATATTCGTATTCCGGGTATCCCCAAGGTATGATGTGATTGTTCACCTTTATTACCGGCATTTCCACATTTGCTCCCATGTCAATTATTTCACATTTGTATACACCGGAATCCACATACACGGTGTCATGAAACCCGAATGCCTTTGAAACGGTTGCCGAAGTGTCATACCAGGTTTTATTTGTAACGGTATCTGTTATTTTCAACACCAGCCATTCATCCACCGATTCATTTTCAAATATTCCTGAAGAAATGATAACCTGCAGTGAATCTTTGCTTTGGATAATTTCTTTTTGGGGTTTTGGACCGAAATCACTGAGATACCCGTATTTGCAGCCCGACATTTGTCCACCTCCGATGATTCCGAGTTGAAAATTGCTGACCGTGTTTTCAATTATGACTGTTTGGCCGGGTAAGATTTTATCGTTGAAAAATGCCTGAACTTCAAGTGTTTTTTGCAGAACAATCCATGCAGAATCAGATAAATAGTCAAAAAAAGTTGCCGGAACCGATGTCTGTATGTTGGCGCTGGTAATTGTAAACGCATCAATTGTGCTGTTCCCGTACACATTCTTTTCGTTTTTTGCTGTAACATTCAACCTAATAACATCATTCTGATTCGGCGACCTGGTAAAGGCCATTTTCTTAGATCCGGCACTCACATCAACGGACGGCAGTATTGCACTGCCCAATTCTCCTCCCATACCCGAAATATGATGTATATATACAGGTTTTGATGCAAGAACATGCACGAC
>CAZYDI010000079.1:1713-13686 GCA_964646255.1 uncultured Bacteroidales bacterium
CCATACCCGAAATATGATGTATATATACAGGTTTTGATGCAAGAACATGCACGACATCATTTTCAACCGGGTAGCTGATAACCTGGCCGGCCAGGAGAAAAGTTTGTACAAATTGTCCATCAACCTGAATATCGGTATTGGGTTCAGTGGAAGTGATGAAAAATCTTTCTCCCCCGTCAGCCGGACAGTTGGGAGCAACTACATTGGTAACATTGTCTTTTATGACAATGTATTCTTTACCCGTTCGTATAATTGGTATTAACTGGTCTCCAATGATATCATAACTTAATAATGATGCACAGGTGGTATTGGACTGATTTTTCTTGCGGATGGAATCATCGTAAATTGTAATGACAATGTCTTTGTTTGATTTTACGGGAACCCCGTTGATGTGCCTGGCTGCATCGGTTGAAGCCGCTCTGAACGCAAAGGTTTCACCCGCATTCAGATTGAGAACAATGGAGTCACCGGGATTCGTATCAAAGAGATACCAGTCATCGTTCGGGTAAACCACAATGCTTGTATTGTTTTCAGTTGCAGCGATAATAAAGCCACTCCAGGCCGTATTGCTGTATGTGCCGTTGGGAAAATAGTTCTGAGTGGATACTATGAAATCTTTTCCCATGGCATTTCTGCCTTTCAGCGTAAAAAGCTCTTTGTTGTAATTATTATCAGCTTCATAGTACACTGAAATATTGCCGGGCTCAGCGGTTATTCTGAAAGCCTTTTTCTGGGTGACTGAAGGATTCTGAGGCAACGCATCCGGATAATTTTCTATCTGATCTATACCCAATAAATCTGACAGTCTTATTTGCCTGCTTTCGTTTTCACTCATTGAAATGACAACCGGGGTGAAATTTATATTGGCGGGTTGTGAAATGGTAACTGTTGTAAGACTTTCTGCCGTTATATGAAAGTAAAGCGGAGTGCCATTCTGGGGAGCAGTGCCGTGAATACTTGAAATATCCGGTGCGGCAAACCAAAAAAGAGTGTCGGTTTGCGATATCAGGGGAGTAAACGGTAAGATCAGGATCAGAAGGGTAATGAGTGTTTTCATGACAGTTGCGGTTTATTTAACGATTATACGTATAAAAAACCAGAAAACCATAGCCGGTAACCTGGAATTGCTTTCGCACTTACAGGGCTAATATTCAAAACCTTACGTTTACACAGGGTGGGGGTGCTCCCAAACCATGACCACTTTTCCCCTGGTATGCATGGCTTCTATAAAGCCTAATGCCTCCGGAATTTTATCATAAGGGTATATTTTGTCGATATTGACTTTGACTTTACCTTCACTTAAAAGGGAAGCAAGAATTTCGAGATCCTTTGGATGGGTTTCAGCAGTAAATTGTTTCAGATCATATTTGCCAAAAGCTTTGGCCGCATTTACCGCTATCATATTTCCCATGGTGGTAAACCCGGTTAGAACACCTCGTTTGCCCATACGTTTAAAATCGCTATATGTAAGGTTTCCATGGGTATCTAATACTAAATCGTATTTGCTGTTGTGTTTATGAATGTCTTCCTGATCATAAGCAATCACCATATCCGCCCCAAGGCTTTTAGCAAAATCCTGGTTCTTAAAAGAACAAACGGCAGTTACCCTGGCTCCGTAAACTTTTGCAATTTGCACGGAGAGATGGCCAACTCCCCCGGATGATCCGTTTATCAATACAGATTCGCCTTCTTTAAGCTTTCCGTACGCGATAAGTGCCTGAAAGGCAGTTAAACCTGCAATCGGCAATCCGGCCATTTCCTTAAAATCTGATCCGGCAGGCATAAGGGCACATCCTTTGGCAGGAACCGAAGCATATTCTGCAAAAACCCCTGCGTCAAGATTTGACCCAAAAACCCTGTCTCCGACACTGAATCCTTTTGTGTTGCTTCCGGTTTGTTCAACAATACCGGCAAAATCAGCACCAACAGATTTATTTTTCGGTTTTGGAAATCCGAAAGTCAACCGGGCAAAAAACGGTTTCCCGCGCAATATATGCCAGTCCGCCGGATTTGCGGAATTGGCTATTACTTTAACAAGCAGGTGATCATCTTTCAATTCCGGCTTATTCACTTCCTGCAATGAAAGAACTTCCGGTCCTCCATAAATAGTCCTGATAAATGATTTCATTGGGTTTGGGTTTTGGCTAAATTAATCAGAAATCAGATCACATTAAGTGTAAAAACTGTCCTCATATCCGCAATGGATACTATGCCCCCTCCTAAATCATTTGTGAAGGTACTGGTTGAATAGCAGTTACTGATAATTGACCCAGAGGCTTTCCAACAATACCACCAACATACTATGTTGAAGTAAGACTGAAATGGTGTAGTTCAATAGGATTATGCCAGAAAAAGTTTGTCAGGGTATTACCTTATACTACTTCATTCTTTACCAGCTGCCTCCAGCCATGCTATAAATTGGTCGACATCGGGATTGTAGGTATAGTAAGTTGATGTCAGATCATTTCCATCACTGTCTACAATCACATACAACGGTAGTGCATTGGAGTTAAAACGGGTAATTTGAAGGTCCTGGTTCTTTTTTCCAATGGTATTCTTAACCTTCCCATCATAGGCAGAAGTAATCCACTCATCTTCGGGGAGTTTTGTTCTGTCGTCGGTGTAAAGGGCAGCCACGATGAATTTTTCATTCAGCAGTTTTTTAACCCGCGGATCGGACCAAACTTCAGCATACATCTTTTTGCAATTGGAGCAGGTGTGTCCCAGGAAATCCACCAGCACCGGTTTATTTTTTTCCCTGGCACAAGCAAGGGCTTCGGCGTAATCGAAGTAACCATTAATCCCTTCGGGCATTTTTAAAAAATCTGCGTATTTGGGTGCAGTGCACAGTTCAGCTGCTGGTGTTCCGGAAGATAGGGAAACCGTTGTATTTTTTGACGATGCAGGGGGCAAAACCGATGACAATGCCTTAAGTTCATTACCAAAAAAGCCGGTAAATAAATACATAACAAAGGATAAACTGGCAGCGCTGAGCAATAAACGCGGGAAGCTCAGGAAGGTAACCGGGCTGTCATGTGCAAATTTTATCTTTCCCAGAAAATACAAACCCATAAGGGCAAAGATTACCATCCAAATACTGATAAAAACATTGCGGCTAATAATGTTTAAATGATACGACTGGTCTATTTTGGCCAGGAAATATAAAGAAAAGGCCAGCATTATAAAGGCAAAGAAAACTTTAACTCCGTTGAGCCATCCTCCTGATTTTGGCAAGCCCTGCAGCCATGATGGGAATATGGCAAACAGGGTGAAGGGCAAGGCAAAAACAAATGAGAATCCGGCCATTCCGATAATGGGCTCCAAAAGTTCTCCCTGCGAAGCCTTTATTAGTAAAGAAGCCACAATAGGGCCTGTACATGAAAATGACAGAATGGCCATAGCCAGGGCCATAAAGAAAGCACCTATATACCCGCCTTTATCGGCTTGCCGATCGACACGATTTGCAAGTGACGAAGGCAGCATAATCTCAAACATCCCAAAGAACGATGCCGACAGCAGTATGAAAATGGTAAAAAATAGCAGGTTGGTTATCCAGTGGGTGGTAACGTTGTTAATGGCATTGGGGTTTTTAAAAATGGCTACCAAAACACCAATCAGGGTATAAAGCAGTATAATCGACAATCCGAATACCATGGCCTCCGATATGGCTTTTGACCTTGATTTTTCATTTCTAAGGAAAAACGAAACCGTCATGGGAATCATAGGATACACACAGGGTGTTAATAATCCGCCCAACCCGGCCAATATGGCAAAAAGGAATATACCCCACATGGATTTTTTAGCCGTATTTTGGCCTTTACCGGCATTCATATCCGAAATTGCCTGAGATTCTCCTGTGGCGGGTAATGGTTCAGATATCAGGCTGTCTGTGTTTTCATTTCCACCTGCCTGTAAGGGTACTATTGTTTCTACGGCCTGTGTTTTTTTGGGCAATGAATGATCAAGGCCTTTCAGGGTGAATTCAAAGCTTTCTTCCCCCGGAACACACTGCACGTCACTACATGTCATATATTCAACAATACCCCGTATGATAATGCTATCGGCAGATGTTTTTCTTATTCTCTGTGTAAAGGTAACCTGACCGCTATGCAGTTCGAGTTTCATCATGAATATTTTGTCATCAACGATTTCAGGTTTCGGTGACTGTATAATTTTTCCTATGGGAGTGAATCCGTTGATGGTATCAAAAGTGATGCTGGTGGGTATGGGGCCGCCTTCGGGAATATTGATTCCATACAAATGCCACGGACTTGAAATGGTGGCTTTAAAAATAAGGTCGGTATGGGTAGCATCAATTTCGCGGCTGGAATAGCTCCATTTTACCGATTTGATGATCTGGGCTGAAATACCCTGAAATGCAATAAATGCAAGTAGGACAAAAGTCAGTGCGTGTTTCATGTGACCAGGATTTATTTGTGCAAAGGTAGGGAAAAAGAGTGAAGAGTAATGAATGAAGAGTGATGAGAGAAAAGACCTGTCAGAGTCCATAGGACCTGACAGAGTCTGGTACAGTGAAACATCAGACCACCAGACCAGAAGACATTTCTTCAACCCCCGGTTAGGCTGGTGGGGAGTATATTTATTATGGGGCTTTCAGCCCCAAACCCCGAGTAACTTTTTTTCTACAGCGAAAAAAAGTTACCAAAAAACGCCGCCGCTGCTGAAAACTAGTCTACTGGTCTGCTTGTCTGCTTGTCTGCTTGTCTGCTGGTCGGGGAATTGACTGCAAAGTCTGGAAAACCTGTCTTCAAAGTCTCCAAAGTCTCCAAGTCTTCAAAGTCGGGGAATTGTCTGCATAGTCTGCAAAGTCTTCAAAGTCTTAAGATCTGAAGACAATCAGACCTGGAGACCTGTTTCACCCGCCGAAGCTTTAGCGAAGGAGGGAAGACAATCAGACCCGGAGATCTGTAGACAATTTCACCCGCCGAAGCCTATGGCGAAGGAGGGAAGACCATCAGACCATCAGACCATCAGACCATCAGACCCTCAGACTTAGAAGACCAGAAGACTTAGAAGACCATCAGACCAGAAGACTTAGCAGACCATCAGACCTGTTTCACCCGCCGAAGCCTATGGCGAAGGAGGGAAGACCTGAAGACTTAGAAGACCATCAGACGTCCTCACGCCGTTATTTCTTCCCCTTTTGAGTCGAACAAGTGGTACTCAAGAAAATCGTACGATGAAATCGGAACTACCTTTATCCGGATTTTATAATGAAACCTCCATTTCATCCTCAGGGAAATGAAACCTTTGGTAAGAAAGGCCGAAACATAGGGATGCAGCTTGATGGTTATGCTGCTGAATTTTTCCTTCTCGAGCAAAGAGGCTATGTGGTTTTCAATTTTATCGATGAACAATATGCTGGGAGATATTTCACCGGTACCCATACAGGTTGGGCATTTTTCTGTAGTGGTAACATGCATTTCGGGCCTTACACGCTGACGGGTTATTTGCATGAGGCCAAATTTGCTCAATGGAAGAATGCTGTGCTTAGCCCTGTCATTTTCCATGGCCTCTTTAATCTTCTCATTGATTTTCTGCCGATGCTCACTGGTTTGCATATCGATAAAATCGATTACAATTATACCCCCCATATCGCGCAGCCGGAGCTGCCTGGCTATTTCTTCGGCCGCAGCCAGGTTGGTTTCAAATGCATTGCTTTCCTGGTTATTAACCGTTTTCGACCGGTTACCGCTGTTCACGTCAATTACATGTAGCGCTTCGGTATGTTCAATAATGAGATAAGCACCGTTTTTAAATGAGACTGTTTTTCCAAACGAGGATTTTATCTGCTTTTCGATTCCAAAATGCTCAAAAATCGGAACATTTCCTTTGTGAATCTTTACAATTTTTTCCTTTTCGGGAGCAATGGTGTTGATATAATCCTTGATTTCCCTGTATATTATCTCATCATCAACGGTAATACTGTTAAAGGAAACACTCAGGATATCTCTTAATATAGCAGTAGTACGGTTGATCTCCCCTATGAACAGGAAGGGCGGCTTTACACCCTTGAGGTTGTCAAAAGCATTCTCCCATTTCCGGATGAGGCCCTTAAGCTCCGTATCAAGGTCTTTTACCTTTTTGCCTTCAGCCACGGTACGGACTATGATACCGTAATTCTGGGGTTTTATGCTTTGAATAAGTGTTTTGAGCCGGTTACGCTCTTCGGCCGATTGAATTTTCTGTGATACCGATACCTTGTCATGAAAAGGCATCAGAACCAAATTCCTTCCGGCTATTGAAATTTCAGAGGTAAGCCTTGGGCCTTTGGTTGATATGGGCTCCTTGGCAATCTGAACCATTACCAATTGTCCCTGTACAAGAACATCCGTAATGGTACCTTCCTTGTCAATGTCTTTTTCGCGTTTGAATTTCTGAAAGGATATGCTTTTCCCCTTGCGGTTTACGCAGGCATCAAGGTACTTATGTAATGATCTTACCTGTGGGCCAAGATCAAGGTAGTGTAAAAAGGCATCCTTCTCAAATCCAACATCTACAAATGCGGCATTCAACCCCGGCATTAGTTTCTTTACCTTACCCAGGTAAATATCGCCGACAGCAAACTTGGGGTTGCTTTTTTCCTTATTTAATTCTACTAACTTCTTGTCCTCAAGGAGAGCAATATTAACATCACTGGTGGATGTATCAATAATCAATTCTTTGCTCACATTTCCAAAATTATGACAGCTTTTAAGTAAGAGCTAAAAGAACGTGTATGAATAAATATAATAAACCTAAAGCCATCGGGTCAACTTTAGGTTTATTTCAGTATATAGTAATTACTTATAGAACTACCGGTTCTTTTTCTTATGTCTGTTCTTACGCAAACGTTTTTTACGTTTGTGTGTAGACATTTTATGTCTTTTGCGCTTCTTTCCGCTTGGCATGGTAATACTTATTTATAAGAGATAACTTTACTTTACGTTGGCTTTAACCTTGTTTACAAAGGTCTTTGCAGGCTTGAACGAAGGGATATTATGCGCAGGAATAATAAGTGTTGTATTTTTGGATATATTCCGTGCCGTTTTTTTAGCCCTTTTCTTAATAATAAAGCTACCAAAACCCCTTAGGTAGACATTTTTATTAACAACCAGCGAGTCCTTTACAGCTTCCATAAAAGCTTCAACTGTCTTTTGAACAGTGATTTTTTCAATCCCGGTGTTCTTGGAGATTTCGTTTACAATATCCGCTTTCGTCATTGTTAAAATACTTTAATTATCAATTAATTAGATCTTTACTTTTTTCTGAGTTGCAAATATAAAGTAATTCTTTCGATAAATAAAATAGTAATCCATTAATTTTGACATTCTTTATTCGATGTCCCTTTATATATACAATGGAAATATCACGCCTGCTGCATAACTGGTATTGTGTTAATAAACGCAATCTCCCATGGCGTAAGCATTCATCACCCTATCATATATGGCTCTCAGAAATTATTCTGCAACAGACGCGTGTTGAACAGGGACTTGACTACTACAACCGGTTCATCGAAAAATTTCCGACGGTACACGACCTGGCCAATGCATCACTTGACGATGTCCTCAAAATGTGGCAGGGGCTTGGATATTATACCCGGGCCAGGAATCTGCATGATACCGCCAAAGTAATTACCGGTCAATATCAGGGAAGATTTCCGGAGGAATACGATGAGTTGCTCAGGCTAAAAGGAATTGGCAAATATACGGCTGCTGCAATAGCTTCCATTGCTTTCAGAAAGCCCGTTGCATTGGTTGATGGTAATGTATTCAGGGTTATCGCGCGCTTGTATGGTATAACTGCGCCTCTGAACAGGTTAAACGGAGGTAGGCGTTGTAATGAACTGGCTGTATCTCTGCTTGACATTGATCATCCTGATATTCACAACCAGGCCATGATGGAGTTTGGTGCGCTTATTTGCACACCCAGGAATCCCAAATGCCCTGATTGTGTTCTGGCTGGTTTTTGCTTTGCACATAAGAACAACATGACCGAAACGCTGCCTTTAAAAAAAGATAAAACCAGGAAAAAGGAGCGGTATTTTAACTATTTGTTCCTGGTATGTGATGGAATGACGCTTCTCAGGCGACGTGAGGAAAAGGACATATGGAATTCCCTATATGAATTTCCAATGATGGAGACCGGTTCATCAGTGAGCCTTAGGGAATTGCTTACAAAAAAGCCTTTTTGCTCCCTCAATAACAGCTCCGTATCTTCAAATGGTCATGAGCCCTTTATTTATAATCACCAGTTAACCCATCAGGTGCTGCATTGTTCTTTTTATATGCTCAAAGTCAGCCGGTTACCCGATTGGACCGATAATCAGTATTTCAGCATTCCCCTGGAAAAACTGCAAACATTTGCCATTCCACGTGTAATTGACAGGTTTTTAGCGGATTTGGACAGGAAAGGAATACGGTAAGCAGATTAATAAAAATTTTATAATTTTACCCATAATTTAAAATTCTATTCCATGTCAGTGAATAAAGTTATTTTGGTAGGAAACGTCGGTCAGGATCCTGAAGTACGTTATCTTGACAATAACACACCTGTTTGTACCATTCGCATAGCCACCAGTGATGTTTACAAGAATAAAAGCGGTGAAAGGGTCACCACCACTGAATGGCACAGTGTAGTATTATGGAGAGGGCTGGCTGAAGTAGCTGAAAAATATGTGCGCAAGGGAAGCCAGCTATATATTGAGGGAAAGCTTCGTACGCGGTCATGGGATGATAAGGATAAAAACAAAAAATATGTTACCGAAATTGTTGCTGATGTTTTGCAGCTTTTGGGCAGAAAGAGCGATGACCAGGCAACTGCTTCACCTCAAGTAACAACCAATACAGAGCAATCCCAGGTTGATAAGGAAAGTATTGAAGAACCTGATATAAACAATGATTTGCCGTTTTAAACCTCACCTGTCAATAATCTTTTAACTGCTTTGGACGACGAACCCCATAGTAAGGCCATCGGACTCTTTTCCGATGTAGTAGTTTATCCTTTTACCATGGACTTGCTTGTTGCACTTATCGCAATATTTGTACTTCTTTTAATTTCGGCATTGGTTTCAGGAGCAGAGGCCGCATTTTTCTCCATGTCGCCTGCAGAAGTAATGAAAATGAGGAATTCAAAGAATTCTTCGGATCAGGCAACCAGCCGGCTTTTGGGAATTCCCGACAAGCTTTTGGCAACCATTCTGGTTTCCAATAATTTATTGAATATCGGCATTATCGTTATCGCTGCTTATTTCAGCTCGTCGTTGTTTGATTTTAGCCAGTCAGAAGTGCTCGGATTTATCATGGAGGTTGTTGTCATCACCCTGCTTATTGTCTTTGTCGGAGAAATCCTCCCGAAAATTTATGCCATTCGTTATGCTGCCAAATTTGCCTCATTTATGGCAAAGCCGCTTGAACTGGCTGAGCGGATATTCCGGCCCCTGAATTACCTCCTGGTACATTCTACCGGCTGGATACAGGAAAGATTTGTTAACCAGCGCAAGAACATCTCAATTGACGAGCTGTCTGATGCCCTGGATCTTACCAGGCATGCTATTACCGACGATCAGCGTATCCTCGAAGGCATCGTAAAATTCGGTAACCTTAACGCCAATGAAATTATGACCCCGCGTATTGATATTATCGGGGTTTCAAATCAGATCCGGTTCAAGGAGCTTATCAGGGTAATCGTGGATTCCGGGTATTCACGCATTCCTGTTTACCAGGAAAACCTCGATAACATTAAGGGCATTCTTTACATAAAGGACCTGCTTCCTTATCTTGACAAACCGGATTCGTTTAATTGGCAATCGCTGCTCAGGCCAGCATACTACATTCCCGAGGCAAAGAAAATAAATGACCTGCTCAAGGAGTTCCAGGATTCAAAAATTCATATGGCTTTGGTAATTGATGAATACGGTGGAACACTTGGAATTATCACCCTCGAGGACATACTGGAGGAAATTGTCGGCGAGATTACCGATGAATCCGATCATGAAACCAGTCCGCCCTATGTCCGGATTGACGACAGAAACTTCCTTT
Source organism: uncultured Bacteroidales bacterium (assembly GCA_964646255.1). GTDB lineage: Bacteria > Bacteroidota > Bacteroidia > Bacteroidales > UBA10428 > UBA5072. Next base: position 11,754 of record CAZYDI010000079.1, read on the forward strand.
TTGAGGGCAAATTTTTATTAAACGACTTTTTTAAACTATTTAGCGTTGACGAGGAGTCTTTTGACAATGTCAAAGGTGATGCCGATACGCTGGCCGGGCTCATACTTGAATTGAAAGGCGAATTACCGCGAAAAAATGAGACCTTTCACCTGAAAGGTTTTACGTTTACCATTAATTCAGCAGATCAGCGCAGAATAAAACAAATTCAAGTTACACTCGAGGAAAAAAAAAATGAGACTGAATGAAAAATCCTGGAAAATATCCCATCCTGTCTTCTGCTGTTGTGTTGTTAACGCTTGTTTTGCCGTTGATTATCCTTTCCGGATGCAAAAAAAATTATGTTCCTAAACCCCGGAGCTACTTTAGAATTGACTTTCCTGAAAAACAATATATTAACTATAGTTCTGAAGCATGCGGATACAGTTTTGAGGTTCCGGTTTATTCCAGTGTTCAACCCTTTAAGGGAAATATGGTTGAACCTTGTTGGGTTAATATTCGTTTCCCTGAATACAAAGGTGTAATTCATATCACGTATAAAAAAATGGACAATAACCTGGATATGCTTTCTGAGGACATACGTACGTTGGCATATAAGCATATTATAAAGGCCGATGATATTATTGAGCGGCCTTTCAATTATCCATCCCGCAAGGTAAGCGGCGTAATTTATGATATTAAAGGAAATGCAGCATCTTCGTTGAGCTTTTATGCAACCGACAGCACCCATAATTTTATAAGCGGAGCCTTATATTTTAATGTGGTACCCAATAAAGATTCACTGGCTCCTGTGATCCGCTTTTTTTCAGCTGATATACATCACCTGATTGAAACCCTGAACTGGCAATGATTTATTTCTGCGCTTATGGCATTAATAATGAATGAACATATAGAATGCGGTTGTCACCTTGGCATTTGGAAAATCACGGAGGACTATAAAGAACTTCTTTCACGCATTAAGCTTTCAAGGGAAGAGCTTGAAACACTCGACAGGTTTACCCATTTGCCCCGAAAAATTGAATGGTTGAGTGTAAGGGTCTTGTTAAATGAAATGGAAGGTGGTGATCTGTCAATATATTACAATGGTAACAGAAAACCATTCATTAAAGGGAATACCCATTTTATAAGCATAAGCCATTCGCGCGACCTCACATCAATATTATTAAACAAAGAGAAACGGGTAGGCATTGACCTTGAATATATGTCGCACCGCATCGGAAACATTTCGGACCGGTTTATCAATAGTCGCGAATCAGTTGTTGAGGACCCCGAACAGCGAAAATATCATCTTTATATTCATTGGTGCGCTAAAGAAGCACTGTATAAAATTTGCGACAAGCAGGACATCAATTTCAAGGAAAGTCTTTCCATCGAGTCTTTTTTGCCGGATGAAAAAGGCGACTTAAAAGGCAGGGTGCGCAACCGTACCAGGAACGAAGTGTATGACATGCATTATTTCAATATTGGCAATTATGTAGTTGTTTGGACCTGTAAATAAAAATGATGATTATCTGCAATGATACCTGGCAAATTAAAGACTTCATTGTTCCTTTTTGCAACAGCGCAAAAAGGAACCGAAAAACGCCGCCGCTGCTGAAAAATTGCTAAAAATCAATTCGACATTCTGGTAAAGGAAATAACTCGCCCGATAAAGAATTCTGTGAATTTCACTGGCTGAACAATTCACGCTTTCTTTGTTAGGAGCTATAGTTCATTGAATTCGGGTGTATGAAATTCTACAGATTCTAAATCGGGCTCAAACAGATTTCCTTACCGGTATTTCGGTAGCATGGTGCCATGCGTCATTGATTTTTCCGGCTTGCCTACGCTTCGCTAAGGCAACCGGTCGCAATTTTTCAAAGGCGGATCGTGTGGGTTAGCAGCGAAGTCAGTTCAGAAAATTCAATGATGTCTGGTCGCTGCTGCAAGAAAGAAA
>CAZYDI010000080.1:0-13305 GCA_964646255.1 uncultured Bacteroidales bacterium
ACGGATCGGTTATCCACAATATCCAGGTGGTTTTTGATATGAGCAGGTTTGATGAGGACCTGATGAAAAAAGTAACCACCGGCGCATGTATAGCAGTAACAGGTAAACTGGTTGAATCACCGGGAAAGGAACAAAATGTCGAGATTCATGCTGATCAACTTGAGCTTTATGGTGTTGCAGACCCCGATACTTATCCGCTGCAGAAAAAGGGACATACCCTTGAATTCTTGAGGGAGATTGCTCATTTGCGGCCCAGGACAAATACATTTGGCGCAATCCTCAGAATTCGCCATTCCATGTCGTTTGCCATTCACCAGTATTTTAATGATCATGGTTTTTATTACCTGCATACCCCCATCATTACGGGTTCTGATGCTGAAGGGGCAGGAGAAATGTTCAGGGTAACCATTCTCGATGCCATTAAACCCCCTTTAACCGAAGACGGTAAGGTTGATTTCAGCCAGGATTTTTTCGGAAAGGAGACCAATCTCACTGTATCGGGGCAGTTGGAGGGCGAACTGGGAGCAATGGCCTTGTCACGCATTTATACTTTTGGTCCTACCTTCAGGGCCGAAAACTCTAATACTCCGAGGCACCTTGCTGAGTTCTGGATGATCGAACCGGAAATGGCATTCTATGAAATCAACGACAATATGGATCTTGCGGAAGACTTTCTTAAATCGTTGATAAAATACGCACTTGAGCATTGCAAGGATGATCTGGGCTTTCTTTCAGAAATGTACGACAAGGAATTGCTAAGCCGGCTCAATTTTGTAGTTAATAATGATTTCGAAAGAATTACCTATACTCAGGCAATTGAAATTTTACTGGCCTCCGGAAACAAGTTCGAATTTCCTGTATCATGGGGAATCGATTTGCAAACCGAACATGAACGCTTTCTGGTGGAGACTCATTTCAAAAAACCGGTAATCGTAACGGATTATCCGATGGCAATAAAGGCTTTTTATATGAAGCAAAATGATGATGGTAAAACGGTGCGGGGTATGGATGTACTGTTTCCCAAAATCGGTGAAATCATTGGGGGTTCACAGCGTGAAGAAAACCTTGAAAAGCTTACCCGCCGGATAAAGGAATTGAATATACCCGACAAGGATATGTGGTGGTATCTTGATACGAGAAGGTTTGGCACAGCACCCCACAGTGGTTTTGGTTTGGGATTCGAGCGCCTGCTGCTGTTTGTCACCGGTATGGGTAATATACGGGATGTTATTCCGTTTCCCAGATTTCCAAAAAATGCCGAATTTTAACATCGTTTGTTTAAAGTTACAGAACGATACCTATGCTCAAGCAGAAACTACAACAGAAGCTCCTACAAAAGTTGTCTCCACAGCAGATACAAATGATAAAGCTGTTGGAGATTCCTACGATGCAACTTGAGCAAAGGATCAAAGCAGAAATTGAAGAAAATCCTGCCCTTGAAGAAGGTGATATTGAAGAAACCAATATGCAGGACAGCCAGTCAGATGATGTGAGTTCTGACCCTAACGATAAAGACAAGGATGAATTTACGCTGGAGGATTACATTGATGAAGATGAATACCCTTCCTATAAGCTAAATGCACAGAACTATTCAAAAGATGATAAGCGGGAGGAAATTCCTTTTTCCGTTGGCCTTTCTTTTCAGGACTATCTGGAAAGCCAGCTGGGGTTGAGATCGCTTGACGAACGCCAGCATTTGCTTGCCTTGTATTTATTGGGAAATATTGATGATGACGGATACCTGAGGCGCAAGCTGGAGAATATTGTTGATGATGTTGCCTTTGCCCTGAATATTAAGACAGATGAGCCTGAATTAATCGGGATATTGAGAATTATCCAGGAGCTGGATCCGCCGGGAATAGGAGCGAGGAATCTTCAGGAATGCCTGGTTCTCCAGATTGAGGCAAAAGAGCTGGAATCGCCTGCAATAAAGCTTGCACACCGGATACTTAAGGATTATTTTGAGGAGTTCACTAAAAAGCATTATGATAAAATAATCAATCGCTTAAACATTAAGGATGAACAGCTCAAGGATGCCCTTGATGAAATACTGAAACTGAATCCCAAACCGGGAAGTGCCTATACCGATCCCCAGCACAAAGGATTCGGACATATTATCCCCGATTTTCTCCTTGAAAACAATGAAGGCGATCTGGAACTCAACCTGAATGCAAAAAATGTTCCTGAACTGCGGGTCAGCAGAACCTATAACGAGATGCTCCAGGGCTACCAGAGCAATAAAGGAAACAATTCAAAAAGTGAAAAGGAAGCCCTCAATTTTGTAAAGCAAAAGCTTGATTCAGCAAAATGGTTTATTGATGCAATCAGGCAAAGGCAGAATACATTGCTCGTTACCATGAATGCCATCATCAATTACCAGCATGAATACTTCCTTTCGGGCGATGAAACAAAGCTCAGGCCAATGATCCTAAAAGACATAGCCGATATTACCGGCCTTGACGTATCAACAATCTCCCGGGTGGCTAACAGCAAATACATACAAACAAATTTTGGAATATTGCCTCTGAAGTTTTTCTTTTCAGAAGGAATGCAAACAGAATCCGGCGAAGAAGTATCAACACGCGAGATTAAAAAGATTCTTCAGGATTGTCTTGATTCAGAGGACAAAAGGCACCCGATTACCGATGACAAACTTGCCGAGATTCTTAAGGAAAAGGGTTACCAGATTGCCCGGCGAACAGTGGCAAAGTACAGAGAACAATTAAATATTCCTGTTGCACGCATGAGAAAAGAATTATAGCCATGGAGAAGCGGTTTGCCACCATTATTTCATACCTTACCCATCCCCTGTTAATTCCTGTATTAGGCTTGTTTATCATAGGAAATTCAGGAACCTATGCAGCTGACATGGATGAAAGATATAAGCAATTTATTTACCTGGCCGTTTTTGTTTTCACATTTATGCTTCCCGCGGCCCTGATTCCTCTCTTCTACTTCTTTGGCCTGTCAAAAAGTCTTCATTTTACAGAGCGCCGCGAGCGTTTAATACCATTGTACATTACGCTTATTTTTTACATTGCAGCTTATTTTCTGGTAAAGAAAATACCGGTAAGTGCAATATACCAGCGATTTCTTTTTGCATCATGCACATCGGTTATCCTGATTATTGCTATATCCTACTTTTGGAAAATAAGCGCGCACCTGGTAGGTTGGGGTGGACTTACCGGACTGATAATAATGCTTTCGTACAGGTACAATACCGATTTAATGATATTCTTCATATTGGCTATCCTTCTTTCAGGAATTGTGGGGTATGCACGGCTTAAACTCACTGAACACCGCCCTGTTGAAATCTATGCAGGATATTTACTTGGACTAACGGTAATGACTGTCGTATACGTTTTGAATTAGCGTGTCCAGGCTCACTTGTGCTGATAAATTGTGTAATGCCGGGCGGCCTGTTTTGCCTTCCATCATGTGCAAATCCCTTTTAAGGTCAACAACCGATTCGTTTACAGCATAAAACGTTCCTTTTGAATGATGGTACCGGGCAAGGTATTCCTGTTCTGTCTGTCCTGAAGTGGGGATTATAAGCCCAGTCCGGTTAATGGCAACAAGGTCCATCAAACTGGAGTAACCTGCCCGGCAAACGATAAATTCCGCATTCCTGAGCAAATGGTAAAGCTCATCAGCCGGCACATGTTTTTTAAAAGTAACGTTTGAATCACCCCCATTAAATGAAAGATCATCCTGCAGACCGCCTGCTACAAGTGTTTTAATTTGCAATTCCCGCGCCTGTTTTATGAGCCGAAATGTTATTCTCCGCAGGGCAGGCTGAGGACCGCTTAGTACAATGACAAGTTTATAGTTGGTATTATCAGGAAAGGATGGAGCTTTGGCGGATAGATGGAAACGCGATAATAATCCTATAAAACGAGCATTGTGGGGCGTTTTATACCGGTGGGATAATTGACCACTCACGTTTTCCCTGCCCTCGAAATCGGGTATCCAACACTCGTCAAACCTCCCGATCATTCGGCGGATAACCAGGTATAACGGATATTCTGCAGGCCCGAACACAAAAGGCAATACCGGCGATACCTGGTGTGTGATGATAATGGAATATATCTTTTCACTATACAATCCATATCTGTTGTCGGAAATAATCAGCGAGACATTGTTTTCAGCGATTATTTCCCTGACCCTCCGGTGTTCCTTTCGAATGCTTAAGAAAAACAACGGCATTTGCCATATCATGGAGATGATAAGCCAGAAGCCTTTGCCATAGTATTTTATGGAATATGCAGGGATGCTTATACAGGTAAGCTGTGGAAAAGCTGTTTTTAGTAATTCCAATGAATTGCCATTGCCGCCGATCAGAACTTTACAGCCTTTTTGGATGCACAGCCTGATAACCGGTATTAGCCGGGAAGCATGTCCCAGGCCCCAATCGAGTGGCGATACCAATACAACGGGTTTTTCGGCCATGCATTTTATTTTTCAGGGAGTGACCTGTGTTTCAATTCCGGCTTCATTAACAAGCCTGGCAATGGAATACAGCTTTTCCTCGCCGGTTTTTTCAAGCGTATTAATGGCGCTGTCACGGGCAAGGGAATATAGCATAACGCATTCGGGTTTCACTTTCTTCAATACTTCGAGCCATGCCCTCACCTCTTTATCGGTTGTATTGTCAAATGAAACCCCATTGCAAGTTCCTTTCAGAAACAAAGTCTGGATAACCAATTTACCGTTGAACAATTCAAGGGTTTTAACTATTTCATCCATATTGTGATTGGCTGCCGGGCAGTTAATGATTTTCAGGGTTTCTTCAAAAGCAGAATCCAGTTTTAGGATATTCAGGTCGGCCAGCTGCAGGGCATCAAACACAGGAGGTTTAGTGATAAGGGTAGCATTGGAAAGAACAGCGATTTTTGCTTCCGGAAAATACTGGTTCCGGCATTCAATGGACTTCCTGATTATGAGTGGAAATTCCGGATGCAGGGTAGGTTCGCCATTACCGGCGAACGTAATGCTGTTGAGGTACTCATTGTGTTCACGCATTACCTTAAGCTTTTCGGTAAGCCGGGAGATAACAGTTTCGTAATCAGGAAATTTGTTTTCCGCTTCATTGAACTGAGTGAGGCCGCATTCACAATAAACGCAATTGAAATTGCATATCTTTCGTCCTGCCGGCAATAAATTAATACCCAGCGATTCACCCAGTCTTCTGCTCCAAACGGGACCGAAAATAATATCATTAAAAAGAAAAGTCGACATTATAAAAATGTAAAGATAACAATTGGCTATATTTATCCACAAACTGGTAAACCGATGAATTATATAGATATGTTTATCCTGGTTCTTTTGGTATATGCCGTATACAGAGGCTATACCAAGGGATTTATTCTGCAGCTTACCATCATTGCCGCATTGGTGATTGGTATTTTTGCAGCACTGAAATTGTCAGGTTTAACCGCAAGAATACTCGAGCAATATATTAATGTTCCATCCGAGTCGTTGTACATGATTTCAGTAGCCGTTACGTTTATCCTCGTTTTTCTTGGTATCAATGTGTTGGGCAGGGTAGTTGAAAAGATTGCGGAAACAATGCAGTTATCGATGCTGAACCGTTTTTCAGGCGTTGCCTTTGCCCTTGTCAAAACGATAATAATAACAGGTATACTTCTTGCGTTTATAGACAGGCTTGATCAAAACGTTTCATTTTTGCCCAGGCACACACGTGAGCATTCTTTATTCTTTAAGCCATTTTCAAAGGTGGCTACAACCCTGTTTCCGGCTTTAAGGGCTGAACATCCTGATGTGGATAAGCCCGGTCAATTGGTTAATCAATACGAAGGGCTATAAATGGAAGCTAAATAGTATATTTGCCAAAAATTTCAACATGACTTTTATCGAAGAACTCAGTTGGAGAGGCATGATCCATGATATGATGCCCGGTACTGAAGAGCAATTAAACAAGGAGATGACAGCAGGCTATATTGGCTTTGACCCTACAGCCGATTCCCTGCATATTGGAAATTTATTACCCATAATGATGCTGGTTCATTTTCAGCGTGCCGGTCATAAGCCAATTGCCCTGGTAGGCGGAGCAACGGGGATGATCGGTGATCCTTCATTTAAAGCTGAGGAAAGGAAATTTCTGGATGAAGATACCTTAAGGCACAATTTGACTTGTCAGAAAAGGCAATTGGAGAAGTTCCTGGATTTTGATTGTGGAGCAAATTCTGCCGAAATCGTAAACAATTATGATTGGTTCAGGGAGTTTTCGTTCCTTGGATTTTTGCGCGAAGTTGGCAAGCACATTTCCGTAAATTATATGATGTCGAAAGATTCGGTAAAAAAACGGCTTGAAACTGGCATTTCTTTTACTGAGTTTACTTATCAGCTAATACAGGGACATGATTTTTACCATTTGTACAAGAATAAAAAGTGCAGGCTGCAAATGGGAGGATCAGACCAGTGGGGAAATATTGTTACCGGTACTGAATTAATTCGCCGGAGAGAAGGAGGTGAAGCTTTTGCGCTTACCTGCCCTTTGGTAACAAAGGCTGATGGTGGAAAATTCGGGAAATCAGAGAAAGGCAATGTTTGGCTTGATCCGTCAAAGACTTCGGTATACGCATTTTACCAATTCTGGCTCAATACGTCGGACGAAGATGCAGGAAAATATATGAAGCTGTTTACCCTGCTAAGCGAAAAAGAAATCAGTGCATTGTTAAAAGAGCATGCAGAAGCGCCTCATTTAAGGGTCTTGCAGAAGCGCCTTGCGGCTGAAGTTACTGCTATGGTACATTCCAAAGCAGATCTGGATACCGCCATGGAAGCCTCAGAAATTCTATTCGGAAAGGGAACCTCGGAAACCCTTAAGAAACTCGACGAAAGTACTTTTTTAAGCGTGTTTGAAGGCGTACCGATTTTTTCGGTAGAGGCAGGATTGCTATCCGCGGGAATCAATATTGTTGATCTCCTTGGTGAAGCCACCGGTGTTTTCCCTTCAAAAGGTGAAGTGAGGCGTACAATTAAAGGAGGAGGGGTTAGCATCAATAAAATCAAGGTTGATGATGAAGCATTGACAATAAGCATCGGGGATCTTATCAATAACCGGTATCTGCTGGTTCAGAAAGGAAAGAAAAATTATTTTCTCATAACCTGTAAATAAACTTTATATGGAAAACAAGGCCAGGAAGGAATTTGTTAACAATGCTTTTGATCTCGTGCGATTTGCATGGGATAAAAAATGGGTGCTTATTATTCTATCGGCAATTGCTTTTATTGCATCCGTGATCATTTCCTTAAGCATTACCCCGCGTTTCAAATCAGGTGTCGTTCTTTTTCCGGCGGCCTCAATATCCCTTTCCAAAAGCCTGGTTGAAACGTCCTCTTTTACTACTGATCATCGCGATGTATTATCATTCGGTGAGGATGAAGAAGCTGAGCGTTTGCTGCAGATATTGCACTCCAATCAGATAAAGGATCATATCATTAAAAAGTTTGATTTATTAAACCATTATGAAATTGACCTGAATGCTGCTTATCCCTATACCCGGCTCGAACAAAAATACAAAGGCAATATCAAGTTCCGGAGAACTGAATTTATGTCGATTGAAATTGATGTTCTGGATACAGATCCGCAGATGGCTGCTGACATTGCCAACGAAATTGCATCGTATATAGATTCTGCGCTTCATCACATTCAGCGTGAAAGGGCTGTTGAAGCTTTTAAACTGGTTGAAAGGGAGTATAAAAATGCCGAGAAAGAAATACAAACCATAAGCGATTCACTGCAGCGAATCCGTCAGCTTGGCGTAATTGATTATGAATCACAGGCCTCATCATTGAATACTGCTTATGCCAATGCTCTTTCAAAAGGCGACCGAAATGCAGCCGATGTTATTCAGGCGAGGATGAACATGCTTTCAAAATACGGAGGTGTTTATGTTGAGTTGTCCAAAACCCTTGAATCGGAAATACAACGGTTAGCCCAGTTGAAATCAAAGTATGTTTCATCGAAAGTAAGCCTGGAACAAACTGTTCCCCAGATTTTTATTGTCGACCGCGCCGTGAAAGCCGAGCGAAAAGCAGTACCCAAACGTTCAATCATTGTAGTTGTTTCCACACTGTCAGTTTTTGCCTTGTCACTTCTCATTCTGCTTGTTATTGAACAGGTAAAGGCGGCAAAATAAGATGACTTTTGCCGATCGCATAAGGAAACACAGCCTTGTTGTCATTCTTGTAATGGCTTACATAATCGTCAACATGGTTCTTACCTATAAGGAAATATACTGGCTCAACTTGCTTCCTCTGGTTCTTATTGTTGCATACCTGGCGATAGCGCGTATCGACCTGGTTTATTTCATGGTGATCATCTTTACCCCCCTGTCAATTCAGCTCCTTGAATTTGCTCCATCTCTTCCGTTTGATTTTGCCATTCCTTCTGAGCCTTTGCTGTTTGGACTCCTGATTTTGCTGATATACCGTGCGGCTTTATCGGGAATAATCAATCGGGGCATGCTTAATCATCCGGTAAGCTACGCGATTTATTTTAACCTGTTCTGGCTGGTTATTACATCGATTACCAGTGCTATGCCCCTGGTATCATTTAAAGTGGTTTTGGCAAGAATCTGGTTTATAGGGGTTTTTTATTTTTTGGCCATATTGGTCTTCCGCAATACTGCGAATATCCGGATCTTTATATTATGTTACGGACTTCCAATGCTGATCGTCATTTTTTACGCTATCAGCAGGCATCTGGGATATGGACTTTTCGACAAGCGGGCCGCACATTTTGTGATGAATCCTTTTTTCAGGGATCATACCTCATATGGTGCAATTCTGGCCATGCTGTTTTTTGCGATCGGCGGCCTTGTTCTGAACAAGAAGCGGAATTTTCTGCTTCAGACCCTGACCTGGGGTACATGGATTATCATTACCATCGCCCTGATTCTTTCTTATACAAGGGCAGCGTGGATAAGTGTAATTATTTCGCTGGGCGTTCTTGGATTGGTCTTATTGAAGATCAAATTACGGTATATATTGGTTCTGGCAATAGCTGCCTTTGTATATCTTACCGGACAACGCACCGCAATTATTCACAAGATGGAGAAAAACAGGCAGGTTTCCTCGGCGTCATTAACCGAACATGTTAAATCAATTTCCAATATTACAACCGATGAATCAAACCTGGAAAGGCTGAACAGATGGAATGCCGCTTTTCGCATGTTTAAAGAGCGGCCGATTTTCGGATGGGGACCTGGCACTTATATGTTTCAGTATGCACCGTATCAGCTTGCTGCTGATAAAACCTCAATCAGCACTGATTTTGGCGATTTGGGGAATGCCCACAGCGAGTATATAGGGCCATTGGTTGAAAGCGGTGTTTTTGGCACCTTATCGTTTATGCTGATCTGTATTCTGACCCTCATTACAGGATTCAGGGTTTACAAAAAACTGGATGATCAAAGGTTAAAACAAACAGTATTGTTTTTGCTGCTGGGCTACATTACATATCTGGTGCATGGAACGCTGAACAATTACCTTGATACCGATAAGGCATCAGCGTTGTTCTGGGGGTTTACGGCAATATTTGTTTCGCTTGATCTTTCGTTAAAAAAACTCAATACCGAGGATTGATATATCATCAAAAATAGCCGCACTTCCCTCGAATATTCCTTGTTTTTTAATTATAGCCTGTATGTTATCATCGATGGAATGCTGGTTCATTATACAGTCCTCAATTTCTTTGGTTCCAAAGGAAACCTGCTTACCATCGATCAACTCAACAAGGCCGTCGGTATAACAAATGATCTTTGAGGGCTCTTCAACGGTCACTGAGCCTTTACGAATAATAGGAATTTCATCAATCATTCCGATGCCAACACAACCTTTATTCAGCAATATCAGTTCCCTTTTATTTTTTTGATACAGCATGGGCTGGTTATGGCCGGCGTTGATGTACTGCAATTCCCTGGTTTTATAGTTGAACCTTCCTACAAAAAGGGTGATAAATTTTTCACCGTTGGCTGAATGCAGAACCCGGTCGTTTAATTTTTCTATCAAGGCATCCAGAGATATATCATAGGTAAACAACGCCCGCAGATTAGCCTGGAAATTTGACATCAACAGTGCTGCCGACATCCCTTTTCCTGAAACATCAGCAATGCAAAATCCAAATTCGTTGCGGTTAAGGGGAATATAATCATAGTAATCACCTCCGACATCCATGTGCGGCAGGTAAAAGGAAGTCATATAAATTTTTTCATTCTTGGGCAGTATTGATGAACTGGGGATAAGCATATTCTGCATTTTCGATGCCAGTTCGAGCTCTTTCTTAAGGGCTTCCTGGCGAAGGCTTTCCCTGAAGAAGCGCATGTTTTCAATGGCAACAACAATGATGTTGGTCAGTGTTTGAATAAAATTAAGATGTTTTATAATGGGTGAAACGCCTTCTCCTTCTTCGATATCACCGATAATAACAAATGCAATGGGTTTTCCTTTATTAATAACAGGAATGACAATATCAAAAGCATTCAAAGTTTTATTCGGCGAAGAAGTAATAAATGAAATGTCCTGAATTGGAATAAGGTCACTTTCAACATTGATACATGCATAGGCTTCTCCAACATCACCCGATCGCAGCAAGCACTTCCATGTGTCTTCGAGCATAAAGACAAGTATTTTCCCTATGTTCAGATCGCGGGTCAATAATTGCCTGTAGATTTCAAGCAATTCATCACGGGTAAGGTTTTCATTGATTGCCTGTGTTATGTTCAGGAGCGATTGCAACTTAAAGGTAGTGAGTTGCAACCTGTTAATCGAAGCCTTATCTTGTTTTCCTTCTTTCACGCCCTGGTTTGTGAAAAGATATTTTGCGTAATATACTAAAAAAACACATTAGTGTTTCTCGAACATTAAAGGGTACTTTAAGTTGGCAAAGTCATCAATATCCATTCTCAGGGATCCGACCAGCAGATCAAAGCGGACTTTTATGGGGATGACATTTTTATCATCCGACATCCATATCTGCATATCATCTTCTGATTTAAACATGCGTCCGGGTTCAACCACCGGATCGAAGCGGTGACACATGATGCTGCCGAATTTTGTTTTTACTTTTTCTTTTCCCTTGTATCGGATGTCAAAGGGGAATATTTCATCGTCAAAAAAGGTAATCGTTTTTATTACATCTCCCTCCTTAATGACCTGGTAATTTAAGCTTCGGATATAATAAAGCAACGAGACCATATCCATAATATCGGGCGGAACAATGATGGTGGTATCTTTTCTTTTGCTATATGCTGTATTGCTTTTCCTGTCGAACGTAGCTTCTTCCCTTTTCTTATAGTTGCCTTCCTTCACATCCCTTATAAGTTTATAAGGAAGCCCGGTTTGAATATCGAAATAGCTTTCGAAAACATCCTTAACACTGTAAAGTTTTTCAGCAATACCCACCGTTTTGCCCTGGGCAACAGAATGATATACAATTCTGTTTGCATAGGTCGATTCCTTAATAACCATGGAAGCTGTGCCCCCGACAATGGGTCCAAACCTGACCGAATAGATAAGTTTCTCACCGCTTTTATAAGGTTTTTCCTTAACCATTTGTTGGTTAGGCTGACCGGTCAATTGCACAAAGCCAATCAACGACAATGTGATGAAGGTGATAATCTTGTTCAATGGCATTCAGCTGGTTATATAATCTATACGCAAATATGATGTCAGGTTATACAAATAATCCCTTTTTAGACTTTGTTGCAATAAAATCCTTTAAATAATAAGGTTCGAAATAAGCAATGTTTTCAAATTCCTTTGACTGATAGGCAATTTCGGCCAGGCCTGCTAATGATGAGGCACCCGGATGTATATCAGGCACAAATATAGAATGAGGATGTTCGAGGTATTCACGGCATTTAGGCATTCCGGATCCGAAAAATACCATTGGATGCAATTCAAGCAGGGGTTGGAAGGTCTGAATGTCAACTATTTTTGCGGAGATCTGTTCCTTTTCGTTTCCATGGCAGTCATACACACAGGTAAATACTTCCATCCTACGGGCATCGATCATGGGGCAATACAACGTTTCGGGCTGAGCATTACCAATGTTTTCCGAACCTGATCCGACAACCTGCCTGAACATAATTTTCAACGTATTTATTGCAATGAGCGGTATTCCTGCGCCGTAACAGATGCCTTTTGCTGTTGAAACGCCTATTCTTAACCCTGTATAAGATCCCGGTCCTTTGCCAACCGCAACAGCATCAAGATCGGCTGCACGCAAATTATTCTCTTTCAACATCCGGTCGATAAAAACGGTAAGGTTTGAGGCATGAGACTTTTCTTCGAAGGTTTCACGCAGTGAAATCACTTTACTGTTCTCAGCCAGTGCAACGGAACATAATGATGTTGCTGTTTCGATATTCAGGATTAATGCCATGCTGTCTTATTCACTCACCAATTGCTTTTTCGTCACTTTTTTTAATGCTGTCCCGTTTTTCAATTGTTTGGCAATGATATTATATGGAGCAGTAACAACTTCCGTACCAACCTGCAGTCCCGATATGATTTCAATATAATCATTGTCCTGAATACCTGTTGAAACAATAGTGGTAAGTGCCTTTCCGTTATCATAAACGTAGACAACTTCTTTTGGTTCGTTGGTAACAGGGGCAGTTAATACCGAGTCCGCATGCAGAACGGAATCCTGAACGACGGTAACAGCCTGAAGTGGAACTGCTATGACATTGGATTTTGAATTGGTCAGGATATCTACCGAAGCCGACATTCCGGGGCGGAAGGGTTGAGGTTTATTTTCGGTTATCAGATCTTCATAGGATTCTTTGAGCAGCAAAACTTTCACTTCGAAGTTGGTAACCTGATCTGTTGTAAGTCCTGTAGTAGTAGCCGAGTTGGCGATTTCGGAAACAATGCCTTTAAATTTCCTGTCGGGGAAGGCGTCCACCTCAACAAGTGCTGAATCATTAAGGTGAACCCTGACGATATCATTTTCATTTACTTCTGTAACTACTTCCATTCTGTTGAGATCAGCTACCCTTAGCAATTCGGTTCCCGTCATCAATTCAGTTCCAACAACACGTTCTCCTTTTTCAATGATCAGGGTAGTGATGGTGCCGTCGATAGGGGCATAAATTGACGTCTTTATAAGGTTTTCATTGGACTCTTTAAGGGTTGCCTCAGCGCTTTGCGTATAAAACTCACTTGATGCAACCCTTTGTTGTGCTGCAACAACTTCTGCCACCGACACATCAAAAGCCGCCTGCGCAGCTTCCCATTCTGCCTGGGAAATGGTGCGTTCTTCCCAAAGTTTTT
>CAZYDI010000081.1:0-13129 GCA_964646255.1 uncultured Bacteroidales bacterium
GACCAGAAGGCCGAGGGAGAGAGGGAGCGGAAGGTCGAAGATCAAAGATCTAAGACCAGAAGGCCGAGGGAGAGAGGGAGCGGAAGGTCGAAGATCAAAGATCTAAGACCAGAAGGCCGAGGGAGAGAGGGAGCGGAAGGTCGAAGATCAAAGATCTAAGACCAGAAGGCCGAGGGAGAGAGGGAGCGGAAGGTCGAAGATCAAAGATCTAAGATCGAAGATCAAAGATCTAAGATCAAAGATCCAAGACTAGAAGACTGTGGGAGAGAGGGAGCGAGGGAGAGAGGGAGAGCGAGGGAGAGAGGGAGCGGAAGGTCGAAGACCAAAGATCCAAGATCGAAGATCAAAGAGCCAGGAACCAGGAGTCAAGAATCAAGATTCAAGAGTCAGAAGTACTAAAATGAAAAGCCACCGTTTGCAGCAGCATCCCGGTGGCTTATTTCATTTATATATTGCTCAGTTTACTTTCCAAGCATTTCGGTAACCTGTTTAACCACGTTATCGGCAGTGAATCCGAATTTTTCGTCCAGCACTTTATAAGGTGCGGAGAAACCAAAATGGGTCAGTCCGAATACTTTTCCTTTTTTACCTGCAAGGCCCTGTAAGGTAACAGGTAATCCGGCAGTGATTCCAAAAACCGGCATGTCATCCGGCAGAACCTGTTTCTGGTAGCTTTCGGGCTGGTGCCTGAACAAACCTTCTGATGGTGCTGATACGATGCGCACTTTAATCCCTTTTTCCTCGAGTTTTACGGCACCTGCAAATTGAGTGGAAACTTCCGAACCGTTTGCCAGCAGTATTACATCAGGGTTATCACTGTCTTTTATGATGTAGGCACCTTTTGAAATGGCTGCAGCATCCTTGATTCTCGTTGATCCCGGTTTGGCAGGAAGGGTTGGTACGTTCTGCCTGGTCAGTAATAAAGCTGTTGGTGTTTTTACATTTTCCATAGCCAGCTTCCATGCATAGGTAGTTTCATGAACATCAGCAGGGCGAAGCACGAGCATGCTGTTTTCACCGTGATGGTTTTTCAGCTGTTCCATCAGCCTTATCTGTGCTTCCTGTTCCACCGGCTGGTGCGTTGGTCCGTCTTCACCAACCCTGAATGCATCGTGTGTCCATACATATTTAACCGGTAAACCCATTAAGGCGGCAAGCCTTACAGCGGGTTTCATATAGTCAGAGAATACAAAGAAGGTTCCGCAGGCAACAAATACACCGCCATGCAGTGCAATTCCGTTTGAAACAGAAGCCATCGTCAGTTCAGCAACACCAGCCTGTAAGAAGGCACCGCTGAAATCACCCTTTGAAAAAGCCCTGGTGTTTTTAAGAAAGCCGTCTGTTTTATCACTGTTGGAAAGGTCAGCAGAGGTTACAATCATGTTTTCGACATTCTTTGCCAGCCATCCCAGTACGGTGCTAGAAGCAGCCCTGGTAGCGGCATCATCTTTCTGTCCAATTTCCTCGGGAACAATATCCTTTATTTTCAGTGAATAGAATGCATCCAGTTTTTTTGCCAAATCGGCATTTGTTGCTGCCCATTTCTTTTCATTTTCTTTTGCAGCTTTGGCAGCCTCGGTTTTGTTTTTCAAAACTTCCTTGTAGTATTCGGCCACATCGGGGAATATAACGAAAGGATTTTCGGGATCACCCGACAAGTTGCGGATGGTTTTTTCAAATGAAGCCCCGGCTTCGCCCAGAGGCATTCCATGTGTTGATGTTTGTCCTTCGAAATTACCACCATTGGGATCCAATGCTCCTTTTCCCATAATTGTCTTTCCAATAATCAGCGTTGGGCGTGCTTTTTCCTGTGTTGCCTTAAGCAAGGCTGCACGAATTTCATCCTGGTCATTTCCGTTTATGGTTATAACCTGCCATCCCCAGGCTGTGTATTTTGAAGCAGTGTCTTCAACAGTAACCGATGAAGTTTTTGTCGAGAGCTGTATATCATTGGAGTCATAGAACATGATGAGGTTGTGGAGACCAAGATAACCGGCTATTCTGCCGGCTCCCTGCGAGATTTCTTCCTGTATGCCGCCATCTGAAATAAAAGCATAGGTTTTATGCGACATCCATTCGCCAAAGCGGGCGCATAGAAACCTTTCGGCGATAGCTGATCCAACAGCCATGGTATGCCCTTGTCCTAAAGGACCTGATGTATTTTCCACACCCCTTTTTATATCAAGTTCAGGGTGTCCCGGTGTTGAGCTTCCCCATTGCCTGAAATTCCTGAGATCGTCGAGCGAGAAATTTCCCGTTAGGGTAAGTATTGAATATAACATAGGCGACATATGCCCCGGATCGAGAAAGAAACGGTCGCGGTTACGCCAGGACATATCGGTGGGATCCCATTTAAGGAATTCGGAATATAAAATATTGATAAAATCAGCCCCACCCATAGCTCCACCGGGGTGACCTGATTTGGCCTTTTCAACCATCGCGGCCGATAAGATGCGGATATTGTCTGCCGCCCTGTTTACAACTTCTTTTTTCATGCGCATTGATTAATAAGTGAAATGATCGTGTTTTTCTTTTATTCAACATGCCCTGATATTGAATTTTGCTGCGGGCATCCGTATTAACGTAAAAAAGCTATTCACCGGCAAATATAAAATAAACTTTCTCAACCGGTTACTCAACCCTTGTATTTTTAATTTATTTGCACAAATCCTTACAATATACTTATTTTTGGCAAATACATTTTTAACCTTTCGAACATGAGTCTCCAATGCGGCATTATAGGAATAGCGAATACCGGTAAAACTACCATCTTCAATTGCATGTCAAACGTTAAAGCCGAAACATCAAACTTCGCATTTACATCCAACAAGTCGAATATTGGTGTTATTCATGTTCCCGATCAGCGTTTATATGAACTGGAAAAGTTTGTGCCCACCAAGAGGGTGGTGCATGCCACCGTTGAAATTGTCGATATACCAGGCCTTACAAAAGGAGCCAACCAGGGTGAGGGTGTGGGAAACAAATTCCTTGGCGACATTCGCAACACCGATGCGCTTATTCATGTACTCAGGTGTTTTGATGATGAGAATATCTCTCATATTGACGGTTCCGTTGATCCGGTAAGGGATATAGAGAACATTGATTTTGAATTACAGGTAAAGGACCTTGAGAGCATTGAGAAAAAACTGCAGCGTCTTGATAAAATTGCCCGCTCCGGCGATAAGGAAGCCCGGCACGGCATTGATGCGCTGAATAAAGTAAAAGCACACCTTGAAGCAATGCAGAACGTACGCGACCTTCACCTGGATGCCGCCGAAAAGAAATACATCGACGACTTGTTCTTGCTTACCGTTAAACCGGTTATGTTTGTTTGCAATGTTGATGATGCATCGGCTGTAAAAGGCAATGCATACGTTGACAGAGTAAAGGAATACCTTAAAAGCAGGCACGTTGAAATCCTCATTGTAGCTGCTAAACTAGAAGCCGAAATTGCCGATTTTGACAATGATGAAGACAAGATGGTTTTTCTTGCCGATGCCGGACTTAAGGAACCGGGTGTAAACCGCATGATACAGAGTGCCTATGCAATGTTAAACCTTCTTTCATTTTTTACCGTTGGTGAGGATGAAATAAGGGCATGGACCATTCACAAAGGGATGACTGCGCCCCAGGCTGCCGGTGCCATTCATAGCGACCTCGAAAGGGGCTTCATTCGTGCAGAGGTCATTAAATACAATGATTTCATTGCCCTTGGGTCAGAACATGCCTGCAAGGAAAAAGGAAAACTTATGGTTGAAGGAAAGAATTATGTGGTACAGGACGGCGATATCATGCACATTCGCTTTAATGTTTAAGCGTGGCAGCATTGCTTTATTCTTTTGCATTCTGGTTTCCGCATTTGCTCATCTTGCAGCTCAGACACCAATTAATAAATCTGCCGCCGAAGCTAAACTGAAGCTTACCGAAAGGGGAGAGGTAATTATCAGGTTTGTAAGGCCCACAAGTATCTATTTTCCGGAATTATCCGCGTTTCTTTCGGTTGACAAAGTAGTGAATGATACCGTAACGGCTTATGCAAACGAAACTGGTTTTGCCAGGTTTCTGGAGTATGGCATACCTTTCGATGTGGTTGATCCGCCATCGCTGCAAAAAGCAAAGGCGCTGAAAATTACCGGCGATTTTCAGACTGATCTGTCTTATCCGTCATACCAGGAATACCTTGACAGAATGGAAGCATTTGCGGAGGACTATCCCCAAATATGTACACTGGAGGAGTTCGGAAGATCAGTTAACAACAGGTCCTTGCTTGCCCTTAAAATTTCCGATCACCCGGATACGGATGAAAAAGAACCTGTCGTTTTTTATACTTCCACCATGCATGGGGATGAAACCCCGGGTTATATAATTTTGCTGGAGCTCATCGGCCATATCCTTTCGGGTTACAATGACAATGAAAGCATAAAAGCAATTGTTGACAATGCCGTGATCTGGATAAATCCGCTGGCCAATCCTGATGGCACTTATTTTCTTTCAGATTTGTCGCCGGATGGTGCCACCCGTTTTAATGCCAACCATGTTGACCTCAACCGTGATTTTCCGGCGGTTAGCGGAAATGAGAGTCAGCCCCGGCAAACAGAAACCCGGGCCATGATAAGTTTTATGCAGCGGATAAGTCCGCATCTGTGCGCCAACTTTCACTCCGGCGCCGAAGTAGTGAATTATCCATGGGACTCCTGGAGCCGTCTTCATCCCGATGATGATTGGTATCGCTATATATCAAGGACTTTTGTTGATACGGTGCATAACTACACTGAGGGTAATTATATGACCGATCTTGACAACGGAATAACAAACGGTTACGATTGGTATCAGGTTCTGGGCAGCCGACAGGATTTTACCAACTACTTCCTTTTCTCCCGTGAGGTTACCTTAGAAATATCTGAGGACAAATATCCTGCGGAAAGCACCCTCAGCATGTTATGGGATTACCTGCACCGTAGCTTATTACAATATATCAGCCATGCCTTTACAGGAATAACGGGCATTGTAACGGATTCAATCACCGGCAGACCACTACATGCCGAGATAAAATTAATTGATCACGACCTTGAATCCGATCATTCATATGTGTATTCCGGTGCGGATGACGGGACATATTTTCGCCTTTTATTGGAAGGAGAATATTTGATGGTGGTGTCTTCTCCCGGGTATGTGCAGAAGACCATTCTTGTTCCTGTTAGTGATAATGAATTATCTGCAGTTGATGTATCGCTCACAATGATACAACAGTACACCGGCGGGAATGATATGTATCCCAACCCGTTTGATGATTTTTTATGGTTCTTTATTCCCGGCCCTGATGGTGAACTCAGGGTTACCTTTACTGATGCCACTGGCAGGATGGTATATTCCACCGTACAACCAGTGTCGGGCGCCGGGTATCAGAGGATAACAACATCGCATTTAAGAAATGGCCTCTACGTGATCTTGTTCACATACAAAGGGGAACAATGGAGGATAAAAGCGATTTGTTCCAACGGAAATAACTAAATCGTGAAGCGTGAAGTGTCATGGTTGGTGAGTGAAGCATACATCCTTTTTACATCGCCCAAATCAGCCGGTCCTGAATCAGATACATCAGTAGGTTGAATTATTAATCTGTTTATATTTGAATAAACAACAACCGGGTTTTATGTATAGAAAAATATTCAACTTCGCAGTGGCCATGATCAGTATTTTAACGGCCAATCTATTAAGTACCTATATTACCGACAAGTTGATCAGTTATAAATGGGAGTTCAAGCCAATTCGCTTTACCCTTATTTTAATGGCCATCATTACCCTTATCTTTTATCCATTGTTTGTGATGCTCGAAAAATGGCTCGACGGGTTTTCACGCCGTTTTGTGAAAGCCGGCAGTGCCATGGGAGGGAAATACATAGGATTGCTGGTTATGTTTTTCCTGGCATTGATTGTGCTTACCTGTATTTATGCCAAAATGTGGTATAACATTAATGTGCTAAAACATATTGCAAACGGAACATTGATGAACCTGATCTGAAAGGCGGGTTATTTATAAAGAATACGGGCACTTAAATTCGCTGAGAGGATTGCCTGATAATGAGGGAATGATTGAGCACGATGCTGTTGAGCAAATCAGACTGTTTTCCCTTAAGGGTATTAATAAGTGTAGCTGTGGCAATTTCACCCATTTCCCTGCCAGGATAGTGAATGGTGGTAAGATTGGGATTTACCACCCTTGAAATGGGATCGTCGTTAAAGCCAACAACACAAACATCCTCGGGAATACGAATACCTGCCTTAATAAGTTCGCAGATGACAGAAACTCCTGTGGCATCATTGCCGGCAAATATGCCATCGGGCAGTTTCTTTTCCTTAAGGAGATCATTGGCAATGGTAACGCCTGCTTCGTGATTGAGATCAGATAAAATAACAGACTTCTTTCCCACTTCAAGGCCATGTTCTATCATAGCCTGCTTATATCCGTTTAATCTGTCAATATATACATTTCTGGTTTGCTTACCGCCAAGGTGGATGATGTTTTTACAACCCTGGCTGATAAGGTGATTCGTGGCTTCATAGCCAGCTTTGAAGTTATTAATGACTACGCATTTACATTTGGGGTGATCAATTACACGGTCAAAGCAAACTACCGGAATCCCCTTCTTGAATAGTATATTTAAGTGATTGAGGTCCTTTGTTTCATTGGAAAGTGATACCAATAAGCCATCGATACGGCTGTTAAACAGGGTGGTAATGCTGGCGGATTCCTTTTTGAACGATTCCTGCGACTGGCTTATGATAAGGTTATAACCTGCGTTATTTGCCACTTTTTCCATCCCCGAGATGACTTTTGCCGTAAAATAACTGTCAAGTGTCTGTAATACAACACCAATGGTAAAGGTGTGTTTTTGCCTTAAATTACTTGCAAACCTGTTTTGTTGGTACCCCATTTTTTTAGCTGTCAGCAGGATTTTCTTTTTCATGTCCGGTCTGACATGGGGATTGTTTCTTAGGCCCCGGCTCACGGTAGCTGCCGAAATGTTCAAAGCACGGGCTATATCGTATATGGTAATGTCGCGGTTAGAAGTCATGGTGTAAACTTACTGCAAAGTAAAGATAAAAATGAATTTAACGAAACAAAACGACAGTAATTAGCAATCGGTTGCAGGAAATGCAGATTTTTTTTTACTTTTAGGTCACTCTTACAGCCGGTTTCATAAGCAATGGGTATGGTTACAATGCCGGTTAATATGATTGAAAAAATTGCACATAATTATTAAAAATATATCTTTATTCTTTTAATCGGAATCTAACCACATTGTTTAAAAATAACTAAAACGCTAATAAAATTATTATGCAATCACAATCGCAGAAACTTTCGGTAAAAGAGAAAATCGGCTATGGCCTTGGTGATGGCGCGGCCAATTTTGTCTTTCAGACATTAATGCTTCTTCAGGCAAGTTTCTATACCGACACTTTTGGATTATCAGCAGGAACCGCTGCAGTATTATTTCTGGTAGCCCGTATCTGGGGCGCTGTTGCTGATCCCATTATGGGTGCACTGGGCGACAGGACGAATTCACGCTGGGGAAAGTTCAGGCCCTGGATCATTATTACTGCATTGCCTTTTGGAATTATTGCTTACCTGGCCTTTACCACACCTACCAGCATGACTGATGGGGGAAAATTAATGTACGCCTATGTGACCTACCTGTTCCTGATGACAATTTATT
This sequence comes from uncultured Bacteroidales bacterium, assembly GCA_964646255.1. Taxonomy (GTDB): domain Bacteria; phylum Bacteroidota; class Bacteroidia; order Bacteroidales; family UBA10428; genus UBA5072. The sequence goes on from CAZYDI010000081.1 coordinate 7,719, forward strand.
CCGCCAACAACATTCCTTATTCCGCTTTAGGAGGTGTAATTACGGGTGATATGGAACAAAGGACCAGTTTGTCGTCTTTCCGTTTTGTCATTGTTACCCTGGCTACATTAGCCATTCAGGGTGTGGCTTTACCCATGGTAAATCACTTCGGTCAAGGCGACAGCAGGTTGGGCTATCAGATAACCATGGGAATTTTCGGTGCCCTGTCCGTTATCTTCTTCATTTTTACTTTTGCCACAACCCGTGAGCGAATCAAACCCGCTCCCCAGCAAAAAACAAGTCTGGCGCAAGACCTGTCGGACCTGGTCACCAATAAACAATGGGTACTTATGTTTATGATATTCCTGTTTATGTTTATTTTCCTTGCCATCAGGAATGCAAACCTGGTATACTTCTTCAAGTACTACTTGTCTGCTGATAGTCAACTGGCCTTTTTACAGGGTCTCGATAAGGTATTGTTTGGATTGTTGAGCACAATGGGTATCATCGGAGCCAATGCTGATATTCCTGTAAATACATTCAGCCTCATGAACGTTTGCAATCAAATAATGAGCCTCGTGGGTCTGGCATTTTCGACCATGCTAGCCAAGAAATTGGGAAAACGCGATGCATTCCGCACATGGCTCATCATTGCAGGTGTTTTTGCAGCATCATTTATCTTCATTCCTTCCAATGCGGTTTGGCTTACCTTTATCCTTTCGCTGTGCTTCAATTTCTCATGGGGGGTAACCATGCCATTGCCCTGGGCAATGATGGCCGATGTAACGGATTACGGCGAGTGGAAAACAAACCGCCGTGCCACCGGAATTTCATTTGCCGGTATCATATTCGGATTAAAGCTGGGTCTTGCCATTGGAGGTTTCATTGGCCTGCAAATACTTGCATGGTATGGCTATGTGGCCAATCAGGTTCAAAGTCCCCAGGCTATAATGGGTATACGGCTTACCATGAGCATTTATCCTGTTATTGCTTTGATAGTGGTGGCGGCCGTACTTTTCATTTATGCCATCAACCGTAAAGTAGAATACCAGATGCAGGATGAACTGGCGGAAAGAAGAAAACAATACAGTAATTAAAAATGAATTGTATGAATAGAGGAAAAACGTTTATGGGACTATTTATGCCGGCATTGGTGTTATTGATGTTGACAGTGATCTCATGCCGCACGGAAAATAAATCTTCATCTGTAAATAGTGGATTGAAGGATTATTTTGAGGAGAATTTTCTGATTGGCACCGCCTTAAACACTTTCCAGGTAATGGGCAGAGATTCCCTGGCCCTTGATTTCACCAAGGTCCATTTCAATTCCCTTACGGCTGAAAATGAAATGAAGTGGGAGCGCATTCATCCAAAGCCCGATTCTTTCAATTTCAGGATGGCTGATAGCATTGTTGCTTTTGGTATGAGAAACAATATGTTTATAGTGGGGCATTGTCTTTTATGGCATTCACAAACACCCCGGTGGGTTTTTGAAGATTCTCTCGGAAAGCCTGTGACCAGGGATGTCCTTTTACAGCGTTTACATGATCATATTGCTATTGTTGTGGGCAGATATAAAGGCAAGGTAAAAGGATGGGATGTCGTAAATGAAGCCATAGATGACAATGGCAAGATGCGGCAGTCAAGGTGGCTCGAAATAATCGGAGAAGACTATGTACAAAAGGCATTTGAATTTGCCCGCGAAATAGACCCCGGGGCAGAGCTATACTATAACGATTACAATATTGAACTGAAGAATAAAAGGGAGGGAGTTATTACGCTCATAAAATCAATTCAGGAAAAAGGGGTAAAGGTTGATGCCATAGGCATCCAGGGACACTGGCACCTTGATAGTCCCGACCTTGATGAAATTGATGAAAGCTTCACTGCATATGCCGCTTTGGGTTGCAAGGTGATGATCACCGAATTTGAGGTGAATGTTATTCCGGAGCCCAATACCATTGGAGCAGAAATATCACAAAGGGGTGCATATTCGGATTCACTGAATCCTTATCCCGAGAGTTTTCCCGATTCCATGCAGCAGGTGCTGGCTAACAGGTATGCTGATTTATTCAGGCTTTTTATGAAGCATGATGATGCGGTTACAAGGGTTACTTTCTGGGGTTTGCATGATGGTTATTCATGGAAGAACAACTGGCCTATCAGGGGTAGGAAGAATTATCCGTTGTTGTTCGACAGGAATTATCAGCCAAAGCCTGCTTATGAAGCTGTGATTGCTACAGCAAAAGCTGAAGCAGTCCGCCCGTAATGAATGTTGATGATTGAGGATTGTCCTGTATAAATGACTATTTACAGGACAATCATTGATCGGATTTATTAACGGTTTACAAGTCTTTATAACCGCAAAGGGCGAAAGGGCATTTCCAGGGACGCAAAGTCATTATTTTTTGCGGTCTTTGCGTAAATCTTCACGGCCTCTGCGGTTATTTTTTTATGAATACTATAGCAATCCTAATCGTCATGAAAAACCTGAAAAAGAAAGTAACATCGCTTGTTCCATTTGTATTGGGCTTTTTAATAAACATGGGTGTTTGGGCAGCTGAAAAGCCAATCATCACCGCCAATGAAAACGATTTCGTGCTGTCGGCATCAGGAAAATCTTCGCCATTGCTCATCAGCAACAACGATTTTCCAGGTGTAATAAGGGCATTTAAAGACCTGCAAACCGACATAGAAAAGGTCACCGGTTCCAAGCCTGCATTGTTCACAGGTAAACCTGTAAAAACAGGAGCAATGGTAATTGCGGGAACACTGGGTAAAAGCGAATTGATTGATAAGCTTGTAAAATCAGGAAAACTTGATGTAAAGAAAATTGACGGTCAATGGGAAACATTCAGCATTCAGGTCATCAGCAAGCCTTTTCCCAAAGTTAAAGAAGCGCTTGTAATAGTTGGCAGCGACAAGCGGGGAACGATTTATGGAATTTATGAGCTCTCCTCGGCCATAGGTGTATCTCCCTGGTATTGGTGGGCCGATGTTCCCGTAGCCCGTAAGGAAGCCTTGTATGTCAATCGCACTGCAGTGATTCAGGGTCCGCCATCGGTTAAATACAGGGGAATATTCCTTAACGATGAATATCCCAACCTTACCCGTTGGATTCAGCATACCTACGGAACAGTTAATCCTTCGGAAAATCCTCCGGTTCCTCCCGGAATAGCAAACTATGGAAGGGATTTTTATACCAGGCTTTTTGAGTTGATGTTGCGCTTGAAGGGCAATTATATGTGGCCAGCCATGTGGAATAACGCCTTTAATGAGGATGACACGTTAAATCCAAAACTTGCTGATGAATATGGCATCGTCATGGGAACCTCGCACCAGGAGCCGATGATAAGGGCTCAGAAGGAGTGGGACAGAAGGTATAAAGCAACCCTGGGAAGCTGGAATTACACTGCTCATCCCGAAGTATTGCACAATTTCTGGCGCGAAGGAATAAAGCGGAACAGGCTGTTTGAGAGTATCGTAACCATGGGCCTTCGTGGGGCTGATGATACCGAAATGGGTCCGGGAGGCCCGGAAGCCAATATGAAGAAATTGGAGAGAATTGTTGATGAACAGCGGAGGATACTTGCAGAGGAAATGAATGCCGATGTTACCGGTATCCCGCAAATGTGGTGCCTTTACAAGGAAGTGCAGGAGTACTATACCAAGGGTTTAAGGGTTCCCGATGACATTACCCTGCTTTGGGCCGAGGACAACTGGGGAAATATCCGCCGGGTGCCATCGGCTGAAGAACGCAAGAGAAGCGGAGGAGCGGGTATCTATTACCATTTTGACTACCATGGTGGTCCCCGCAGTTATCAATGGATCAATACCAGTCCCTTGTCCAAAATATGGGACCAGATGACCTTTGCCAAACAATATGGTGCCGACAGGATATGGATCGTAAATGTGGGGCACTTCAAGGCCTATTCATTGCCCATGCATTATTTTCTCGATCTGGGTTGGTATGGCGACAGCCTGCGGGCCGATAATATCAGGGAATATACACGTGCATGGAGTGTTCAGCAATTTGGCGATGAATATGCCGATGAAACGGCCGAAATACTGGCACAATATACCCGTTTTAATGGTCGCAGAAAGCCTGAATTGTTATCACCTTTTACTTACAGCCTGGCGCATTATTCCGAAGCTGAAAAGATGGTACAGGAATACAATGCAGTTGCGGCCAAAGCTGAAAAAATATACAAGCTTATGTCACCGGAAAAGCGCGATGCATATTATCAATTGGTATATTTTCCTGCACGCGCAAGTGCATTGGTTAATGAATTATACCTGGCAGCAGCACGCAACCAGGTTTATGCCAAACAGCAAAGATCGAGTACCAATTTTTGGGCCGATGAAACACAGCGGTTATTTAGGGCCGACACAGCGCTAATGGGCGAGTTTAACCGGGAACTTGCGGGCGGGAAGTGGAATCATTTCATGGATCAGCCGCATTTGGGATATATGAGCTGGAATGATCCGCCTGTGAACAGTCTTCGTCACATCAACCTGGAGTCGTATGATGTTCCCCGGGAGGCCGGTATGGGGATTAGCATCGAAGGCAGTGAACTGGCATGGCCTGATAGCATCAACAAGGCAGTTCTTCCTGAATTTGATGTTTTCAACAAACAAATACGGTACGTTGAAATATTCAACAGAGGAAAGGAAGCATTTGATTATACCATAGCTGCAGACCCGTGGATTGTTTTGGGTCAGCATCAGGGCAGCATAGATGAGGATACCCGCATTCCGGTCAGCATCAATTGGGACAAAGTGGGTGAAGGCCGGTCAACAGGTACCATTACAATAGCTGGCAGCGGAAGCACTGTTGAGGTAGCTGTTTCGGCATTCAAACCGGTTGAAGTAAAGCCTGAAAGCCTAAGGGGTTTCGTAGAGGCTAACGGATATGTTTCAATGGAAGCGGAGCATTATACAAGAAACCTATCGGCAAAGGAAAGCCACTGGTTAAAGATTGAAGATTTCGGGCATACATTGTCGGGTATGCGTGCCACCTGTGGCATAAACACACCGGTGCTGACACCCGGGAAGGATTCTCCCTGTTTGGAATACAGCATGTATCTGTTTTCGGAGGGTGATGCTGAGGTGATTTTATATGTAGCCCCCTCACTCAATTTTCTTCCCGACAGGCCGGTAAGGTATGCGGTATCGTTTGATGATAAGGAGCCACAAATAATAACCATGATTCCTGAAGGTTTTGATGCCATGAACGGCAACCGCGACTGGGAGCGAACGGTGAGTGATAATTACAGGATAACAAAGAGCAATCATCATATTCCTGCGCCGGGTTACCATACGCTGAAGGTATGGATGGTAGATCCGGGGGTGGTTTTGCAAAAGATTGTGGTAAATACCGGAGGCGTGAAGCCCAGTTACCTGGGTCCGCCGGAAAGCTTCAGAAAGTTTTA
>CAZYDI010000082.1:0-13052 GCA_964646255.1 uncultured Bacteroidales bacterium
AATCACTTGATTATCCAATTTTATACTCACTCGGTGAAACACCAAATTGTTTTTTAAAGCTGGCTGAGAAGTGAGATAATGTGCTAAAGCCCGTGATATCTGCTATTTCAGAGATGTTGTATTTTCCCTCGGCCAATAATTCGGTTGCACGGTTTAGCTTATACATTTTAAAAAATGTATTCGGATTGATACCTGTAAGTCCTTTTATCTTATAATAAAGTTTTGTACGTGAAATTTTCAATATTTCTGTCATCCGGTTTATATTCAATTCAGAATTCGATAACTCTGATTCCATTATCTCATACAGTTTAGTCATAAAGGCATTGTCATGTGGGGAGAGCAGATTGTTTTCAATCTTATCGATCTTTGTCTCAGTTCCTAAAAGTTTCCGGATATTCTCGCGGTTTTTTAACTGGGAATTTATCAAAGCCAGTAGATATGCCGGGTCAAAAGGTTTGTTTACATAGGCATCTGCGCCTGTATTCAGGCCTTCTACCTGACTTGCGACAGTGGTTTTTGCTGTAACCAAAACAACAGGGATATGACATAAATGAACATCGTTTTTAATGGCCCGGCAGAAATCATACCCACTCATATCAGGCATTACAACGTCGCATAAGATTAAATCCGGCGTTTCTTCTTCAATAATCTTTAGCGCATTTACTGCACTATAACTGCTGACCACCTTATAATGAGGAGAAATCAGGGCATTTAAATAATTAAGTATTTCAGAATCGTCATCTACCAACATTATCTTGTAGGGTTCATTTTCTGTATTTCCTGCGTTCTTTGCCCTGTATTGGTCATCTGTTATCAAAGGAAAGGTGAAGTTTTGTTCCTCGCTATCAACGGTCTTATCATCTGCAGTATAAGTACTTTCATCGGATGGCAATAATAGTGTAAATAACGTACCTCCACTTTCAATATTACCGGCTTTGAGATAGCCATGATGAAGTTCAGCAAGTCGTCGTGCATAATAGAGTCCTATTCCGGTTCCCCAGTTATAAATTCCTTTATCCTGTTCAACCTGATAATATCTTTCGAATACTTTTTCAAGCTCGGCATCAGGGATGCCTTTACCTGTATCAGATACGCCGATTTTCACATATTGCATGCTATTATCATCGTTTCTCAAACTAAAAAGCTCAGCGGCGTCTTTTCTTAGTATGACATCAAATGTTATGGTGATCTTTCCTCCCGGAGCAGTATACTTCAAAGCATTAGAAAGCAGATTGCCCAATATATGATCAAGTTTATCTGCATCTAATAACATTAAGAAATCCTCTTCTAACCCAAACGTTACCAACGTGACACCTTTAATATTGGCATTCACCTTAAAGATGCTGATGCTCCTGTTTAATTCACTGATCACATCTGCCCGTTGAACGCTTAACTTAAGTGTATCGTTCTCCATTTTATTAAAATTCATAAGCTGATCCACCAATTTCAGCATTCGATTAACGCTCCGTTGCACGATGTATAGCAAATTCTTTTTCTCACTAGTAATTTCCGCATCATCACATAATTGTGTTACCGGGCCGGCTATCATGGTTAGTGGTGTACGGAACTCGTGTGAAATATTAGCGAAGAAGCTCATGTTTACCTTATTGATCTTTTCCTGCTGCAATTTTGCTCTTTCAACCCTGGCCACCTCTTCTTTATTTTTTCTGATCCTGTATAGCAATCTTACTATATAAAATGTAACAAGTGCAAATACGGTTATATACAGCAAGTATGCCCACCACGAGAAAGCGGGGGCAGGAAGAATTCTTACAGAAATCGCATTTTCAGCCTCTGTGATCGTATTATCTTTATTTGTAATCCTGACCCTGAAAGTATATTTACCTGGTGGTACATTCGAATAGAAAGCTTCATGATAATTGCCGGCATCAATCCAAAATTTATCATGACCTTCTAACATGTAATAATAACGAACCCGTTCAAATTCGCTATAATCCAGCGCGGTATATGATATCGTGAAACTGTTTTCCTGATTCCTGAGTCGAATGTCGGGATTATACGATATATGACGTTCAATGCTTTCGCTACTGTATGGAGCAACAATCTTGTTATGAATCTTTAGATTTTCAAATAATAAGGTAATATCATTTTTAATACTTATTGTTAACGGGTTGAAAAAAGTCAGCCCATGAGTACCGCCAAAAACCAACGTCCCATCGTTCAGTTGACAGCTACTTCGCTCATTGAACTGATTCCCGCCAATACCGTCGCTTTTGTAGTAATTAATTACTTTGTTGCTGATACGGTCATACTTACTCAATCCATATAACGTACTTATCCAAATGTTTCCCTGTATATCCTCTTCCAAACCGGTTATATCGCTACAGGCAATCCCTTCAACAACATTGATTTCTTTACTTTTTGTGGCATAATGCAGTAATCCATTAATATAAGTTCCAATCCAAATATCACCGTTTGCATCTTCAAGCAGAGCTGTAGGCACAAAAACAGCTTCATTCAGGCTTTTGCCAATTTCAATTTTCCTGGTTGCCCAGTTAATCGGATTAATTATGCTTAAGTCCTGATCAAATGAGCACAAAAACAACTCTCCTGTCGAAAGCGTGATCAATCCGCCGGTAAAAACATAAAGCGGAGGGGTGTATATTTGTCTTGGTTTGAATTCATCAGCACCTCTGTCCAACATATAAATGTTTTCGTTAAATCCTGCTGCGTACAGGATTCCCGACTTATCCTGGGTCATCAATGAAATGTCCGTAGGTAAATAATACACGGTAATCTGAGACAATTTGTTGTTGATATACCTGCATTTTACAAGCCTTCCGATTTCAGAAATAAGCCATATGTAATTATCCCTGTCAACAAATATGCGCTTAATCTTGATTTTAAGGTAGTCATCCTCCGGGAAAAAGGAAGAAACCGCAATGTTCTTTATGCTTTTATCACTTATATTATACAAGAATACACCGCCCAAAGACGTTGTAATCCAAAGATTATCTTCATTATCCTTTGTGACCGAGGTAACCGATTTGCCTTCAAACTTCGAAACAAGGTAATTATTGCTGTTAAACCTTTGCTGGTAATTGAACACAGTTACAAATCCCTGATCGGAAGAACCAATCCACAGATTCTTTTTGGAATCGGTGTACATAGTGGTTATATTGAATGCTGGCGCCTGAAAAGGAAATCCATCTTCCGACTGGTGGATAACCTTTTCGGTTATATAATTATATAGAAACAAACCCCGGCGTGTATTTATTAAAAGCGAAGAATTTGAATAGGGGTGAATATTTGTTATAATAGCTTCGGCATGAAGATTCCGTTCACGGATCGCACCCGGAATTTCTTTAAACTTTCCGGTTTTGGTATCCAGAATGAACAGTTTTCTCCCTGACGCCAACCATAATTCTCCGTTGTCCTGCATAAACGAATAATGACAAAAATCTCCAGTGTTGACTCTTTTCAGTAATTCCTTAGAAACCGTATTAAAGCAACGCAAAATATTGCCCGATACCACCCACATGAATCCCGAATTATCAATAAAACACTTATTGCTCCATTTTACCTCATTATCAAATTCTGGAAAAACCAATTTAAATCTTTGTTCTTTTTCGTCGTATTCACACAAATGCACAACCATATTCAGAAAAATTCTGCCATTGTTATCCTCAAACAATTGGATAGCATTCTGGCTAACAGCATCAATTGGAATTCTCTTGAAACAATCCATATCTGTATACAGGCAAACCCCGGTTGTGGTGGCAAACCATAAGCGGTTACGGGAATCCCTGAATATATGCTGCACCTGATTGCCGGAAATGCTTAGAGAGTCTCTGCTGCTGCTAAAATATTGCTGAAATTCATAAACATTATGTTTGTTTGCACCGCGTGCAGTACCTATCCATATATGCCCCTGGGCATCCTCCGAAATACAATTAATCTGTTGATTGGAAATATCAGTTGATACCGTATGTACTGAACTCACAGGCCCCTGAGGCAATTCTCCGGATATACAAGTTGACAAAAACAAAACACAGCCAATGGAACTATTTGTAAAAGAGAATTTTAACATATGGCAGTATAATAGACTTAGGTAAAAGTTAGAAAAAACGGCCGAAATAAAGTTAAAAATCTATATGAAAATTCAATTACTAATCTGTTTTGAACGTCTGAACAAACTTTTAAACATTTAGAAAAACCGTTTTAAACATTCTGAATAACAATTGGATCAAATCTGCAAGCCGTCCTTCTGCATACTTCCTAATTTTCAATTTTCGATCAACATAAAATATGTTAAAACAACTATTGATACTGTCCGCGTCTCTGTTGTTATTTTCTTGCGGCAATGAGGGTGAAAGTACTAATTTCAGGGATGTTTAATGCACTGCTGGCTTATTTCGGGGCATTTCATGCTGCCGAATTTGGGTATGCTTTACACACCTTACATAAGTGGAACCGACCTTTTACGGAAACAGATTACCGGATTGAAAAAATCATGTCTTCATACTGGGTGAATTTTGCTAAAAACGGAGATCCAAATGGTGAAGGACTCCCACACTGGGAATCGTTCAATGGGGAATCACCGCAAATAATAGAATTTGGAGATGAAGTAAAAGCAGCTCCCCTTCCCTTCCAAAAACAACTGTATTTCATGAATGAGTTAAACAACATTGATATTTAAGGAAACCCTATTAATCCATTATTATAACTAACTAATTATTTATCTATGGTACACTTAAAAGTTTTTAAAAGAATAGTCGTCTGGACTTTTCTTTTACTCGTAAATGCAACATTATTATCGGCACAGGAGCAGTTGAAAATTTCGGGAACTGTGACTGATGAAAATAATGAGGCCATGATTGGTGTAACTGTGTTCGTTCAGGGAACACAAAAAGGCACAATAACAGATGCCAACGGTTATTACGCACTTACTGTCAATAGCGGTGATATCATAACCTTTTCCTATATAGGTTATGTAAAGCAGGATATCCCTGCAACTCAGAGCATAATTAATGCTACACTGATAGAAGACACACAGGTGCTTGAAGAAGTAGTTGTAGTAGGATACGGAGTACAGAAGAAAAGTTCTGTGACTGGCGCTATCTCCCAGGTTAAAACGGAAGATATAGAAAACCGCACTATAACACGTGCCGAGCAAGCTTTGCAGGGCAAAACAGCAGGGGTGCAAATAGTGCAGGGATCTGCGGCTCCAGGCTCAAAACCCGATGTCCGTATCCGGGGATTAAGTTCAAACACAAGCAGTACACCGTTATATGTGGTAGATGGACGCATAGCTTCCGATATTGGAGGCATTGATCCAAATGATATCGAAAGTATTGAAGTGTTAAAAGACGGCGCATCAACAGCTATCTACGGCATTGCAGCCGGAAACGGAGTTGTTCTTGTTACAACAAAAAAGGGAAAAGCCGGAAAAGGATCAGTGGCTTATGATTTTCAGACCTACAATCAGCATATTTCGAGGATACCTAAGGTTATGAATGCCGAACAATATATTGACTATATGACAGAGGCAAATTACCTGACAATGGAAAAAATTCTTGAGAACTGGGATTTTAATACAAATACCGATTGGAGCAGCGCTGTATTTGAAAGTTCCTTAATGCACAGACACAACCTCTCATTCCAGGGCGGAAACGATGCCGGTACCTATTACCTGGCCATTTCTTACTTAAACAATGATGGTTATATTGTTGGCGATGCCGATAAATATAGCCGCCTTACTGCTACAATCAACGCTAATTATAACGTAAAACCCTGGCTTGAAGTGGGTACCAATAACCAGGTGGAATACTATAAACGCAGAACCGTAGCTGAAGGCTCTGAGTATGGGAGTTTGCTTATGTCGGTACTTCAGTTGGATCCGCTTACGCCTGTCACGTATGCCCCTGATCAGCTTCCCGATCATATGGAACGGGAATTGGCCGCCGGAAGGAAATTTTACCAAGACGGTGATGGAAATTATTATTCCACTTCGGCATTCCAAATAAGTGACCAATACAATCCTTTCATAATGAGAGATAAATCATATTCAATCGGGAAAGGATATAATGTTAGTGGAACAGTTTTTGGCAATTTAAAACCCATTAAGGACTTGGTTATTACTTCCCGGTTTGGTTATAGCCTTTCAGGCATAAGCAATTACGCCTATAATCAACGATTCTATGCTAATGCTTCAATTAGGCAGGATTATAACCAGGTAGTGGCTTCTGCATATGTTCCGGTAAGCTACCAATGGGAAAACTTTGCCAACTACACCAAAACCATTGAAAAACATCATCTCAATGCAATGCTGGGTACTTCAATCCGTCAGAGTGTTAATTTTAACGTCAATGGCACTATACAGGGTGCGACAAGAGAAGATGGCACTACTGAATTAGGGTTCCTCGAAGAAGATCCGATTTTTGCCTATTTCGGTTATGCCACAGCAGGGGCCAAAAGAACGCTCTTCGGGGGCGAGGAAACCAAAACGCCGGCATGGTTCTCAATGTTTGGACGGGTCTCCTATGATTATAACGACAAATATCATGCGCAGATTTCATTACGGCGTGATGGGGCTGATCTGGCCACCTTACCTAAAGAAAAACGATATGGCTATTTCCCAGCTGTATCGTTAGGATGGACAGTCACCAGGGAAGCCTTTGCTAACAGGTTAACATTCCTTAAACTGCGTGCAAGCTGGGGACAAAACGGATCAGCATCAAGCCTGGGAAGCTTTATGTGGAGGCCGGTCATTCAATCAAGAGGCCTGTATCCTTTTACCGAAGACTTTGTTTACACTACTGCATATGGACCTAATGTACTGGGCAATAATGAACTTACCTGGGAAAAATCGGAACAACTCGATTTGGGTTTCGACGCTCGCTTTTTCAGAGATCGTCTTACCCTGAGCTTTGACTATTTTGATAAGGAAACGAAAGATTTGATTGTCACCGGAGTTACACTATCAACCATTGTTGGTAATGGTGCATCTCCAATTAATGCCGGTACTATCGAAAACAAAGGTATTGAAATTGAACTTGGCTGGCAGAACAACACAAACTATGGTTTGCATTATAGCATAAAAGGCAATTTTGCTTCACTTCATAATGAAGTGATCTCCATACATGAATCCCTGGCACGTATTAATGGCGCAAGTTTTCACACCACTCAGGGCGTTACAGTTTTCGAGCCAGGATACCCGGCATGGTATCTAAGGGGGCTGCAATTGGATTATATTGATGAAGAAACTGGTAATCCGGTATTTAAAGACATAACACCCGATGGCGTTATTAATGATGATGATAAAACCAAGATCGGTAAACCAATGCCTGATTTTACCTTCGGAATCACAGCAAATTTAGCTTACAAAGGTATTGATTTTATGATATTTGGCACAGGAGCATATGGAAACGATATTATGATGTGCTTCAACCGTGGTGATCGCCTTCAGTCAAATATGCTAAAAATGTTCTATGACGAAAGATGGACACCTGAAAATAAGACAGCTGAAGGCCCGCGTCCCGGAGCTATGGATATTGAGCGCTATTGGCTGAGTGATGCAATGGTTTACAATGGTTCGTTCTTTAAGATTAAACAGATACAACTGGGGTATACGCTCCCAAAAGCATGGCTCGATAAAATATCGTTGAGTAATGTCAGGATATACGGCTCACTTGATGATTATTTCACATTCACCAAATACCCCGGATTCGATCCCGAAACAATGGGTGTGGGCTCCGGTATGGGACTTGACAAAGGTTATTATCCCTCATCAAAAAAGATTGTCTTTGGCTTGAATATAACATTGTGATATGAACATAAAGTCATTGACAAAAACAACAGTTTATAACTTTAAAATGTAAATAAATGAAAAATAAAATATTAAAATCAATGATCTGGCTGTCGGCAATGCTGCTTCTCGCATTGATTTCCTGTGAAGACATCCTTGAGACAGAACAACACGGTGTTCATACCTATGAGACCTTTTACCAGACCGATACGGAAGCTGAAGAGGCAATTGCTTCGTTATATATGTATTATTCAAATTCAGGAACATATTATAACATATATTTTCTGAAGAATCTTTTGTCCGACGATTTCTGGTGTGGAGGCGGCGGAAGAGGTGACAATGGCGAAAATGAAAAACTGAACGAATATACGTTCAGCGCTGAACATCCCTATATCAGCTCCTCTTTCCAGAGTTTTTACGGTGTAATATATTTCTCAAATGTTGTTTTGGGACATGTTCCGGATGAAACTCCGGTTCAAAAACGTGTACGTGCAGAGGCTAAAGTTTTCAGGGCTTTCGCTTACATAGACCTGATTTCTCTATGGGGAACACCTCCGCTGGTTGACCATGAACTTTTGCCTTCGGAATATAAGCAACCCAATGGCGATCCGGAAGCATTATGGGCACTTGTAGAAAATGATCTCTCTGAAGCAATAAACTCAGGCGCGCTGCGTGAAAAAGCAAATGCCGCTGACAATTCATCGTACCGGATTACTAAACAATTTGCACAGGCGTTATTAGGAAAAGCCTATATATTTCAGGAAAAATGGAATGATGCCGTTACAGTACTCGATGAAATGATTGCATCAGATAAATACCAGCTTTATACCGGGGATTATGAAAGCATTTTACAATACACTGCTGAAAATAATAGCGAATCGGTATTTGAGCTTAATTATCTGAATGATCCGCAAAATGCTGCTATGATTAACCTCCTGTTTGCAATGACCGGATGGAGAACCGACAAAATGATCGTTTCATCTGATATCTATAAAGGAACATGGGGTTTCTGCAATCCCCAAAAGGACTTATATGATGCATTTGTTGGCGAAGAAGGTGAAAACGGCTACCGTCTTCTGCAAACCATGAAGACTTATGACCAGGTTAAAGCCATGGGAGATGAAATAACGCCAGGCAATGAGCTATACGGACACGAGGGATGCTTTATGTGGAAATCAAGAAAAGTAAACGGCGAAGTTAACTCAGGCGGATGGATGGATAGCCACAATAATATAAGAATCATGCGCTATCCCGAAGTATTATTGCTTGCGGCCGAAGCACATGTTCGTAACAACAATGATGCCTTCGGTAAAGGGGCCGAATATCTAAACGAGGTCAGAATTCGTGCAAAACTCGATCCTAAAAGCAATATCACCCTGGAAGATGTAATGCTCGAAAAACGACTTGAGTTATGCGGTGAAAGTGTTCGATTCCAGGATATGCTTCGCTGGGACATAACAGATAAAATGGCAAGCCAGGGAACTCAAACCCCATGGTTTGGATCCAACGGCACTGTCCGCTGGTCTAATTATAACACACCCGAAGCAGCTGGTTTTAAAGAAAAACATAAGCTCCTGCCCTTCCCTCAAACAGAGCTGACACTCAACAATAACATTACTCAAAATCCTAACTGGTAATTTCTAACAACAATATAAAAAATCGATTATGAAAGAAATATCAAAATATCTGATATATAGTGCAATCTTCGTGATGGCTTTTATAGCCTGTGAAGAAGATGCCCTCGATCCGTTGAGCGGAAAATACCCGGCTCCGGCTGAGAATGCACTTTCGGACATATTGGAAAAAACCTCCCTGAAAGAAGGGGCGCTCAGAGTTTTCACACTGAAAATTTCAAACGGAGGCGTCACAGCAACCTATGATCCGGGAACTTCAACTTATTCCTATTCAGGTACAGGTAATCTTTTATCTGTTGACTTTGTAGGAAAAACCTATTTCCTGGAGTCCGGTGTATATACTGTGGCACCGAACCAAACAGCAAAAGCAGGCAATTTCGTTGCAGGTTATGATGAAGTAAGTGAAGGACAAAAAGGAACCTGCTGGTATACCGTAAACAACGGTTCAGAAACGGGAACTAAAGTAACAGGAGGAACAATTACTGTTGAAAAGCTGGAAAACAATTACAACATATTTGGAAGCCTCATACTTGCGGATGACACTTACATACGTATTGATTATTCGGGTGAGATAGTATATGAGGAAGATCCTCCTGTGTACACCTATACCAGTGAAATCACAAAGCCTTATATATGGACAGCTGACGGATCCACATTTAATCCGGTTGCCGGTTCACAGCTGAACAAAATCACTGTTTTTGCAGATGGCATTACCTGCGCTGTGTTTGAAATAGTGACCGCTGAAAATGCTTCTACGCTGGCAGGTGAATACCCGGTGGTTGCTGCCCGTAATACAGGGGAAATAAACCAGGGGCAATATGTGAATTTCCTGTGGTATGGAATGTTTGATCTTGCTGTAAAATCAGGGTCATTTGTGGTGGACGGAACAGACACTCTTTATATTCGCGAAGGAGACATTACTGTCACTGATAACGAAGGAATACTGTCAATAACAAGTAATAACCTGAAATTTCAGGATATATCCACACAGGCTGCCTTTGGAGTATTAACGGAGACTGGTGCGCTGAAGATAAACAATGCCACCAATACTGACGGAGGGGGTGACGGTGTTACGCTTGCCAATGTCATTTCTGCCACTGCCACTGATTTGAGCACTTATGGCGGAAGCGGATTTACCGTAACAGTAAAACTTGCCACCGCCGGTATTACAACAGAGCCTAATGGAACAGGAGGTTTTACTTATTCGGGTAACGGAAATTACATTTCAATAGATTTTAAAAGAGATGCAGGTACGCTGCCATCCGGCACATATAATATTATAAGCAATGAAACAGCCGCTAATGATGACGCCATAGCCGGTTATCCTGCATTATTCGGCACAGGATTCTGGGGCTCTGTGTGGGGTAGTGTAACTGAAGGTGAAGTCGCCGATTTACCAATAACAGGAGGTACTGTAGAAGTAACGGAAAATAGCGGTAATTATACTATAATTGCTAATTGTACTACCGAATCAGGAAATATAACCGCAACTTACAATGGTCCAATAACAATTCTATAAATTTCAATTATTTAAACCTATAAACTTATGATAATGAAGAAAATTTTCGTGTTTTTAAATGCTTTGATGCTGTGTGCGGTATCATATTCGCAGCAGGCATTATGGGGTGCACAGGATATTGTTTCACCTGAAATACATGCTGATAATTCAGTTACGTTCAGGCTGGCAGCACCCGATGCAGTAAAAGTTGAATTAAGTGGTGATTTTCTTCCTACTGTGAAGAGGGAGACTCCAATGGGCGAATTTGATGTGCCGGCTGATGTATTATTAACAAAAAATGCTAAAGGTGTTTGGGAATATACAACTACGCCTCTTAAGCCGGAACTTTACAGCTATACATTTTTAATTGATGGCGCCAAGGTTACCGATCCGAACAATGTATATATGATTCGTGATGTGGCTTCTGTGACCAGTGTTTTCATTATCGGCGGCGGTAGAGCCGATCTATATAAAGTTAATGACGTACCCCATGGTATGGTAACCCGTGCATGGTACGACAGTCCCGGTCTTGGAATGAAACGCCGGTTAACAATTTACACTCCGCCGGGATACGAATCCAGTACCGTTGAATATCCTGTACTATACCTGTTGCATGGAGCAGGTGGTGATGAAGAAGCATGGATTGCACTGGGACGTACGGCTCAGATTATGGATAACCTGATTGCCAGTGGAAAAGCAAAACCGATGATTGTAGTAATGCCTAACGGGAACGCTGGTCAAAAGGCCGCGCCCGGCGAGTGGGAAAGAGGAATGTACAAACCTTCCTTTATGAATGATACACGCATGGATGGCGCCTATGAAGAAGCTTTTCCGGACATCATGAAATTTATCGAAAGTAACTACCGTGTTTTGAAAACAAAATCAGGTCGTGCCATTGCAGGGCTGTCGATGGGAGGCTTTCATTCGTTTCACATATCCAAAGAGTATCCCGATTTATTTGACTATGTAGGATTGTTTTCAGCAGCCATCATGCCGCGTGAAGGTGTCACCTCAAAAGTTTATACCAATCTCGATGAAAAGCTGAAAATTCAGTTCGCTAAACAACCGAAGCTTTATTGGATAGCCATTGGAACTGCAGATTTTCTTTATAAGGCTAATACCGATTTACGTAAGAAGCTTGACGAAAATAAGTATCCTTATAAATATTATGAAACCGGTGAGGGACATATATGGAAAAACTGGAGAATTTACCTGTCCGAGTTTGCACCGATGCTCTTTAAATAGAAATTCGAAATTGTAATCAGGACTATTTTTAGTTACCGAATGAATGTGCCGAGGCTGTGTAAAAAGTCAATTTATTAAGCGTAGTTACAAACTACGCTTAGCCCATTGTGCTGAATTTCAGCTATGAATGCTGAGTGTAGTCTCCTGACTACACTCATTTTATGACTTTTTACACAGCCTCAATCGCATCCGAACCAACATTATTGTTATCACCCCCATCCGGTTTATTTATCACAATAATCTCCGGAGTCGGAACTGATTTCTCAGAACATTTTGCCTAAAGACGAGCAATTGCTGATGTATTATGATATTGCCAAAGACCGGATTAAGTTTTATAAAGTTTATATTTGGTTCATTGAATGATATATCATTCATTATTTCATAAAAAGATTTTTAATGCATTATTTATCATTCACTACTTTATACATTATCTTAATTTTATTATTTATATTTGCATGACATATCATTCATTAATAAAAACAAAAGGCATCTATGACTGATATTTCATACAATAATTGGGTTTCGATGAGCGATAAAGTATTGGCCGAACATATAGGTGCGTATATAAGGCATCATCGCTTAGCGCAAAACAAATCGCAGGAAACATTGGCGCAAGCTGCTGGTATTAGCCGCTCTACCCTAAGCCTGCTCGAACGGGGCGAAACAGTAACCCTGGCAACCTTAATACAAGTATTAAGAGTGCTCGACCTACTGCATATAATGGAAACCTTTATTGTGCCTAAAACCATTAGCCCTTTAGCTATGGCAAAAATAGAACAAGAAAAAAGACAGCGGGCAAGCGGTAAAAAAAAGAACAAAATGGGTAAAAGCAATTGGTAATTATGAACACTGCATATGTTAAAATATGGGGCGAGTTGGTTGGTGCTGTTGCATGGGACGAATCCCG
>CAZYDI010000083.1:0-12953 GCA_964646255.1 uncultured Bacteroidales bacterium
AAACCGCTATATAGTCCTTCCCTTAAATACCCTTGACATTTCTATCGGCTTAATCACACCATGATAATTCAGTTTTCCATACGTGTTACCACTTATGCTGGCATCGGTAGCGGATGAGGGATTAACATTAAGCCAGATGTCGTACATGCCCAATGATGTCATGGTCATAAGCCTTATAGAATAATAGCCTTTTCCTTTGCCCACTTTCTTATAGTCATAGGAAGTTATCCGGCCATCGGTGGTTATTCCTCCCATACCGTTAGGTCCACCAATACTGCTGTTGGAGGCGAATTGGATGACAATTCTTGACGAATCAACAATGATGAAATTGATAAGGTTATTAACCGTGACCCTCACTCCAGATTGGTTACTGAGGTAATTGGCTTCCAAAATGAACCTTTTTGTTTTTACCAGCGAATCAACCATTCTTTCGAGTGCGGCCTCCTCTGCTGCCCGCAAGGCCATGCGTTGCTCCTTGCTAAGTTTTCGGGTTGTGCTGTTTTCAACCGTGCTTTCCTCCTGGGCATTGATTTGCAGAACGAGAATGAAAACAGATATAATCAATACTATATATTTTTTCATGTTAATGGGTTTTAATTGCGTAATCATCATGTTTTACACACAATTGGATTTTTCTTTTGGATAAAGCGCAAAATATATGCCATGAAATTATAAATTGTCTGGCATTTTTAATGAATGATAATCCGTAAATTTGTGCAATACCCTCAAAACAGAACCTTCTGTAATGTCCGACATCATTCACTTATTACCCGATTCAGTTGCTAACCAGATTGCTGCAGGTGAGGTTGTACAAAGACCTGCATCAGTGGTAAAGGAGTTAATTGAAAACGCTATTGATTCGGCAAGCACTTCAGTTAGTGTCATAGCAAAGGACGGAGGCAAAACGCTCATCCAGGTTACCGACAATGGTTGCGGAATGTCGGAAACTGACGCAAGAATGAGTTTTGAACGCCATGCAACATCCAAGATTCGGGAAGCAAACGACTTGTTTGCCATTCGAACCCTTGGCTTCAGAGGTGAAGCACTAGCTTCTGTGGCTTCGGTTGCCCAGGTTGTGATGCGCACCCGCAAACATGATGCTGACCTTGGCACCGAAATAGTAATATCGGGCTCGGTTGTGGAGTCGCAGCAACCGGTGAATTGTCCGGCAGGTACAAGCATTGCTGTGAAAAACTTGTTTTACAATGTGCCCGCCAGGCGCAAATTTCTAAAAAGCAACAATGCAGAACTAAAACATATAGTATATGAATTTCAGCGGGTTGCCCTTTCAAACCCGGGCGTAGATTTTAAGCTGGAGCACAACGATGAGGAGATTTACAACTTACCTGCTGCTAACCTGAAACAAAGGATAGTTCATTTGTTCGGAAAAGGAATCAATTCCAATCTCACCAACATCGATACAGAAACCAGTATTGTTAACATATCAGGATTCATCGGGAAGCCCGAGTTTGCACGAAGAACACCGGGTGAGCAGTTCTTTTTTGTGAATAACCGCTTTATGCGGCATCCGTATTTCCATAAGGCCATCCTTTCTGCCTATGAAAAAGTTCTTCCTCCTGATACGATCCCTTCTTATTTTATATTTCTTGATGCTGATGCCGATACCATCGACATAAACATCCATCCTACCAAAACAGAGATAAAATTTGAGAATGAACTGGCCATCTTCCAGATTCTGCTGGCATCCACCAGAGAGGCATTGGGACGCTTTAATCTTGTTCCTTCCATTGACTTTAACGGTGAAAGCGCCATTGACATTCCGGTGTTTAACAGGAACAATCCGGTGTATAGTCCCGAAGTCCGGGTAAATCATAACTATAATCCTTTCAACCATGAGCATAAGGATGAATTTATGCGGAATAGCAGGGAAGAAGACAACCTGAGAAATTGGAAAAATCTTTATAACGACGCGATACCTACCGGAGAGACATTTGCTGCGCAACAAACAATACCGGTGCAAAGCAATGGTGCAAACGATGCGCTGATACAGCTAAAGAACCGCTACATTTTGACCCCGGTAAAATCCGGACTGATGATAATAGATCAGAAAAGGGCGCACGAAAGGATTTTATTTGAACAGTATCTCCGCTCACTGGCCATGAACTTTCCGGTGGCACAACGAACCCTTTTCCCGGAGACAATAGAGCTTGACCAGGCTGATTATATTGTATTACGCGAAATAATGGACGACCTTCATGCTATTGGGTTTGATATTCGCGATTTTGGAAGCAACTCTGTTGTGATTGCAGGATATCCGGCTGAAAGCAAATTCGAAAATCCCAAAGAGCTGCTTGAAGTCTTTCTTGAAAAGTTTAAAAGCACCGACACTGACATTAAAACCAGCGTAAGGGAAAAAATTGCACGCTCCCTTGCTGTTGCCGGATCGGTAAATTATGGCGAAACTTTGTCGCATAAGATGATGCAGGATTTGGTGGACGCCCTGTTTGCTTGTGAGAGTCCCGGATATTCCCCTTCCGGAAAGCCCATTGTCGTTATTATGGGTATTGATGAAGTGGAAAAGAAATTTAAATGAATCCCTGAAAATACGTTGGACAGGAGAGTCATTTTTTAAAGTGATGCGAACACCTGATTATTTGTAAAGGTTTTTAAGGTCGGTTTCAAATAAGGTGTACGGGTGATTAAAGAACCTGATGAAATCCGGCACGCTCTTATGGCCCGGAAAAGGGGCGTAGTAGTGTGTGGGACTCACCATGTCGTTTCTCCAAACCATTACGTAACACAAGTTCATATCATGCATGGTCATGGTTTTCAAAAGCTTTTCGGTCCACCAGGTTTCATCCGGTATCGATTCAAGACCGGTTTCCGTGAACGCGGCCAGCTTTCCTTTTTTCTTCGCATAATCTGAAATAATTTTGAGCTTTGCGGCAGCTTTCTCAAGGCGGTAGCCGTCCCTTCCCAAGTCGCCATAATTATCCATTCCCACAAGGTCGACAAAGTCATCACCCGGATATCTTTCAAGGAATTCCTTTTCCGAAGTAAACTTGTTATCGGGCGAAAAGGCATAAAGAAAATTATGCACACCCAGGCTGTCGCGCAAATATGTTACTGTGAACTGCCACAGGGTAATGAATTCCTTTTTTGTGCAATGTGGTTTACCCCACCAGAACCATCCGCCGTCGAACTCATGAAAAGGACGGAAAATAACCGGAATGTATTCACCATCGGGTCCTTTTATACTATGTGCCCAATCTGCTATGGTTTTTAGAATATTTTTATATTGCCGGTGAGCTTCCCCTCCCGGTATAATATATTTTACCGCAGGTTTGGAAACGGAGTCAACCCAATAAAATCCGCCTTTCGACACGGGATTGTTAAAATGCCATGTTATGGTTGTTAAGCCACCCCTGGTGTACGTGTCAGTTACATTAATACGGAGTTCTTCTTTGATTTTCTGAATTGCCTCCTCCGGCCTTCCCGACAGGCCGGAAAAGTCAACGCCAATTACGGCAGGGTGCGAACCACAAACCGATTTAACATCGGAGCGGTTTTTTTCACCCGACCATCCATGTCCGTATTCAGTGGCGCTGTGATGTCCAAAGAGGGTATGGTCATTCGACAATTCCCGAAGGTTATGGAAAAGAGCCCTGGTTTCTGCAGTTGCCTTATTATCAATAGGGCCAGGCTTACCTGCCGTGGCATTCGGAGGAGTCAGTAAAAGAATGAAAACCGCTGGTATTCCAAACCATCTATGCATAGCTGTTTATTTTGCAGGTTCCAGTATGGCAGCCCATCCACCTCCGTTTAACATATGAACAGTAATTTTGTCACCGGCCTTTACGGTTATTTCTTCCTTTTTATAGTCGGTTGCATCCCGGTCGGCATTGATGCCATCCTTGAAAATAATTGCCTTGTAAGTTCCAGGTTCTAAAAATGAAAGATCAATGGTAAGGTCTCTTGGATTCCAATTGGTCATGGCCCCAATATACCAGGTAGTTCCCTTTTTACGCGCAATGGCAACATACCCGGCAACTTTGCCAGCCAGGGGAATGGTTTCATCAAATGTGACGGGAATTCGGGTTATAAAGTCGGTGCATTCCTGTTCCTTCATATACGCCGTTGGATTATCCGACAGCATTTGAAGCGGAACTTCAAATACTACATACATGGCCAGCTGATGCACCCGTGTTCCTTTGCTCATGGGCATTGAACCGATAGCCCTGAAATTGGCCTGGTTTGCATTACGCATAGCCCCCGATGTGTAATCCATTGGACCGGCAACATTGCGGATAAAGGGAATGGTAACATCATAACGGGGTACATCTTCATTTGCCCATTTTACATTTTCCATTCCTTTAACGCCTTCGTAACCCACCACATTCGGATAAGTACGTTGCAGGCCGGTGGGTTTAAATACACCATGATAATCTACCAGGAGGTGATGTTCAGCGGCAAGCTTTGCTATTTCATACGTTGAGCGCACTGCAATCTGGTCATCACGGTCGATAAAATCAATTTTAAGGCCTTTAATGCCCATTTTGTTGAACAGGGGGAATACCTTTTCCATTTGATCTACCACCAGGCGCCATTTTGCCCACAGTATCAAGCCAACTCCCTTTTGCCTGCCATATTCAACCAGTTCCTCCAGATTAATTGCAGCTATCGGTTGTGAGAGATCATCATCTTTTGTCCATCCTTCATCCAGAATGATGTAGGGTATTTTGTTGGCCGAAGCAAAGTCGATATAATACTTATAGGTTTCATTGTTAATTCCTGCCCTGAAATCAACATGCGAAATATTCCAGTCGTTCCACCAATCCCATGAAACCTGGCCGGGCTTAATCCAGCCTGTTTCGGCAATTCTGCAGGGCGAGGCCAGTTTCTGCACCACATCACAATTCAGTAAATCAATATCATTTTTGCTGATAATGGCAACACGCCATGGGAAGTTCCTTTTGCCGCTTGTTTTTACTATGTATTCAGCCCTTTTCACCGGGATGAGGTTAAAATTGTTGTAACCGCTTACTTCTGATTCCAGCGGAAAGGGTGCAAATACGCCAAATAAACCGTTATTGCCTCTTTTAAGATCAAGGTACATGCCGGGATAGTCTTCGAGGTCGGCCTCCAGAATTTCCACTTTTATATTATTGCCCGCATCAACCAAAACGGGAAGGAATGCCAGGGAATCTTCAGGAAACTGTGAAAGTGGTATTTCACGGTATAGTGCCTCGAATGAAGTGTTGAATATCTGACCACCGCGGTAATCCCATTGTATGGGAATAAATGCATGATGATCACCGGTAAAGTTAAAGTTGGCCTCTTCATTAATGATGACAATGTCATCTTTTTTGCGTGTAAAGAAGCGGTATGCCACCGCATCATTGTATACACGGAAGATGACGCCGAAATTACCTTTACAGGTAACGGTAACCTGGTTGCAGATATCTTTCACCACAGCCCTGCGGTAGTTGTAGGTTTCGAATTGCGTATTGATGGTTTCTTTTTTTGCCGAAACTACCTTTGCATCCACACCAAGGATCTCATTGTTCTGCAGCTTGAGCGAAATAGCCGAAGGCGCGAGGATAATATTATCCTGGTGCTTAACTGACCAGTTAAAGCTCGTGCCAATTTCAATGTTTAGTTCTATGGATCCGTCGGGTGATTTCAGGGAATAACTTTTTGCCTGTTGAGCTGTCATTCCCTGGCACATCATTACAATGCCGGCAAAGAAAAAAATGCATTTATTCATTATGGGGGATTTTTGTATAAAAAATATTGTTTTCACCGTCTGCTTGATTATTTATATATCTCATCGTAGGAAATATCACGTTGAAACAGTGTTTGCGGAAGGTTATAAAATTCAATGAAATCCTGTTCCGAAGCATGTCCTTTATAAGGCGCATAGAATTCAATTTCCTTCTCTTTGAATTTATAACCGGCGTTTCTCCAGAACAAAACATACGAAATTTTATGATTGGCCATTCCGGCATACAGGTTTTTTGTCCACCATTGCGGATAGGGTATCTGGTTGTAGCCGGTTTCTCCCAGCAGTGCAATCTTGTTTTTTTCCTGAGCCAGTTTTTCAATGATGCCAAGTCTCAGGTCCAGGCTTTCAACATATGAACGGTCAACTGAAGCATCACCACGCTGGTAGGTATCAAAGCTCAGCATATCCACCACATCATCACCCGGGTAACGTTTCAGAAATTCTTCAGCATTGGAGAATTCTGAGCCTGTATTGTACACATACAGTAAATGATGAAGCTTTCGTATATTTTTAAGGTAATCCACGGTATATCGGAAAAGCGCTTTGTATTCCTCATCGGGTGTGGTTGTTCCCCACCAGAACCAGCCACCGGTATGCTCATGAAACGGCCTGAATAAAACCGGAATCATTTCACCGTCATCACCTTTTAAATCGGCCAGAAAATCAGCAACCCTGTCGAGATGTTCATTGAAAACGGCATTTTTATCTCCCCCGGGGAGAATGGAAGTAACGGTTCCGGGGGCCGGAGCCCAGGCAGATTCCCCTGTCATGGGATTGTTGCCATGCCAGCTGATGGTAATGATTCCTCCACGCTGATAGCCTTCCTTTATAAAGGCTTTCATTTTATCGAAAGGCACACTGTCGAGGTTAATGTCTTTTCCTGTTTCAAGGTGTCCGAGTTCCCAGCCATACACCGCCGGATAATCACCCGTAACTTCCTTTATGTCGCTTCGGCCTGGCTCGTATTTCCAGTTTACACCATATGCCAGGTCATCCTGGTGGCCAATCATAATACCCCTGTTGATCATCTCCTTCATATTCCGGTAAAGGTTAATGGTTTCTGAAGTAGCCTTATGGTCGACAGGCATGTCGCCGCCCGGCGATGAACATGCAGCAAGCAAAGCCAGCAAACAAAATAAAAAATGGTTCTTCATGTGTATATTAAGTTTTGTATACATTATGTAACAGACAGGTTGTTTTCCGCATTCATGCGGGCAATTTTAACGATAACTTCCACCGCTTTTTCCATTGATTTTACCGGAATGAATTCAAAGCGACTGTGAAAGTTATGTCCTCCCGTAAAAAGGTTGGGGCAGGGAAGACCCATATAGGAAAGCCTCGAACCATCAGTGCCTCCCCTTATAGGCATTACTTTAGGTACAACTCCGGATTCCGAAATTGCCTTTTTGGCCAGCTCAATAATATGCATTTCCGGCTCTATCTTTTCCTTCATATTGTAGTACTGGTCGATAAGCGTAATTTTAACCGTGCGGGCGCCATATTTCAGGTTAAGGTGATCGACAATCTTAATCAGAAAATCTTTCTTTTTATTAAATAGCCGCAGGTCGTGATCCCTGATGATGTAATTTACGGTTGCACTGTCTACAGTACCATTGAACTCTGTCAGGTGAAAAAATCCTTCGTATCCTTCGGTATGTTCGGGTACTTCATATGGAGGCAGCATGCTGTTGAGTTCCATTGCAATGAGCATGGCATTTTTCATTTTGTTTTTTGCATACCCGGGGTGCACATTCAAACCCTGTATGGCGATTTTTGCACGTGCCGCATTGAAGTTTTCATATTCAATTTCACCCAGCGAACCTCCATCAACGGTATAAGCATAAGATGCATTGAATTTTTTTACATCGAATTTATCCGCACCGCGTCCGATTTCTTCGTCGGGCGTGAAGGCTACACGAATATCACCATGGGGTATTTCGGGATGGGTAACCAGGAATTCCATGGCAGTCATTATTTCAGCAATACCTGCTTTATCGTCGGCACCGAGCAAGGTGGTGCCATCGGTTACAATCAGCTTTTGTCCTATATAATTGTTTACAATGGGAAATTCAAGGGGTGAAAGGAGAATATTTTGCTCTTTGTGCAGGGTAATGGGTTTGCCGTTATGATCAATAACCCGGGGTTGTGCGTTTTCAGCCTTAAAATCCGGCGAGGTATCAAGGTGGGCGAGAAATCCGACCACCGGAACCTTACGGTCGGTATTGGAAGGAAGCGTTGCATAAACATATCCGTTTTCATCGATGGCGGCATCGGTAAGCCCGATTTCCTTTAACTCTTCAACCAGCATATTCCCTAACATTAGCTGGCCCTGTGTTGAGGGGCAGGTTTCGGAATGTTCATCTGATTTTGAATTCACCTTCACATAGCGGAAAAAACGATCAATAAGTTTGTCCATAGCGTATTTCGGTTTCTAGCGTTAAATTACAAAAAAAAGCAATACAAGTCAAAACGGGCATGTTGTGATAAATGCTGAGGATAACCAGCAATTGCTTATGCAACAATTTGCTATCTTTATCTTATGTTGTGTATTAATTCTCCTGTTACCAATCCTTATTACCAGTTAGCCGCTGAGGAATTCCTTTTGAAAAACACGGAGGAGGATATCTTTTTGTTATGGAAAAGTGATCCGGTGGTGGTTTCAGGTAAGCATCAAAACGTCCTGTCCGAGATCAACTACAGGTATTTAAAAGAAAACGGAATTAAGATCGCCCGAAGGTTAACCGGAGGTGGTACGGTATACCATGACCATGGAAACTTTAATTTTTCCTTTATCAGAAATGGCGAACCGGGGAAGATGGTCGATTTTACACGGTTTATCGAACCTGTGGTAGCCTTCCTTGATAGTCTTGGCATTCATGCAGAGCAGGGCCCCAAACACGAAATACTGGTTGATGGTCTCAAAATTTCGGGTAATGCTGAGCATGTTTATAAGCAAAGGACGCTGCATCATGGTACGCTTTTATTTGAATCAAACCTTGATGTTTTACGGAAAACCATATTGCGCAAGGTTGGCACCTACACTGATAAAGCCGTTCAGTCGAATCGCGCCAGGGTAACCAACATATCGGCTTGCCTGGAGGGCCGGATGGATGCGAACACTTTCAGGGATGCCTTTTTTACTTTTATTCTGAACAGAATGCAGGGAACGGAAACTTCAGTAAGTCCACAGCAGAATGAAGCCATAAGCCTGGTTGAAGCGCAAAAATACCGGACTCCGGAATGGATTTTTGGCTGGTCGCCCGATTATGCCTTTAGCCATTCCGTTTCAATCGGTGAAGTGGTTTACAATATTGAAGTGAAAACGCACAGGGGTAGGGTGAATGATGTTCAGCTTTCATCTCCTCTTTTTTCCGGTTCAGTTGTTGCGCTTATCAGGAATGAACTTACAGGAGAGCTGCATACAGAAGAAATGGTGCGTGAAGTACTAAGGCATGCAGGATTACATCGGCGATTACAGGAAAATGAGTTTGAAGACCTGGTATACAGCTTTTTCTAATGTGCTACATGCCGGCATCTTTTACCGATGTACCTTTATCTGATGGAACAAGTCCTTCTTCAGGAGGCTCAGGCCCGTAAGCGATTCCTTTTATATAATAACCAGGATACTCACCATAGCCACCGGTAGCCTGCTTTTTGGTAACCAATATAAGGGTTCCCTTCATATTGGCCGCTTTCTTTTTAAGCTTGATGATGGCTCCTTTTTTGGCAGCAGCAGGACTCCTGGCGCTGGAGGGCGATTTTGCCTCGATTTCTCCGAGCACATAAAGATCACCGACTTCCTTCTTGTTTTCGGTCATCCACACGGCCTCCCAACTGCTTTCGTCAAAAACGGTAAAAGCCGCTTTGTTCAAAATATCAATCCTTCCGTTTTTGTAAATAATTTTATGGACTTCCTTTCTTTCGATGGTGAATTCTTCAGGTTTGCCCGGAAATACAAAACTGATGTATGTAGGAGTAACCGTAGTTACATCAACCGGAATCTGCTGGCCGTTTAATTTGAATATGGTGTCATGAGCAACTTCGGTAGCCGGGGCGGTCTGGCTTTTAGCAAGGAGCACCATCATAAAGGTAACCACAACAACAATAAATCGCTTCATTCTTTTCAAAACATGGTTTCTGTTCCAAAGTAATACAAAGTATATGCCAGTTTTCCAGATGAGCAACAAGTCATTGAAAAACAGGCAGGTGTACTTGTAAAAACCGAACAGTTGGATTCAAATATACAAAAAATACCTTATGTTATTTTCCGGTTAATGTTGATTACCGGATGTAAAAAACACAAAGCCCGTTGTGAGGGGGATCAGATAGTTGAATGCTGTTTCGGTTATATTTTCAGGGAAAAACTTAAGAAGCTGAACAACAGGTAAAATGAAAATGATAAGGCCACCAATTACAGTGAGGCCTTCTTTAGCAGATAATCCGCCGGCTACCAGCAATATAGCCCCAATAATGAATGCTGCACTGACATAGAATTCAAAACTTTTCAGCTGAAAATCGGCAAATGTCATAAAATGATTCACATATACAAACCAAATGATCAGAATACGCAGCAACCAGGCTGCAATTATGGTACCGGATGCGAATGGCTTCATAGATTAATCAGTTTGGGAATTGATCAAATATAATAACCTTCAGCTGATTTTTGGCGATATTTTGTTAACATTACCGGCACAATATTTTACCAGGTGCTGTCACATCCTTTCAAAACTAAAACATTCCTTGTCTCGGTTTACATATGGAGTGTAATTGTTCTCACCACGCCGGTATTGTTCCTGTTGTACATGATCATATGGTTTTTGGCATTTCCGTTTGATCGCAATCATGTGGTTTCACACTATTTTACTTTTTTATGGACCAGGATCTACCTTACATGTAATCCGGAATGGAAGCTGCATATAGCGACCCGGAAACGAATCGACCCTGCAAAAACGTATATACTTGTCTCGAACCACCAAAGTATTATTGACATTGCGCTGCTACTGCAATTGAGGATTAATTTCAAATGGGTGTCGAAAATTGAACTTGCCCCCATTCCTTTTGTGGGCTGGGTTATATGGATGAACAACCACATCCTGGTTAAGCGCGGCGATAAAAAGAGTGTATTAAAAATGGCTGATGCTTGCCGTGAAACGCTTGCCCGCGGCATTTCTGTTTTTATGTTTCCTGAAGGCACCCGCTCAACAGATGGCAAAATCCAGGCATTTAAAGAAGGTGCCTTTATTCTTGCAAAGGAAAACCAGGTTCCCATTCTTCCGGTGGTTATTGATGGAGGCGGACAGGCATTGTCACGCCATAGTTTTTTATTTACGCCCGGTGTGCGGTTTCATGTTCATGTACTTGATGAAATAAGCATTGAAACGATTAACAAGATGGAATTGCCTGAATTGATGAGTTATACGCACCGGCAAATGACCGATGAACTAAATATTATTCGTAATGGTACAGGATACGGGAAGCATACCTTCCGGCATACTGCGGAAAATGGGATTCCTGTCGGACAGTGAAGGAATCATCGACCGGTTTATACATGTTGATGGCGCATGGGGAACCCATTTAGAAAACTCAAAGCGCTTTTTATCGCAAAGATTGTCAGGGAAAGGCATTCATAACCTGATTGTGTTGGGGAGTGGATGGTTGCTCGATTTCCCAATGGAAGAAGTTGCCGGACAGGTTGAACACATTTGGTTGTATGATGTGGTTCATCCGTCACAGGTAGTTCACAAGATGAGGAAATACCCGAATGTATCCATGGTGTCGGCCGATATTACCGGTGGGGCTATATTGACTGCATATGAATTGACAAAGAAGTTCCGTACCAATGGATTAAAGCCCGCACCGGAACTTTTTACCTCATGCAATTTCATCCTTCCGTCCTCATGTGATTATGTGGTTTCGCTTAACGTCCTTAGCCAGCTAAGTGATCTTATCCTGCAATACATGAAGCAATTCATACCCTATTCCGAAGAAGAATGCAGCGATATTACACGAATACTTCAGCAATCGCATATTCAGATGTTGGTGAAGAGCGTTTCGTGCCTCATATCAGATACGCTCGAAGAGCAATTCGACCATGCAGGCGTACTGCAATATTCAAAGGAACTCGTTAAGTGTCCCATTCCCCGGGGTATTGTTTCAGCAAACTGGGAATGGCAGTTTGATCCACTCGGAGAGTATAACCAGGGAAGTAAAACGGTGTCAAAAGTTATAGCGAGGGAATATTTGCCTGATAACAGCTAATTTTGATCGTATGAAAACATATTTTAAAAGCTTAACAGGCAGGCAGTGTTGTTGTTTGTTATTGCTTCTCTTCACGGTAAGCACCAGGGCCAATGCGCAGTCATTGTTATGGCGCATCACCGGTAACAACCTGTCTTCGCCCTCTTTTCTGTATGGCACCATCCATATCTCCGATGAAAGGGTTTTTGAATTACGCGATTCAGTATTTAAACAACTGGACCAGTGTGATGCTTTTGCCGGGGAAATTGACCTTAGTATGGAAAGCATGATGAAGATTGCCGGGATGATTTTATTGCCCGGTAACGAAACATTAAGGGACCGCTTTGACGCTGAAGAATATGCAATGATAAAAGATGCAGTGTATAAATGTTCGGGTATGGAGCTTTCCCTGTTCGACAAGGTTAAACCCGCGGCACTCATAGGGCTGTGTTTTAACACCGGAAATGAGGGAGGCCTTGAAGCTACGGTAGATGAGCTGCTTTATAAACGGGCAAAGGAAAAGAATCTACATTTGAACGCGCTGGAAACAATAGAGGAGCAGGTAGCCTTAATGGATAAAATTCCGGACACTTATGTGGTAGAATACTTCAGAAATGCAGACAGCCAACGGGATGAATTCGAAAAGCTTGTCCGCAATTACCGGAATGCCAACCTGGACAGCTTATTGATTTTAATACAGGAAGAGGAATCCGGTTCTATGCTCAATGAGGAGCTCATAAGGCAGCGAAATTTCAGAATGGCCGAACGAATTCTGCCAATGATAGAAAGCGGGTCTTCATTTATTGCCGTGGGATGCGGGCATCTGCCGGGAACCGACGGGATAATTGAATTATTGCGCCGCAAAGGGTATACCGTTGAGCCTGAGGTTATCCGTTAATGATGATCAGGGTGTAGATTATTATGGGGCTTTCAGCCCCAAACCCCGAGTAACTTTTTTTCTACAGCGAAA
>CAZYDI010000084.1:0-1349 GCA_964646255.1 uncultured Bacteroidales bacterium
CCCATAAGATAAATGGCTTTAGGACTTAACTGATCGATCATGTAATAATAAGGCTCATAAGCTGCTGATAAATGACCTGCTACTGTTATAAAAGCAAAATCAACAGGGCCAAAGCGTTTTAGAAAATCGATTTGTTTTTTATACTCTTTAATTTGAGAATCATTATTATCCACTGCATGAAAGCCGGAATGAAAAATTTTTAATCCATCGGCTTCAACAAGGTATCCGACACCGGTGGCCCCACCATATCCATGGCCTGACACCGGGATGGTGTGAATTTGAACCCCGTGAATATTCAGGCTGTCATTCGGTACAGCAATATAACATAAGCCTGAAATGGTGTCGAAGTCTTTAAAGTTTGCTGGTTTTGAATCAAAAACAAAATGAATATCCTGAACAGGAACAGATACTTCCAGAGGTTTGGCATTGTAACTTAATCCCAACGCTTTTGAAACCATCCAAATAATATTTTGATCGGAGAGCTCTTCGGGCTTTAGCTTTCCATTGGCGAGTTTCCCCTTAGGCGAATAATCAAAGCTCATTGCATCAAAAACCAGTAAATGGTTTCTTGTTTTAACGGCATATCCCTGTCCATATAATCCATTTAAATACCAGAGATAAGCCTCTTTTTCTTCAAGTTTCTGTGTGAGTTCTAATGGTGTATTGTAATTCGCTTCTACAATTTCATCATACTTTGCACCTGCAGCAATCAGTATATCTGCAACATCACGGTATCCGTGGCGTGCAGCATAGTATAGCGGGGTACGATTGTAAATATTCAGGGCCTGCACATCAGCTCCTTTTTCAATCAGAAGTTTTGTTACACTGGTGTAGCCTCTCAATGCAGCAAGATGAAGTTCCGTATTCCCGTAACTGAAAAGCTGGTTTCTCTTTGCCCCCTTGTTTATGATCAACTCCGTCATTTTTTCAGAAATCCCTAAATTGATTGACATATGCAGAACAGTTCCATAACAATCATTATCTTTTACATCCAGGTTGGCACCATGATCAATAAGCAACCTGGCTGCTTCAAGGTTATCGGTAATCCCAATCCAATGCATGGCCGATAAACCACGATCCAAATGTGCATTAACATCGGCACCGTTTAATAGCAGAAGTTTTATAAGATTGTTATCCAGTGTAAGTCCGTTACAGGCAAAAAGCAAAGGTGTAAATCCATAAGGTGTTTCGACATTTACATTTGCACCCTGCTTTATTAGATATTCTGCAATTTCTGTCTTCTTTGCCACACATGCACTGAGAAGGGGTGTAAATCCATTTGGATCTTTTTTTTCAAGCAGTGAAAAATCCTCTGTCAGGAGCAGTTTCACAGCCTGCAAATCGCCTGA
>CAZYDI010000084.1:1449-12735 GCA_964646255.1 uncultured Bacteroidales bacterium
CAAGCAGTGAAAAATCCTCTGTCAGGAGCAGTTTCACAGCCTGCAAATCGCCTGACGAAGCGGCATCATGAATAGGTTGTGAGTTTACCTTCAACAAATCAAATTTTGCTATATATGCATCTCCTCCCCATTGATTCGTTCCTCCGTTAAATGTTCTGTCATAAGAATGTTCTGACACAGGAAAATCGAGTGAAGCTGTGTTACCGCAAATGAAAAGTGAATTGTCATCAATCAGTAAAGATGAAAGAATATCATTATTCTTTCCGCCGAAGTAAGTGCTGTAAAGTAGAGTATTTTTATCCGGATCAAAAATTGAAATATATATATCGCCGCTTCCATTTGCAGCTGTATCCAATGCTTTAGTTGTTACTGGGAATTCTGTTGATTCGGTGGAACCTGAAATGATAATATTTCCTGATTTGTGTACACCTATTGTCTGAACGCTTGCATTCCAATATGTTGAATAAAGGAGTTTTGTGGCATCATTGCTAAATTCAGCAAAGTAGCCGCTTTTAGTATTTTTAGCAAAAGCATCAGTGGTTAAAGGAATATCTGATGATGAGGTTCCTCCGCATATATAAATATGTCCATTTTTTCCATCGCGACTTAACCCGTATGCAAAATCATCCCCGCTTCCTCCAAAAAAGGTTGAATTTTCAAGAGCTGTTCCTTCAGGATTCAGTATAACAATTGCTCCATCACCGGCTCCACGGATTCCGGAACCACCATTGTATGTTTTATCAAAGGCATTATTAGTTACAGGAAAGTCCGAAGAAGATGTAGTTGCTGCAAAGTAAACAGCACCGGTACCATCAATTGAAATATTATTACCATATTGTTCGATCTTGGAACCCCCTATATATGTACAATAGAGAAGCTCACTACCTGAAGCATTTAATTTTAACACAAAGATATCATCCCTGCCATCATTGCTACCGCCATTAAAAGATGTATCATAAGCTCCGTTTGTTACAGGAAAATCTGCTGATGAGGTTGAACCAATAACATAAGCATTCCCTTCAGCATCAACGGTAATTTTCCCGGAAATATCCATTCCGCTTCCACCTATAAATGTTGAATAAATAATTTTATTCCCCTCCGGATTTAACTTCATTACAAATGCATCGCCATGTGAAGCATCGGCAGGGCCATTAAATGTTCTGTCAAACGCTTTTTCAGTGGTTGGAAAATCCGGGTTGGTTGTATTTCCTGTAATATATATATATCCTTTATCATCAACAGCCACACCATGTGCATAATTTGATCCTCCTCCTGCTCCGATAAAGGTTGAAAAAATAAGTGAATCACCTCCGGCACTGATTTTTGCCAGGTATATTCCGGAAGGCTCACTATTCAGAGCGTTTGCAGAAACTGGAAAATCCATGGATTGTATTGGAGCCGTTAAATAAATATTGCCTTGCTTATCAATAGCCATTCCATGTGCACGGTCATCAGAACTCCCACCGAGAAATGTTGAACATTTCAGGCTTAGTTTTTGTGCTGATATGTGATTTGTATTTATAACAATGATTGCTATAAATAATAATTTAAAATATGGTTTCATCTTATATTTCGTTTATATTAGATTAATAGATTAATTTTCAATTCCGGTCATCTTTTAAGAGAATCAAAAAACTGGAATTTAGCGACATAAATATTTGTATTTCCATTCTTTGTCCTATCATAGGCACCTTCGGTTGTAGGGAAATCATCAGATGAAGTAACTCCACAGATGTATATATCCCCTTTCGGATCCATTGCTATTCCGTATGCTTCTTCATCACTGCTGCCACCTAAGTATGTACTGTATTCAATTCTTGTTCCTTCAGGATTCATAACAAAAAGAAACGGGTCACCCCAGGCCCAGCTTTCAGTTCCGGCACCATTGAATGTTTTATCGTATGCATCATCTGATACAGGGAAATCTGTTGATCTTGTGCATCCTGTTAAGTATGCCCTTCCATTTTCATCAACAGCAACTCCCCTTCCCCCATCTTTTAGAGATCCTCCTAAAAATGTGGCATATTTTATTTCTTTTCCATCAGAACTCAGTTTAAGAAGAATGGCATCATCTCCTCCGTTATAAGAAGTATCAAAAGCATTTTTTGATACCGGAAAATCGCCCGATTTTGTAACACCGGTAATATATACATCATTATTTTTATCGGATGTAATATCAAAGGCCCAATCATCATCAGTTCCGCCAATCAATGTTGAATAAACCAATTCACTGCCATCCGGCTTAAGCTTGGTAACCATGATGTTAAATTTTCCCTGCGTAAAAGCTCCATAACTTGGTCCCTTTAAAGGAAAATCTTCTGAATTGGTTCGTCCCGCTATAATAATATTATTATCATTATCGATGGTCATTGCTGGTGCCCAATCATTACCGGCACCTCCAATCAGTGTTGAAAAAACTACTTTGTTGTGTATTGGATCAATTTTGGTTATGAATATATCTTTATCACCGGTAAATTTGCGACAGAAGGCGTTTTCGGTAGTTGGAAAATCAGGTGAAGGTGTAGTGCCAACAATAACAAGGTTGCCGTCCAGATCAGTCATCACATTTCCACCATCAACCCACCTGCTGGAATACAACAAACTATCACCGGCAGCGTTGACTTTCAAATAATATCCCTTGCTGTTGCCGGTTAAAGCATTGCCGGAAATAGGAAAATCAGCAGATTCCGTTGAGCCGGATAAATAAACACAACCCTTTTTGTCTATAAATACTTTCCGTGTATCATCCCTGCCTGAACCGCCAATATATGTAGAATAGATCAGCGCCGATCCGTTTTGGTTTAATTTAGTAAGTAGAATATCACTATTTCCATTATGACTATTATCAAATGAATTTTTTGTAACAGGATAATCGGATGAATTAACCTGTCCGGCAACATAAACATATCCTGAATCGTCCACAGCAATGCCATGGCCATAATCCCATCCTGAACCGCCAATTAGGGTTGAATATTTCAATATTGGGGTATTCTCCTGCCGGGACAGGTCGTGACCTGTCCCAGCATCCAATATTACCCTGAATCCTTCCTTTTTCCCCTGTGGATTAATTCCAGTGCCCACAATAACATTACCGTCCGGTGTAATGCCGGTGGCATTTTGAAGCTTCCATCCTGTCAGATCCAGTCCGTATTCTTTTTCCAGCACAGTTTGTAAATTGCGCATACCTTGTATGCCATCCCATATAAATGCATTACCATCATCCGGACCTGAAAAGCTTCCTCCCACGATGATTTTTCCAAAAGGCGTCATATCACCCGGATGAGTGGTATTCCTTTCTGGTAAGTGTCCTATGTTAACAAAGCCCTTTTCATTTGTCCAGAAAAAAGCTGGGAATGAAGATGTATGGGTGGTACCGGCAATAGCGGAACCATCAGGTGACATGCAAAGCACCATACAATATTTTCCACCAGTCAGTGAGGCCAGGGATTGCATAGTGCCATCCTCCTTCATTATAAATCCATCTTCATCATCCCATGCCGGCAAACTGTAACTCTGGCCAATCATCACCTTCCCGTTTGCAGACATACCGATAATGCGACTATGAGTGCGACCCGGGAGCACGCCCATTTGTGTTGTCTGAGATTCCTTTGTCCATTTAAATGCTGCAGGTCCGCCATCACCTGCTATGATTGTACCATCACCCGAAACACAAAAAGCCATTGATCGCTTTGAAGTATCGAGGGGTCCGATTTCACGCATGCCCTCTGAACTGGTCCATACAAATCCTTTATAGGTATTCCATCCCTGACCGACAGGATCGCCATAACCTACAATCACATTCCCATCGGCAGATACTTTGTTGGCCCAGCTTTTCTTAAAACTTTTGTCAGGCAGGTTTCCAAGAATCACCAAACCTGTTTCTTCAGTCCAACGAAACGCCTCTTCTCCGGAGGATGTTGCTCCAAAACCGACGATCACTTTACCGTCGGCAGATAAACCCTGGGCAGAGCTGCTGAATTCTCCTCCCGGAAGATCTCCCAATCCCTGAAACGAGGCCTTCCCCGGTGTAACATTTGTCTCTTGTGACAATGAAATAGAAGAAATAACGATAAACAAACATAAAATGACAGAGCCTTTCATAAGTAATTAATTTTGTGTAAGATTGTTGTAAATCAATGATACATTTTTATTGTTGTTTTTTTTTGCAACATGTATCTTCAACTTTTTATAATTATGGCCAAATGTATTCCATGGTGCGAAGAATATACCATTCCTGATCTGCCAAAACAGATAGCCTAATCTGCCAGGTCAGAAATAAATGTTAAGAAAAGCAGGATTTAAAACTTATGCCACCACATTATTGATGCTCTCTGAAGGAGGGAAACCAAAGAGCTTTTTATAGGCCTGTCTGAATCGGTTCACATCTTCATAACCAATTGCCATAGCAATTTCAAATACCTTCATATCGGTATTCTGAAGCAGTCGTTTTGCATAATGTAACCGGTAAATTCTAACCAACTCAGCGGGGGTCTGATTGGTCAAAGCCTTTATTTTTCTATAAAAATTGCGATTGCTGAATAACATTTCTCCAGCAAGCAATTCAACGGAAAAGTCAGAATTGTCAATATGTTTCTCGATTGTTTGAAAGCATTTCTTCATAAATTCCTTGTCAGTATTGCCGAATTTATAGGAATCAACTGACAGCATCGATTTAAGGTCAAACTGTCTGCGCGATGCTTCACTGGTTGCAATGATATTCCTGATCTTCAGTTTGAGTATTTCATTATCAAAAGGTTTGATGATATAATCATCGGCACCTGTTTGATATCCCTCGAGGCTGCTTTGCGAACCATCCATTGCAGTAAGCAAAATAACTGGTATGTGACTGGTTCTCTCATCTTTTTTAAGCATTGCGCACATGTCAAAACCATTCATATCAGGCATCATCACGTCACTTACTATAATATCGGGGAGGTATTTAAAAGCAGCTTTTGCCCCTTCGTGCCCATTGACAGCCAGAATCAGATTATAATCAGCCTTTAACAGGTCCCCGATAAAATTTCTTAATTCATCGTTGTCCTCTGCAATCAATACGGTATTCCGATCCTCATTCAGTTCGCCTTCGATTATAAGAGGCTTTGTTTCATCAATCCCTGCTTTGGGAATTCTAAGTTCAAACTCAGCAGTATCAGCAATAAAGCATGAAGCAAGCGGAATAGTAACAGTGACCTTAGTTCCCTGTTGAACAGTGCTTTTAATGCTTGCCTTTCCATTCATGAACTCTGCCAGTTCTTTTACATAGGCCAGTCCGATTCCGGTTCCTTCTGCCTGATTGTTTGTAGAAGCCTGATAATAATGATTAAAGGCCTTGTCGATTTCATCCGATGGAATACCAACACCCTTATCATTAACAGAAAGTGTAAAATTATTATTGCTGATCTCCATTAGCATTTCAATCACCGATGCCTCGTAACAAAACTTAAAAGCATTGGAAAGCAGGTTGCTCAGAATTTTCCCGATCTTATCCTTATCAAATGATGCAATTACTGACCGGTGGTTTGAACAAATTGAAACTGAAATATTCTTTTTATAGCACAGGCTTTCAAAAGAAGATGCAACGCCAACACAGTATTCAATAATATCTGCTTCTTCCGGTTTCAGTGTGAGCTTTCCGGCATCGAGTTTTTGCAGGTCCATGATCTGGTTGGTAAGATCGCGCAATTTCAGCGCATTGTTATAAATGTATTCCAGCTGTTTCTTACTTTCACCTTCAACTGTACCGGTTTCCAGGAGGCTTTTAGCAGGATTGAGTATGAGGGTTAAAGGTGTTCGCAACTCATGAGATATATTGGAGAAGAATCTCAATTTCATTTCATCGGCCTGGTGCAGTTCATCGGACATTTTTTCAAGCAGGCTGTTGTCTTTTTTCTTTCTCCTGTAACCGGAATAAACAACCGAACCAAGAACAACAAGAAGAAGGGCAATTAAAATTGTTCCGTTCCTGAATGCTTTCTGTCTCTTAATTTCAGCAGCAGCCAGCTGCTCATTTGCCTGGTTTTCCTTGTTTATTTTTTCAATCTCAAATTTAAACTCCCAATCGGCCAAACTTGCCTGGTTATTTATTTGAATGATACTGTCTTCCATTGCCCTCGCAAGCATCTGGTATTCATAGGCCGCCTCGAAGTTATTTTGCTTCCGGAAAAAAGAGCTCAGGGTATCTGAAATAAACTTTATGGTTTCCAGGTCGTTGGATTGCCGGGCATATTTAATTGCTGACAGATAGTATGCCTTCGTCTTACCATTATCTGACAAGCTGTAATAATTTCCAAGCCGGAGACTGGAGGCTGCAAGCTCTTTGTTAGCCTTAAATTCCATGGCCAGATTAAGGGATTGATTATAGTAATCAAATGCTTTACCAGGGTTCTGAAGTGCTATATAGGAATCTCCTATGTCAATAAGTGCCTGATGAAAAACAACCTTAGAACATTTGTCACATCCGGTATTATAACAGATTTGAAAATGATCAATTGCTTCATGGAGTCTGCCCTGCGATTTATAAATTATCCCAAGGTTTCGGTAACTTTCTGATATCTGATGTTTCAGATTCATGGTTTTGGCAACCTTTAAACCTTCATTGACATAAAGCATTGCAAGGCTGTCATTCCCCATATTAAGGTACATATCACCAATATCATTTAATATAGTAGCCTCCCATTGTTTGTATCTCGGTCTGCAAATCTCAAGAACCTTGTTGTAGTATATCAGTGCCAGCTCATAATTTCTTTTATTTACCAGAAACATATCCCCGACCATGTTATATATATTGATCAGGGCTTTTTCGTGATTGTTCTTTTCAGCAATAACAAGTGCTGAGTTAATGGCTTCCAAAAGCTTTTTGATCTGATTCGTTTTATAATAAAAATTCATCAGGTTAATGTGCGACTCTAATTCACTTTGGGCATCCCCAACTCTCCGGCTTATCAAAAGCATTTTGTTAAAGTACTTTTCCGCACTATCAGATATTTGATAATGATCATCAAAGAGATAAGCCATTTGTCTTATTACCATAAATTCAGAAGGAGACCCGGCAATATCAACATGATCCCGGTTTAAGATTCTGTAATAATAAAGTGCAGAATCTGCATTACCTTTTGCCCACAGTATGATTCCGAAATGATAATAACACCAGCGGGTTCTTTCAACATAACCTGTCTTTTGTGAGAGATCTAAAGCTTTTTTAAAAAAAACTATTGCTGAATCATATTCCTTATCTTTTTCAAAAATGACACCCTTCAAATCATAACCATCTGAAAGAAGTCTCAAGTTATTTGTATGCCTGACTGATTCAAATGCTTTTTCTCCAATTCTCCTCACTCTTTCAAGATCGTAGTCAGCAAAACGCCAGAAATGAGAGGATAAGATTCTGAACCGGCATGAATCATCAGCGCAGCTATTAATTAACGATTGCAGGCTGTCTGCCTCATGATTAATAACAGAGATGTCTGTCTGCCCGTTCCCTTTTATAAAGTTTACAAAAACAATTATGAATAACAGGAACAAAAACCTAAGAATTCTTACTATTCCAATTTTGCATTTCATAATCGTAGAATACTCACGGTAAATATAGACTAAAATGAGTATTGGAAATCAGGAATCGTATTCACAAAGAATTGTGAAATTTTGTTACATATGAATCCAATTTTTTTACAATTATGAGCCGCTAATTAATGTATAATTATGAATTTTAGCTTGTTAGCTATATGCCATTTAGTTTCACAAAAAGCAAAACACAAGATATGTGGGAAAATACATAGGTCATTAAGTTAAATATTCAAATAACCAGGGTTTGAAACAATTTTCAGCTGATATGCAAATATACCATGCAGCGGTATTTAATAAATTGCGTACTTTATATACCGTAATTCTCACCCGAAAAATGAAATTTCTTTACATATCTGAAATACAAATCCTATGAAAAATACATTGATTGTTTGTATGGTCATTTTTTGCATGACCTTTTTATCTGTGACTTCCTGCATATCATCACAGGGCTTTATTCCCGTAAAAGGCACCGGAGCCTCTGTTGACAAAGACTACAATGTGACTGACTTCAGCGGTATCCGGGTTTCAGGCGGATTCGATGTGATATTGGTACAGGGAAATGCAGAAGGCGTCACATTAACCGCACAGGAAAACCTGTTTGAACACATTACGGTTGAAGTGGTTCAGGGCATACTGAACATCTATACCGAAGAAAATATAATGGCTACCAAACCGTTGAAAGCACGCATATCTTTCAAAATCATTGACAAACTGAAAGTTTCCGGTGGAGGTGACATCATTGCCGAAACTCCGCTGAATGTTCCTCAACTTGATGCAGAAATCAGCGGCGGTGGTGACCTGACTGCTGAAATCAAAACCGATGATTTAAAATGCCGGATGAGTGGAGGCGGTGATGCTACAATCAATGGAACTGCCGGTAAAATTGATATGGTTATGTCAGGAGGAGGAGATCTGAAAGCCCTTATGGATGCAAATAATGTATTATGTAACCTATCCGGAGGCGGTGATCTTACACTCAAAAGCAATACTGAGATCAGATATGCAGGCATTGAACTAAGCGGAGGAGGCGACCTGGATGCAACAATGAATGCTGATCAGGTGAAACTTACGCTCTCGGGAGGAGGAAATACCTGGCTCAAAGGAAAGACCTCCGGGATGGATATTACCATTTCAGGCGGTGGCGATGTCAACGCCAATGATTTTGCTTCTGGCATTGCAAGAATACAGGCCAGTGGTGGCTCTGATGTCAATGTAAATGTTTCAGATGAGCTTACCGGCCAGATTACAGGAGGAGGAGATTTATATTACTCTGGTAATCCTGAAAAGGTATCCATTGATACCAGGGGCGGATCGGAAATTCACCGGCAATAAATCAGGATACTTTCATAAGCTAATCCCATACGCATTCCCATGCTCTGTCAGGCTGTCGCTGCCATACGGTATGGAATGTTCCGGCATAAATTTTCACAGTGCTGT
Source organism: uncultured Bacteroidales bacterium (assembly GCA_964646255.1). Lineage (GTDB taxonomy): Bacteria > Bacteroidota > Bacteroidia > Bacteroidales > UBA10428 > UBA5072. Next base: position 10,450 of record CAZYDI010000084.1, read on the forward strand.
GGAATCGGTAAGGACATACTTGTATTTGCCATAGGTGTATCCCAGGTCACCCAATACAGCATCATTCAAATAATCGGGATTTTGAGGTAATCTATATTCCGCAAAGAAAACAACCCAGGCACATTCATGGTAAATTCTGCTTCATAACCAAACGAATGCGGTATCAGGAAGCAAAATTCTTTTTTGCACAGAATTCTTTGACTGATGCAAAAGAAGTTGGTTGGAAGCATATCCTTTGTGATAATTCGATTTTTTAACCTAATTTTCGTAATCTATTTATCAAACCATGAAAGTTCTGTTCATCGGAGGAACCGGCATCATCAGCTCAGCCTGCTCTGAACTTGCGGTTTCGCGTGGTATTGAATTGTATCTGTTGAACCGGGGGGAAAGTTCAGCGATCAGAAAGATTGGGGGAGTTAAAACGATTCATGCCGATATCCGGAATCCCGGTGAAGCCCGGCAAGCGCTAAAAGATCATCGGTTTGATGCCGTTGTCGACTGGATAGCATTTACACCCGATCATATAGCCGCCGACATCAACTTGTTTTCAGAAATCACCCGCCAGTTCATTTTTATCAGCTCGGCTTCTGCATACCAGACACCCCCTGCAAAATTACCTGTAACTGAGGATACTCCGCTGGAGAATCCTTTCTGGGAATATTCACGCAATAAGATAGCCTGTGAAAATTTATTAAGGGAAGAAAACAAAAAAAACGGATTTCCTTTTACCATAGTACGTCCATCCCACACTTACGATAAAACACTGGTGCCTGTTGAAGGCGGATTCACGGTACTTCACAGGATGAAGCAAGGATTGCCCGTGGTTGTGCATGGAGACGGAACATCCATATGGACACTGACCCACCACCGGGATTTTGCCGTTGGTCTGGTGGGATTGCTCGGAAACCCGAGTGCCATTGGCGAGGCATTTCACATCACTTCAGACGAATGGCTGTCATGGAACAGCATCTTTCTCACCCTGGCTTCCGCCATGAATGTAAAGCCAAGGCTTGTCCACATTCCTTCGGAAATTATTGCAAAGTATGACAAGGAAACCGGAGACAGCCTGCTGGGCGACAAGTCCCACAGCATGATATTTGACAACTCCAAGATCCGCAAGGCAGTTCCGGATTTCAATCCCCGAATCCCATTCTCTGATGGGGCAAAAGAAATAGTGAAATGGCATGAAGAACATAGCGGACGTTTAAAAACCGATGACCGCATCAATCATTACATGGACAAACTGATCCGCGATTTTTCGGATTGCAAAATAGCAAACCTGTAACAAATAAATTATCGATCATATGAGAATATCCCGCAGGCAATTTTCTAAAATAGCTGCCGTCGGTGCGGCCTATATGGTATCGCCACTGACAAAAGGATCGGAAACTTCAAAGAGCAGAGCTGGGAATTGCATCCGCTTGGGCGGACCGGTATTTGGTGATACATCCGACCCTGCAAGGTGGATTGAGCTGCTGAGAAAAGAGGGTTATAGCGCTGCCTATTGTCCCGTACAACCTGGTACTGACGACGTCACGATTAGGGCTTTTGAAAACTCGGCAAGAAAGGCAGGCATAATCATTTCTGAGGTTGGTGCCTGGAGCAACCCCATCAGCAGGGATGACAGAGTCCGCCGCGAAGCCATCAAAAAATGCACAGATTCTCTGGCGTTGGCAGATCAGATTGGCGCCGGATGTTGCGTGAATATCAGCGGATCGCGAGGTGAAGTTTGGGATGGTCCTGATCCCGATAACTTTTCCGCCAATACGTTTGACCTGATTGTACAAACCACCAGGGAAATAATTGATGCAGTCAAGCCAGTCCGGACATTCTATACCCTGGAAACTATGCCGTGGATCTTCCCTGATTCACCTGATTCCTATCTCGAACTGTTAAAAGCCATTAACCGGAAACAGCTAGCCGTGCATCTCGACCCGGTAAACATGATTTCATCTCCCCGGAGATACTATAACAACAGTTCATTCATCAGGGAATGTTTTGAAAAGCTGGGTCCTTACATAAAAAATTGCCACGCCAAGGATATCCGGCTGTCAGATGAACTCACCGTTCACCTCGATGAAGTATTGTTGGGCTCGGGCGGTCTCGATTACAATGTATTTCTGACAGAACTGAGTAAACTGAAGGACGTCCCCCTCATGCTGGAACATTTGGAAACAGAGGAACAATACAAACAGGCAGCTGCTAATGTTCGCAGAATTGGTACATCTGCAGGAATTGAATTTTGCAAGCCGGATTGATTTTATTTCCTGAGACTATTGAATGAAT
>CAZYDI010000085.1:0-12632 GCA_964646255.1 uncultured Bacteroidales bacterium
CTCCCTCTCCCCCTCGCTCACTCGTTCTTCACCCTACTCCTTACTTCTTAAGAAAGGGATACCGCTCTTCGAGGGCAAGCATTTTTTTTTGGGTTTTTTCGAGGAACTGTTTATGCAGGGTGCTCCCGGCATTGACAGGCTTATGGGCCAGGGCATTGATAATTTCCTGGAGTTTCGGAAAAACTTCCCTTGCCTGGCTATCGATCCATGTTTGGGAAAACTTTTCCCACACATAGCGTGTACCTTGTTCCGACGGATGCAGCATATCGGCCGCATAAAACCGGTAATCGCGCAGTTCATCCATGAAAATTTCATAAGCCGGAAAATAAAACACTTCGGTATGCCGGCTAATAAGCTCATGAATGGCATAGTGTAATATGGACTTACTAAGCTGGTTGTTTTCCGCGCCGTCGCTCCAATGACGCACCGGGCTCAGGGTAAAGATTATTTTTAAAGCAGGGTTAAAGGTTTTCAGTCGCGCAATAAGGGTATTGTATGTGTCCACGATTTCACCGGGCGGCAGTAAAATTTTGGTAAATTCCGTACCGGGAAGTTTATGACAATTGGCCACTATTTTATCGTTCGCATTTCGTTTATATGCCCAGGCCGTGCCAAAGGTTACGATAAGGTAACGGCATGACGAAAGCCATTCCGTTGCCCGGTTTGCTGACTCGTTTATACGGCTCAGGCATTGCCCGGCTTCGGTATCGGAAAAGCCCGTATAATGTGCAAAGCTGAAATACAAACCCTTGTATTGATGCAGGTCATCCCGGGTAAACTTTTTTTTGGCAATGAGCATATGCAGGTCATCGGCTATAGAAAAAGGATTAAACAGCGTACCGAAAGGATTGAGCAGCACCGGCAGTTTATAGGATGCCATTATCCGGCCAATGTAATCGGAGAAGCATGAGCCGATCAGCAATACAGGGGTTTCATAGTCAATTTTATGTGGCGGGTTGGAAATGATAACCCGTGTAAAAAACCGGTCTTCCATGGCTATCCATTATTGCTTTGGTTATTGAGCCATCCCAGCACAAAATCAAAAACCTCCTGTTCGATGATATCGTTGTGCAATTCATGGTATGCGTCGGGCCATTCCTTATAGGTAGTCTGCCGGCTTGCATTCATTACAAAGGCCCGCGTTTGCCTTATCGAAGTTATACGATCCGCTGTTCCATGCATCACCAGCAAGGGTACATTGATCTTGTAAATATTCCTGGATGCCTTCAATCCATTAAATTCTATTTCCATAAACAGTTTAGGCCTGATGAGGTTGTGCACCATTGGATCGTTGAGGTAGTTTTTCACCACCACTTTATTGCGCGACAGTGATTCCACATCGAGATTGCTGGCCACGGAAACACCCGGTAAAATCCGCCGGAGCACCTGTGCCATAAACATCTCCATCATCGAAGGCTGGAGTGTAAGCTTGAACCATGGGGAAGATATGATGGCAGCCGAAGGCAAAAGATTGTCAGATATAAGGTAATTGGCAACAATATTTCCCCCCAGACTATGGCCGTACAGGAAATAGGTGCATTTACCGAACATGTTCACCGATTGCTCCATAAGCACGGCTACATCATCAAGATAACTGTGGAAGCCGGGCGCATAGCCGCGTTTCCCTTCTGACCGGCCATGGCCGCGCAGATCGATGGCAGCTATGCCGTAACCATGTGCTGTTAAACGCTCAGCCCAGTGGGCAAAGCGATCACTATGGTCTTTAAATCCGTGTATATAATTGATTATGGCATGCGCATTACCTTCGGGTAACCAGCTTTGTCCATATAACCTGATTCCGTCTTTGCCCTTCCATTCATAACTTTTATGGATCATGGCAGCCACATTCTGTGATTAGGTTTTATGTATATAGGATTTTATATGTCGTTCAACTTTCTCATCGTACATATCGTCCACGGTAATCATAATGGCAGTTTCCTCAACATCGCCGAAACCATAATTCATGGCAGTGCCAAAAACTTTCATGGTAGGGGAAAGATTCATGTAAGCGTTGATCAGCGGAGGTATGTTCTCACCCCTGGCCCTAACGTTCTGCGATAACAGCTTGTAATCTTCACGATATGACCCTCCTGAGAGAATGGAATCGAGCAATTGTTTATCCGTGGTTATCCGAAGCGGCTCAAAAGGAACCACCAGCCTTTCCTTATCACCAAAATACTTGTTCATGAAATGAAGGATAAGATCCCGTGCTTCGCGGTGAAAGGTGGTATACATGGTGACTTTTCCAAAAAAATACTTGATGTGAGGATTCTTCATCCACACAGCCCCCAGGCCGTCCCATAAATTATCCATGGCATAAATGCCCTTGCCCTTGCGGTTGGTTGACTGGTAGGCAGGTTGCACAAACGACCTGCCAAGCTCAATCATATGCGGCATGTATTTTTCGCGGAACTCTTTTGAGAACCTGAACAGGCGCGCAGTGGCAAGATTGCAATTGCCATCGGCATCAGTAATGGCCTCGGAGCAAAGAAAATACCGGTACCCTCCCAGAATTTCCTTTTCTGCCGGATCCCATACAATAATTTGTTTATACGGAGTGGGCAGTGTATCATATACATCAATATCCACCTCTTTTCCCGTACCGCCACCTGCAAGCCTGAAGGCCATTTCCCTTAGCCTGCCGATTTCGGTCATTATGTTCGGAGAATCATGGTATGTAACGACATACAGGTAATTGTTCCCGTTGTTTGTTTTACGCAAGAATTTTTCTTCCGTAAGCTCTTTTTCTATCAAATCCCTGTCTACAGGATCAATTATTGGTCTCATTAAGTTATACTATTGTATCAAACATTCAACATGGCCGCATATGCCGTGGCATCCATCAGCTCATTCACCTGTGCCGGATCATCCACTTCCATTTTAATAAGCCACCCGGCTCCATAAGGATCTTTATTGATCATATCCGGTGTATCGTTAACCTTGCTGTTCATTTCGATGACTTTCCCCGAAACAGGCAACATAAGGTCAGAAACGGTTTTAACTGCTTCGATGGTTCCGAAAGTGCTTCCTTTTTCGAGGTGGCTTCCTACTGTTTCTATTTCAACAAATACGATGTCACCCAGTTCACCCTGGGCAAAATCGGTTATACCAACAAAGGCGTTTTTACCTTCTATTCTGATCCATTCATGATCATTGGTGTAGCGTAAGTCGGCTGGGATGTTCATAAGCAATAAAAATTATGAATGAGGAATTATAAACTATGAATTATTAATTATGAATGAGCGTGGGTTTGGTGTGTTGAGAATGAGTTATGAATGGGTGTGGGTTTGGGGTGTTGAAAATGTTGTACCAAATGGAATGATAAAAGTAATGATTATTCATGAGAGGAATATTTGTTTTCGGATAAAAATGCATCGGGTACCGCGCCGGTGACTTATGCATTATTGTGTCAAAGTAAAGCGGAGGCTGAATCCGATATTGGTGTCAACCCTCCGGAACGACCGTGAGGTATGGGGTTTATTCAAGGTACGGTCAAAGAAGAATTGCAGGTTAAACCGTGGCGAAAGCAGGTAATCGGCAGTGAATTGTATTTTGAAAATCCTGTCGCCCATCGTTATCTGGTCGCTTTCATCGTTTTCGGTCTGTGCAAGATACCTGACAATGGTTTTATTGTCCCTTACCGAAAGGTCGAAGCGTACATTCAGGTCACTGTTAAAGGCCTTTTCGCCGATCTTAAGGGGAACCTCATTGAACCTGTATCCGGCACCTATAACAAGTTCATTGTTCAGGCTTTCGGTAAGCTGGTTGTTGGCGAGACTGAGGACAAGATAACGCGACTTACGGAATTCCAGGCGGGTAATCAGGTTATTCAGAAATGTGCCGTCAAATCCGAGCAATGGATTTATTTCCTCGCGGATCGACACGGTGTTCATTTGCAACCGGGGGACATAATTGTCCTGGAAGTCCCTGATATATCCTATGCCACTGTATTCATCGTCGAAGTAGAGCGTATTGGTGGAATAGGAGTTGATGTTGTAGGTGGATTTATAACTATGGCGCAGGGTTGCCGATTTGAAGAGCCTTTTCATGAATGCAATTTTTGGCAGACCGTCGAAAGTAAAGGTCCAGTTCGGCAATATACTCAGGTAATCGGGAAAGGGGTTCAGTGATATGGTTTCAGGGTCCTTTCCGGTATAGGCAGCCAGGAAGGCAGGAATAATTACCTCCGGTGCGGTGGAACCATAGCCATCAGCATATCCGGGTTCCACATGCGGGGTTATGATACCGTCGTATGCAATGTCGCCTTCACTTTTTCTTTTGTTATGAAGCCGGTGTGAAATCACCGGTCTGTTTGCCTTGAATCGCTCAAATGATGCTGAGCGGTATAAATCACTGCTTTTAAGCTTTTCAAACGCTGAGCCGATGGTGATTACGGAAATCGAAAAACCTCCGTTTAACAGGTTATTGTCGAAATAAAAACCGCCGGACGAGGATAATGAGTCGCTGTAATGAAAATATTCGCTGCGGAATTTTGTAAAGCTCCTGTTCCCGGTAAGTTCAATCCGGAATCCTTTGAAGGGCTCAAAAGTGCCCTTAATGTTAAAGGTCTCCGTCTTCGACATGGTAAAGGGCTCCGAAAATGCATCATCTGTTGACAGCCAGCCATTGGATGCGGCTTCGCGAATGAAATTCTTATCCTGAACGCCCATGAGGAACGGTAAACCCGGCGCACCTTTAAAATTACCGGTGTTAAACCCGGTAAATCCCGGAGTCGGCATAAAACCCGAGATATCGGTTCCCCCGCCAAGGGTATATGACATGGTGATATTCTTAAAGCCGGTAAGAAAGCGGACAGAATTTTCAGCAAGAAAGATGAGCGGTTTTTCACCGGTTTCCACTTTTCCTTCGATGTTTACAATCAATCCGTAATGGTTGGTGTCCGATTCAATGCTTATGCGGTTTTCATCAATGATCCTGGTGGTAACTTCAACATCCTGTCCTTCGCTGTTGGTTACCCTGATATTGACATCCCTGGTGTTCAGCTTGTGGTTGACATTTTTTGGCGCGTTGGGACGAAGGAAGAAATTGTCACGCGTAAAGGTTACGGTTTTGTAATTCTGCGTCTTTGCCCCCGGCTTGCCAGAATATTTGGCATCAATTTTTTTAAGGTATTTTGATTTTGAGTAAAGGCCGGTAAGGTTAAAGGTTGAGCTGGCCTGTACGGAATTGGAATTGCTAATGGTATTGCCCAGCGTTCGATCCCCTTTGTATTCGGGACCTTCGATCCAGTTATAGGTTGAAGTATACCTCAATGTTGCTGAAGTCCAGCTTAGGATGGGGAATTTATTAATGGGCAGGGTGTAGGTTGAATTGAAACGGTGGCTGTAGTTCACTGAATGGCCTCCAGCGAGAATGCTTTCCCATACCGATTTTGACCACTCCTTGTTGTCGCCTTTACGGAACATATCATAAGCGCCCGGGAGTTCCTCGATACGTGCAATGCTGTTGATGGTGAAATCGAATTTCAACGACCTGGTTAAGTCCCAATTGAGCTCATATCCCCTGTTCCACATAAACTCCTTGCTGACTGTTGAATCGAGGAGCAGTTCCCTGTCGTCATACACGTTACGGAGTTTCATTTCGTTGTAGGTGCGCATAAGGTCGGTGCGGAATGCCACACGACTTGGCACCAGGGTGAAATTGAAGTCTTTAATAAATTTAAAATACGGTGATTTAAGCTTTGCTTTCTTAAACGGCGTATAACTTTTAGGCCGCACACTGTAAATATAGTTGAAACCAAGTCCGTACTCGATGGTATTGTTGCGCTCCACGTCGTAACTATGGGCCTGCGATTCATTATATTCAGCAGAAAGCGAGAAATTGGCCGGGGATAATACCCTGAATTTTTTCAGCTCTTTGTTTACGCGCACGTTGGTAAGGTTCACGCTCGTGCGCTTTATAACATCCTGTGAAGTTTCTTTGATTTCACGGCGTTCCTTTGATGATCCGGCTTCATCAATTACCTCCTTCAGCAGCCTGTCGGGTTCCCTGGCTGAATATTCCGGGGTAACGGTAATCTTTGATACGCCTACATACAGGGGTACGGAGACTTTCGCCTTTTCCGGCAAAAGCTTACCAAGCTCTATGTTGGTGGCGACATCAATTTGGTTAGTTTCTTCCTTGTTGCGGTCATCAACCTTTTGTTCAATGCTTCCAAATCCGGGTTTTGAAGTACTACCGGCAACCGACAGGGTACCAAGGTCGGCCATCCTTATCTGGGTGCGGGCATTCGCTGCCCATCCTCCCTTGTTGTTGAAGTCGGTAAGCCGCAATTCGTTAAACCATATTTCGGCCGATTTTGGCAATCCATCGTTGAAATACTGATTATCGAGATCGCCGGGATTTTTAACCCCGAGAATCATCGTACGCACATTGCTGAGGTTCGGAGTTCCGCGAATTTTTATAAGGTTTTTTCCCACCCTTTTGTTATACACCTTGGTGCGGTCATATAAATCGGGATGCTCAACCATGGCATTGTCCCTTTCAACTTTAAGGTCTACCAGGTCATCCAGTATTATTTCGAATATATTGCTATCGGGCCATACGATTTGCCTGTCGTTGTTTGAATACGTTCCGGCAGGGGTTACATTAAGGGGCACTTCATATTCATAATAGTTATCGGTGTGGTCTGAGCCCAGCCTGATAAAAGCGGTCACTTCATAATCGTTCAGCGTACCGTCAATCAATGCTTCGGCATGAACAAACATCTTCAGCTTTTTATACTGACGGAGGTCAAGGTTCATGTTTTTATAGGCAACACGGGCATCACCATCGGGCAGGTCACGCACCTTAAACACGAGGGACTGCTCGTTTAGCTGCGCAATTTGCGGCTGACTGGGATCGATAACGCGATCGATACCCGGGGGCAGGATGTAATTTACCGGTTCTTTTGCTGCGTTTTCTTCGATATTTACGGAGGTGATTTCGAATGTTCCGTTTTCGGTTTGGTCGGTAACTGACGGCCCGCCCTCTGCAATATCGCCGATATATTTTCTCCATTCGGAGCGGATAAGGTGTAATTCGGCAAAACGCAGGATCACGGGTTTTTCAAACCCCGTGAGGTACATACGCATGAAGCGGATTGATTTGAAATCCTCGATGTTGCCGTACCTGTTCTCAAAATCACTGATCGGTATGCGGAATTGATACCAGTATACACTATCCTTACCTTTTACCACATCAGTAACATACGGATTGTCGAGGTTCATTTCATTGGGGTTCAATGAAACCCGGTATTCATAGTAGGCATCATTTTCGTTAAGGGTATTGTCCCTGTTGATGTCCTCGGTATTCGGCAGCGTTGTTGATGCAGCAAAATCGCCACCGCTCTGTTCGGTTGTCGGGGAGTTTCCCTGTGTATTGTTATAGTCCTTATAGCGTGGAATTACCCGCGCGGTGTCGTTATAATCGGGACTAAGGAAATACCTGAAATTGTCGGCGGAGGGGTCGGACCATGCTTGTGCATAAGCAGGGGTCGACGGGTTAAGCGAATTTAACCAGGGGGCGAATTTTATCCTTTCATCATCATCGGAGAGGCCGTCATAGCCAACATCCTGCATTTCCCTGTTGTTGGGGTTGGCATCAAACGTATTGACAATGCTTTGAATGGTAGGCACCCTTCCCCATACTGAGTTTGAGTCAACCCTGGTAATTGAATCGGTTGTAGGCAGTCCGTTTTCGAAAAATTTCCGGGAATCTTTCAGCACGTCTTCTGATATTTCGCCAAGGTTAAAATATAGTTCACCGCCCGAATGCTGTTTGTCCTTAACAAAAGGATCCATTAACCAGAATTCAATGTATTCGATATTTGAGGTTTCGAAATCGGTTGTCTGCAACTCACGCATTATACCGCCCCAACGGTTGGCAGGATTTGGCAGTCTTCCGTCATCGCGGATGGACGGGTCAAAATTATACGGACCTCTTTCTTCGGGGAAATAGGCAAGGTTCATAACCATCAGGGTATTCTGGAAACCTGTGCCGCTTTCACGGTTTTTGAAAATTTCGGTTTCAAGCACTTCCCGCACAAAAGGGTCATTTTGTTCTTCCTCGCTAATTATGCTGGGCGTTCGGCTTTCATCGCGGGTAAACAAGGGATCGATATAATACCAGGCAAGTTTGGACCTGCCGTATCCATAACTCAGGCTATTGTGTATTCCGGAGTTGGGGAACCTCCTTGGCGTGCTGGAAAGAAACCACGACTGGGCTGTTTTCAGCTCAATGGTTGTTTCGGTTCCCTCAAAATCATCGATGTAAGCAATGCCTCCCTTTCCGATAATCTTGGCCTGCCCCGGCACAAGGTGGGCAAATTCGGCATCAAAAGCTATGGTCGACATTTCCTTTGTTTCGATGAGCGGTAATTTGTCGATTAATTTGGTAAGCAGCCGCGATTCGGTCCGGTAATTGGTATTCAGTCCCCAAATGGTGTTTGATATTGGTTCATCGCCCATATTCACCTTTTGTGTCAGCGGCCTTTCGGTAAGATTCATTACCGTTGCCCCGAGGTTGAAATTATCGGAAAACTTATAGTCGAAATGGGTTCCGAGCAGTGTTTTGGTCTGCAGGTTGAACAGCGCATTGTTTTCGAGCGAAATGGACAAGGGCGTACCCGATTGCAGGATCCCCTGGTTGATGATTTTAACCCTTCCCAGTGCATAATCCACCGAATAGTCGACCCCTTCCTGAAGTGTGATACCTCCTGATGAAACTTTAACCGAATTGGGAGGAATATTCATGGCGTTGAGCTGAATCTCCGACCCTGATGCGGCCTGGTAACTACCGGCCATAAAAAACTTGTTTTTTCTTGACAACTGCTTTGCCTTTGTCTGCGTTGAATCGTACAATTCCTCGAAAACATATTTATTGGCTATGTTGTTGATGGCAACAGCATTGCTCCCCCCGGTAATGGTTTTTCGTAAATCGGACCCGAACGGTTCAGTCTGGGTGAAGAAAATGCGTCCATCGCGCGCGGTGATGGTGCGTTCTTCGATAAAGTCAAACCTTCCGTCGGGATTCTGCAGTTCGTTGCGGGAATCAAGGTTATCCATCTTCATTACCCGCAGCAGAATCTTACGGTTAAAGCTGCTGTCGGCGCCATTTTCGACGATGTAATTCACAGGCACACCCGTTTCATCTTTACGGTAAAGGATATCAAGAATAAAATTCTTTGAAGAAACCTGATAGGCGCCGATGGCATACACGTTTTTCATCATCAGGTCCCATCCGGCCGATTTGGGTGTAAGGCTGGTTCCCTTAATAAGTTTAACCACCAGTGTTTTTGGTGAACTGATGCCGTCGGTGGATAATTCCCCAACCCTGTAAGTTCTTCCCCGGTAAGTATACACATAGGCAACGGCAAGCACTTCGTCGGACCGCAAGGAAGCGTTCAGTGAAATATAACCCAGGTCAGCATTCAGGCGGTATTCCGATTCGTTAAGCCGCCGGGCATTTTCAATTTTTTCATAGTCTTTTCCACCGATGAAATTGTAACTTGATTCCAGTGGTGAAAGGGCCGATGCAATGTTATTGAACGAACGTATAGCGTCGTATTGGTCGATGATGAGGTTATACAGCGCATTGGTTTCGTTACTCGCCGGCAAATTATGTCCTTCGGCAGGAGAGATCAGTGCTTCAGGGGCAATGAAGTTGGCCGTATCGGGGCCTTCATATCCTTCGCCGATATCGGCTAAAGCAAGGATATTTCGTGTATCGGTGGTAGAGCTTGACTTATTGGTGATCCAAACCTCGAGTTGCTCGATACGCACACCGGAATTAACATAAGGGAGGGTCGACATCCATTCATTGTAATTGTCACGGAAGTAGTGCGACAGGAAAAAGTGCCGGTTGGCATCATAGTCCACGGCATCAATTTCGAATTCATTCACCTGGGCGCCTCCTTTCACTTCAATAACCTGGGATTGTCCTTTCTGGTGACTGATTACCGAGCTTACATAGAGTTTTCCGAACTGCAAATCGGTTTTTAGGCCGAAGAGGCTCTGACTGCCGGTTATCAATGTACCGGGCAGGGAGAAGGTAACATTACCGGCTTCTATTTTTTTGATTATTTCGTCTTCCTTTCCGGTGTATTCGAGCTTTGTTTTATTCTCGAATTCGAAATTGGATTCGGTGTTGTATTGAATGCCAAGTTGCATTTTATCGCCGATGCTGCCGGTAACATTCATCTGAATTTTTTCCTTAAAGATGAACGAAGGATTGCGGCGGTTTTTTTCAGTAAGCGCGGGGTTGTCCACGCGCGACATATTGTAGCCAAAAATGAGTTCGGCCGAACCTTGGGGTGTGATGGTAATAACGTCTGTGCCAAAAACCTTGTCAAAGGTTTCGCCCATTTTAATACCAGGAATGGTTCCTATTCCCGAAGTTGCCGCTTTATTTTCGCGCGCCCGCTGGTTCCAGTAATTCCTCACAGACGTGTTGCGGTCATATTCCATGTATTCCTTAAGCGACATGGATGAAGGAGGCCGGTAATCAAACCTGCCTACCTTTTCGGTAAAGACGTACTGACCGGTTTCGGGATCATATTCAACTTTCTGATCGATGTTGGAGGGATTGCGCAGGTACAGCGGTGATTGAAATCCTGAACTGGAAAAGGGAAAGCGCACTTCGTCCCTGAACGGATATTTAAGCTTTGACGTATCTGATGGTGTGTTTCCCTGCCCGAATGCGGTTACCATGGTAAAAAAAAGACATAAAACAGAAATCATGCGTGTGATGATTCTGTTCGGCATGAGTGGGATTCTAATATGTCGGGCCGGAGAAGTGATCAAAATTTATTATTACAGTTTACAATTGTTTCAAGGACTTCTTTATCAGGTCTTCCAGTACAAGGCTTTTTTCGGCAAGGAGTATTTTGTTAATCACCTTCTCAGCTTCACCTTTGTTGAATCCCAATATTACCAATGCTGATAACGCTTCATCTTTCATTCTATTGTCTTTAACCTGGAAAATTTCGCCGGTAATCTTTTCCTTGCCTACCTTATCGTGGAGTTCAACAATAACCCTTTGTGCAGTTTTTGCCCCGATTCCTTTGATGCTTTGAAGCAGTGAGGCATTGTTGCTCAGAATGGCCTGCTGCAGGTCGTCAGGAGTCATGGATGACAGCATCATGCGGGCGGTATTGGCGCCAATTCCCGATACGCTGATGAGAAGCCGGAATACATCGCGTTCACGCTGCGTGTGAAAGCCGAACAGCAAATGGGCATCTTCGCGGATAACCTGGTGAATATACAGTTTTGCGCGACTGTTCGCCTGCATTTGGCTGAATGTTGTAAGGGATATCTGGATAAGGTATCCAACCCCGGATACATCAATTACACAGTAGGCGGGGTTTTTATCAATCAGCGGGCCTTCAATATATTCGTACATAGGTGTGTTAAGATGGTTGTCAGGATTCTGATGGATCGATCGGTTTCAACGGATTGGCCGATATTTCCTTGTATTGCTGGCGGTTTTTGAATATATCGCACGCCAGGTATATCGCTTTCCGGAATGAATCCGGTGAGGCTTCATTTTTCCCCGTGATGTCATAGGCTGTGCCGTGGGCAGGAGAAGTCCGGACAACAGGCAGTCCGGCGGTATAATTAACGCCACCTTCGGGGCTAAGGGCTTTAAACGGGACAAGTCCCTGGTCATGATACATGGCCAGTATGGCATCGTATTTTGTAAACATACCGGCTCCGAAAAATCCGTCAGCAGGGAACGGTCCGAAAGCCTGGATTCCTTCTTCGCGTGCTTCGTTAATGGCAGGAATAATTTCACGTATTTCCTCATCACCAAGCAATCCTTTATCACCGGCATGGGGATTAAGGCCGAGCACGGCAATCCTGGGTCCCCTGATGGCAAAATCCATCAGCAAAGATTTGTTAAGAATGCGCAGTTTATTTACAATGGAATTCCTGACAATGTATTCGGTTATTTTCGCAACCGGTATATGCGTTGTAACAACGCCTATGCGCATTACCTCGTTAACCATGAGCATAAGCACACCGGGTGAAGGAAAATGCGTTTCGAAGTATTCGGTGTGCCCGTTAAAATTGAATTTTTCCGACTTGATGTTGGCTTTGTTTATGGGCCCGGTAACCACTACATCAATCTTATGATCACTGAGGTCCTTTACCGCTACTTCAAGCGCCTGCAATGATGCTTCACCTGCATAGGGTGTTGATTTTCCAAGTTCAACACGCGCTGCATCGTCGATACAGTTGATGATATTGGCCTTTTTGGCAGCCGCTTCATCGGCGTTCCTTATGGTATTGAAACTGAAATTTTCAAGATCGAGTGCTTTGCGGTGGTACGCCGCCACTTTAGGAGAGCCATAGACTATGGGTGTGCACAGGTCGAAGATATGGTTATCAGCAAGTGATTTCATAATCACTTCATAGCTGACGCTATTGATATCCCCATGGGTAATACCAAGGGTAATGCGGTCGCCTTTCATTGGTAAATCGGAATAGTTTTGTTTAAGGCGATAAAGATAGTTAAAATAAATAATGAGAGAAGAAGCAAGAAGCAAGAACCAAGAACCAAGATCCAAGATCCAAGAAGCAAGAAGCAAGAAGCAAGATGCAAGAAGCAAGAACCAAGAACCAAGAATTGTC
>CAZYDI010000086.1:0-12559 GCA_964646255.1 uncultured Bacteroidales bacterium
TTACCATTACACTGGAGGATGATATTGATATAAGCAGGGGTGACATGATTGTTACTGAGAATGAACAGCCCCAGGTTAGTCAGGATGTCACAGTTATGATTTGCTGGTTGAATGAAAAGCCTATGCGCCCTGGCGCTAAATATTGGATTCGGCATACTTCACGCGAGGCAAGATGTATTATTAGCGGCGTCAACTATAAAATTAACATCGATAACCTGGAAAAAGACACTGCCGATAAGCATATAGGACTAAATGAAATTGCTGAAGTTACGCTTCGCACAACCCAATCTCTTGTATATGATTCATACAGGAAGAACAGAATCACAGGATCACTGGTACTCATTGACGAGGGGACCAATGAAACCATTTGCGCAGGAATGATTGTATAAAAAAAGAGGCTGTCTGTTTTCCTGTCAGACAGCCTCTTCATTTTTTACGTTGCAGCTATTCACCCTTTCCTCCAAAATAGAAGTTTAAGGACCCTCCTTACCTTATAGTCATTGATATTGCCAGTAGGGAATATTTGTTTAAGGATAGGCCTTATTGGGTTGAACAACAGGAAAGAATTCTTGTTTAATGGGAACAATTACATAATTTTATTCTTTCTTTAGTGGAATTGTACAGTAAAATTCTCCGGCATGAGTAAGTTTCTTTTGTTTATTCGCACCCATATCAGGACAATTCTTATTATCATTTCTTTTCTGTTTACTTCCATCATTATCGTGTATTTCCTGCCGCGCGAGGGAAAGTTCATGTATGAGTACCAGAAAGGAGGGTTTTGGAAACATGAAGACCTCACTGCACCCTTTAGTTTTCCTATTGCGAAATCGGCGGAGGAAATTAGCCGGGAGCGTGATTCCGTGCTGGATGGCTTCAGACCTATTTTTAACTTTGATGAAAAGATTGCCGGGCAAAGAATCCAGGAATTATCAGAGCATTTCTCCCAACGATGGGCAGAGTATTCGATTGCCAACCTTAAGGTAGCTTCCCACAATGATTATAGACGTGATGCCAGGTATTCCGTTAACCGCCAGCTCGAGAATCAATACAAATCGTATTTAAGTACGCTGATGCGTGATATATACCAGCGTGGAATCATCGACCTTTCACAACTGGATGAAACCGGGAGTAAAACATACAATGAAGTTACGGTAATAAGGGGAAACCTGGCCGAGAATGTCCCGGTTGGAGAGTTTTATTCACCTAAAACAGCTTATGAATATGTAAAGACGCGTCTTTCGAACAGTATTCCAAAAGGAAGCAAGCTTCCGGTAAGGAAGTATGATCGCTTCTTAGAATCGTTTGAAATCAACAATTACCTTACCATTAATGTATTGTATGATGAAGTTAAGACAAGAAACGTGCAAAGAAGCCTGATGAATAGTATTTCTCATACCCGGGGCTTAATTCAGGAAGGCCAGGGAATCATTTCGAGGGGAGAGTTCATCAGCGAAAGTAAATTCAGAATACTCGAGTCGCTCAGGCGCGAGTATGAAAGAAACCTTGGATTTAACGGCCGCCAGGTTGTGCTGGTAGGTAAGTTCATCCTGGTATTTTCTTCAATATTTGTTATATACCTTTTCCTGTTAAGCTTCAGAAAGGAGGTATTAAACAACAACCGAAGGATTGCCTTTGTGTTGCTTATTATGGTTCTTATGGCAATGATTGCAAGCATGGCATTGCGCCTTAATGTTATCAGCATTTATATACTTCCGTTTGCCATTTCACCAATTATCCTGAAAACGTTCTTTGACTCCCGTCTCGCCCTTTTTGTCCATATTATTACCATCCTTATTATTGGATTTTTTGTGCCAAACGGGTTTGAATTTGTTTTTTTGAATGTGGTTGCCGGAATGGTTGCTATTATTAGCCTTACCGATGCTTACAGACGATCAAAACTCGTAGTTACAGCCGCATCGGTAATCATTACGTATTCCGTGGTTTATATCTCCATTGGAATGATACAGGAGGGGAATTTCAGGCAAATTGATTATAAATACTTCAGCTGGTTTGGCCTGAACGGACTTCTTATCCTTATATCCTATCCATTGATTTATGTTTTTGAGAAAACGTTTGGTTTTATTTCTGATGCCACATTGATGGAGCTTTCGGATACCAATCAGCCCCTGTTAAGAAAGCTTGCTGAAAATGCACCGGGGACATTTCAGCATTCATTGCAGGTGGCTAACCTGGCTGAAGACGCTGTTTTTCACATTGGCGGCAACCCTCTTTTGGTCAGGGCAGGAGCCTTGTATCACGATATTGGCAAAATGGAACAGCCTTTGTATTTTATAGAAAATCAATCGAGCACGATTAATCCTCACGACAATCTTGAGTTTGAAGAAAGTGCCCGAATCATCATTGATCATGTGAAGAAAGGAATTGAACTGGCGAAAAAGAATAAACTTCCCGAGCCCATTGTCAATTTCATCCGTACCCATCATGGTACCACAACTGTTCAGTATTTCTACCGGTCATTTATCCGAAAGTATCCTAAAGCAGATGTAGACGTGCAAAAATTTTCTTACCCCGGTCCAAAACCGAATTCCAAGGAAACAGCCATAGTGATGATGGCTGATTCTGTTGAAGCGGCTTCCAGAAGCCTTAATTCAATAACGGAAAGTACAATTGATAAGTTGGTGGACAGCATTTTGTCTTCTCAAATGGCCGATGAGCAATATAACGATGCCCAGATTACCTTCAAGGATATAACCACCATTAAAGAAGTATTTAAGAAAAGACTTCGCAATATTTATCATGTACGTATATCGTACCCTACATAAAAAAAACACCCTCTAACAACCTGAGGTTGCTAAAGGGTGTTTACTTTTCTTTAATTTCTTCCCCTTAAAAAGTAATCTCTGATTACTCAACAACAGCGGCAGCGCTGTCAACTATTGTTTCAACTGAATCAACAACAGGAGCAACAGGTTCTTCGATTACAGTTTCTTCAACAGGAGCTTCTGTAGTTTTGGATTTACATGAACTCAGAGAAATAGCACCAAAGAAAGCAAATGCAACAAACAAATAAGCTATTTTTTTCATTTTCTTAATAATTTGATGTGAATGATAGTTTATTAAACGGCACAAAAATAGTAAATTAATTAAAATATGATGAAATTTTTTTTATGATTTTGAATAGCAGGCAATTAAAAAATCTTAAACAAAGTCGAATTCTTGTTTAAATTTTCAACATTTTTACCGGCAATAAGCAGTAAATCAAATTTATGCAAAAATATGCATGAGGACTTACATGTTTATAAATTTTTGTGATGCCCATGCTCGATTGTTGATAACTTTTTGGGCATGAATTTCAATTTTATACAAAACTTCATGTTTTTTGCGATGTTTATAGTACATCATAGCCTCATATAATGCTCAGATCGTTAAACCAACAAAACAAGCTTTGTTTCAACAAATGGACAAGAAAAAGATATGCCGTTTTTTCAAGTCTTGGCAAGATAATAAAGATAGGGGTATTATGCATCACGTATACCCTGATATCGGTAAAGGCTGACATTAAGGCACAAACAGATTCCATTGCACCACCTTCTTATGAGTTGGACGAAGTTGAAGTGATCGGGAGGAGAAGCCAGGTGATATCTTCGGTGAGTTCGAGGGTGTTACTGGTAGTGCAGCGCGACGAAATTGAGAAATCGGGTGTACACAGCGTAAATGATATCCTCGAATATGTGTCCAATGCTGATGTCAGACAGCGCGGTATTTCCGGTGTACAGGCCGATATCAGTATCAGGGGCTCATCTTTCGACCATGTAATGGTATTGTTGAATGGAATTCCCTTAGGCGATCCTCAGACGGGGCATTACAGTGCCGATTTACCTATAGATCCCGAATCCGTTTTGCGGATTGAGGTTTTGGAGGGTCCTGCAGCACGTACCTTAGGGCCCGGTGCATTTATGGGGGCTATCAATATAGTAACCATACAACCCGATAATGAAATAGCTTTCACGCAAAGTTTTGGAAAGCATGAGTTATTGAGGAGTCATTTTCATGCAGGATTTAAAACCGGGTCAATTGCGAATTACTTGTCGTTAGGGGCGGGCTCTTCAGGCGGTTATACAGAGAACACCGATTATGCCATTTACAATGCTTTTTACAGGGCCGTTTTTCAAAACTCAACAAGCAAAGTTGATGTACAAGGTGGTTATCAGTTCAAGGAATTTGGTGCTGCAGGGTATTATTCACCCCGGTATCCCTATCAATTTGAGGAAACAGGAACAGGGTTTGGCAGCATTGGCGCTTCAACAGGCAATCGGCTGAAATTTCAAACCAGGGTATATTGGCGCAGGAAGAATGATCACTATCTTTTAGACAGGTATAATCCGGGTTTTTATGAAAACTTCCATCGCACAGATGTGTTGGGTAACCAGTTTAACATTACTTTACACAGGCATATTGTTACGGCAACCCTCGGTTTTGATCAGCGCTCAGAAAGCATATTAAGTAACAATATTGGTGACAACCTGCACAAACCCAGGCCGGTTAAAGGCACCGACAGTGCATTGTATACCAGGCATTACCAGCGCAATAATGTTGCTACTTTTCTGGAGATGATGATTCAACTGGATAAGCTGAGTGTTACCGGAGGCTTCATGCTGAATTATAATTCAGGGTTTCATAAGGGGCCTTATTTCTTCCCTGGGATAGATATCAGTTATAGCATTACGCCTGCACTCAACGCATTTTCTTCGGTTAACCGGGCACTGCACCTGCCTACTTTCACTGATTTGTTTTATTCCGATCCGGTGAATCAGGGAAACAGGGATCTCGATCCAAACCGTATGTATAGTGTGGAAGCCGGTTTGAAATATGCCGGGCATTCAATTCAGGCAGGCGCTTCAGTATTTTACAATACCGGCAGGGACATTGTTGACTGGGTTTGGAATTATGCCGGAAATCGTTTCAGCCCGTTAAATATATCTGAATTTCGGGCATCAGGGTTATCAACCCATGCCAGCTTCTGGCTTAATGATTATTTACCCGGCATACTGGCCGAAAAGCTTACCATAAACTATATGTGGCTAAACATCAGCAAATCGATACCTGATTCTGTTTCGAAATATTACAACCTGAGGGATAAATTGTCGATAACCCTTTCGCAAAAACTGATTGAAAATATCGGTTTATTCTGGTTTATCAGTTATCAGAATAGAACCGGTGCTGCCATACAATATAACCACAATGAATTGGCATACCGGTTTAAGGCATATCAACCGTATTGGCTTATTAATTGTAAAGCTCAGTGGAAAAAGGAAAATATTCAGTTTTTTGTGGAAGTATCCAATATTCTCAATACCCAATACGTAGACGCAGGTTCAGTGCTCCAGCCCGGCCGTTGGTTACATGC
This sequence comes from uncultured Bacteroidales bacterium, assembly GCA_964646255.1. Taxonomy (GTDB): domain Bacteria; phylum Bacteroidota; class Bacteroidia; order Bacteroidales; family UBA10428; genus UBA5072. Next base: position 5,369 of record CAZYDI010000086.1, read on the forward strand.
CGGGATTACGATTAATTACCAGCAATGAAAAACAATATACTAAAAGTACACATGCATTTCATTGTTCATTGCACTTCTTCCCTTACTTTTTTGGTAGAATGTGCTTTAATTACCCTGAGGTTTCTTCCTGCAACATCTTTTCCATCGAGTGCATTGATTGCCTCCATGGCTTCTTTTTTATCCGGCATTTCAATAAAACAATACCCCTTTGATTTACCGGTACGTTTGTCGCGTATGAGCTTAATTGTCTCAACGCTACCCATAACTTCGAAGATTCTTCTTATTTCATCTTCGCCTAAGGTGTAACTGATGTTCCCAACATAAATTGTCATAGATTGATGGAATTTTAGGTAATGGTATCCAAGTTATAAATAAAAAAACAAGGAAAAAACAATTTGGTTAATAATTTGATCAATTTTTTGTTTTATGTCATTGTAAATCAACTAATACATATTAATCCTTCCTATATTTCGTTCCAGTTTTCACCACGTTTTATCCTGCTGATTTGCATCTCTGAAACCTTAAATGTTTTAGCCAGAATAGCGCCTGAAACACCCATGTTCAGCTGATGTTTAATTATCCTTACATCGGCAATCTTAAGTTTTGTATAGTGACGCGGATCGGGAGCCTGATAACCAGGTCCGAGGAATTCCTTCCAGCCGTTCCATTCCTTATAAAAGTATTCCGGACGTGATGGCATATTGGTAGGTCTTTCTTTCCATCGCAAATACTCCTTTGAGTTTTTGATACCTGTTTCCCTTACAACACGGCAGGCATCACGATAGTTCAGGTAAAACCTTGATTTTTTTTGCTCCGGGTAACCCAAAAAGTCTCCCCAACCTTTCCATGTTCCTTTCCTTAGAAAATACTCATCAGGAATTCGAGGGAACTTTCTGGGAAGAAATTTTTTAGTTCGTTTATAACTGTCGAATTTTCGGGCAGAGGTGACGCCCAGGGGTACTAAATTCTCAATTGCATATTTTCGGGCAAGGCTGTAAGACCACTTTAAAACATCGTCCCAATCGCCGACATTGATCTTTTTCATAGGGGGAAAACCGGTCAGTCTATTCTAAAAAACAATCTTCAGAATGAGAAACACTTATTCCTTAATCAAGTTCATCGCCAACAAAAGAAACTTTTACGATTATCGGATTGGCAGCAGGCATACCGGTATCACCTTCCGAATTTTTATCCTTTAATATAATCTCCCAAAGCTTAACATCGGGGTACCTCACCGATAAAAGCATAGACATCATTGAAAAAGTTTTTGGACCTTGCGGCAGGATCATTACTTCAGAGGCCACTCTTTCATCCAGGCAGTATGAGGTTAAAATGGTATTGATGTCTTCGGGCTTATCGGCTTCATATTTTACGATATGGTTACTATCCAACTGCCTCAGAAGACTTCGGTTGTTTTCCATTACTTTATCGGCATATTCAGGATCATGTGAGACGTAGGGTATAAAAGCAAGCAATTTTTGGGGCTTAACTTTTTTTACCGCCTCCATTAAGGTATTTGGATACATATCCAATGCCGCAATCATGGAAACCGGCTTTTTATCTTTGAGATTATCCCGGTTAAAGAGGATAGGTCCGACATAATCAACAGCATGCTTGCCGGGATTTTTTTCAAATACCTTGGGTGTATAGGACAGGAAAAGATTTACGCGATCGGAAATGTAATTGTGGCGGGTTAGGCAATCAATAAACATGGCATACCATTTCTTAGGCATGCATGAATAATCGATGATGATATTGATTTGATGCGAGGGAATGTCACACAATTCATGCATCAGCAAAGTCAGGCTCCTGGCAATGTCGTCAGAGAATGTTGTTACCTTAAAACCCAGGCTTATAAATTGTTCAATGTGTTTTCCAATGTTCTTTTTAGGGTCTTCTTTACCCGTTGTCAGCAATATTTTCCGGGGAACAGTTTGATGAAGCTTTTCTGCAAGGTACAGGCATCGCGATTGGTTACCCGGGGTTGCAATGAAACCATTGCAATGCTCAAGCTTTAGTTCAGTAAATTCAACCTGGTTCAGGTGTAATAATTCCATGGCATATATGCCTGCTTTTAACGGCAGGGTGAAAATGGTTTTTTGTCAGATGCATACAGTACGCAAATGACAATATTACGTTTAAATATTTTTACAAATGATGATAATAAAGCTACCAAATAATGAATAGTTGTGGCCAATGGTTAAAGCTTATTAATAAGGTTAACCATAAGGTCATTGGGAAGCAGGCCAAGCTTATCCTGCGAATATTCCGCCTTTATGCGGTTTACAAAGTACATGTCAATCTTTCCAAGGTTCTTGGTTTCTATTTTGCCCCTGTAATCACAATCGAAGAAATCTTTGATGTATTCATAGGTAATACCCGAAATATTAACCATTCCAACATGACCGCTCTGTTCCATTCTGCTGGCAACGTTTACAGTATCACCCCAAATATCATAGGCAAATCTTTTTTTGCCCACAACACCGGCAACCACCGGTCCGGTGTGTATTCCAATGCGCAACTCCCATACCTGAAGATTATTGAGGACTTTGGTATCATTAAGTTCATTCAGAAAGCTTTGAATTTCAAGCGCTGCAAGAACTGTATCAATGGGATTACTTTTGTTGCTCAGGGGTAATCCGCCTGCGCACATATAGGCATCCCCAATGGTTTTAATTTTTTCAATATAATGTTTACCGGTAATTTCATCGAAGGTAGCAAAGTAGGAATCGAGAATATTAACCAGGTCCTTTGGGTCGAGCGTTTTGCTTATTTTTGAGAACCCTTTGAAATCGGCAAAAAGCACGCTAACCAGCTTATAGGATCGTGTACCGGCACGGCCTTTTGATTTTAACTGCTTTGCCACCTCAAAAGGCAGGATATTCAACAGCAACTTTTCCGATTTCTCCTGTTCCTGTTCAATGGTCAGTTTTTGCTCGTTAATTTCCTGTTTTTGCTCCTCCAGCAGGGCATTTGTTTTTTCCAGAACCCGCGCAATTTCTTTGATTTTATTGTTCTGCTCATGAAGTTCATCTTCCTTGTTTTTAAAAACGGTGATGTCTATTTCAACTGCTATGATTTCATCTATCTTCCCTTCAATATTGATCAAAGGAGTCATAAATACCTGTACCCAATGTTTTTCACCCTTTTTCGACTTAACCTTGCAAATACCATCGAGCGATTTCTTTTCTTTAAGGCATTTGTTAAACAGGGTGGCAATTTCTGAGGAAGGATCGAGTGAAAAAATTGTATTTCCGTGTGATTCCAGGTATTCGTTCAGCTTGTATCCATGGATTCGCTCAAAACCATCGTTCACCCATTCTATTTCCCCGGAGGGTTTGATCACAATAAAAGCAAAGGGAGCACGGGAAGATGCTGAAAGGAATTTAATCAGCATATCCCGCTCTTCTTTAAGCTGGGCTATGCGTTGATCGATATCTTCGGACGATTTGAGAAATTCGTATGCTTTAAGGAGTTTGGGTAGTATATCGGGGGGCAGGGAAGGTTGCTGTATTCCATCAATTACACCGGCAAAGGATGATGAATCCATCAGTCCATCGATCATTTCCTTCTTTATTTTTTTATCATCTACAATGAGGACTTTATAAGCCATATTGCCACAATATTCGAATTTGTCTGATAGCCCTATAATAGATGTTTAACGAGGAAGTTTTGATAAAGGTTATAAAAAACTAAAGGGCCTGCAAGAAATCTTTCGATTCACTCAAGCCCTCGTGTTGGTTAGTCAAGCCGCAGCTAATGCTTAATTAAATTCATTAAGTGTTTCCTTGATAATTTCAACAGCTTCCATAATCTGGTCTTCGGTGATTACAAGCGGAGGAGCAAACCGGATAATATGATCATGGGTAGGTTTTGCCAGCAAACCGTTATTTTTAAGTGCAACACAAACATCCCATGCGGTTTTGCCATTTTTGGGCTTGATAACAATAGCGTTAAGCAGTCCTTTGCCCCTTACAACCTCTACCATATCATGGTCGCGTTCAAATGATTTAAGCTCCTCGCGGAATATTGCCCCCAGTTTTTCTGCATTATCAGCAAGCTTTTCTTCAACAAGCACCTTTAAAGAAGCAATTGCAACCTTGCATGCGAGTGGGTTGCCGCCAAAAGTCGACCCGTGTTCACCGGGTTTAATGCAAAGCATAATGTCATTGTCAGCCAAAACAGCAGAAACAGGCAGAACTCCTCCCGAAAGTGCTTTTCCAAGGATCAGCATGTCGGGACGTACATTCTCATGTGTGCAGGCCAGCATTTTACCTGTTCTGGCAAGGCCTGTTTGCACTTCATCGGCAATAAACAATACATTTTTCTTTTTGCACAAATCAAAAGCTGTTTTGAGGTACCCTTTATCCGGGACAAATACGCCAGCTTCTCCCTGGATTGGTTCTACCAGAAAGCCCGCAACGTTTGGCTCTTCCAGTGCAATTTTCAATGCTTCAATATCATTGTAGGGTATTACAATAAATCCCGGTGTAAACGGGCCAAAGCCCTTAAATGACGATGGATCGGTTGACATGGATACTATTGTTATGGTTCGGCCATGAAAGTTCCCGTCACATACAATTATTTTAGCATCATTTTCCGGAACACCTTTCTTTTCATAAGCCCATCTGCGGCATAGTTTAAGTGCGCTTTCAACCCCTTCGGCACCAGAATTCATAGGCAACAATTTATCATATCCCAACAGGCCGGTAGCGTACTTTTCAAATTTTCCCAAACAATCATTGTAAAATGCCCTGGATGTCAGCGTGAGTTTTTTCGCCTGTTTTTTAAGCGCTTTAATAATTTTAGGATGGCAATGGCCCTGATTTACAGCGGAATAAGCCGATAGAAAATCATAGTATTTTTTGCCTTCCACATCCCATACAAAAACTCCTTTGCCTTTTTTAAGCACCACGGGAAGCGGGTGATAATTGTGGGCCCCAAATTCATGCTCCAGGTTAATATAATCCTGGCTTACAAGTGTAGTCATACGCTATTGTTTTTAAGATTGATTGTATTTTATTGCGCAATTTTTGAATTATTATTCAAACAGAAAATGATAAATCGCATGATTCTATAAATCAAAAATAGAATAAGAACACATTAAAAATTAAAAAATATACAAAATTTCTGCCATAAAGTTTTGTAATCTCTGTCATCCTGTTATTTTTGAAAGAAATTTCTATTAAAAGATTGCTTATATGAAGGAACAAAATGGAATGCCGGTAGTAAAGTTTTTTAGCGGGAAAAAAATTCCCATTGAATTACATAAAGTTAGAATAGTACAAAAACTTAACCTGAAAGTAATAGAGGAACGTTACAGGGCTATTAGCGAAGCTGGATACAATACGTTTTTGCTCAATACAAGTGATGTTTTTCTTGACATGCTTACCGATTCAGGCACCAATGCCATGAGTGACAATCAATTGTCATCAATGATGCATGCCGACGATGCGTATGCAGGGTCACAGAGTTTTTATCGCATGGAAGCTGCCCTGCGTGATGTGTTCGGAAAGCATTATATATTACCTGTACATCAGGGCAGGGCCGCTGAAAATATCATATCCAAGGCATTCATTAAGGAAGGTGATTATATTCCCATGAATTATCATTTTACCACTACCAAGGCCCACATGGAAATGAACGGGGGTACCATTTGTGAAATATATACTGATGAAGCGCTTAAAATCAAAAGTAATCATCCTTTTAAAGGAAACATTGATACCACTAAACTTTTAAATCTGATCAAAGAGCATGGTGCTGATCACGTTCCCTTTATCAGGATGGAGGCTTCTACAAATCTTATCGGTGGACAGCCGTTCTCCATTCAGAATATGCGAGAGGTGAAAGCGATTGCCGATCAGTACAATATCATTATGGTACTTGATGCCAGTTTAATAGGTGAAAATGCATATTTTGTGAAATTAAGGGAGCCTGGATTCAGCAATACTCCTGTGAAAGATATTCTGAAAGAAATGTGCGGCCTGGCGGATATCGTTTATTTTTCAAGTCGCAAGGTTAGCTCAACCAGGGGAGGCGGAATTTGTACCAATAATAAGGACCTGTACATGAAAATGCGTGATCTGGTTCCGCTCTTCGAAGGATTTCTTACCTACGGCGGTATGTCGGTGAGGGAAATTGAAGCCATGGCTGTAGGATTGTATGAAACAACAGATGATACCGTAATCAGTCAATCACCATCCTTTATTGCCTACGCTGTTGAAGAGCTGGACAAATTAAATATACCAGTGGTGACACCTCCGGGTGCACTCGGATGCCATATTGACGCAATGAATTTTCTGTCGCATGTGCCTCAATCCCAATATCCGGCAGGTGCCCTGGCTGCAGCTTTGTTTATTATTTCGGGTTGTCGTGGAATGGAGCGCGGTACCATATCGAGTGTTCGTGATGCCGAGGGAAATGATATCCTGGCTGATGTAGAATTGCTCCGCCTTGCTTTTCCCCGCAGGGTATTTACACTTTCGCAAACAATGTTCCTTATCGACAGAGTAAACTGGCTTTACCAGAATCGTGAACTGGTTGGAGGCTTACAATTTGTTGAAGAACCTCCGGTATTGCGGTTCTTCCTTGGAAGACTGGAGCCTGTGGGTGATTGGCCCGGAAGACTGATTAAAAAGTACAAGGAAGATTTCGGGAATTCCTTATAAGCTGATTCTGAAAAAAAAACGGGGCGGGTTACTACCGCCTCCGTTTTCATTAGCATAGGGTTTGATATTATACCCGTTACGTTAAGTTATTTACCAGGGATAAAAACTTGTTTTTTTCAAGGGGTTTTGTAAAAATTCCCTGAATGCCTAATCTCTTGGCCATATATAGATAAAACGGCTTACCACCGCTAATCGCAATAATTTTAATATCAGGATAGTTTCTTTTTGCCTGCCTTATCATTTCAATTCCTTCCATACCCGGCATAATAAGGTCGGTTATAACAAGATCATAACGATTGGCCGACATTTTCATCAGTCCTTCTTTGCCGTCGGTTGCCTCATCAAGGGTAATTTGCTCGCCATCGAACAAGTTTATGATAAGTTTCCTCATCAGCATATTGTCATCTACTACCAGAATTCTTTTCATAAACCGTTCAACTTAATTTTAATCCTTACCACTTATAAGGGGTTTATGGCATAAACGCATACTGGCGCACAGGGTTTTAGAAAGTTAAGCAAGAGC
>CAZYDI010000087.1:0-12231 GCA_964646255.1 uncultured Bacteroidales bacterium
CCGGACCATGAATCCCAATAATGTGGCTGCCAATATTTGGGGTATGACGATGAAGAAATTGAATATGCCCATGTACACACCCATCTTTGCTTGTGGCAGCGAACCGGTAAGAATGGCATATGGCATGGCAAGTATACTTGACCAGGCAAGTCCGATACCAATCATTGAAAATATCAATTGATCCTGACTTGTAAGAAAGTACAATGAAATCAGGCTAAGGCCACCAACGGTCAGTGCTATGGTGTGCGTAGTTTTCCTATTGGTTAAGCGTGCCAGCAAAGGAAGAAGCAACAAACCGAAAACAGCAGCAAACAAATTGTAATAGCCCATCATTCCCCCTACCACATTGGCACCCTGGTTATATAATTCGGATGTAGTATCACTGGTACCCCAAAGATGCCGGGTTAACGCCGGTGTGGCGTATATCCATAAGGAGAAAAGCGCAAACCATGAAAAGAACTGAACTACGGCCAATTGTTTCATGGTCCTGGGCATGCGATAAAGATCCGTAATAATGCTTACGACACCTGAACCTATTCGCTTTCTTTCAATGAGCAAATAGGCGAGCATTTGCAATATTCCGAACAATGCAAGCCCACCGGCAAGGATGTATAATTCTTTTTCGAGTTTGAAAAAGATAATCGGAAATGCAATGACAATGCCTGCGAGTAACCACAATACCCCTCTTTTAAGGTATTTGGGTGCAGGATCAACTTCAGTGTCTGCATTATCAGCTTTAACTGCGTTTTCTTCAAAGCCCTTCATTTCCTCCGGAGAGTATTCTTTTGTAGAGAAAACTGTCCACAGTACGGAAATTAAAAACACTGCACCACCAAAATAAAATGAATAGACCACCGTTTTTGGGATTTCTCCTTCAGGAGCAGTATTGGCAATATTCAACCATTCTGCCATAACCCAGGGCAACCAGGAGGCGACAAAAGCACCGATTCCAATAAAAAAGCTTTGCATGGTAAAGCCTGCAGTGCGCTGTTCATCGGGCAGCATATCGCCAACAAATGCCCTGAACGGTTCCATGGAAATATTGATGGAAGCATCCATTATCCACAACATCCCGGCAGCAAACCATAGAGCAGGGGAGTTAGGCATGATCACCAGTGCCAGGGAGGCTAATATAGCCCCAACCAAGAAATAAGGTCTCCTTCTTCCAAGTCTTCCCCATGTTTTATCACTCATATGACCGATTATCGGCTGGATAATGAGACCCGTTACAGGAGCAGCAAGCCATAAAATTGGAATTCTGTCAATTTCAGCCCCCAGTGTTTGAAAGATCCGGCTAACGTTGGCATTTTGCAATCCAAAACCAAACTGAATACCAAGAAATCCAAAACTCATGTTCCAGATCTGCCAAAAATGAAGTTTAGGTTTATTCATTAGTGTAATGTTTGATGTTTTACAGGGGGTATAAAAACACAAAATCCCTGTCTGTCAGTAAACAGAATCAGAGATTAATACGAAGTATATCGATGCGGGAAATATCGAAACGAAAATAATACAACCAAAATCAATTTGCAACTATTTGATAGATAATTTTTTATGAAGGAGTTATTTTGTTAACCGCAAACGTTTGAAATCTGAAGGTTGAGAAAACGCAGCGTATTAAACCATACTTCTGTTTCATTCTCTTCCCCAGGCGAATTAGGACGGTATATTCATGAAGAATTTCTCATAATCTCCCTTCGCCCTGGGCTTTCCCTCCACTGTATGCTCTTCTTACAGTTTCCTTGTGCTATCCCGTATTACCAAATCTGTTTTTACTATTTCCGTAACAGGATGATTTACCTCACATTCATCATTTATTCGCTTGATTAATATTTCTGTAGCCTTTTTGCCTATTTCGAATCCATGTTGGCTGACAGTGGTAAGCAAGGGATCAGTTATTGAGGATACCAGGCCGTCGGTAAAACCAACGATAGAGACATCCTTTGGTACCTTAAAACCCATTGATTTCAAAGCGTTTAAAGTTCCGACGGCGGTCATGTCATTTACTGTAAAAATGGCATCGGGGATCCGTGATTTACTCATCAGGATTCGGGTGGTTTCCATGGCATCTTCATAGGTGTCACATTGGAATACTATATCTTCATCTACCTTTATACCATTCTTTTCAAGGGCGGAAATATACCCTCGTTTACGCTGATAGGCAATTTGCAGATGTTGCGGTCCGGCATAATGTGCAATTCGCCGGCAACCGGTTTTAATCAGGTAATCAACTGCATTAAAGGCGCCCTCAAAATCATCCACGATTACCTTATCGGTTTCAATTTCATCGCACGCCCGGTCAAAGAATACAACGGGGGTATTGTTTTCTATGAGTTGCCTTATATGTCCAAACTTTTTTGTGCCTTTGGCAACAGAAATTAAAAGCCCGTCGGCCCTGCTGTTGATGATTGATTGGATATTGAGAACCTCACGGTCATAACTTTCATTTGACTGGAAGAACATTACGTTATAACCTGCGGCAACAGCTTCTTCATCAATTCCGGAGATTACGGAAGAAAAAAAATGATGGACTATTTCCGGCACAATTACACCTATAATATTGGTACGCTGATTTCTTAAACTTAAAGCAATTGCGTTTGGCTTGTATTTCATCTTTTCAACCAGGTCACGCACCATTTTCTTGGTTTGAGGACTTATATCCGGATGATCTTTTAATGCCCTTGATACAGTTGAAATGGAAACGCCCAATTCCTTAGCAATATCCTTAATGGTTACCTGGTGAACTTTCATTGCGCAATTTGGATGTAATATGTAAGTTTAATAAAAATAAAGATAAACAACAAACGATAGCGCAATCGTTTGCGCAATCGTTTGCGAGGATTTTAGGGCTAATCAGGGGATTTTTCCTTGCTTTGTTAGAAATGAAGGCTCAACTTTGTTACTGCAATAGAATTGGAGATATAAAATCGAAGTTACTGAAAGGGGAAATATCAGTAGAAGATTTGTAACGATCTGATTATTAAACTAAAAAATAAACGAATGAAGCTGAAATCTGATAATTTGCAGAAGGTTCTCTTTTGCATATTACTCTTACTTCCCGCGATGTTATGGTCGCAAGGGGGCAGGATAACCGGGAAGGTGGTTGATGCCGAAAGTAACGAACCATTACCTGGCGTAAACATTCTTATAGAGGGTGCCAACCAGGGAACAACCACGGATATTGACGGGAATTACACCCTTACTGTTCCGGGCCCGCAAACCAACCTGGTATTTTCATTTATAGGTTATACCCCTGTAACAATAAATGTTGGCAACCAGACTGTTATTAATGTCAGCCTTAAATCTGACGTTGACATATTGGATGAAGTAATTATTATCGGATACGGAACGCAAAAAAAAGTAGATAAGACTGGTGCCGTATCACATATAACCGCTGAAGACCTCGGACAGGGTGTTCTTACCGATCCGGTACAAGGTATACAGGGGAAAATTGCAGGCGTGCTTGTAACAAAAACCGGCGGCGACCCGAATGCTGGTTTTACTGTTAGGATAAGGGGTGCAGCTGGTTTTTCGTCTGACACCCAACCCTTATATGTAATAGATGGTGTGCCGAATGTTGATCCCACCACGTTGGCACCCGAAGATATCGAGAGCTATTCGGTTTTAAAAGATGCTTCATCGGCAGCAATATATGGATCACAGGGTTCCAATGGTGTTATCCTTATTACCACCAAGAAGGGTGCAGCAGGAAAGGGAACGATTCAGTTTAATGTTAAAGTTTCTGCTGACAGGGTTGCCAATAAGCTTGATTTGCTTAGTGCTGCAGAATTGAGAAATTATGTTGATGAAAACAACCTCGATTTTATTGATGGAGGTGCAAATGTAGACTGGCAGGATCAAATTTTCCGTACCGGGCTTACGCAGAATTATAACCTGAGTTATTCGGGTGGTAATGAACGGTCAACTTATTTTGCTTCCCTCACCCATTCAGATTGGCAGGGGGTAATGAAAGGTACAGAAAAGAAACGTACCATTGGTAAAGTCAATATCAGTCACAAAGGTTTAGATGACAAACTGACGCTTTCCGGCAGTATTGCAGGATCATTTGAGGATAACGATTATGAATCGTATGATGGTTATGATAAGGACGATATAATCTATCAGGCTATACAGCATAATCCTACTGATCCTGTGCGGGATAGCACTGGTAATTATTATAAAACCATCAGGGCGTTCAATTATGAAAACCCTTTGGCGGTAATTGATGGCGTTGATAACATTCGTACGGCAAAGAGTTTCTTTGGAAGTTTTAAAGCCGATTATGAAATTATTAATAATCTGGTGGCATCGGCAAATTTTGGATATACACTTGATGACCGTGAGAATTCATATTTCAGGCCTAAGGGAAGCATTTATGCCGCTGCTGATAATGGTTATGGAAGGAAAGGTTTTGACAAGGAGCAACAAAAGCTTCTTGAACTTACCGGAACCTATATCCGAGAGATAGAAAGACATCATGTTAACCTGATGGTTGGATATTCATGGCAGGAAACCGACTATAACGGCTTCTTTGCCAGTGCTGAAAATCCACAATCTGATTTTCTTAAATACAACAGTCTGGGATCGTTTATTGATATTACCAGTTCAAGTATTGGTTCATGGGCAGGCAAATCGCGGTTGATTGGTTTTTTTGGGCGTGTACAATATAACTTCGATTCAAAATATTACCTGTCAGGTTCAATTCGTCGTGATGGTTCCTCCCGCTTTGGTGAGAACAATAAATGGGGTTGGTTCCCCACCGTATCTGCCGGATGGAATATCGACAGGGAAGGCTTCATGGCCAGTCAGTCGGTTTTTAATGTGTTGAAACTCCGTGCCAGTTATGGTTGGTCGGGAAATCAAAAAATCGGCGATTACCATAGTCAGGTTATTTTTGAACCATCCGGAACAGCCATTGATCCTGAAACAGGCCAGCTTGTTACTACCTTCAGCCCTGCATGGAACGCCAATCCGGATTTGAAATGGGAAAAAACCACTGAGGTAAATATCGGTATTGATTTTGCAGTACTCCGAAACAGGGTGAGCGGAACACTTGAACTCTATTCAAAAGTCACAGATGACCTGCTTGACGCGTATCCTGTGCCAGTTCCACCCAATCTTGCCAGAACCACCTGGGCTAACAGTGGAAGCATGAGAAACAGGGGTATTGAATTCTTCGCACAGGCATTTATCCTGGATAAAACAAACCTGAAATGGAAGACTTCTGTTAACCTAAGTCATTTTAAGACCATTAACACCGATTTGGGTGAATATGTAGATGCCTACCGTAGAAATGGATACCTTACCGGAAGAGGATTGATCGGTGAACAGAATTACGTTACCGGAAACCTTGACAACGAGGAACTCGGTGCATTTTTTCTGCCCAGATTCAGGGGGCTTTCTTCTGATGGTGTGTTCTTATATGAATCTACATCGGGCGGTATAACACGTGAATTGTCATCAGCCCAACGGTATATTGCCGGCAGTCCGGCCCCTGATCTGGAAATTGGGTGGTCGAATACAATAACGTTCCTTAAAAATTTTGACCTTGATTTCACGTTCCGTTCTATTCTGGGAAATGATGTGTACAACGCCACAAAGATGTTCTTTGATTACCCGGGGTTATTGCCTAATCTGAATGCCGTACCTGAGGCACTTGACTGGCAGGAGCAGGGCCGAACCCAGGGACCAACGATTGCCGATATTTATGTGGAAGATGGATCATTCGTGAGGTTAGATTATATATCACTGGGTTATAATTATGTTCCAAAATCAGGCATTGTGAAAAACGTAAAAGTTAGTGTATCCTCCAATAATTTGTTTATTCTGACAAATTACTCGGGTGTGGATCCTGAAACAAGTTATTCCGGACTTGCATTTGGAATTGACCAGTATAATGTTTACCCCAAGACGAGGACAATTACCGTGGGATTGACAGCAACCTTTTAAACTACTGTAATTATGAAAATGAAAAGTATCAATATAATTCCTATACTCATCAGCTTTTTGGTTATTGGCTGTACAGATGTTGATGAAGAGCTTTACGATCGGTTACCTGAAGATGTGTATCCTGAGAGTGAAGCACAGATTGCCAGTATGACTGTAGATGCGTATGCTCAAATGCAGGATCTGGCAGATGATGCAGGATGGTGGTTTTGGGCACAGGAGGCCACATCAGATGAACTTGTATTTCCAACACGTGATGCTGACTGGGATGATGGTGGAAAATGGCGTGTAATGTACCAGCATACCTGGACCAATGATGTTGAAGGAGTAAACAGGATGTGGGACAGGTTATTTGCCGGTGTTACCCGTAGTAACCAGATTCTGGACATGCTACGACAACTTCCGCAATCTGAAGCCATCGACAATAAGATGAAGGAGGTGGAGGTAATGCGTTCATTCTATTACTATTTATTACTCGATAATTATGGCGACGTTCCCTATTTAACCACCGCAATTGGTGTTCCTGAGCAACCCTTCAAAAACTCGCGTGCAGCTGTTTTTGACAGCATTACAACTTTAATTGAAAACAATTACCCGGCACTTAAGGCCATCAATAATAAATATTTAGCTACAAGATATATGGCCTTTGCCTTACTGGCAAAACTTTATATCAACGCTGAAATATATACCGGAACGGCACAATGGGAGAAAGCTCAGCAATATACCGACAGTATAATTGATGCTCCTGTTTTTAGTCTTGATCCAACAGTGACGGGTCCCTTTTTAACGGATAATTCATCAAATTCGGAAATCATTTTCGCCATACCCTATGATGAGGATGACTTTCAGGGTTTTCGTATTCATATGCGAACATTGCACTACCAATCCAACCTTACCTATGATATGAATGTCGGTCCCTGGAATGGATGTGCCATAACCTATCAGCATTTTCAGACATATGAAACTGATGACCTGAGAAGATCTGCATGGTTCATGTTCGGACCACAATTTAACAGTGCCGGACAGCCCATTATTGAATCGGTTACCGGTGCCCCACTTAACCTCGACCCTGTTATCCCTGCGGTAAGGATGGATGCAACATATACTCCTGCACAGATAAGGACCACCGGGGCCAGGATTAAGAAATATGAGATAAAAAAAGGTGCCAAAGAAAATCTGGGTAATGACTTTCCATTATTCCGATTGTCGGATTTCTACCTGATGAAGGCTGAAATAGAAATTCGACTTGGTAATGATGGTGATGATTGGGTGAATTATATCAGAGAACGGGCAGAGGTGGATGATTTAAATAATGCTACCCTAGATGACATTTTAGCCGAGCGTGGAAGAGAAATGTTTGCTGAAGGTCACCGGCGACAGGATTTAATCCGTTTCAACAAATTCACCAATACCTGGTGGGGAAAAGGAGATTCACAGGGAGGTAAAACCGGTGATCCATCAGTAAGGACATTTCCTATACCCAAATGGGCAACCGATGCGAATCCAAATTTGTTAGAAAATGCACAATAATTCTTATTATCTACTTAAAATTAATACCATGAAGAGAAACATTTTTAAAATTTTGGTTAGGTTATCGTTGATGGCTGTGGCCATTCTTGTAGTGTTCACATCCTGCAAGAAAGATGACGATGATGATAATGGTCCTGAACCTCCTCTGGTTGAGGATGGCTTTTATGTTGTTGGTGCAGGAACTGCGCTCACTGAACTCGATACCAAGGGCAGGATGCAGGTTACCCGCAATGAAGTTACTCAAACTGAAAGGTCTGCGTTGTTAGAGCTTTACATAGCTGTTGAAGCCGGAGCCGATGGATTTAATATAGTTGAAGTATCCGGTGCTGATGAGTTTACTTATGGGCCTGGTGCAGATTTTGCAGTGGTTCCTGAAGCCGAAAGAGTTACTGATGATCCGCAGGTTGATTTCTGGCGTGGATCTTATACCGAAACTGCAACCAAATTCACTGTCCCTGCTAATGGGTTATACCATGTGGTTATTGACACAGAACTTGAAATAGTTATAGTGGCCCCGGTTGTATGGGGTATCATTGGGGGTGCAACTCCCAGTGGTTGGAGTGGCAGCACTGCACTTACACAGGGCGCTTTTAACCTTGAATCAATTACGTTTGAAATACCCGAAATTGTTTTACTGGAAAATGAGTATAAATTCCGCTATTCCGACGGATGGAAGATTTCTTTGGATGATACCTATGACAATGGCACTGCTACCGCAGGCTTAAAGGTTAACACCAATTTTGGAGGTTCGCTGACAGAACTGGTTCCGGGTGGTGGAAATATGATAAACGAAACATATGCAATTTACAAGGTCACGATGACCTGGGAACTTGGCGAAGGAACAACAGCGTCAGTTACATATGTAAGGGATGGTGAACCTCTTCCGGAATATCCCGAGGAGTTGTATATGATTGGCAGTGCACTTGATACAACGGATAGTGACGATGATGGCACACCCGATGGTTGGCAGTGGACACTTACCGATGTGCCCATGATCCCGGTACACAGTCATCCCGAATTATTCTGGAAGATAGTTTATTTATATGAAGGTGAGGGATTTAAATTTGCCCCGGTTAAAGATTGGATTGGTGACTTTGGTAAAGCTGGTGATGCCGTTGATGGCGTGTTCGAAAGAGGTACGGAAAATCTCCCGGTTCCTGAAGCAGGCTCCGGATACTATATTGTTGTTGTGAACCTCGAAACCGACAGCATAGAAGTTAATCCTGCTAAGGTATATGGAATTGGTGACGCATTTGGTACTTGGGATGCAGGTGTCGCAGCTAACCTGTTTACCGTAGACAATGAGAATATGGAGATTATCTTTGAGAATATCCCTGCAAACGGAAATCTCCGTATGTATGCAACCAGCTCAACGTTAGCTGCAGATTGGTGGCAGGCTGAATTTGCCATCATTGAAGGTAACATTGAATACCGCGGAACAGGCGGAGACCAGGAAGCGGTTCCTGTAACTGCGGGTCAGAATGTTATCCTTAATTTCAAGGAAGGTACAGGAGAAATTGAATAGTTGGGGTTAAACAATTCTTTTATGTAAACAGTTGACCCCGCTTCATGCGGGGTCCTGTTTTTTTAAACATCATCTTATGAAAAAAAGTATAGCTGCAATTGTGTTGGGAATACTTTGCTTTCCCCTTTTTTCCCAGGTAGTTACAACCGACCCGGATTTTCCGTTTGAGAACGGTCCGGTTACCATAATCTTTCATTCAGACAGGGGCGATAAAGGCATGATCAATTATTCAGTAGATGATGTTTATGCGCATACAGGTGTAATTACGGATTCAAGTAAATCACCATCGGATTGGAAATATGTAAAAGCAGGGTGGGAGGAAAATAAGGCTTCATGTAAACTGCAAAAAATAGCTGCCAACGAATACCATCTTACAATATCGCCCGATATTCGAAGCTTTTATAATGTTCCTTCAACTGAGAAAATTCTAAAAATGGCTTTTGTGTTTCGAAATGCCAACGGTAGTAAAACCGGTCGTAACACCGGAGGTGCCGATATTTTCGCCGATGTATATGAGCAGGAATTATTGGTAACCTTTGAATCTCCCGATAAGAGATTTGTATTTGCAGAGGAAGGAATGACCTTTCCGGTTGTTGTTAAGGCACTCGAAGCCGATTCGATAATTCTTTATCACGATGAGATCAGGATTGCCGCTACTACTTCTTCATCTATTGATACTTCACTGGTTGCTTCAGGTTTTTCGCGTCACCAAATAGTGGCCGAAGCTTATGGAAACAACGAAAGGGTTGCGGATACTGTATGGTATATGGTTCCCGGAGTTGCTCAAAATGCCACTCTTGATGCAGGCCTTGTTGATGGAATCAACTACATTTCTGATGACTCGGTAGTTTTTGTACTATTTGCCCCTGGAAAACAAAACATTTACCTGATAGGTGATTTCAATAACTGGATACCCGATAGCTCATTTCAATTGGCCAGGGATGGTGACCGGTTCTGGATTGCGTTGGGAAATCTTATACCTGAAAAGGAATATGCATTTCAATACCTTATTGATGAGAGCCTTATCATTGCTGATCCTTATTCCGAAAAAATTCTTGATCCCGATCATGATTCAGGGATACCGGAAACGGTATATCCCGGCTTACAGGATTACCCGGTTGGCCTGACGCAGGGTATTGCCGGTGTTGTTCATCCCGGTAAGCCTGAATTCCAGTGGGATGATGCTGGCTATCAACCGCCCGATGCTGAGAACCTGGTCATATATGAATTGCTGATCAGGGACTTCGTTGAATCGCATGATATCAAAGATGTTAAGAATAAACTCGATTACCTGCAAACCCTTGGTGTAAATGCCATTGAGCTTATGCCCTTTAATGAGTTTGAAGGTAACAGCAGTTGGGGCTACAATCCGTCTTTCTTTTTTGCGGTGGATAAGTATTATGGCAGAGATACCGATTTTAAAGATTTTATACAGGAGTGCCATAATCGGGGAATTGCTGTAATTATGGATATTGTACTTAATCATGCATACGGGCAGAATTCAATGGTCCGCATGTATTATGATGCAGTCAATAACCAACCTGCTGCCGATAATCCATGGTTTAACCAGCAAAGTCCAAATCCTGTGTTTAGCTGGGGATTCGATTTCAATCATGAATCGGAAGCAACAACATATTTCGTTGACAGGGTAATTGATTTCTGGCTAACCGAATATAAAATTGATGGATTCAGGTTCGACTTTACCAAAGGATTTACCAATACAGCCGGTGATGGCAGCGCATATGACGCATCAAGGATCGCCATCCTTAAAAGCATTTACGATTCTATGCAAACCATCAATCCTTCGGCATACATGATATGTGAGCATTTTGCACCCAATACCGAAGAAAAAGTTCTGTCTGATTATGGTATACTGCTTTGGGGCAATAGCAACTATAACTTCAATGAAGCAACCATGGGCTACCTCAATAATTCCGATTTTGCCTGGGCATCCTATAAATCACGCGGATGGAACAATCCATACCTTGTAAGTTATATGGAAAGTCATGATGAGGAAAGGCTGATGTATAAAAATATCACCTATGGTAACTCAGTTGCAGGTTACAACATAAAAGAAACACCTGTTGCCCTTAAGCGTATGGAGCTCGCAGGGGTGTTCCTTTATGCAATCCCCGGCCCCAAAATGATATGGCAATTCGGAGAGCTTGGTTACGATGTTAATATCGATTTTAATGGCCGGGTGGGAGAGAAACCAATAAGATGGGAGTACCTGAACGACGTTTACCGTGAACATCTTTACCTTATATGGGCAAAAATGCTGGATATTCGAAAAAAATATCCTGTGTTCCAAACCGATGATTTTACCATGACCGTGGGAAACAACGTTGCCCTAAAAAAGATTTCCCTTTTTCATGAGGATGGTGATGCCATTGTGGTTGGAAATTTCGGACTTACCACCGAAACCATGCAGCCAGGCTTCACCGAAACCGGCTGGTGGTTTGAGACATTCAGTGAAGATTCTTTAAATGTCAGTGATGTTAATCATTCTGTTACGCTGGCACTCGGTGAATACAGGGTTTATACAAGGATTAAGATGGAATCAATAATTAACAATGAAGATCGTTATATGCCAAAACGTATTGGAATTTACCCGAATCCGGCTACTGATAAGTTGTATATCGAATCAGACCGGATCCTTGAATCAGTTATAATATATAATGTAGCTGGTAAGCCTGTGAAATCAGTAAAAAATCTGGATCCTTCGGATTCACTGGATATATCGGCGTTGGAAAGCGGGATGTATATAATTGTAATAAAGGAAGAAAGAGAGCTTACTACCGGAAAATTCATGAAACAATAAATTTTCCGGATAGTAAATTTTGTTTTATTTAGTCCAGGCAATGAAGAATGAGTCCGCTTCTTAGCTTGGGTTCAAACCAGGTTGTTTTTGGAGGCATAATATTCCCTGTATCCGCAATTTTTATCAGCTGATCCATGGTAACCGGATACAGTGCAAAGGCAACTGTCATTTCTCCACTGTCGACCCTTTTTTTCAGTTCGCCCAAACCCCTTATTCCACCTACGAAATCGATACGCTTCGACTTACGCAGGTCTTTAATGTCAAGGATTTTATCGAGAACATGTTCCGATAAGACAGATACGTCAAGACATCCAATAGGGTCATTGTCATTATAGGTCCCCGGACGTGCCTCGAGGGCGTACCAGTTACCACGAAAATACATCGAAAACTCATGTAACCGAGAAGGCTT
>CAZYDI010000088.1:0-7720 GCA_964646255.1 uncultured Bacteroidales bacterium
TGTTGAGTTGATTTTTTATTGTATTCTGGTATTATCATGACAAATTATGGGAATAATTTGAATTGGAAAATTACACTCAAGAAGAACCAAAAACCATTATAAAAAACCTTTCCAATGAAAAAAATCATTTTTCTCTTGGCCTGTCTGACCATGTGTAATTCATTTTTTTGTTACTCTCAGTTAACAAACGGATTAGTTGGTTATTGGAAGTTGGATGAAGTTTCCGGAAGTGTTTTAGATGCTTCCGGTTCAAACGCTGGAAATTCAATTGGTGCCATTGCCAATCAATCTGGAAAATTAAGCACTGCATATACATTTGATGGAATCAATGATTATATCAACATTCCAAATTCCACTTTATTGAATATTCAAGGCAGTACTATAACCCTTTCAGCTTGGGTAAGGCCTATGGAAAACAAAGTACAAATGATTGTCAATAAAATATGTGCCGTTGGAACGCATGTGAGTCCATACTTTCAATATAATCTTCAGCTGTTTTATGACGGTTCGAAACTTTATCCTAGAATGTACTTATCAATAAATGGTACACCTTACTTTGTAGCATCACAAACAAATGTTTTGTCATTGGGCAAATGGTGGTTTATTACCGGTACATATGATGGCAGTACAATGCGTTTGTATATTAATGGAGCACAGGTAGCTACAACTTCGGTTTCTGGGAGTATAAAACCATACAGCACACCTGTATATATCGGAATTAATGGGGTATTGGGGGAAGCTTTTAAAGGTACCGTTGATGAAGTAGGGATCTGGAATCGTGCATTATCTCCATCTGACATATTAGATTTATACAATTCAGGTAATGGAAAAACACACCCTTTTAATAGTACAATTCCATCTGCTCCCTCTGGTTTGACGGCTTTAGCTACTTCATGCTCAGAAGTATCGCTTTCATGGACAGATAATAGTAGCAATGAGACCGGTTTTAAAATTGAACGTAAAACAGGTGCTGCAGGTACATATGCTGAAATTACTACTACCACTGCTGCTTCATATAGCAATACCGGACTAGCCGCAAATGCGCTGTATTACTACAGGGTACGATCTTATAATGGAGCAGGAAATAGTGCCTATACGAGTGAAGTTAACATTTCAACAGGTACTTGTTCACCGACTCAAAATATTATTTTGGGAAATAACTGGCTTAGCGGTGATGGTGGCAATGAAGGAATCAGAATAAATTCAAATGGAATTGTCGGTATAGGAACAAATACCGATTTCAGAGGATTGCTCACAGTAAACGGTAAAATATTTGCCAAAGAAATAGAGGTAATATCTACAATTTCCTCCGACTATGTATTTGAACCCGAATATGAATTATTGCCTCTAACGGAATTAGAAATTTACCTCAAAAAGAACAAACACCTTCCGGGAATCCCATCAGCGCTGGAATTTAAGGATAAAGGCCAGAACCTTGCAGTTATGCAGGATATGCTATTGCGGAAGATTGAGGAATTGACCTTATATATTATAGAACTGCAAAAAATTAATGAAGAACAAAATAAAATTATTAAGACTTTGACAGAGAAAATAGGACTCAGATAGTAAGATTCGGACGGATTTTTTCCAATTATGTTTAAAACAACGTTTTTATGAAGCAACTTTTACTATTAATTGCCTTTTTTATTGCTGGCATTTTTGCAAATATAAGTTATGGTCAGCAGAATTATTCATTTGGATATGATAATGCCGGCAACCGTGTTTCGCGCACAATTGTGTTACCTGGCCTTAAAAATACATCTATTCCCGATTCATTACAAAACCAGGAATACAAGGACTTAATCGGTGGGTTGGAGATTATTATATATCCGAATCCAACAGAAGGATTGCTCACCGTAGCAATAAAAAACCTGAATGAAGAGCAACCTTCATCCATATTGGTTTATGATTACAATGGCATGTTGCTGCAAAGAAAAGACAATCTGAGTATGATCAATAATATCGATCTTTCGGAACTGCCGAGTGCCACCTACATTCTTATGATTATTTCAGGGGAGCAGAATGCAGAGTGGAAGGTAGTTAAACAGTAGGTTTGGACGGTAGAAGGTAAAGTTTAAAACCCTTGACAAGAGGATCAAAATAATCTAGTTTCAGATAATTTTTGTTCCACAATTATATTAACCCTAAACCTAAGACTATCAGTATGTATAATCGATTATTTACAATACTCACAGTACTATTCTTGTTCCTTTCAAACGTTGGCAGCGCACAAACGTTATGTACAGCAAAAACCATTGATTATGTTGGAACAATAACATGTGATTCACTGGTAGCAAGGGACTGGATAAGATTTTCAGGAAATGTAATATTTCCTACAGGAGATTTTAAAGCCAAAATCGATGAAGCACTTATCGTAAAATCAGAATATTTATCATCGCAACCCCCGACAGAAAGAATATTGGACAAAACTTTACAAGTTGGTTCTTTGCCAGGAAGCTTTGATGTCAATTCCATCGGTTCTGCAACTTATACAATACCTATTGATCTCCCGCCAGGAACAACCGGTATGAAACCTAATATTTCACTTTTTTATAATAGTATGAACGGAAACGGGATAATGGGCATGGGATGGTCATTGTCTGGATTATCGTCAATTTCCCGGGTAGGTCAGGACAGGTTTAATGAAGGGGATATTCAATCTGTAAATTATTCAAATGACAGGTTATCGTTTAATGGGCAAAGATTGATCTTAAGCTCTGGTACATGGTTTAGTGTTAATTCAGAATACAGAACCCAACATGAATCATTTAGGCGAATAAAATACAACGGAACCAGGTTCGAAGTTGAATCCGCAGACGGAATGATTGTCTACTTTGGGGAATCTGATCAAGCAAAATTAAAAAAGTCAGATACCGAAGTTTTGGTATGGTATATTTCAAGAATAGTTGATCAAAATGGAAATACGATAAACTACTATTATAAAAATTTAGCAAACTCAAAAGAAGTACTTATTGATCGAATTGAATATACTAAAACGAATAGTTTCAATGCCTATAACAAAATCCAGTTTGTGTATGAAAATGAAAGACCTGATTTTATGAAATATTATAATTCAGGGATTAAAATTGAAGCAGATCATATTCTCAAAAAAATAATAATTTTTGCCAATGGTCAAAGAGTTCGAGATTATTCTTTTAACTACTTTTTAAATAGCAATCGGGATTCATATTTGTCTTCTATTGAATTGACAGGTGAATCAGGACTTAAAATTAACAGTACACAATTTAATTGGAACGATAAACCGGAAAAACTTTTTATAGATAAGGAACAGGTAATTTTTGAGGATCCAGCTAATCTTACCGGATATTCAGTTGATCAAAAGAAATTAAGAATCATGAAGTCTCCTCTATTGTATTATCACCAGGTTCTTGACTGTGATGGCGATGGTATAAGTGATATTCTTAATATACCTACCCATTTTAACGCATCCCAAAATGTTATTTTAAATTACAATAGACTTTCGAGTAATGTTGCAGTTTCTATGCCATTGGGTTTTAAGTGCGCCTTTCCAATTGATATAGATGGTGATGGTAAACAAGAAGTATTCTTTCACAAAGGAGTTGGAAATCAATCAATTGGATTCTCATTAAACTCAAAATATAACTACGATGGAGCTGATTCAATCGCTGGAAACGACCTTCAATTTAAAATTTATAAATTTCAGAACGATAACCTGATTGAAATCCCAACAACCAACAATTATGGAATTACTGGACTCAACAATCAGAAATATGGGATTATTCCGGGTGATTATGATGGCAATGGACTAATGGATTTATTATTCTACAGTAAGGATATTGTTAAACTGTCCCATCAATTATATCTTGCGGAGGTTGATAGTGAAGGTGCTTTCAATTTTGTGAAGAGAGCAGAAAAAATAGAGCCTTTCTTTTCCTTATCCGATATTTATGTTGCTGATATCAACGGTGATAGAAAGCAGGATGTTATTCGTTGTAATGATGAAGGAATATACTTTTCAACTTTTGCTAAAATTTCAGGTCAATCAAACTATGCCCTGGGAAGTTGGATTACAATACAATCCTTAACTTCTAACCCAGGCAGCTTGTCGTTTGGTGATTATAATGGAGACAATAAAGCTGATTTTATTATCCCAAGTCTTCATTCTATTTATTATGGAACCGGTATAATGTCACTTCCATCTTCAAGAGAATCCTTCTACCTCGATTTTGTATTTGGACCTGATTACAATGGAGATGGAAATAATGAACTATTTAATATTAATTTTATTTCTGATGCAACATCATATATTACAAGCAATATAAGATACATAACTGGCGATCCTTTAACATCGACTCGAACCTTGCTGCCCTATTCAAAACAATTGACAAATTTATATGGCGATTTTAATGGCGATGGAATGATCGAAAACCTATTTTACTTTGCAGGAATCACGAAAACCCCAAATAATAATTTCGATCATATTGTTCATAAAGTTATTTTGAATTCACTAAATCATGACCGTCGACAAAAGATACTGGGGTCTATTATTGACGGAGTTAACCATGAGACAACCATAGAATATGAAAATACTACTTCGGATATAGTATTTGAAAAAAATGAGATTTCGAATTTAACAAGCCCGATTCGGACAATAAATCCGGCACTGATGGTTGTAAAAAAAGTCAAAACCACCAATGGAATAAACGGACAGGATTCTATACAATATTTTTATAAAAATGCGCGGATACATATAGATGGGCGAGGATTTCTTGGATTTGGAGAGGTTGTTATTGAAAATCCAATAAACGGATTAAAAACAACCAGCATTTATACATTTGAAAATACGTACTTTGAACCCCTACCAACCTCATCAATTTTAACGCTTATATCCTCGGGTAAAAGAATATCCGGAAATTATTCCGCCTTTAAAACACATTCTTACAATACCAATGGACAAAAGCATTATCTGGTGTATCCTGACACAACATCTAACTGGGATTATTTAAAAATGCAAAAGCAGAAAACAACTTATAATTACACCGCAAATGATCTTTTACATGGTAGTTACAGCACTGCGAATGTATTCTATTATAACGTTGGCTCATCACTCCAGATCAATGCTTCAGCAAATTTGTCTAATACATTTGAGTCGTTCAATAATGGAAAATATTACAGGCTCAAAACACATATCATAACGAAACAGCGGCCGGGGATGGCAGATTATAAAATTAAAAAATCGTATGATTTTATCAGCTCAATCTCTAACAGGATAAGCAAGGAAATTGTATATTATTTTACACCTTCAGGAACAGAAGATTCCGATAAGGATACGATTTCGTTCAGTTATGACTCTTTGGGCAATGTAATTCAAACACAATATCAATTGGGCAATGATAAAAGATATGCATCGCAAGCATTCGATCAATATGGCAGGTTTGCTATAACAACGACAAACTCACTTGGTCATAGTTTTAGTTCAGGATTTGATGATAGAGGGTATTTAATCTATAGTTCGGATGCAAATGGTATAAAAACGACCAATTATTATAATGGTCTTGGACAAATAACCGCAATTGATAATCCTGATGGATCTGATCAGACCATTGTAACAGCATGGGTTTCAGATACTGATGCCGACAAGCCGCTACATGCTTGCTATTATAGCTTAATAAATACCAATGCCAGTCCTTATTTAAAAACGTATTACGATATTCTTGGTCGCCCATTAAGAGCCGTCACGGAAGCACTAAACGGAAAGCTTATTTTTTCTGATGTGGTGTACAACAACAAAGGCCAGCAGGTACAACAATCCGATCCGTATTTCAAGGGAGAGACTATTTTTTGGAATTATATAACTTATGATGCTGAAGGCAGAATATCATCACAGTACCGAACCGGAAACATTAAAAAGGCTAATTTTACTTACGACAAAAACAAACTGATTCAAACAGTTGTGAATACCGGGGAGGTTTATACCAAAACAATTGACGCTGCTGGTTTGATGATTCAGGCTACCGATCCTGAAGGAACAGTCAGCTATAATTACTATGCATCCGGAAGTCTTAAACAGATTGTTGCACCTCAAAGCACTATTAACATTGAGTATAATAAATATGGAACACAGAGTAAACTTCTTGATCCGGATGCCGGGAATTTTGACTATGAGTATAATGCCTATGGCGACCTAAATTATCAAAAAGACTCAAAAAATGATTGGTTTAGAATAACAAGACGTGATAAGCTGGGCAGGCCATTAACCAAAACAACATCAGATGGTAATATAATCAATTTCTCTTATGATGGACAATTAAAGGGAATGGTTGATAACATCACCAACAACAATGGCACTGCTTCAGCTTTTCTTTATGATGAATTGGGACGAATGAAATCCCAGGAAGAGACCATAGAGGGGCAGGAATATTTAACATCATATGATTATGATGAACGCAGCAATATTATAAAGACTACTTATCATACCGGAACCAGCATTGATTATATATACAATGCAAAAGGTTACCTTACTGGAATAAACCAAAATCGGAATGGCACTTCTCCCCAGGTTTTATGGAATTCCGGTGATGTGAACGCTATGGGGCAGTGGAAGAATTTTTCAATTGGTGGAACTTTGAATCGAAGTTATACCTATAATTCCCTGGGAATGGTATCTTCAATTGTTACCGGAACAGTTCAGAATTTGCAGTATTCCTTTAATGAAGAAACAGGAAACCTGACATTCAGAAAGGATGTGCTTAAGAATTTGCAGGAAGACTTTACCTATAGCAACAACAAGCTCACTTCCTGGAAAGTAGGATCAAATATGTGGTCGGTGGCCTATAAGGGAGACGGCACAGGAAGAGTTGATTCAAAGACTGATGCAGGAACTTATGTATATGGGGCAACCGGGATACATAAAGTTACCGGGATAAACAATAATCCTGGAACCTATAATAGTTTTCCGGCGAGCATTACATACACAGCCTTTAATAAAATTGATTCGATTTATGAAACTGGTGGTTATAAATTAAAATATACCTATGGTTCTGATGAACAGAGGAAGGTATCCAGGTTGTATAACAGCTCAAATGCTAAAACAAAGGAGACTATTTATTTGTCCAATGGCTGTGAAATCGAAAAATCCGCGTCCAATACACGAACACTGCATTATATTTCTCTCGGCGGCTCTTGTTGGGCGTTGATTGTGGATAACAGCAATACGACAGATTCGACCTATTTCATTTTAACGGACCATTTAGGTTCTGCTCATGTAATAACCAATACTTCCGGTATAAAGCTGAAGGAATATAGTTTCGATCCATGGGGCAGACGAAGGAATCCAACAAACTGGACGTATAACAGTGTGCCATCTGTTTCAATTACATCACGAGGATTTACCATGCACGAGCATATGGATCAGTTTAACCTGATCAATATGAACGGCCGGGCTTATGATCCGGTTATGGGTCAATTTTTGAGTGCAGATCCATTTATTCAGGATCCTGGATCTACTATATATTATAATAGGTATTCATACTGCATGAATAACCCCTTGAATAGGACTGATCCGAGTGGGTATATTGGCGAAGATTTAATAGATGATGCAACCGGCAAACCTATATGGCTTGTACGTCTACTTTTAGCTTGCGATGGAAGAGGCGGCACTCTTTATAGTATTATTCAAGATCTACGTCATTCGGCCTTTGGAGGAACCTGGAACGCATACACAGGGACAACCTATTTT
>CAZYDI010000088.1:7820-11790 GCA_964646255.1 uncultured Bacteroidales bacterium
ACGTCATTCGGCCTTTGGAGGAACCTGGAACGCATACACAGGGACAACCTATTTTTCAAGCGATGAAGAGGCATTAGGATATGGCATGGATTATGTAGATTATTATGGTGACTGGCAGTATACAGAGCACAAATCAGCTCTTGGAACAATAAGTGAATTTTTGCAGACGAAATACAAGAAAATATTATCGACTTCAGTTGAAAGTATTGGATCAGAGTACCTACTTGCAGGGTTTGAAGGAGGATTTCCTCAAATTGAAAAAAGTAGCATTATAAATACAAAAAGCGGAGGGACTATTGAACTAGTCATTAACAATTTAGGTTATCAATATATGAAATTAGATAATAATGCAACATATGACTTTTTTAATTACTTAGAGGCCTATAAAAAGGGTCAGGATGCTGCTCTTTTATTAATGCCCATACCGAAAGGAAAATTGAGTAAAATTGTGAATTTTGGATTAAAAGCTTTTGGACTTGCCGATCTATTTCTATTGGACGATGATTTGAATGATTACTACGGAAGAAATGGGAAGGGAGAAGGAATTATACTTGAAACTCATATAGCAATTAATGCTATGGGAGAGTCAGTTACCTACACTATACGCCTTAAAAGTACAGGTGAAATTATTGGCCACAGAACGATAATGGGGTTTGGATTTTAACACTATTACAATGAAAACCTCAATAGAAAAAAGTGGAAGAATATTATTAATAATTAACATTCTTTTATATGCAATTTGTTTAGCATTAATGTTTTTCAAACAAGATAAGATAGATTTTAGTAATGTTCTTTTGGTATCAATATTTATTTTGTTTTTCATTATACCAATAATTTTTAAATACATACTGATTCAAATATTTTATTTGATAGGGTATTTAATATTGATTGGATATTTCTTGTTATAAAGTTTTAGTCTTGGGATCTCAAATAATCATTGCCATTTATTTGAAGTATAAGCATAAAAGAAAATAGGTTTAGCAAGTTAATTATCAATATGAGCGATCGCACGTATGACCCGGTAATGGCGCAGTTTTTAAGTGCTGACCCGTTTGTTCAGAACTCCTGATCTTTATCAGGCTATAACAGGTATGCGAATTGTTTGAATAACCCATTGAAGTATATCGATCCTAGCGGGTATATATACGGAGGAGTTGACCACCTTACCGATCGGGAAACCGGCAAACCGAAATGGATGCTGCACATGGACGGGCGTGGCGGCACTCTTTATAAAATTATTCAAGATCTACGTCATTCGGCCTTTCCTGCATCCGGGGTCGTACCGGGCTATTATATAGAATATAATTGTTTTTGATAAAAATCTTTAATTTGTTGTATTGGGATATAGACAGAGTTCTATAAAAGTGACATCTCGCGATAGCTTTTATTTGGGTCAATAAATTTTTTCAATGACTCAAGTATCAGATAGTATGACAAGTAGTTTATCATGTATTTGTCTGAAACTCCATGAAATTTTCTGATCCATTCCTTTAATTTACTATGTGTGTTATTTACGTGCTGTAAATGGTAAACCTTGGGCTTAGCCCTGTCCGACCCCATTTTGTTTTTGTATCTGAAAATGTCATATGACATAATCGCCGGAGTTTAACTGCGTTTTTTACCCTTTTCAGGTAGGTATTTATACTAAAAATTTTGCATGAATGCCTTGCCGGAAGCAATTTTAAACCTTGTTTGCGTATCTTTGACCCCTAAATAAAGAAGTCATCCTTGTGTTGTTATCCAATGTAAATTATGTATGAACCATTATAATATCAATCATTTAAAAGAACTGGAGTCGGAATCGATATACGTTATCCGCGAAGTGGCAGCACAGTTTGACAAACCGGTGATGCTTTTTTCGGGAGGAAAAGATTCAATTGTAATGTATTATCTTGCCCGTAAAGCTTTCTGGCCGATGAAAGTGCCCTTCCCCTTGCTGCACATAGATACAGGTCATAATTTTGAAGAGACCCTTGCTTTCAGGGACCAGCTAATGGAGAAAACCGGGGGAAGATGTATTGTCCGGCTGGTTCAGGATTCCATCGACCAGGGAAAAGCAATTGAAGAAACCGGTTTCAATGCCAGCCGGAATGTGCTGCAAACCGTTACCCTGCTCGATGCCATTTCGGAATTTAAGTTTGATGCCGCCATGGGTGGCGGAAGAAGAGACGAGGAAAAAGCCCGCGCCAAAGAACGCTTTTTTTCGCACCGTGACGAATTCGGCCAATGGAATCCAAAGAACCAGCGGCCTGAACTCTGGAATATCTTTAATGGCAAAAAAAGAATGGGCGAGCATTTCAGGGTGTTCCCGCTAAGCAACTGGACAGAAATGGACATTTGGCAGTATATTTTTATGGAAAATGTGGAAATACCGGATCTTTATTTTACCCATAAAAGACAGGTGTTTAACCGCGACGGCGTTTGGCTTGCCTGGGCCCCTTTCATGAAAATGAAACCCAATGAAAAAGTAGAGACTATCGACGTGAGATGCCGAACCATTGGTGACATCACCTGCACAGGCCTCACCCTGTCAAAAGCCACTACGCTGGAAGATATCATTAATGAAGTTGCCGCCACCCGGGTTACCGAGCGCGGCGGCCGCTATGACGATAAGCGTTCAGAATCGGCTATGGAAGACAGGAAGAAAGAGGGGTATTTTTAAGGAATTATAAATTAGGAATTATGAATTATGAATTGAGAATTATGAATTGAGAATTATAAATTGAGAATTATGAATTGAGAATCAATGTCGTTTAGTTAACAAACTGAAATCACTATGAGATTACACCATACGGCCTCACCTACGGTGCTTGTGAAGGATAAAACAGAATTATTTATACCATAGGGCCGCGCTTACAGCGCTTTCAACCGGTAGCACCAGCGGTGCGACCTTATGGTAGCTTTGTTATTATTAAGTTACAACAAGCGCCTTAGGCGAGGCCGTATGGTAAGTGCGAGTAAACGCTAAACTAAACGACATAATTATGAATTGAGAATTAAGCATTTTGAATTATGAAAATAGCAATATGACTGAACAACATACACACGCCGGATATCTTGACATGGAACTTCTCCGCTTTACCACTGCAGGAAGCGTTGATGATGGTAAAAGCACGTTAATCGGACGTTTGCTATATGACAGCAAAGCCATTTTTGAAGACCAGCTTGAGGCCCTTGAAAAAGCCAGTATAAACAGGGGAGAGGAACAAATCAACCTGTCCCTGCTTACCGATGGCCTGCGGGCTGAACGCGAACAAGGAATAACGATTGATGTTGCCTACCGCTATTTTGCCACGCCAAAACGAAAGTTTATTATTGCTGATACACCCGGCCATATTCAGTATACACGAAATATGGTTACCGGTGCTTCTACGGCAAATGCCGCACTAATCCTTATTGACGCACGAAACGGCGTAGTTGAGCAAACTATAAGGCACTGCTATATTGCCTCATTGCTGCAAATTCCCCATGTAATTGTGTGCGTGAATAAAATGGACCTTGTTGAATTCAGGGAGGATGTCTTTGAGCAAATACAACACGATTTTAACCGGTTTTCAGATAAACTGGATATCCGCGATGTGTATTTTATTCCCATCAGTGCGCTTAAAGGAGATAATGTTGTTGAACGGTCAGTTAATATGCCCTGGTACCAGGGGCCAACACTCATGTATTCACTGGAGCACCTGCATATAAGCAATGATGTAAATTTTACCGATACACGTTTTCCTGTTCAGTACGTAGTAAGACCAAATAGCGATGAGCACCATGATTACAGGGGCTATGCTGGCAGGGTTGCAGGGGGTGTTTTCCATACCGGCGACAAAGTGAAGGTTTTACCATCGGGTTTGTCCTCCACAATTAAATCGATAGATTTCATGAGCGAAAGGCTTGATTTGGCTTTTCCGCCTCAATCGGTTACCATTACACTGGAGGATGATATTGATATAAGCAGGGGTGACATGATTGTTAC
>CAZYDI010000089.1:0-11592 GCA_964646255.1 uncultured Bacteroidales bacterium
GATGCACGAACTTGTTCGTGCCAAATCCAAAACGATCTTATTCTATATAAGAGCCATTTTTTTCCTCCTGTCGTTATCATTTTATTGAAAATTCAATGATCGAATTGCTGTTAATTTTAGTAATATTGGGATCTCCATTTTTTTATACATACACTTTTTGGAATAATGAATATCAAGGGTCACATAGGATTTGACAATGAGAAGTATTTAAGTGAGCAAACATCGGCCATTCTTGAAAGGGTGAATCGTTTTAACGATAAGCTTTATATTGAATTCGGCGGAAAGATTCTTTATGATTATCATGCAGCTCGCGTACTTCCAGGGTTTGACCCGAACGTTAAGATGAGGCTTTTGCAGAAATTAAAAGATAAGATTGATGTTATTCTTTGCATAAATGCAGGTGATATTGAGCGTAAAAAAGTCCGGGCCGATTTTGGTATAACGTACGACGTTGATGCCCAAAAAACCATTGATGATTTCAGGGAATGGGGAATCGATGTTACTGCCGTTGTGGTTACCCAATACAAGAATCAGCTGGCTGCAAAGACCTTCAAAAACAAGTTGGAGTTACGGGGCGTAAAAGTATACCTGCATTATCCAACCCTGGGCTATCCCATGGATATCGACTTAATTGTCAGTGATGAAGGTTACGGTGCCAACGAGTATATAAAGACCTCAAAATCAATTGTCGTTGTTACAGGTCCGGGACCAGGGAGTGGAAAACTGGCCACATGCCTTTGCAATCTCTATCACGATTATAAGCAGGGCATAACGGCAGGCTATGCCAAGTTTGAAACATTTCCAATATGGGACTTGCCTTTGAATCATAAGGTTAATGCAGCATATGAAGCAGCTACAGTGGACCTTAAGGACGAAGTATTGATCGACAGCTATCACCTCAAGGCATATGGAGTAGCAGTGGTGAATTACAACCGCGATATTGAAGCCTTTCATCTGTTAAAAAGGATTCTGGAAAAAATTACAGGTGGTAATTCAATGTATGCATCACCGACAGATATGGGTGTTAACCGCGCGAGTGCTGGTATTGTTAACGATGATGTCATCACAGAGGCTTCACATCAGGAAGTTGTCAGGCGATATTTCCGCTGCCAGGTGGAATATGCATTGGGGATTGTAGATAAGGATAGCCTTGATTGGATTGCTGCAATCATGAAAAAGATTGGAGCAAAGCCCGAAGACAGGAAAGTAGTTTTGCCTGCAAGAAAGGCAGCCAGGGAAGCTGAGGACTGTGGAAAGGGTAACAAGGGATTTTTCTGCGGGGCTTCGATAGAATTGGCTGATGGAACCATTATCACGGGAAAGAATTCAACCCTGCTGCATGCTTCTTCAAGTCTTATACTCAACGCAACCAAGCATTTGGCTGGTTTGCCCGACAGCATGTATTTGCTTCCTCAAAGCATAATTGACTCTGTAACGCACCTTAAACGGGATGTGTTAAACGGAAAAATGGTTAGCCTGGACGTTGACGAAACCCTTATTGTATTGGGAATTAGTGCGCTCTCAAATCCTGCGGCACAAATGGCACTTGAAAAGTTGAACTTATTGCGTAACTGTGAAGTGCATGTTACCCATATACCAACGCCCGGAGATGAAGCGGGCTGGCGCAAACTCAATGTGAACCTAACGTGCGATCCTGAATATTCAAGCAAAAGCTTATTTATAGGCGATTAGAAATGCGCTTTTTGCAGAGTTCTGATCTCTGTGGATGATCTCCCTTCAAATCCGCTCAGGGTTACCTTTAATGGTTCAGGATGGATTTTGAAACATCCGCACCTGGGCATTTTTACCACACGGGCATAAAACAGAAACTCCCGCATTCCGGAATGCGCTATTTCAAAAAGTTAGATTTCTCCTTTAATCTTAACGTCAAAATAAACAATCCTTCATTCTGATTGTATTAATTGGAAACAATCCCTGTTGCTTTTCAAAAATGAAAATGTTAACAAGGGGTTTTCATTTAAAGTTAAGCATATGAAATCATATAATGCCACACGCAGGTATTTCGACTTGCAGGAAAAATTTAACCAGCTGGGCCAGAAAATTGAGGACCCTACCATAAGGGATGCACTTTCAATAATTAACGGAATGTTCCAGGAAACATGGCGTAGTATTGGTAAGCCAGGGAAGAGCCTTGATAATGGCAGAAATGAAACCGACATAGCCAATATTCACCATAGAGCGCCAAAAATGGAAGGTAAGGCAGTTTCAGATCCATTACCTGTAGGAACCCAGGCCCCTGATTTTGAACTAAGCGATATAAACAATAAGAAAGTAAAACTCTCCGATTATCGCGGATCAACAGTCCTTTTGGTATTCTATCCACTTGATTGGAGCCCGGGATGCAGCGCGCAACTCGATTTATACCAATCCGAAATGGCAGAATTTGAAAAAAGGCAGGTGAAAGTAATCGGTATCTCTGTGGATAGTATTTACAGTCATTTTGCCTGGGCTGCGGTAAGAAATATCCACTTTCCGCTGCTGGCTGACTTTAATCCGAAGGGAGAAGTCACCAGGAAGTACAAGGTATATCGCGATGTTGACGGATTCAGTGAAAGAGCGTTATATATAGTGGATAAAAACGGAACAATTCGTTATAGTTATGTGTCTCCCTACATTCATCATATTCCTGATATTTATGAATTGTTTGCCAGGATAGATGAAGTAAAATCACTCGTTACGGTATAAACAGGAGGATGATCATGTTTGATGAAATGAAATCGCAGGGAAGCCCGGCATCACATCCAATGCAGGTGGATATATACGGCATGTCGTGGTGTGCAAAAACGCAAATGGTGAGGAGATTTTTCGACCGCAAGGGAATTCAATATACTTATCTTGACCTTGAAAAGAATGAAGATTCTGAAGGCAAGCTGAGGTGGATAACCGGTGGCTATTTAAATCACCCTACCGTGGTAATTGATGGTCAGGCATTAATAGAGCCTTCAATCAGCGACCTTGAAATGGCGGTGGCGAACCACTGATTCTCTTTACTGCCTGCAGGCAAGATTTTTGTCAGGAGGTATTTACCAGGCTAAATCGACTTTATACTCCGGAATTATTTCCATTCCTTCAACACGCAAATACCCTCCATCCGTAAATTCCGGTAACAATTTTAAATTCTTTACATATAGATATGTTTCATGCATTGGATGAAAGATAAACACCATCTTATTGTCCTTTAGCGTTTGAATGTTTTGCCTGAGGCTTATTTCCCATATCCGTCCCTGGTAGAAATGATCGGTAATCAATATGCCGTTGATAAAGGCCAGTGCCCTGTCGCCGGTATAATCTATGTTAACATATACATCGTTCAGTTCTCCTATGTCCGAACTAAGGCAAAGCGTGTATTTTTTCGCTGATATTTTTTCAACAGATACATCGGGTTTCAATTCCTGAACATTGATTGCGTAAGAGGCAAAACCATCAAACAGGGGTTTTATTTTTGTTGCCAGCGCCCGTTGACCCTTAATGTGCATTTCTCTTGCGGGAAAGATATGTACCTCATTGTTTATCTGCTTACTGATCAGTCTTAAGCTTGCTGAGTCGGCTAAAACAAGCTCCTGTGAAAATACAAGGTGCCCTCCGGTTTTTATTGCATTAATGGCCATGCTTTGCGGCAGTACCAAAAACATTTCACTGTTGGCACTAAAGGCAAAAGGTTCATCCTCCTTTCCGGTTATTGTTTTAATGCCATTTTTTGAAACAACAACTGCATTCTTTAAGCCTGATATCCTGGTTTCTTCAGTAAAGTTCAGTTCCGGCTTAATCCCGTTTATTGAGCTGAATATATAATAAACTGCATCTTCATCAACCAAAACCGTCATTGGTTGGACGGTGGCCGATTTTACCAGGGCATTTCCCAGTTTGAGGTTAAATGGTAAAATGGCACTGGTAGCCTTAAGTATGTTCATAGTGCCATTTGCCGGGAACCTTATCTGCCCGCCCGCGGCTTCAACCTTAATGGATACATCATTAATATCCTGAATTTCCATATGATCCTGGAAGTTTATGATGAAAAGGAATCCCGAATTGCCATACGATCGCACCGCATATCGCAATGTTTTTGTGTCTTCAGGAGTAATGGACGGGTTTGTTTCAGGTAAAACCGTTTTCATAGGTGCCAACTGGTCACCATATGCCTCCAGAAACATGTGCAGCAGGCGGAGGTGTTTATAATGATAACGAACCTGTCCATACTGGCCAAGCGGAGCCTGAAAATCATAATTAACCCTTGGTAAACCGTTGATTTCTTCATTATAAAACTTTCCGTTAAATTGTGGTGTCGATCCCCCATGGTACATGTAATATCCTATGCCATTTGCTCCGCTTCCTATAGTGCGTACCATTAAAGGGCTTACACTTTCATATTCAACAAAAGGCCGGCGTGAATACTTTGGTTGTATGCCCGGTCCAATTTCACCTGCAATAGAAGGATACAATTCAGCATTATAGCTAACCGGACTATAATCAGGATTTTTATGGATGTCCTTAAACAAGTAAAATGATGATGGATGAGGATCTTCCCAGAAAGGATAAGCATAACCTGCGGTAACCGGCAGGCTGCCGTTTTCAATTATGGTTGCATTACCCCATCCGGTGGCAGTATAAACAGGCACATCAATACCAACTTTTCCGGCAATGTTTTTAAGATTGTTCATATGCTTTTTACCATATTCCGATCGGGGATTTTTGCTGCCGGTGACCGAAATTTGCTCATGAGCGAAAGCAGCATCCCAATCAGCAACGGTATATTCCTTAAGGCTTCCGGGGTAACTAAATTCCCATGGTGCAGCTGAATGCTGGTATTCATTTTCAAGTTGCACACCTATAACGGGACCTCCGTCTTTGAATAAAAGTCCGCTTATTTGTTTAGCTATTTCGTTGTATAGTTTTTCAACATATTGCAGGTATGCCGTATCATTGCTCCTTACTTCAAACGGTCTTCCATACAGCCAATCAGGTAAGCCTCCGTTACGGATTTCACCATGGCAAAACGGCCCGATGCGCACTATTGCGTAAAGATGATGTTTATCAATTAATTCTACGAATTTTCTGAGGTTCAGGTCGCCCGTCCAGTCAAAAACACCTTCTTCACGTTCATGTATATTCCAGAATACATAGGTTGCGATGGTGTTAACACCTCCTGCTTTTATTTTTTTTATTTCCTCTTCCCAATAATCTGAATTGAACCGGCAAAAGTGAAACTCTCCGATAATAGGAATAAAGGCCTTGCCATTTTTTTCGATATAGTAACTGTTTACCGATAATTCATCCCCGGCCGGATTCTTGCCGCCAAGGTCAAGATGACCTTTGACTATTTCCTTTTCAGGCATGCGAATATCAATGAAGTAGTTGTTTTGCGCATATATATATGCCAATATGTGCAGGCCAAAAATGATGAAAACAACCCTTTTCATGACATTCAATATTTCAAAACGCAACCATACTTTCAGAAAATAAATTTGCTTTTATGGCAGGTTCTTTTTTGCCACTGTCCACACTCCGGATGTTGACAATCCGCATGGATCGCCTGTAAACAGACTGCCGGCTTCATCATCGCCTTTTAACAACCATTTATACCAGGCAGTTGCAACAACGGCGAATTCACCACCATGCGGTTGCATGTATGTGCCGCCATGTCCCACATCCATATTGGCAACAAAGACAGGCACATGGTTAATCCGGTTATAATCGTCCATGCCGATAGCCTTGCAGGCTCCTGTTCCTCCATCTTCAATAATGCGTGTTTTAAGTGTCTGGGCACACATTGAACCGGCAATTGCCAGTGTGAACAAGATTGCAGCAAATTTCTTCATCAATGATAAAATATATGAAACAATAATTACTCCGCCCATGAGGATCCTTCTTCAGTGAACCTCCATTTGAAATAGGCATCCAGCACTTTAAGTGAGTTTTCATCGGGTACCGGCCCGGAATCAGGGTCAGCATCGAGGTACATGGCTTGTGGATTCTGTTCGCTAAATGCAGGCCATTCAGGCACACCTTCTCCATTCGGATCTCCTGTTTTGGCAAAATTTGTCCAGTATGTGCCCATGGTTTGTGAAAGCGCAATATCCGATGGAGTAACGTTGGGTTTAGTGGTATCAAGGGTCATAAATGCATAGGCCACATCCTGCCCGTGAGGGGAACCATATCCATACATTGGCGAGTCCTTCGGGTATTCCGGATGCTGATCGAAATAGTAAAGATACACCTTTGATTTACCTGTTTTTGATTGCAAGCTGGCCCATATCCAGGTATGCCATCCAAAAGCAGCATCACGGCTTAGATCCCGTGCAGTTTTTGGTACCGTGTTTTCCCCTGCTTTATAATATTGTAACAAGGTATCGGCGAATTTCCCATACCGTGTTTTAACATTGGCAATGTATTCTGCAGGTGTTTTTTCACGGGTAAAGCTTGCTCCTTCATCGGAATTGTAACCTATCAATACAGGTACGTCGTTATATTTTCCGGCTTCATATAAATCAAGCTGGTCATCGGGCAATACATATCCGTCGATAATTGGCCAGGCACCGCCCATACCCATTCCCATCGGTATGCTGTCGGCACTTAGTTTCCGCAATTCAGCAATTGTTCTGACACCGGCATCCCTGACATATTTTTCCCCGTTTATTTCGGCCTGATAAAGGGTTTTCATGTTCTCACCAGGATAGGTTGTCGGACGGGTAGGACCGAATGAACCACCGCTTTGTGAAATTGCCCTGTGAAATAATCCCTTTGCCAGGGGTGATGCGCACAACATACTCACGGAAATTCCTCCTGCCGATTCACCGAAAATCGTCACTTTATCAGGATCGCCGCCAAAGAAAGCAATATTATTCTTTACCCAGGTGAGGCCGGCAATTTGATCGAGCAAGCCATAGTTTCCGGATACTTTATTGGGATTTTCGGCGCTCAGTTCGGGATGAGCAAGAAAACCCAATTGTCCAACCCGGTAAGCAATACTTACGACAACAACTCCTTTTTTTGCCAGTTTCTCACCACTGCTAACGAGATCAGCGGTTGTTCCAAAGCTGAATCCGCCACCATAAATCCACACCATTACAGGTAATTTTTCTTTGGGCGACTTTGCAGGAGTACAAATATTCAGGTATAAACAATCTTCACTTTTGCCTGAGGGAGGATTTCCATATTGATAAGGTGATGGTGCATAAGCTGTGGCCTGCTTTACCCCTTCCCAGTTTTTAACGGGTTGTGGTGCTTTCCAGCGAAGTTCACCAACTGGCGGAGCAGCAAAAGGAACACCCTTAAAAACAGTCAGGTCGTTTTCCATTGTTCCCTGCAGTAGTCCGCCCTGAACCATTACACGGTCCATGGATTTTGGTTCGCAGGAAAAGGAGAGCAGGAAAATCGATAAAAGAAAAAGTAGATTCTTCATGGTATTTTGGTTTTATATCATGTTTTGGTTATGTTCATTGGATTCCTTGAATCTTTTAAGGCTATTTATAATGCAGCCATGAATGTCGAAAGTAATAAAATAATTTATACCTCTTATTTGAGTTATATGGCCGCAAAAAAAAACTAAATTTCTTTCATGATTGTCAAAATACCGTTCAGGGCTGGATGCACATCATCAGGGTACCCCTGATGCACCGTATTTCGACGTGTAATGGCAGTTGGCTTTTTTAATAAAGTTATGCAAAACAACTGTTATTTGAAGGAAATAATTACCTTTGCAAAATTCTCAGCAATGCATATTGCTGATTTTATAAGAAAAACACATTACTCCTGGTTATTCATAATTTGGTTAATGTTATTTCTTCTTTGATTAACCAAATTATTGTAAATGAAAATTATTAAAAAGAACACGCGCAAGCAATTCAGAACACCCCGAAACAGTAAAAACAGCCCATCCAAAAGCAGATTTCAGAAAAAATTACTCAACCCCGAGCTTTTCGTAAAAAAAGGGAAAGCACCCGAAGAAACCAGTTACATCGCCTCCCGCAGCATTAAGGATTTACCCGTAAATGAATCAATTATCCGGA
Organism: uncultured Bacteroidales bacterium; assembly: GCA_964646255.1. Taxonomy (GTDB): domain Bacteria; phylum Bacteroidota; class Bacteroidia; order Bacteroidales; family UBA10428; genus UBA5072. The sequence continues at coordinate 8,028 of CAZYDI010000089.1, forward strand.
ACCTACTTAGAAAAGGATATGATGTTCCAACAGAAATTCAGGATAAGACACTGGAAGCCATATTGGCAGGCAGGGATATTTTGGGGTTAGCCCATACCGGGACAGGAAAGACAGGCGCATTTCTTATACCCCTTATCCATAACCTGATGGGGGAAAATGCAAATAACCAGGTTCTGATTGTTACGCCTACACGTGAATTGGCTGTTCAGATTCAACAGGAATTTAAAAGCATCGCCAATGGTCTTCATTTGTTCAGTGAATGCTTTATTGGTGGTACAAGTGTTGGTAAGGATCTGGCAAAGCTCCGCCGCAAGCAGCATATAATCATAGGTACTCCCGGAAGAATCTGCGATATGGTAAGGCAGGGAGCAATTCAGCTAAAATCATTTTCCACATTAGTGCTGGATGAGTTCGACCGGTTGCTTGATATGGGCTTTTCTGCCGACATTTTGTCCCTCGCTGAAGGCATGCTGAACAAAAACCAAACCATTCTCTTTTCGGCTACCGAGGATAAAAATCAACAGGCAATATTATCCAGGGTCATGAACAATCCGGTGGAGGTGCGATTAAAACGTGGCGATATAGCCATTGACAATATCGACCAGCAGGTAATCAGGGTGAATGAAGGGCAGAATAAAATGCAGATGTTGCTCACGATGATCAATGATCCTGAATTTGAGAAAGTGCTGATTTTTGCAGATACGAAACGTTGGGTAACAAAAATATGCAAAGATCTTCGTAAGGCTGGTATTACTGCCGATGAAATACACGGTGATAAATCGCAGCATTACCGTATCAATGCACTACAGGCATTTAAGACCAAAAAGATCAGGGTATTGGTGGCAACCGATGTTGCATCAAGGGGGCTGGATATAGCGAATGTTTCACATGTCATTAACTATCAGCAACCGCCCTGCATGGAAAGCTATATTCACAGGATAGGCCGGACCGGAAGGGCAGGCAAATCGGGTAAAGCGTTAACCTTTGTAGGCGCTTAGGTTCAGTGCTTCGTTTTGCAATTCAGGTGATGTTATTATTTCTTCAATTGCAAGCGAAGCAATATCATTCTTCCGTTTTATGATAACGTTATCGGCCGGAGCTTTGCTGCCGGCGATAAAGCCTTTAAACCACGCATTATTGGCTTTAAAGAAATACCTGAATGATTTAATGAAGGATTTGTAATGCGACCGGTGAATTCTAAAAATCAATGACAGCCGCAAAAGAAATTTATATATCGCCAGCAACGGAAGAAGGCCATAAAAGGCAGGCTTACGCAATGAAAGACGATCATAATAGTTTTTATGGAAAATATATCCATGTTTGCCAATTAGATAGAGGTTCCTGAGCGCATCATCAAGATTTTCCCTGAAGATATGGTATATACATGCACCGGGTATAAAAATCAATTTGGCTTGTTTGCTGGCAGTCAGGCAGAACAAGCTGTCTTCTGCCGCCCTTATTTCGGGAAAGCCTCCTATTTTAAGAAAGAATTTCCGGTCGCAGAATAAATTGCATGATGGAACGATAGGCCTGATACGTTCTTCGCCAAAAGGTAAGAATTCACCAAACTCGAAATAGTATTGTGACAGGGCTATTTTATTGTCCTTCTGAAAATCAGGAATAAGGTATCCTCCTCCTCCTATCAGCCAACCCTGTGCATAGGCGCAAGAAATTTTACTGAGCCACCTGGGTGCAGGATAAGCATCAGAATCGATAAAAACCAATAAATCACCTTTAGCTTCCTTAGCTCCTATGTTTCTCTGAACCGATGGCATTACCCTGATACCTGAGGTAATGATTTGAATTTTGTCATGGTTTAAAGAATGGAGATACTCATTTGTTAAATGATCATCAGAGGAATCAACCACGATGATTTCCTCCACCATGCAAAAATTATCCTGCTTTAGCAGGTTTTCGATGGTGGCTGGTATTGTCCTGTAAGAATTGTAGGACGGAATAACAATGGATATTGTGAAATTACACATATGGTGTATTGTTTATGAGATATTGGATGTCTGCAATTTTTTTAAACCGGAATAAGTTTCACACAGCACATTTCCCGTTGCCGTCCAGGAATAGTTTTCAGCTGAAAATCGTTTAATATCATTTTTGAGTTCCCGGGTATTATAATTCATTTCCTGATGAAACTTCAGCAGTGTCTGAAATAAGCTGTCAGTATTGCCGGGTTTAAATAAGTAACCTGTTTTACCTTCGATTACATCGGTGGAAAAACCACCCATATCCGGTGCAATTACAGGAATTCCATATGAATAGGAAAGAAAGAGAACTCCGCTCTGGCTAGCCTCAAGGTATGGTAAAACGGTAACATCGGCCGATTTAAAATACAATTGAAGTTTGGAGTCCTCTATAAACCCGTTTTTTGCTGTAATCTTCAAATTTTTATGCGAATCCAGCAAAGCTTGAAATTCAGGTTTATACTGTTCGTTTATTCTGCCTGCAATCATCAAATGAGGGTTGGTAATATTGCCATTAACTTTTGATAATGCTTCCAGCAATATATTTAATCCTTTATAGCGGGTAATAATTCCAAAGAACAACAGTACAAACTCCTCCTGTCCTATTCCCAATTGATTCCGTGCATTGTGCTTATCGAGTTCCGGATCATCCTCTACAGCATAAACGCCATGTTTGATAATGGTGATTTTTTCCGTTTCTATGCCAAATTCATTAACAATCCTTGATTTTATGAATTCTGTATGTACAAACAAGTGATGAGGAATGTGGTAGATGAAATAAAACAGGAACCGGTTCAGCCAATGGTCTCTTGAATGAGGAAGCACATCATGGGCGGTGTAGCAGATTTTTATTCCGCATATTTTAAAGAACAGGGGAAGAATTATTCCATCAATCAGTGTAAGATTAAGCCAGATGAAATGCAAAAGATCAGGCTTCGCTTTGCAGACATATTTTATCAACCTGGCATAATAGCGAAGATTCCTCAGGATTTTTTCAGTAAATGAATGGCTATCCGGATGCCCGGCCAGGTTTAGAAACCTTACCCTGTTGTCGAACATATCCGGATCATAGATAGCAGATCCAATCAGTTCAAATTGAACAGGTTTGTTGGTTCCGGCAAGTCCATTGATCATGTCGTAAGTATAACCCTGCTGAAATCCGTTAGCTATTATTGATATTCGCATGCGATGTTAAAGCAAACAATATACGGAAGAAGAAGCTTGGTTTGATTCAAATTGTGACAAAGTGGATTATTAGGTTGATCAATATGTTAACTTATTCAACCAATTATGGTTTTGGAATTGGCTGAGGGATTGTATTGTATTTTTCAAAAGAAGCGCTATATTTGCGCCCTGAAATATTTGTTGTTTGCGGGAGGTATTGGTAAGCCACGCGGTATACAGGAGCGTGTAAGACAATCAATAAATCGGCAAATTAGCATCAACATCCATAATCGGGGCGTGGCGCAGTTGGCTAGCGTACTTGCATGGGGTGCAAGGGGTCGGAAGTTCGAGTCTTCTCGCCCCGACTTCGCCCGCCGAAGCTTTTCAAGCGAAGGCGGGCATTTTTTATATGGCCATTTCCATAA
>CAZYDI010000090.1:0-11431 GCA_964646255.1 uncultured Bacteroidales bacterium
TTCATTCCATGTCAAGCACCGTAGGTGAGGCCTTATGGTTGGTCTGCAGGTCTTCAGGTCTAAAGGTCTACAGGTCTGATTGTCTCCAGGTCTTAAGACTTTGCAGACAATTCCCCGACTTTGAAGACTTTGTAGACTTTGTAGACTTTGAAGACACTTTCTCGACTTTCCAGACAATTCCTCGACCAGCAGACTTAGTAGACCAGCAGACCAGAAGACCATCAGACCATCAGACCATCAGACCATCAGCCGCGTTCACACATTCATCCTTAAAACCATTGATTTTGTCGATTTTACCATTTCATTAACAGTCAAAGCTGCCATACCGCTGTTACCCTCCCATCACTGCAATATACTTGCTAAAAACCAGAAAAATGAAAAGAATACTTTTACTGTCGATTTTTGTTTTAAACGGTCTTATGTTACATGCACAGCCGGCCAGGCCCGATGAGGATGCTGTGTCATTGTCACCCGGAAGCGTGCATGGGATTATTCACGATGCAACAACCCAAAGTGCAATTGAATATGCAACCGTTGGAATTTACCGTGTTGAGGATTCCTCACTGGTAAACGGAGTGGTAACCAGCCAGGATGGCTCATTCATGGTACGCGATATACCTGAAGGCGATTATTATGCAGAGGCCGGCTTTCTTGGTTACAATAAAAAGCATGCGCCTTTTTCCCTGTCTGCACAGAGTCGCAGCGCCAACCTGGGGATTTTGCCGTTAAGCCCCGATGTAACCAATATAGAGGAAGTGCAGATAGTAGCTCAGCGAAACCGGGTTGAATACAAAGTGGATAAAAAGGTGATCAATGTTGCCCAGGATCTTACCGGTTCAGGAGGTTCGCTGGTTAACGTACTGGAGAATACACCATCTGTCCAGGTTGATGTCGAAGGCAATGTAAGCCTTCGCGGTAGCGGTAACTTTCAATTACTCATCGATGGTAAACCCAGTCCGGTACAGGGCAGTGAAGGACTTCAGCAAATTCCCGCAAGCGCGGTGCAAAACCTGGAAATTATCACCAATCCGTCTGCAAAATATGATCCCGATGGCAATGCGGGCATAATAAACGTGATAATGAAAAAGCAGAAAAATTCAGGCATCAGTGGAATTGTTAATTTATCGGCGGGCACAGGAAACAAATATACCGGTGATTTTCTGTTCAACATAAAGCGCAATAAAATTAATTACTTTGTTGGCGCCGATTTTTCAAGCCAGCAGTTTTATGTGAATGGTGTTGGCGAACGCCGGACGTATGCCGATGAAAGTACAACTTTTCTGGTTACGGATATAAGGGGCGATATGGAACGCAAGTCGATGGGCTTGAAATCGGGATTGGATTTTGCCCTTAATGAACAGTCCACATTATCATTGTCAACCAGGATCGGGAGCAGGAATTTCGTGCGCGATTTTTCGGGCAATAACCACTTCTACACAGCGCCATCAACTATAGATTCTTTTTACAGGGACGGCAATGTTGGTACCGACGATGATAAATTTTTCAATTTGAATGTCGATTTCCAGAGAAATTTCGGCCATGATCACAAACTTGATGCATCGGTATATTATTCAGGTCAATATGAGCTGGAGAAAGAGGAGGAATTTCAGATTTTTACCAACGCAGAGTTTGAGCCCAACAGCGCCGATCCGCTATTGTCACGATCCAGAGTTGAGCACCCCGAAAAAGAATTGAGGTTGGAGCTTGATTATACAAGGCCTGTTGGACCGTTTAAGCTCGAAACCGGACTGCAATCACGCTGGGACTATGATAAAGCCGACTATATATTCGAAGAATACCAGCCTTTTGGTGCTGAATGGATACGGAATGATACCATCACCAATTCAATAGAGTTCCTTGACGCACTACAGTCAGCATATGCCATCATTTCGGGTCCGCTCGGCAAGTTCAATTATCAGGCAGGTGTACGGGCAGAGTATGAAAACCGTACCCTCGATCAGCTTACCAGTTCAACTTCCTACACCTATGAGAAGGTGCATTTATTCCCGTCGGTATTCTTAACCAGAAAGTTGTCCGATGCACACCAGGTGCAGTTTAATTACTCAAGAAGAATTCAACGGCCAAGAGAAAACGATCTTAATCCATTTATCGATTTTCGTGGTGCAAACAATATATTTTATGGTAACCCTGCTTTAAAGCCTGAATTCACCAATGCATTTGAATTGAATTACCAGTATACCTTTGAGCAGGGCACAATATCACTCGAGACTTACTATAGGGCAACATACGATAAAATCACCCGCATAAACACCCTGGATACCCTTTATGGAAAACAGGTTTTTGCATTTACGGTAACCAATGCCGATAAGGATCGTGCACTGGGAATTGAACTCATGGCAAACCTCGATTTAACCAAATGGTGGCAATTGAGTGTAACAGGAAATGTTTTTCGGTACACACTTGAAGGTGAAGCAGACGGAGAAAAAATCACCACTGTATCCAACAGTTGGCAGACCAATTTTAATACCATGTTTAGCCTTAAGGGCGATATTCGGTTGCAGGTTAATGGAATATACAACGGACCGGCAACATCCCTCCAGGGAGAGCGCGATGGCTTTTTTGTAACCAACCTGGCCGTCCGCAAAGATCTTTTGCAAAAAAAATTGAGTATTTCGCTCAATGCAAGGGATGTCTTTTCAACCGGAAAGTTTGCCTTTACCTCAAGCGGGGAGTCGTTTTACACCTACAACAGGTTCAAAAGAGAATCGCCGGTTGTAACCCTGAATGTGTCGTACAGGCTTAACAACTACAAGTCAGCGTCGAGGCGCGACGCGAATGGCGGATCAGAAGGCGGAGGAATGGAAGATGTAATGTAATCTCATTGCCGCAATTAATATCCTAAATTTCAGGGCATTGTGTATAGCCAGTAAATCCCTTATTCTAGTTGGTACTTAGCAAAATTTTGTTATTTTTGCAATTCTCTCTCCGCGAGGTATTCAATAAGGTATTAATTGCTAATTAATTAAGAAATGAAGACATTCTCTACTGGTCAAATTAAAAACCTGGTTATTGTTGGTAATTCAGGATCGGGAAAAACTACGTTATCCGAAGCCATGTTGTTTGAAGGCGGCGTTGTTGAGCGCCGTGGCGATGTGGAAAGTAAGAATACCGTATCTGATTTTAAAGAAATTGAACAAAGCAACACAAGTTCAGTATTTTCATCTTTATTGTATACCCTGTACAACGATCACAAGATTAACCTTATTGATGTACCCGGACTTGATGATTTTGTAAACGGTATCGTTTCCTCCCTTGTGGTAACCGATTCCGCATTAATGGTAGTTAATGCCCAGAACGGTATTGAAGTGGGCGCTGAAATTCACGGCAGGTATCTGGCCAACGCCAATAAACCGATGTTTTTCGTTGTCAATCAGCTCGATCATGAAAAGGCAAATTGGGATAAAACGGTTGAAACAATAAAGGAAAGGTTTGGTGCACACGCGGTGATTGCTCAGTATCCTGTACAAACGGGTGCGAACTTCGATTCCATCATCGATGTGCTTACCATGAAACTCTATAAGTATCCGAAAGACGGTGGCAAACCACAGGTTTTGGATATACCTGCCGATCAGAAAGACCAGGCTGATGAATTGCATGCTGCATTGGTAGAACGGGCTGCCGAAAGTGATGAAGCATTAATGGAGCAGTTTTTTGCAAACGATACCTTGTCACCCGATGAATTGCAGAAAGGACTCAAGGCAGGTATTCTGCAGCGCGGACTTTTTCCGGTATTCTGTGTTTCGGCTAAAAGAAATATTGGTGTCGGAAGGCTTCTTGAATTTATTTCCCAGGTAGCCCCCGGTCCGGCAGATATTCCTGCTCCCATGGCCGGTACAAAGGAAGTGAAATGCGATCCGGCCGGTCCTGCAACGTTGTTCGTTTATAAATCGGCTGTTGAAACCCACATTGGTGAAATAAACTACTTTAAAGTAATGGCCGGGGAGGTTAAGGAAGGCATGGACCTTACAAACAACGCTACCCAGAACAAGGAAAGGATTGCGCAGTTGTTTGCCGTTGCCGGAAAAAACCGTACAAAAGTGCCCAACATGATAGCCGGCGATTTAGGTGCCACAGTCAAGCTAAAAGCCACCAAAACGAATCAGACACTTTCAACCGATACCAGTTTAAAGTTTAAAGCCATTGAATTCCCTGAACCGAAATACCGCACCGCCATTAAAACCCTGAGTGAGGGTGATGAAGAAAAACTTGGCGAAGCATTGCAAAGGATGAATTTTGAGGATCCCACCATTCAGATTGAGTATTCAAAAGAACTGAAACAAATCATCCTGTCGGGCCAGGGAGAATACCACCTGAATATACTGAAGTGGCATCTCGATAATATATTTAAGATTGGAACTGAGTTTCAGGCGCCAAAAATTCCTTACCGTGAAACCATTACCAAATTTGCACAGGCTGATTACCGGCACAAAAAGCAATCCGGCGGAGCAGGTCAGTTTGGTGAAGTGCACATGGTGATTGAACCACACCGCGAAGGTACTGCCGATACCGAAGTATTTAAAATTGATGGCAAGGACCAGAAAATGTCCATCCGTGATAAGGAAGAGATTCCTTTGGCTTGGGGCGGGAAGCTGGTATACTATAATTGTATTGTTGGTGGATCCATCGATGCACGTTTTATGCCTGCCATTCTGAAAGGCATAATGGAAAAGATAGAAACCGGACCGCTTACCGGCTCGTATGCCCGTGATATCAGGGTTTATGTATACGATGGTAAAATGCACCCGGTAGATTCAAACGAAATCTCCTTTAAGCTGGCCGGACGTAATGCCTTTAGCATGGCTTTCAAGAAAGCGGCGCCTAAAATTCTTGAACCTGTTTATATGGTTGACGTACTTGTCCCCGGCGATCGTATGGGTGATGTAATGAGCGACTTACAGGGCCGCCGCGCCATTGTACAGGGGATGTCATCCGAAATGGGTTTCCAGAAGATCACTGCAAAAGTTCCACTGGCCGAAATGAGCAAGTACTCAACGGCATTAAGTTCGTTAACCGGCGGACGGGCCATGTATTCCATGAAGTTCTCGGAATATGAACCGGTTCCCGGTAACGTACAGGATGAACTGCTGAAAGCATACGAAGCCGAAGAAAAAGAGGAATAGATTGACATATAGTCTATGCAGGCAAAACTGTCAGATACCCGGGGGCTTCTGACAGTTTTTTTTTGACCTCTGCCGCCGCTGCACAGTACGCTTCCTGCGGGTTGTATTAATCACACAGGTAATCGTACAAAACAAAAAAATCCGGGACAACATCATCCCGGATTTCTCACAGCATCAGGCGCAAATCATCCGCACTTGGATGATCCGCATGAGGTACACTTCAGACAACCTTCCTGATAAATAAGGCTGTCTGAACCGCACTCGGAGCAAATTACTCCTTTCTTTGCCTTTGTGTCATTCGGAATATATTTCTTAAGTGCCCTTTCTACACCATTTTTCCATGTATTGATGGTCGCACTGTCGAGTTGTAACGAGGAAACCAGGTTAACAACATCGGCAATAGGCATACCATGCCTGAGCACACTCGAAAACAGCTTGGCATAGTTCCAGTATTCCTTGTTAAACATGTGCGACAAGCCACCCAGGGTGTTGTTATACCCGTACTTATCCGTATACTGGAAATCGTACCGTGATTTTCCGTGCTCATCACGGTTTTTAATAATCTTGCCTTTGGTAATGGATTTTGGAATGGGGAACATTTCATCATCAACAATGCCCGTAAATATTTCATACGGCCTGTTGTCCTTCAAACCGATAAAGGCAATCCACTTTTCTTCGTTGTTGTTAAAGCGGATAATATCAGCATCAAGCACTTTGGGCCTTTTATACTTGCTGCCATCGGATTCATCGGTTGCCTTACCGCTTTCTTTTTCCTTTTTCTCGCTCGTGCCGAGTAAAACCCCGGAACGGGAGCCGTCACGGTATACGGTAACCCCTTTACATCCGCTTTTCCATGCAGTTACGTAAAGATCGCCAACCAGTTCTTCATTAACATGCGACGGCAGGTTAATGGTAACACTGATGGAATGATCCACCCATTTTTGCACTTCACCCTGCATTTTAACTTTGCTTACCCAGTCCACATCATTTGAAGTGGCTTTATAGTAAGGCGACTTTTCCAGTATTTCCTGAAGCTTTTCATCGGAATATCCCTTCACTTCTTCCACATTGTACCCATTTACCTCCAGCCAGGTAATGAACTTGTGATGGAAAACGTTGAACTCTTCCCATTTATCGCCCACTTCATCCGTAAAGCTAATTTTTACATTGGCGTCATTGGGATTAACCTTTCTGCGGCGTTTATAAACAGGCAGGAAAACCGGCTCAATGCCCGATGTGGTTTGGGTCATAAGACTTGTTGTACCTGTTGGTGCTATGGTAAGCAGCGCAATATTACGGCGGCCATATTTTACCATGTCGCGGTACAATTGTTCGTCCTCATTTTTCAATCGTTGAATAAAGGGATTGTCTTTTTCAAGGTGGGCGTCGAAAATGGTGAAAGGGCCTCGTTCTTTGGCAACTTCAACGGATGACCGGTAAGCTTCAATAGCCAGGGTTTTCTGAACTTCTACTGAAAAGTCAATAGCATCGTCACTGCCATAACGCAAACCCAAAGCTGCCAGCATATCGCCTTCGGCAGTGATACCAATGCCCGTACGTCTTCCTTCTTCAGCTTTAATGCGGATATTTTCCCACAGCTTTCTTTCTACCCTTTTAAGCTCTGCATCTTCAGGATCGCGGTTAACCTTTTCCAGTATTGCATCAACTTTCTCCAGTTCAAGGTCGATGATATCGTCCATCATCCTCTGCGCGTAATGAACGTGCTGTTTAAACAGGTCGAAGTCGAATTTAGCGCTTGGGGTAAAGGCATCCTTAACATAACTGTACAGGTTAATAGCAAGCAACCTGCATGAATCATAAGGGCATAATGGTATTTCGCCGCAGGGATTGGTTGAAACAGTTCTGTACCCAAAATCTGCATAGCAATCGGGTACCGATTCCCTGGTAATGGTATCCCAGAAGAGAATTCCGGGTTCGGCCGATTTCCATGCATTGTGCACAATCTTTTCCCATAGCTTGCGGGCTTCAATATCTTTTTTAAATACAGGTTCGGGTGAATCAACAGGGTATTGCTGGGTGTAAGTTGAATTATTCACAACAGCCTGCATAAATTCATCATTGATGCGTACCGAAATGTTTGCCCCGGTAACTTTGCCTTTTTCGAGCTTGGCATCGATAAATTTCTCAGAGTCGGGGTGTTTAATAGAGATGCTGAGCATAAGTGCACCACGGCGACCATCCTGTGCGACTTCGCGTGTGGAATTCGAATATCTTTCCATGAACGGTACCACGCCTGTCGATGTGAGTGCGCTGTTTAATACAGGGGTTCCTTTCGGACGAATATGAGAAAGGTCGTGGCCGACACCGCCCCTGCGTTTCATTAATTGTACCTGTTCCTGGTCGATTTTCATTATTCCCCCATAGGAATCAGAGACTCCCGGATTGCCAATTACAAAGCAATTAGATAAGGAAGCAATCTGGTAGTTGTTGCCAATTCCGGTCATAGGACTTCCCTGTGGAACAATATATTTAAAGTCTTTAAGCAGGGAATGGATCACCATTAAAGGCATAGGATTCGGGTATTTCTGCTCAATACGGTGAATTTCATTGGCAATTCTCCAATGCATCTGCTCCGGGTTCTTCTCATAAATTTTACCAAAAGAATCCTTTAAGGCGTACTTATTTACCCAAACGGTAGCAGCCAGCTCATCACCACTAAAGTATTCCAGTGTGCTTTGGTAGGCTTCCTCGTAGGAATAAGTGGTTTCCTTTGCGTTTGTTACTTTTTTCACGGGTTCAGTACTTTCGGTAAGATTTAAAGTCAAATTCTTAGTTTTTAATTCATCAGCCTGCATGAGTGTGTCTTTAAATTGTTGGAAATTTGATAGGTAAAAACGCTACCGTGACAATTAAGATGGTAGTGCAAGTTAATAACACAACCAGCCAGGACAAAAAGTGTTATGTCGTTTTTATTAACATTCCCGTGGAGTTATTAACCCCATCAGATAAGGGATTGAGAAACTGCTATTTGCTTTTTGCATGGTTAAAGTGCCCTTAAAAGTTAAAAAAACAACACCTCTTTTCATAGTAATTTTTCAAAAAAGATACCAACCATTTAATGGCTCATAACGTGTTTATATTTTATTCAAGCCTCCGCCAGTCAATAAAATTAGCATATGCCACGCTGTTAATACCGCTAAATTGATTTGCATACGTTAATCCCTTTTTTATTTTTAAAACAAATAGTAGACCAAAGTTTTTTACATTTAACAATTGATCAATAAATCCATATCAATGAAAACCATTTTATTCACTTTTATTCTGCAGATACCGTTGGTTTTGTTTGCACAAATCCAGGAGACAACTTCTGCTGGCCTGGCGGCATCAAATGAAGGAATTGAAATTGATCCCGGCGCAAAAAAGTATGTAAAGCAGGATGTGGTATTTATTTCTTCCAAACCCGCCAGTCAGCTTATTGAGGGCGCGTATATCTGGCTAAGCGAGATAAAGTATGCACATTCTTTGGGTAGTAAGGGAATCGAGATGGATGAGGCTGTTTTTAACCGCATACGGGTAAAGCAATACCTTCTGTCGGATTACAATGCCAGGTCATACAAGATAAGGTTCACACTTACGCTGGAATTCAGGGATGGAAGGTTCAGGTACAATTATACCGACTTTGTTTTGTTTGAAGGAGGATCAAAAACCGATCTGGAAGAAGTCAATGTGAGCACCAGGGAAAGGTCGGTTATGGTAAGGAAGTTTGCCGATGATATCAATGCCAGTATAAAAGCGTCCATAGATGAGTTAACCGGCTATTTAAACAACTATCAGTATGATGCTTCCTGGTAAATAGCCGGGCAATTTCTGATTTTCCTGCGACCGGCATAAAGGAAGTAAATATTGCCACCAACAAAGTACCCGGAGCCGGAATCGAACCGGCAAGGGAAAACTCCCACTGGTTTTTGAGACCAGCGCGTCTACCTATTCCGCCATCCGGGCAATAAAATGAAGAACTTTAATTGGAGTGCGAAGATATGAAATGTTTCATTCTGCACAAAATTCTTGGTTATTTATGCAAAAAAAACATACTGCAGCCGGGCAGGAGATTCATTCCTATCACAAGTTGACCCTAAAATTTTATGGAATAGTACAATTTTTTGCATCTTAATAAAAAAATTAGATCAATCTGTAGAACAAATGATTATATTTAAGACAGGAAAATTTGTTTAGGATATAATCAAAAACATACAGAAACGTAACTGACTGTCACAACATCTTCGGAATCCCGGTAAAAGCAATCATGCATAATCATGCAGATTAACAGCAACTTATCTTCTGGTGGTTCCCGGCAATGTGACTTACGGGCACGAAGTGCGGAAGAATCCTACGCAAAAAATCCAAAGGAAGACATAAGCAAATCCAAACTTCCAGCATGGGCTCAACCGATATCAAGGTAAATGTTAGCCGGGTGGTTCATCGTAATGAAATGCGCCTGAAACTCGACTTTGAGTATTCCAATGACATTGTTGAGGTAGTAAAAAGTATTCCTGGGGCACGGTGGAGCAAAACAATGCATGCATGGCATATCCCTTACGAGGATCAGATGGAAACAGGCATATACAAATTATTCCCAACCGGGGTTCAGGTAAACTTCAACAGGGAACCAGATGCAAGGACCAGTGGAGAAGCAAAAAACAGGGGACCGGTTGATTATGTTGGCAAATGGACCGGTTATTACAAAGCTTTTTGCGATACCATGAAGCTTCGAAGGTTAAGTGCTTCCACGCAATATGTATACAGTGAATTCTTTGCTGATTTTCTGAGAAGGAATGATAATGACGATATTAATAATTGGCAATACCATCAAATATACGATTATATTAAGAAAAGAGCTGTTGACCTGGGTTTTACGAGAAAGAAACAGATGCTTTCAGCCATAAAGTTTTACTATGAGAAAGTAACAGGACGAGATAAGATGTTCTTCAACCTGGGAATTGAATTAAGTAAGGTTACCATGCCGGTGCATATAAATATTGCAGAAATTATTTCAATAAATCAAAGGGTGCATTCATTGCATGATAAGCTCATTCTGTTTTTGGCCTATCATGTGAACCTGACTCCGGGGCAGATAGTAAACCTGTCCAAAGATGATTTAAAACACCCGGTAATTGAAATAAAGTTAAGCGGGAATAAGGTTTCACATAAGTACTTTGAGAATTTATGGAACGCGCATGTTCAGTATATGAAGCCGGCCAGGTATTTGCTGGAAGTCAACGGAAAGCCGATGGACCGTGAAAAACTCCGGAAAAGAGTGTATAAAGTGCTGATGCATTATCAGATAAAGGAGATATATACCGAACAATTGAAGAATGCTTTTATAACAAATGATTTAGCTGAACAAACCAGGCGTATTTATCAGAGTAATTTCCTGATTTTCCTGGAACATTTCTATTTTAAGCATCCTGTTGAGATCAGCAATGCAGATATAAAGGAATTTCTCTTACTATACAGGAACAAGAGTAGTTCTTCACAGAACAGCATGATTAATTCCCTGAAGTTTTTCTATAAAGTCTTATATGATCGGAATATAGACGACAGTTATCTGGTAAGGCCACGAACGGGTAACCGTTTGCCTGATGTGTTGGACCGGGATGAAATAGTGGCTATTTACAGGCATATCGATAACAAAAAGCACAAATTGCTGATCAGCCTGATATATTCAGCTGGATTACGCCGTCATGAAGCCCAAAATTTAATGTTGAAAGATTTAAATATAAAAACCGGGCAGTTGTTTATAAGGGCATCAAAAGGTGAAAAGGACCGCCTTACCGTTTTATCGCCAAGGGTATCTTCATTATTAAAGGAATATTTAAAAGAAGAGAGTCCGGTTCGTTATTTATTTGAAGGAAATAAAAAGGGATATAAATACAGTTGCAGCAGCATGGCCAATGTATTAAAAGGAGCAGCCAGGAGCGCAGGAATCAAGCGAAGAGTTCACTTGCATATGTTACGGCACAGCTTTGCCACGCATTGTTTGGAAGATGGCATGGATATTCGTTATGTTCAGGAGTTGTTGGGTCATTTCAATCTCAAAACCACAGAGCGTTATACGCATTTAACAGCATTAACCATGAAAAAGTTAAGGAGTCCTTTCGACCGTTTGGAATTAGATGACGAAGTTGATCCAAATGATAATCTTCCCCCCTAATAGTTATCCCAAACCAAAAATATCAAATTCTGATATTTCATCGTTATATCAATTACTTACAGCCCCAAAAGTACTACGCTATAATAATGATAACAACAATTGACTATATTTGAATGTT
>CAZYDI010000091.1:0-11394 GCA_964646255.1 uncultured Bacteroidales bacterium
ATGGTTATAATGGCTGCGTTTACACCATACACAGCGCCACCGTAGGTTTTAATCAGCATAAAGTATAATGTTTAGGCCTGTAATTCTGTCGGACGTGCCTGAATCACTACGCTTCCCTATTTTCTATCTCTCTTTCCAATATCCATTTTTCTTATAACAGGCAGATCTAAGCAATTAAATTTACATTTTTTCAGCGGGAAATGGCAAGATTTAATTATAAATATTGAAAGGATTTGAAATTTTGAACCACGAAAATATCAGAGGAAAATGTCTTTGACAAATGGCTGCCACTGCTGCTGCTTAAGCAAATAATGGGACAGGTATTACGGGTGTTAGTAAGCCAGGTGTAGTATTTCATAATATTACGAATTAGGTTACCTATATGACCGGGTTTCAAAAATATTATATGTAAGTTGTCTTTTGTTCTCTCCAATTGCATCTATAATCCACAATGTTCCTTTAGTATCATCAATTCTTTGTCCATCAAAATTTAAATACACAATTTCATCATCCGGAGACAATGAAAAACTCCAGCATCCTTCATGTGTTATTTGTTTATGCTGTGTACCATCACTGTTTATTCGCCAAAGTTGAATTGCAGAAGTTTGATATGATTCTTTTAAGTAATATATATAGTCACAATTGAAAGAATAAATAGGATACTTTTCATAATCTTCATTATTGGTCAATTGTACGACATTATTGCCACTTGAATCCATTTTAAAAATATCAGCGTTGCGGTCCATTGTAAATCGCCTGTGCAAGATTGTCAAGTCCTTTCCCCAAAATGGCATTCTGGATTCGCCTAATGTCGGAGTATAAGCTATTCTTGTTTTATGAGAGCCGTCTTTTCTCATTTTCCAGATATATTTTGATCCAGTGGGGCTTTCAAAATCAGAATCAAAAGCTATCCACTCACCATCCGGACTCCATGAAGGGAAAAAATTTCGTCCTGAGTTTGTTAAAAAAACAATGGCAGATGTATCAAATTCCTCCCCATTGAAGGGCATTAAGCAGATCTGTGCCTGATATGAGAAGGCTAAATATTTGCCATCAGGACTCCAGGCTGGACATATAACTGTAAAAGGCAAAACCATTCTCATATACGTTCCATCTGAATTGATTAGCCAAAATCCTGATGAGTCGTCTTCATAATAGTATTCTGCCTGTTCAGGACAGTCATATCCTTTATCATAATGGATTTCTTTAATGGGCGTATGATTAAATCCGATAATATTTCCTGAAGGATGCCATACAGGATTGTCATATGTTTGCTGTAATTCTGTTCTGTGATTAATCGAACAGGGTTCGTCTTCTTCCCTGCAACTTAAAATAACTGAAGCAATAAAAATTGCAATTTTTAAAACTTGAAATGCCTTCATAATTAGAAATAACGGAAATTTCCAAAGATTTTTTGAAAAACTTATTAAATTAATAAACCCATAACGATTTGTTTTATAATTGTTTGTACTGAATAAGACTATTTTTAATCGTTTGGATATTAGATATACAAAGAAACATTATCAAATAATCAAATTATCACATTATTTAAGTTTTTCCTTTCTACCCCTTCTTTCCGCTTCCTTTTGCAGCCAGCTGCAACCCTCCGCATCCGCATCAAAATGCTGGTTGCACCCGAACCGCAGGTTTATTCCCATTCTCAGGTTTACATTTTTTGTGCCGAAAGGAAAGACAAAGCCAATGATGTTATCGGATACAAAATACAACTGCAATGGCTTTTTCCCGTATGAAAATCCCAGGCCAAGGTTGAGGGGACTGTTGTTCATGTAAGACCAGCTTACTGAAGGCTTAAAGGCCTTATCAGCCCTTGTGGTTAAGGAAACAGCGGCGCCTGTTTGAATTTTCCCCGGCAACAACCGGTTGTACAGCAATATATTCATGTTGTACTTTTTGTTAAGGTGGTATGTAGCCCCCAGGTATAATCGCGGATCGAGCATATAAAAATAAGCGTCGGAGGTAAGTGTTTCGTTCATATTGGCATTGAGTTCATCAAATATCGGCCATAGCTGGTTATCGCTAATGGTGCCATCGCCAAAGGTTCCGGTATGGGTAAGATTGCCCTCAAGCGAATAATTACTAAGGTTGCTGCGATACCATATCGTACCGATGTCGAGCAAACTGCCAGAGAAAGTCCAGTCCGCATTAACCTTGTAAATAAACCCAACATCAAAAGCAAGCCCGGGATTGCGCATATTCATTAAATGCTGAAGCATTGGCGCACCATATACTTCCTGGTACCTGTACTGGCCTGGCGCTTCTTCAACCAAAGCCCAGGGTAAAGAACTGTTGTACCCGGCATCAAAATCAAAATTCAGGTTATCGGTACCCTCTTCAACCGACAGACCGAATGAACTACTGCCCGTTGTAAAATTGAACTTGCCAAAAAGCAACTTCATCTTGACACCAAGGACAAAAGCATCAGAATACCTCTTTGAAATGCCAAAGGAATATTCCCTAACATGGTTGAATACGGCCGATGTGCCATTCAGCGATACACTGCGGCCGATAAAACCACCTTCACCACGCAGTGAGAATTCTGTGAGGTCGCGTGTGTAAACCAGTACGGCATTGTCTTTTTCAGTGACCGTGAAAGTATAATAGTACTCATTTCGTTTAATTCCAACGGCAAGCAGTACCGCGTGGATTTCTGATACAAAGTAGTTCCGGCGAGGCATACCGCTGGTTTCCATATCGAAATTTCGGCCAATTGTATTGTCGGTGTATAGTGTGGCAAATTGCCCTGCAGTAAAGCCACTGTTGGCAATGTTCATGTGCAAAGACGAAATAAGGGGGAGCCCGACAAATGTTCCGCAATCAATTTGCACGGCAGGATTGACATAATTGGCCTCCGGAATTGAATGCATGAAAAAAAGCGTCGTGTTCTGTTGTGCATTTACATGTTGAAACACAAATGCAGCATGGCATACTGATATGCAAAGAAGAAATTTTCCGGTGTGTTTAACAACCGTTATAATATATCCTGGAATCGCTTTCAGATGTGCATCTCGATAAAATGGATAAGCGCGTGAATTATCTTGATGTGAATTTCCTGGGTACGATCGGAATATCTTGTTGACGGTGCACGCAATTCAACATCACTTAAAGCAGAAAGCCGGCCGCCTTCTTTCCCGGTAAGACCTATCACCTTCATTCCCTTTTCCTTTGCTGAAATGGCTGCATTAACCACGTTGGCACTGTTACCGCTGGTGCTTATGGCCAAAAGTACATCCCCGTCAAATCCCATTGCTTCGATAAACCGTGAGAAGATGTGCTCAAATCCAAAGTCATTTCCGGCACAGGTAATGTGCGACGGGTCAGATATGGATATAGCCGCGAGGGCTTTTCGTCGGTCCCTGAACTGGCCTGACAGCTCTTCGGCAAAGTGCATGGCATCGCTCATTGATCCGCCGTTGCCACAGGAGATGATTTTATGGCCGGCCTTTAATGCTTCAGCCATAATTTCACCGGCCTGCCGGATTAAGTCGAAATTATTATCGTTTGCAATGTATAGCTCAAGAACATCTTTTGCATCAAGGAAATCCTGTTTTATATTTTTCATCCTGTTCCTGTTTTCTGTTATTCTTCTTCGGGTTCGGAATCGTCATCGGTATCATTTGCCTCAGGAAGAAATGCTGCCGCCTCTGATTGCGGGAGCGATTCCACATCCCTTAGTCTTCGTTGTATTGCTTTTGTCCGCTTGCCGACAAGTTCATCAAGCTGGTTTGACGCAGTGTGAAGATTTTTCTGTGCTTTTTCAAGCATGCCGCCGAATTTTTCAAATTCCGTTTTTATTGCCCCCAGCACTTTCCATACCTCTCCGCTGCGCTTTTGAATGGCGAGGGTTTTAAAACCCATTTGCAGGCTGTTGAGTATAGCAGCAAGGGTTGTGGGTCCTGTTACCATGATGCGGCAATCACGCTGCAGCTGTTCCATAAGGTTGGTACGCCTGATGACTTCGGCATACAATCCTTCAAAAGGCAGAAACATAATGCCAAAGTCGGTAGTGTTGGGCGGATCGATGTATTTTTCCTGAATATCGCGTGCCATTTTTTTTATAACCGCATCCAGGGCTTTATTTGCCGCCTCAATCATGTCAGGGTCACCTGTTTCATAGGCATCGACAAGATGGTGATAGGCATCCTGCGGAAATTTGGCGTCAATGGGCAGGTAAACGACGCCCTGATCGTCATCTTTACCGGGCAGCTTAATGGCAAATTCAACCACTTCAGATGAGCCTGGCCGCGTTTTTACATTGGCCGCATATTGTTCCGGTGCCAGCACCTGTTCGAGCAGCATTTCAAGCCGCACTTCACCAAGCCCTCCGCGCATTTTAACATTGCTCAGCACCTTTTTCAATCCGCCTACATCCTGGGCCAGGTTCTGCATTTCGCCAAGGCCTTTCTGAACGCTTTCGAGCTGTTTGCTGACCAGTTCGAACGATTGACCAAGGCGTTCATTCAGCGTTTTCTGGAGTTTTTCGTCAACCGTTTCACGCATTTGCTCCAGCTTTTTGGCGGTATCGGAAATTAATTCGGCCTGCCGGTTTTCGAGTGAACTGAATTTCTCTTTCTGCAGATTGTTGAACGCTTCCACATTCCTGTCAAAGGAAGTCTGAAAATCCTTCAGGCTCCTGGCAAGGTCCTCCCTGTTGGAATCGTTGATAATTTTGAGCTGTTCGAGCTGGACTTTCGAAATGTTGTTCAGCACATCAAGAAATGAAGTCTGAAAAGCGGTGAGACTTGATGAAAGCTCCTGCCGGTTGGCTTTAACTTCATCCCTTACGGTGGCTTCGATATGATCGGCGTTCTTATCCATTTGGTCAAGCCTGGAGGTTATAGCTTTCCTTATGCCGGCTGAACCAAAAAACAACTGAAGTATTAAAATGGTAAGGGCCAGGATCAATATGGCTATGATGAGATAAATTTCCATTGGGTATCCGGTTATTATCAGATGTCTAAAGTATAAAATCTTTGGCTATTTAAAGTAACCAACAGGGTGTCCGGTTTAAAACCCCCATAAGAAAATGTTGAATATTCCTTTTGTAATCCCTGAACATGCATAGGCAACCCAACATTTTGTCCCTGTTAAGGAAAACATATATAAGTAATGAAAATGATGTTGGTAGATAAAACGAAGGCCGTCGCTTAAAGGACAAATCTTTTATATGATCAGATTTCCACCTGCAATCCAAAAATAAACTGCCTGGTATTCGGATAATTCCCTGTATCAATTCCGAAAGCATCACGAGGACCGCCGGTTTCAGGATCCAACCCCGAATAATTTGTAATGGTAAATAAATTAACTGACTGCAGATAAACCCTGAAACCCGATAGTTTAACATTCCGAAGTACTTCAGGTGAGAACGTATAGCCAATCTGAAGACTCTTCATGCGCAGGTATGATCCATCCTCAATGAAATAATCACTGACATCCGGAGTATTTTGTTGCGAAGCAACCGGAAAGCTGGCATCTCTGTTGGACTCTGTCCAGCTGTCATGCAAGAGCTTCCTGTTCTTTTGTCCCATTTCGATCCACCAGAAATCTGTAAAATACCTGGTGAAGTTAAACACATCATTACCTGCAGAAGCGTATAAGAAAGCGCTTGCGTCAATATTTTTCCAGGCAAGATTAACATTGATTCCTACTGTGAAATCCGGATTCGGATCACCAAGAAAAAGCTTGTCGCTATAATCGATCGATTCGTCATCCACAACATTGGCATATCTTAAACCTCCTGGTATGCGTCCATACTGAGATGGAGCCAAACTTGCCTCCTGCTCACTCTGAAACAATCCTTCTACCTTGTAAACATTAAATGCAGACAAGGAGTGTCCGACCTGATTTTTTACAACAGGTGAACCCATTAAAGCCGGAAAAGCCCAATAATAATCACTGTAGTCATTTACCTTTTCAATACGGCTCTTATATTTGCTGAATGCAATTCCGGCCGACAGCCGTAAGTCGTTCCACCTGTTTTGGTACCGGATGTTAAGATCGGTTCCGGAGATTTTATATTCCCCGGAATTAAAATCATTGACTCCTTCTGGAAAAACAATATTGCTTGGCATAAAAATGTTCTTAGCCTGATTGCTGAACCAATCCATTGTTATACCCACTTTGTTTTTGAAAAGCACGGCATCAAAACCAATATCCGTAATAACACTGTACTGGAAGTTATTTTTTACATCCCCGGTTTTACCATAAGATCCCCGCACTTTACATTCACCAATCCAGGATATGCTCTTCATGAAAGGCTCATTGGATAAATGCCAGGCTGCCATAATCGCGGGATACCATTCTTTTTTGGACCCGTACAATAATAACATTGTGTTCTGCCAGGCTGCGCTTATGCCCTTATCTTGCCGGGCACTTACTCCAATATAATACCGATGTAAAAGGCCATATTTCAAGCTTCCAAAAAAAGATTTCTGCGGAAAAGCTGAGGATTTAAAATCCGCATAAAATGTCCTGATTAGTTCATTCTGCTGATATTCCTCCTTATTATCAAACTCTCCTCTATATTCCGCATTAACATATTCCTCAGGTGTAACTTCCAATTCTTCATAACCCAGCAAAGCCTGCAGACTATGATTTCCAAACGATTTGTCGAAGTTGACCGTATTGGACCATGTCGCTATTTTTGACTTCGTGTCGTCCTCAAACGCACGTGAAATTGAACCCAATGACCAACTGTTTTCGTAACTTCTGAAATCAAAATCAAGGATGTTTCCTTTATATGCATTAAGGCCGTAAGATGATTTTAGACTTAATCCGTCAAGTATATTAATTTCCACATATACGTTGCCGGTGTAATAATGATAATCATACTCGTCTTCCTTATTTCTTATCTGCTGGGCAACCACGTTGGAGCCATTACCTAAAGTCCATGAAATATCGGAACCTCCATATTCACCGGGCATAAAAGTATGACTCATTCCCACGATTTCTTCTTTAACATAAACCGGTACAATGGGTTGCATTCTGAGAATCTCAGAGAACAGTGGATACGGTCTATATCTTGTGCTTAGCCTCAGGTCGGAATGCCTGTTATATCCGAAGTTTTCCCCAATTTTCAAATGCCCTTTAAAAAGGTTAAGCTCAGCATTCATTCTTACATTATACCGTTGAGCATAATTGTGAATTACTATGCCGTTTTGTTTCAGATATCCGAAACCAACATAAATCTTTCCGTTTTTATTTGCTCCTGAGATAGACAAATTGTGTTGCATCATCGCTGCTTTACGCGTTACGGCATCATACCAGTCCGTATTTGCGGCCCAGGAAGGAAAGAGGGGTTCAGGATTGGTGCTGGACCCATAAATAGGATGTATTACATAATCACCTTCAACAGTTCCGTCCATTTTATCATTTTTATAAACGAGCCATTGTAATTCGGCATGTTCCTTCGTACTCAGAAGTTTATCCCTGTTTCCTTTTCCGGGGGTTTGCATTCCCATTGACATATTGTATGATACATGCAAGCCATCATTTCCCTTTTTGGTATTGATAATAATAACGCCATTCATAGCCTTCATACCAAAAATAGCAGCGGCGCCATCCTTAATAACGGTAATGGATTCTATGTCGCTGTAATTTATTCCGGAAATATTATGTACCGGTATTCCATCAACCACATAGTATGGGGTGAATCCCCCACGGATCATTACAGAGGCCAAAGAAGAAGGATCCCCGTCGGCAATTACAGTAATTCCGGAAGCCTTACCCTGCAATTGCCTGTTTACATCGGTCGTAAAAATGGAATAGTTGTCAGGCTTTAAAACAGCAATGGAAGAGGTAATATTCCTGCTATCAACCGTATAATAGCCAAGATCAATTTTATCTACTTTTTGATATGATTTCAGCGTATCAGACGGTTCACCTGAGAAAATTACCTGGGCTGCAGCCGATGATACCATGATAAGATATACCATTACACAAAAGATCCCTTTGGGGTATGATTTTTTATGCATTAGCCATTGTTTTTGTCATTTAAAATAACATGAGTTGCTGTAACATGGTAAGTTTCAAATATAAACAATATTTGTTCAGTTGATTCCGGCTTCCCTTTATATCGCAAAATATCTTTGGATTATCCATCCCTGATTTTTTAGGGTTGGATAAAATTAACTTTACCGGCAGAATTCCGCTGTCTGCCGAAACCATGCGCTGTTTATCGAATATGGTTGCACCATTCCGGACAATCTGTGTTCATTTGATTATAAATTATACACGATGCAACCCAAACAAAACATTTGTCCATGGTGGATGGGATTCGTACTTGCTCATCCGCTGCGAAAACTGGTTCATGATCCTGAAACTATACTTCAGCCCCATATTAAACCCGGCATGAAAGTGATGGATTACGGTTGTGCCATGGGGTTCTTTACACTACCAATGGCAAGGCTTACCGGGGTATCAGGTGATGTATACGCAGTTGATATTCAGAAAAAGATGATTGATACCCTGAATATAAAAGCAGCAAAAGCAGGACTTCAGGATACTATTCATCCTTTACATATTACAGGTACGGCCGACTTTGAAATGCTTGCAGAAAAAATTGATTTTACGCTGCTCTTCGCAATGGTACATGAAGTACCTGATAAAACAGCACTTTTTAAAAACATAGCATTGATTTCTAAATCAGGGGCCAGGGTGCTGTTTGCGGAACCCAGGGGACATGTAACCATTGATGATTTTGAAAAATCAATAGAATTGTCCATTGATGCAGGCTTGCATGTTATATCCGATTTGAAAATAAAGGGTTCACATGCTGTATTGTTGGGGAAGTAAAACCAAAAGCAGAAATTACGAAATAAAAGCGGGTTAATCAGGGCCGGGATTTCCAACGCTGAAAGGACCCCGGGCATTGATCGGGGATGTTGGTTTCATAAATTGAATTATATTTGAATTTTTACCCAAAGTAATTTATCATGAAATATTCAAACCTTGCATTGCCTGCCCTTCTCATCATTGCTATCCTGCCTGCATCCCTGAGTGCTCAGTTGCCTAATGCACTGCGGCAAAAAGAGGTGTTCAGAAATGACGACGTGGTTTTCCACCAGATTGATTCGGTTACCTGGGTGGGCACCGGCCACGACATGTACAACGAAAGTATGTACCTGGTTGAAGGCACTGATAAGGCACTGCTCATCGATGCCGGCACCAATATTAAGGATCTCGATAAAATTGTCGCTTCTATTACCGCCAAACCGGTTATGGTGGTAGCCACCCATGTTCATCCCGACCATACAGGACCGTCAATAAACGTTTTTCCGGAAGTCTGTATCAATCCGGCGGACACAGTGCAAATCGCAATGTTCATGCCTGATTACAGGGGAAAAATATCATACCTCACCGATGGGGAAAAAATCGACCTTGGCGGACGCGAAATACTGGTTGTTTTCACCCCGGCACATACCCCGGGCTCTGTTACTTTTATTGACACAAAATCGGGCTACGGTTTCAGCGGTGATTCCTTCGGATCGGGGAACCTGCTGCTTTCTACCACCTTTTCCGGGCTGAAAGCCACATGCCAGAAGGCCGTTGAAGCAATGGAAAAGTATAATATCAAAGCATTCTACCCTGGACACTACTGGGGAGACAATCCTGAAACAAAACAGCGGCTGTTGGATATGATTACCATCTGCCAGGATATATTGTCAGGAAAAATCTCCGGAGCAGAAAATCCTGGCGGAATGCTTGGGCTCGACAGGGTTGTGGAGGCTTATGGGGTGAAGATTAACTACAGCAGCAAATCGGTTAAATAAAAGGCCGCCAGTTTACATTTCACTGCCATAATGCCGCTCCGATGGAGCTGTTAAGACCAGCGTGCGCTGTTGCAAAAAGCCACAATTGATTTGACGCTAATTTGTAATGACAGGGCAGACATTTTATTCTTTTGATGCAACCATTCAGTTTTGATATTGTCTCTATATCAAAAGAATACCTTATAATCATGAAAACCAAAATCAATTCAACGATTGCCCTGTTGTTACTGACGGGCCTTTCCCTTTATTCCCAAACACCGCAGCGCAATGCACCTGTACAGGTTTCGTTCGTTTACCCACTGGGAAGCCACGGATTTAACAGCGTTAACATTATCTATGACTTTTCATTAAACCTGCTTGCGGGAAATACCGGTGGTGTTGATGGCTTTGAATGTGCCGGTCTTGTTAACATAAACCGGGGTGATGTTTCCGGATTCCAGGTGGGCGGCATCGGTAACATAACCGGGGGAAATGTTTCAGGTATGCAGGTTGGCGGAATTTTCAGCATAGCAGACAGTGTGGATGGCATGCAGGTAGGCGGCATTTACAGCCAGGCCTCTAAGTCGGAAGGCCTTCAGCTGGGCGGCATAATGAACATTTCAGCGAAGGCGGAAAATTCAATCGCCGGACTTATTAATGTAAATGGCAGTCTGCAAAAAGGAATCCAGATAGCCGGAATTTACAACCAAACCGGGGAACTGGATGGGTTGCAAATCGGACTTATTAACGTCTCCGACACCATTAGCAAGGGCTTGTCAATCGGACTGATCAACATTATCAAAAAAGGTCATTACAATGAATTCGCCTTATCCATTGCTGACTATCAGCATATCGGTTTCACTTACCGGCACGGACTCAAGCGCTTTTATACCGTTTATACGGCAGGGATGAATTATCTTCAGGAACAGCTATGGGTATTTGGCCTGGGCGTAGGACATCTTGAAGAGGTAAACCCGCGCTTTTCGCTTCAGCCTGAAATTGTTTGGTACACATACTTCCCTACTGACTTTCGCGGAAAAATCAGAGAAACCTATATGACGCAATTTAAACTTGGTTTTGTTCGCACCCTAAGTCATGATTTTTCGGTGTCTTTTTCTCCGGGTCTTTACCTGGCCTGGAAATCGAACAGGGATACCTTTGATGAATATGGATATGATCAGAGTCCCATAGGCCCGATTGTGGACGTAAAACGAGCCGGCAACAGCAACTTGCTGGAGTTTGGAGTTGGTTTAAGCGTAGCGCTGCACTTTACCGGATTAAGGTAAGGTTATTGGGTATAGCTGTTCAAAGTCTTCAAAGTCGGGGAATTGTCTGCAAAGTCTGGAAAACCTGTCTACAAAGTCTACAAAGTCTACAAAGTCTACAAAGTCTTAAGATCTGAAGACAACCAGACCTGTAGACCTGTTTCACCCGCCGAAGCTTTAGCGAAGGAGGGGAGACCAGTTTCACCCGCCGAAGCCTATGGCGAAGGAGGGAAGACCTGCAGACCAACCATAAGGCCTCACCTACGGTGCTTGACATGGAATGAAAAACTTGTTTCTACCATAATGTCGCCCCTACAGGCATACGCGTCAACTTAATTCCTTTATTTATTTAGATAACAATG
>CAZYDI010000092.1:0-11386 GCA_964646255.1 uncultured Bacteroidales bacterium
AACACGCCACAGCCACTAACACCCGGTCATACGCAATTACTCGTTAGCCCTTTATATACTCCCTTTGGTCGATTGACTGGTTGTACCTCGTGAGCTCACCCGACTTTGTCGGGCTCGGTTGCCGGGCAGTACGGGTGCTAATGTTAGCCCACTGGCTACGTTAGTGGGTAAACTGACCCGCCTTCACTTCGTTACAGCGGGCAAAGTCCGAAAGCGCTCTGAACCGGCAACAGCGCATACCGGCGGACGTCACACTGCGCAAAAATTGTGAATAACTTTATTGACATTATTAATAACTCAAACCTTTGATAATTGACGTGTTCCGCATTTTTCTGTACCTTAATTACAGATAAAAACAAAAGAAAAAAATGCCTCATAAAAAAGGTACTGATCGGAACCAACTTTATCTTTTGCCTCCCTCCCTTGAAGATTTTATCACAGAAGACAATCCGGTGCGGATCATTGAAGCCTTTGTAAATACACTGGATTTTGAAAAACTTCAATTCAAGAAAGTACGGACAAAAGAAAGAGGATGCAGACCTTATCATCCGGGAGATCTGCTTAAATTATACATTTATGGTTATTCCAACCGGATCAGGACATCGCGGAAGCTTGAATGGGAATGTATCCGCAATATAGAACTGATGTGGCTTATGCAGAACCTGCAACCATCAGCTAGGACAATAGCCTATTTCCGGAGTGATAACAAAAGAGCATTAAAACTGGCCTTCAGGCAATTCGTAACCCTTACCGTGAAATGGGATTTGGTGGAAGGAGAACTTCTTGCCAGTGACGGATCCAAATTGCGGGCCGTTAATTCAAAAAAGAACAATTACAATGAAAACAAGATAACGTTTCATTTCAGAAGAATAGATGAAAAGATTACCGAATACTTAAAAGAACTGGATCATCAGGACAAGAAGGAAAGCGGGATACAAAAAGAGAATGTCAATAAGACTCTTGAAAAACTCCAGGAAAGAAGAAGAAAATACGAAGATCTCCAAAAGAAATTGAAAGATTCAGGCCTTGACCAGATCTCCTCAACTGATGATGAAGCCAGGCTTTTAATGATACGTGGACAGATAACAGAAGTATCGTACAATGTGCAGACAACGGTAGATAGCAAAAATAACCTGGTAATTGATGTAAAGGCAATTAACAACAACGATAAAAAAATGGCCTGCGAAATGGGTCGCCGGGCAACTTTTCATACCGCCACCGTTGGGCGCAAATTTAAGAAACAACAACGATAATGATAAGACGAATTATAAAAATTGCAGCTCTAGTAATTCTGATAATTATTGTAGGATTTATTTCATTTTTTCTCTATTCATCTAGAGATCAGAAGGAATTGATTCAGATTCTTGATCCTAAAAACAATGAAAAAATATACTTGATTAAGACATCCTGGGGATTCGGTGATGCTCGTATGGCTATTGGACTGGATAAAAAACTTAAAGGGGGATTTGGATATCATTACCCAGAAAAATATGAAAGCCGAAGTTCAGGTGATTCTCCCATTTTATATAAACTAACCAATGATACTTTGTATATTTATGATGGAGATTTCATTAAACCAACAATTGATAACTTTAAAACCAAAATTAAGTTAATTGAGTTGACACCTATTACGAGAAGCGATATTTACAGAGATTATGAAAAATTGGAATTAAATATATTTCCTGATAACCAAAAATACATAATAAAAAATTTGGCAAAATGAATGAAATCTGCGCCCAACAGCCGGTCATACGCCATTACTCGATGAAATATAAATTACTCCCTTTGGTCGATTGACTGGTTGTACCTCGTGAGCTCCCTGCGGTCGGTTGCCGGGTTGAGGGGTTGCTATTGTTGGTTCAATTGCTTATCATGTAGGTAACCCGAGACGAAAGCGCCCTGAAGCGGCAACAGCGTATACCGGTGAGCGTTAGGCGCAACCATCTAAAATCCTACATTTACCATGAAAAAAGACTATTAATGACAAATATTCCTGTTATTAGAGAAATTGACCATTCAGAGTTACCTTTTCTTGATGATATGTTGTATGAGGCAATTTTTATACCTGAAGGAGTTGATAAATTATCAAAAGATATAATTAAACATCCTGATTTATACAAATACATAAAGGATTTTGGGCAAATCGGAGATATTTGTTTAGTGGCAGAATTACATGGAAAACTAGTTGGGGCAATATGGACACGTCTGTTTTCTGAAAATGATAAAGGATATGGTTTCGTTGATAAAGACACGCCAGAATTAAGTATGGCTCTATATGAAGAATATCGACATAAAGGAATTGGTAAAATATTATTAAAAGAAATGATTCATAAACTGACAGAACAGGAATACAGCCAAGTTTCATTGAGCGTTGATAGACAAAATTATGCTTGTGGTTTTTATAAAAGAAATGGTTTTAAAAGGCATAAATCAACGGATAATTCTGTTACTTTGATAAAAAAACTAAAATAAAATAATGGCAGCGCCAAACGCCGGGTATAGCCAATGGCGGGCTTGAAGGTTGCGAATCACAGCTTTTCAAGGGTAGCTCAGTGCTACCTGGACACCTAACCGCTCCAATCTCCGCCACTGTCCATACCCGAAAACGTTAGCCGCAAGCAAAACAAACATCCTTCAAAACAAGAAATGAGATGAAAAATTTATGGGAATCAATATTCAATGAAGAAAAGGAGAATGAACCTCCATTAAAATGTAAACGAGTTGAGTAAAATGAAAGAAATCCAACAATTACGTCAGGACTTTGAATTACCTCTATGTATTGAAAATTGGGGGTGGAAATACCATCATTTAGGTATTCCAACAAATATAAAAATGCCAAATGAAAGGTATTTACCGCACTTAAAGTTTTATGTTTCTGGATTTAGTACATGTCCATTTGGGATAGAGTGGATGAGATTCGATGATGATTGTCCAATATCAGATTTAATAAAATCTGTACCTCATATTGCGTTTGAAGTTGATAATATTGATAAAGAGTTGCAAAAGCATGATTTTGAAATTATTTCTGAACCTGGAGTTCCTTCTGAAGGAGTAAGGGCAGCAATGATTAAATATAATGGAGCTCCAATAGAATTGATCGAATTTGAGAAAAAGAGTAAATAATGCCAGCGGCTAACTTGCAATAAAAAACATAGGGCAGAAAGTACTAAATTTGAACGATATAACATTTAATAAATAGCTTGGCAACTTGATTGATAGGAGCTCCGAAATGCCCTACGTTTCTTATTGCCACCGTTAGGCAAAATTGAAAAAAACGACATAAATTAACTTTCAAACATATGATACAGACTGTACAAAACGAACAAGCAACAAAAATGGGTAATTGGATTGCAACCCGCCTTGATAAGTATGAAGCCATCATTTTCGTAATACTGGTTTTTGCACTAATATTAAAAGCTACAACTAATATACCAATCAATACCTTAATAGTTTTAGCTCTCATGTCTATGGCAATTATGTACTTTTTCAGTGCTTTTGCAAATATCATTTTCGATTATGCAGGTGGACTTGATATATTCTTTCACAAGCTTGCATCATGGGGATGCAGTATAGGGATTATTGGAATACTATTTAGATTACAAAGCTGGGCAAATTATGATATAATGATCTTGGTAGGATGTGCTACCATCTTAATTTTATTACCTTTCATACTTTATCGAAAATCGAAAAATGAGGAACTAAAGCTTTTTAATTCAAGATATGTTTTACGAATCGTCTTGATTTGTCTAATTGGATTTTTTATGGCTTACGCTCCAGATGATGTTTTAATCAAGAGCAAAATCATTGCTCCTCCATATATTGAAACGAATAAGTAATCAACTTTGCCTAACACCCGGTCATACGCAATTACTCGTTAGCCCTTTATGTACTCCCTTTGGTCGATTGACTGGTTGTACCTCGTGAGCTCCCTTCGATCGGTTGCCGGGTTGTTCGGGTGCTAATGTTAGCTCACTTTGCTAATAAGTGGGTAACCCGACACGCCTTCACTTCGTTACAGCGGGCAAAGCCAATAAGCACTTTGAATCGGCAACAGCGTATACCGGCGGGCGTAGACAGCAATGTTGAATCGTCCTTAAAAACGCCAATCTAAACAACCTTGAATATGAGATTAAACTATAAACTATTAATTGCTCAAGTTATAATTGGATATGTTTTTGTTCTAGTTTTAAATTATGCTGTAGGTATTTTGAAATCGTTTTTTAATATTTTGGGAATGCTCCTTAAAGTAAATCCTAAGATATATGTCTTTTTAGACTTAGTACCAGAGGTTTTAGTTTTGGTATTTTGGATTTTATTAATATTTGTTTTTCTTAAAGGGTTTCGATGGTCTGAAGTGTTATCAAATGAAATAACAAAGAAATTGGCAACAAAACTAGGTTTTACTGCAATTATTCTATTTCTTCTCTTTTTAGGATTTAAGTTTCTAGAGGATAAGTTATGGTATAAATCGGAATTAGGTCTTGATCATAGTATTATTTTGTTGAAAGGAAATATTTTTTCCCTGCTAAATTTTCTTGAGATTATCATAATAGTAATAGGATTTGTTAGAATAGTAAAAGAATAACACAGCTGCCAACAGCGAGTATAAACCATTGCCGCGATAGTGCTCTAATTTAAGTAAGTACACTTTGCAAACTTATCAATAACCGGACCAGTCAGCGCCTATGAATCGGCAACGGTTCATACCCGCGGGCGTTTTGGCATCCATTAAAAAAGACATGAAACATATCATTTGCATATTAGTGCTCTTACTTCTTATATCAAAGTCTTTTTCTCAAATTATAGAAGATGACATATTGAATAGTAAAAGTAAGTGGGGAATGAAGCTTGAAGTTGGTGGATTACTTCATCATATGCCGAATCAAACTCAAGTAGATGCCAAGTTATCTCTAGCAGGAAGTTTCTCGATTTTCTATAACAATTTATTTTTAAGGAATGAAATATATACAATTGAGTTCTCTCCCAAGAATATGATTGTCTTTGGCAAGTACATATTTTTTGATGATACAGAATTTATCTCAATTAATTTAAATCCAGAGATTGGTTATTGTTTCAATATAAGTAATAAATGGAGTTCTGATATAAGACTAGGTCTTAATATCACAAATTTTGATTTAAAATATACCGAAGAATTGGGATCATATAGTTCTGATTTTGTAACAGGTGTCGTTCTTGGTCTTACAATGGATAGGTATATTAAATTTAATGGTTTAAAGTATTTGGTACTTGGATTAAACATTGACTATTATTCAACAAACTATAATTCGATAAGTCCTGACCTAGATAGATCTGCAATAAATTTTTCATTAACTGCAGCATATAAATTCAGGTTTAACAAAAAATAGATTGAAAAAAATTAACTGATGCCAACACCCGGTCATACGCAATTACTCGATGAAATATAAATTACTCCCTTTGGTCGATTGGCTGGTTGTACCTCGTGAGCTCACCCGACTTTGCCGGGCTCGGTTGCCGGGTTGTGCGGGTGCTAATGTTAGCGCACTTGGCCATTTAGTGGGTAACCCGATAAGTAAGCTCGGAAGCGGCAACTGCGCATACGTGCCGACCGTTGTAATCAATTGCCAAACAAGCAACATTGAAGGTTAACAGATATTTTGTACCTTTGATAAAAATTGGTAATTATGACAGCAAGAGATTTAAAAGACAAAATAAATCAGGTGCTTGATAAGATGCCGGATGAGGTGCTGGAGGATGTTTTTAAATACCTTAAGTCATTGACTACTAAATCAGCACAAGAAATAAGACTTTCACAAAATCTCGGCAAAATTCTTGAGGAGGACAAAAACTTACTTGAGAGACTTGCACAATGATAGGTATTGGTGAGGCCATAAAGATTCAAAGTATTCTTATTGAAAGGTTTGGAGGTACTCCAGGACTCAGAGACAAAAATCTTTTAGAATCTGCTATTTTAAGGCCTTATCAAACCTTCGATAAAAAAGAGCTATACTCATCCTCAGTTGAAAAAGCAGCAGCGCTAATCGAAAGTATCATAATCAATCACCCGTTTATAGATGGAAATAAGAGGTTTGGTTATGTTGCCATGCGCTTACTATTGCTGGAATGTGATTTAGATATTAAAGCCTCCGAAGCTGACAAATACGAATTCGTTATGGCCATTGCTAAAGGTGAGCTTAAATTCAAAGATATCTGTCTCTGGATAGAAAGCAATAAAAAATAAAGCAACTGATTACAACACCCGGTCATACGCAATTACTCGTTAACCCTTTATGTACTCCCTTTGGTCGATTGGCTGGTTGTACCTCGTGAGCTCACCCGACTTTGTCGGGCTCGGTTGCCGGGCTGTTCGGGTGCTAGTGTTGGCTCACTTTGCATCATTAGTGGGTAACCCGACCCGCCTTCACTTCGTTACAGCGGGCAAAGCCCGAAAGCGCTCTGAAGCGGCAACAGCGTATACCGGTGAGCGTTGTGCTTCACTATTTCAGCGACACAGTAAAACAATATAATCATGAACATAGAAAAATATAAAAACTACAATCAGAAATTATTAGCAATACTTGGGACAATTGTTGCACTTATGGCTGCAGTTGGATTAATAATGTTGATTTTCTTTGGTATAACCGAAATGGCAAGAGAAATTAGGTATAATAGACAAGATGATGGTATCCTATCAGAGGAGAAGATTGAGAAGCTACAGCAAGAAAACAAAAGAAAACAAGTCATTTCGTTTGATTTCCCAAAATTAGTAGATACTATTAATTCAATTTATATCATTCCTGTCAGACATAAAACATTAAATGCCGCAGAGTATATTGACGAAGAGGTTTTAGGGGTTCTTGACATGTACTCAAGTGGTAATGTTAAAGTTGACAGTAGATATTCTGAAAGTTATTATGGTTCATTTAATAATTTATTGATCTACGACTTGAGGAATAAATCTGTTGAGACTTTGTTTGAAGATAGAATAAACTTTAGTGAAATACGAACTGAGGTTATAGGAAATGAAATTATTGTTTTATTTGTTGCTTCACTCAAAGACACATATAAAGATGGTGTAATTAATCTTAAAGATTTAAAGTCACTATATGCTTATTCTCTGTCAGACAAAATATTACGTAAAATATCCGGGGATAATTTGGATGTTCAACACTATGATTTTATTTTAGACAGTAAGAATATACTAATCAGTTTTGGAATTGATTATGACAAGGATGGTCAATTTGATAATACAGCTGAGCCATCTGTGGTAAAAAAATATGACTTTGCTAAAGATGAGCTTGTTGATATAATTGATAACGAAACAAGTAAAAAATTACAGAATTTGCTTGAAGGTTCAAATAAATAACGAAAGCACAACAGCCGTTGTTGTACACGGATTTTCAAATAGAAATTTATTGATAGCTTTCAGTGGTAAAATGCTAAAACGAAAATAAAATACACGTTGCACAACATGCGGTATAAAACATTGGTGTTCAAGTGGTATACCAAGCGCATCGCTCGCTGGCAAGGTTCTTGTCAGTTGATAGATTCGTCTCCACGAACATCCCAACGTTTCATACCGCTATCCGTTGTGTGCAAAACAAAAAAACGAAGTGCAAACCAAAAAATAAACAGATTATGAAGAAAATAACAATTATCGGACTAATACTGACAATAACAATTTCAACTTTTGCTCAAATAAACACAGATAACATATCATTTGAATTACGGTATCCTATTCCGATTGGTGACAATTATATTAATAAGGCTTTTGACAATGGATATTTAGGACTAATAGATTTAGGAGTTGACTATAATATCATAAAATCTAATGGATTAGGGATTGGAATATTGCTAAACTCATCTGTTCTAAGACTGTCAGAGTCTGATTTGACATTAATAATTCTTAGTCCTAAGTTAAAAGTAGAATATGAAATTGATTTAAATAAAATCAGTATTATTCCGCAGATTGGGGCTGGATACTCAAACTGGATATTTCGTTCGCCGGCACCCGATTTGACACTTACTGATGAATATGGAAATCCAGTGCAGGGTGACGGCGAAAAATTTAAAAAGAATGAGAGTG
The DNA here is from genome assembly GCA_964646255.1 of uncultured Bacteroidales bacterium. Taxonomy (GTDB): domain Bacteria; phylum Bacteroidota; class Bacteroidia; order Bacteroidales; family UBA10428; genus UBA5072. The sequence goes on from CAZYDI010000092.1 coordinate 8,066, forward strand.
GATTGACTTTAAGAGGAGGTTCAAAACTTGTATTAAATACTGATAGTAAAGTAAAATGGTACATTAATTTCACCTATGAATTTACAAAACTTGAAAAACCTGATAAACCAGCATTGGACACTAAGCAAAACAGAAATATTCATATGATTTATCCAGGAGTTGGTTTAACTTGGAATTTCGGGAAATAAAAATGTTCAGCACACAACATGCGGTATAAAAAATTGCCGGGTTAGTACGTTATTCAAGGGTTATAGCCCGCTTCAACGTTTGTATAACTTGACAGGAAATCGCCTGCAACGGCGAAGCCCTCATGGAGCGAAGCGGAATAATCGGCAACTTTTCATAACGCCACTGTTGTGGGCAATAGCTGAGAGACTGCAAACATGAAACTTAAAACAAAAACAATAACATTATTATTCTTGTTTCTTCTTGGATGGATACTCATTCTAAATGCTCAAACCCAGATTTAATTAAATGCCCAGTGCCTAACAGCCGGTATAAGCTATTGCTGGCAGTGGGTTGCGGTGGTTATCACTCTTGGCTAAGCCCTGCTAACTAGACCAGTAAGCGCTTTGAACTGCGCAACGGCTCATACACACGGGCGTTTAGCAAACATTTTAAAAAACAGACATGCCCGATAAACAAAGACTATTTGAGATAGTGATGGTGATCTTCACCGGATTAGGAAAATTACTATTTGTAGATATTCTGAATGTTAAATTTATATACATTATTGCCGCAATAAGCTTTTGGACAATTTATTTCGTTATTAGAGTTTCAAAGAACAAGGAATTAATAAAATATTGGGGTCTTTCAATTTCAAACGCTAAAGAAACTTTTAAAATAGTGGCTATTGTTGGTTCAGTTATGCTAGGTACTTTTGTTATCTATGGCATTTTCCGAAACAACCTAATATTTCATTGGAACATAGTTATTATACTAGTATTATATCCAATTTGGGGATTAGTTCAGCAGTTTTTAATGATGAGTCTTTTTGCAGGTAACTTGAAAGATTATCAAAAAAAGCATTTCAATGAATCTTTAATAGTGATTCTAACATCAATGCTTTTTTCATTGGTACATTACCCTTCTTTTCCATTGATAATGGCTACTTTTATTATGGCCATTTTTTATTCAATTGTATTTTTAAGAAGACGTAATATTATTCCTCTTGGTATTGTACATGGAATATTAGGTGGAGTCTTTTATTATGCTGTTCTAAATAGAGATCCTTGGCTTGAATTTATTGCGATATTAAATAAGTAATAAAAACGTTTGCTAACAACCAGTCATACGCAATTATTCGATGATCCTTTATTTAACTCGCTTTGGTCGGTTGTTGAGATGGACCTCATGAGCTCTCCCTACTTCATCGGGTTCGGTTGCCGGGCTGCGCAGGTGCTAGTGTTGGCTCACTTTGCATCATTAGTGGGTAACCCGACCCGCCTTCACTTCGTTACAGCGGGCAAAGCCCGAAAGCGCTCTGAATCGGCAACAGCGTATACCGGCGAGCGTTGTGGGTAACGTTTCGGGCAATTTTAAGGATACACTCAATGAGATTATCATGATATTTTTATGCATTAATATATATTCGGATATCATAGAGCGTTATATATTACTAATTGTTCCATATAATAAAAGGGTCAAGAAATGAAAGCCAGACAAAATATGATGGTGTTTGCAGCACTCCTGATGACGCTCAATGAAGGATTGAGCATAGCACAGTTGAACTCATCAACACAACCGTTTGATGGTTTAGATCAAAAGTTAAAGTATCTGGTTACAGAATTAGTAGAAAAAGATTGCTCGGTTAGAAATTGTGTTCTGTCAGTGTTGAAAAATGATAGTTCCTACTTTTGGTCGGGCGCTGCAGGAATCGCCAGCCAGGAAAATCAGTTGCCAATGACCAAAGAGACTCAGATTTATATCGCCAGTATCACAAAACTATATACCGCTACAGTGATTATGAAATTATATGAAAATGGAAAATTTTCATTGGATGATCCTATATCAAAATACCTTCCTGAAGATCTTTATCGGGGCATTCATATATACAAAGGGAAAGATTATTCCGACAAAATTACCATTAAACATTTACTATCTCATACCTCAGGTATAGCAGATTATTATTCAGAGCAATCCAAAACAGGAAAAAGTCTTTTTGAACTATTTCTTGAAGACCCGGAGCGAACATGGAAAGTTGATGAAACCATAGAGAGGGCAAGAAAAGACATGGAACCGAATTTCCCTCCGGGAACAGACGCGTCTTATTCAGATACAAATTTCCAATTATTGGGAAAACTCATCGAAATTATAACAGGAAAATCCCTTCATGAAGTGTACTATGATTTTTTATTTGGTCCTTTAGCCCTCAAACATACCTGTTTGACTGGATATTATAAATCTAATCTAACCACTTCTTGCACTCCTGCAGATGTATATTATAACAACAAGATCATTAATACAATCCGTTCGAATGGATCCTATTGGGCTGATGGAGGTATTATATCTACCGCCAAGGAATGCATTATTTTTCTGAAAGCCTTAAATGAAGGACGTATAATAAGCATGTCCACATTAAAGTTGATGCACAACTGGCACAAGTTAGAAATTCCACTCAAATACGGTTTTGGCACAATGTATTTCGAACTCCCACCCTCGCATAATATACCGCCTTTGTGGGGACATTCGGGTTCTACCGGCTCATTTCTTTACTATTCCGAAGAATGGAACATGTATATTGCAGGGACAATAAATCAGGTTGAGGCAAAATCTACTCCATTTAAATTAATGATTAGTGTGATGCAAGTTATTCAATCGGAATTAGAGGAACAATAAATCAAGAACCAACAACCAAGTCAAGTATTCTGAGGAGCGCCCTAAAATCCTGTCGGCCATTGCGCAGGGCTTAAGAATTTAAAAATTAAAATTATGGAATTAAGTAACATCAGACTTTTAGTTGAAGATTTCGACAAATGTTTTACGTTTTATGCTGACAAATTAGGCTTAAAGGTAACCTGGGGAAAAATCGGCGGTAATTATGCCAGCTTTGACATTGGATTAAAGTCAAACGAGATGGGATTATCAATTTTTAAGTCCAATTTGATGGCAAAGGCAATCGAAAATTCAGAAAAATCATTACCAACAGATCACAGAGAGAAAATTGCTTTTATCATGAAAGTTGACAATGTAGATAAATCATACCAGGATTTATCGGTTAAAGGAATTTTATTTATTAATAAGCCAACGGACATGACAGGTTGGGGTAATATTACTACCTTGTGCTACGTTTAGCACCTATCCATAACATGGACGAATTGG
>CAZYDI010000093.1:0-11098 GCA_964646255.1 uncultured Bacteroidales bacterium
AATACTAAGTTTAGGAATTGTCACTATTTCAAAATATTTTAACCATAATATAATTATCCATGCATTTAAGGCATGCATCCAGGTTAAAAATATAAATAATGCCAATTTCCAGTCTTTTCTTTCCGGGTTATATTTCCTGAATCTAAGAATTGCATCTGACCATATGAGGTAATAAATATTGTTCATGATGTTGTTATTCAAAATATTTATTGTCATCTGTTCCTAACCAATTGGTTGGTCCATACCTCGGTCAAATCCCGGATGAATTGTTTAAAATCATAAGAACCGTTCCAAGACTTATTGAGACAATAAACCTGATTAATGTTCTTCGGAAATCCTGGTAATTCAGTTTCTTTTTAGAAATCAATATGAATAAAAATGATATTAATGACAAGATCAGGCCAGTGGTTAGAAATAATATGTCATCATTGTAATGCATTATACTATAAAGAATACCAATACAAAGAGTAGATAAGCTAACACCCGAAAAAATTGATAATACATAATTAGAAATCGAAAATTTGTAACTTTCAGCTTTGAAAATTGCATTGAATGGTACATTATTAAATATAAACAGAGAAAAGAAAAAGTAGAAAATATTGAGTAATACCAATGGAACTACAATAAACAGGCTATATCCGGGGAAATGTAGAATCTTGAAGAGAAGTCCAACAAATAAAACGGACCACAATATGTTTTCAGTTCTTTTCATTATGGAAGCAAGTTAACATTAATTGAAAGAATATTTTGCTTTGATTTGATATGATCAATATCAATCCTTAATCAGTAATATATTGAGAAAACCATTTGTATTTTTCTCACTTAGTTTTTCAATTTTTAAAAGATCATTTTTACTTTCTATAAGAAACTTGTATTGATACTCTTGTACATTATCATTTATTATTAGTTTTCCAATTCCATCTTCAAAAGCCAAATTAAATAGAGGTGTTCCTGTTCCTTTTGCCGGTTGTCCTTTATACCCTGAATATTTTAATGTGATTATCACCTCTTTATCCAAACAGATTATAGTCTGTTTATTTAAATATTCTATCACTATATTGTCATTTGTAATAACAATGTATCCTACTATTCCATACTTTCTAATTACAAAGGTTAAAAATAAGTATGTTCCAAGAAAGATAATTGTACAAATTGTAACTATATTTTCTCCAATGTGAGCGGTAAAAGGAAATGAAAGAAAAATAAGAAGGATGGAAATTGGCTTTAAAAGGGCTATTAATCTTGATATTTTTATTAATTTAATTTTCATTTTTTGGTTCCTTTGGAAAGTTAAAATCCACACCTAAGTCCCAAATCCAATCCGTACCCACTGGGAAGTATTTTTCGGAACTAAAGATTATACTTACAACTGGTTTGACATATCTATGAAAGTTGTTTAATTCTTCTCCAGTAAATGGATCATTTCCAGTAACAAATGTCGCTATATTAACAATTAAGGAAGTAGGTGTAATAAAACTTCCTGATACAAATTGAACGAATTTTGGTGCAACACCATCATTACAATCTCCTTCAAAAATTCTATCAACATTATTTCCCACATACTCGTACCAATAAAACAAATTTTTCCAAGAATTTGATGATTCACAATACGAATATGGACTTTTAATAATTGGTTCGCCATTAACGCTTGCAAGATAATATTCTGATCCACTATTTTCGACTTCATCAAAATAATCTTCGCGGTGTTTTTTCATAATATATTCATATGCTGTACCTTCTGCTGATTTATGTTCCGTATATTGCCAATCACCATAATGTTCAACATAAGCCATCCCATATCCCAAAGCTTCCTCATCGCTTGAGAAATATGTAGTAGTTCCGGTGGAAGAATTCCAGGTGCCACCATATGAAGAATTAAGTAAGTCCCGCACTATTGTTGCCGGAGGACTGTCAGAGTATAGTGTTCCTCCTCTTCCATCGCAAGCCAAAAGAATACGAACAAGCCAATAAGGCTTGCCGGATGCTCTGTCAATTAAATCTTCCCCTACATACCCGCTCGGATCAATCCGATTCAGAGGATTATTCATACAGTATGAATACCTGTTATAATTCACAGTTGATGACGGATTCTGGACAAACGGATCGGCACTCAGAAATTGCCCCATAATGGGATCATATGCCCTGCCATTCATATTGATCAGGTTAAACTGATCCATGTGCTCATGCATTGTAAAGCCTCTTGAAATAACAGATACTGCCGGAACATTATTGTAAGTCCAGTCTGCCGGATTCCTTCTTCTGCCCCAGGGATCAAAACTGAATTCCTTAAGCTTTGTACCTGAAATATCGGTTATAACATGAGCTGATCCGAGATGATCTGTTAAAATAAAATACGTAGAATCTGACATGCTACTGTTATCAACCATCAAAGCCCAACAGGAACCGCCCAGCGGAATGTAATGAAGCGTCCGCGTATTGGAAGCAGATCTTTCAATTTCACAGCCATTAGACAGGTAAATGATTTCCTTTGCTTTAACGTTTGCATTGTTGTACAGCCTCGATACTTTTCTGTGCTCATCGGGACCATAAATATACTTCAGCTTATATCCGCCGGTTTCAGATATCGAGTCAATTTTATTAAATGCGGTATAAGTTATGTCAGCGGGAAAACCATTATATGTTCCTGGATTATTGTTCAATCCGCTGACTTTATGTATCCCGCTTGTTTCATAAACATAAGAACCGGCATCAGTTTTAGAATCCATTCTTCCTGTTCCGTCGCTTTTATAAGCAACCGACCATGTATTTGCTCCTACTTTCCATGAGGTAAGCTTGTTGTTAATGTATGTAAAATCTTCCTGCAGGTTTTTTAGTAAATCCTTTCTGAAAGTCAGGTTACCAGTTTCTTCATTAAATGAATACTGCAGGTTCTGAACTGTACCGGTAACAATGGAAGAAACCATTCCAAGCGAATTGAAGGTAAAACTCCGGTCTAAAATTCCACCGATGGAAAAGTTCTTCCACTGGCCCAAGGCGTTTACGTCTCCGGCATTCCACAATATCTGGGGAGAAGTACCATATCTGTATCGATTAATGCCTGTCAAATATCCTTTGATATTATAAATATAATTGATACTCGCTCCGGTATGATAAGTTGTTTGTATAAGGTTACTGTAATTATCGTAAACATAAGATGTCAGGTATTCCTGTCCCTGAATAGTTTCTTCCAATGATTTCATACGTCCCAAATCGTCATAGATATATTCAGTTGCTGTACCATTACTGTGAACAACATGATCAATCATACCTTTTAATTGCTGATCATAGGCAAAATTAATAATATCCCCATCAGAAGTTGTTTTGCTTAATGGCCTGCCCAGCTTATCGCGACCGGTGATCCTGTACCAGTCATTCTTGGAATCTTTCTGGTAATTCAATTCACCATAAGCATTATATTCGTATTCAAAATCTCCGGCATCCGGATCAATAAGCTTACTTTGTGTTCCGAATTTGTTATACTCAATGTTAATAGTGCTTTGAGGTGCAACAACCTGTTTAAGGCTACCCGATGAATAGTAATTATAATTGATGGTTCCTTCAGGATCACTCGCCTGAATCATCAGGCCTGTTGCATCGATTGTTTTAGTATATACTTCCCCGGTATTCACAAAAGTCTGGGTAAGTTTGTTTTTGTCATAGTTAAAGTTAACTTTTTTAAGATTCCCGGCTCTGAATTGTGATGATATTCTGCCTTCAGCATCATAGCTAAAATAATTCCAAATAACTGTCTCTCCCTTAAAATACGGATCGGAGTGTTGTATTTGTTGGCCTTTAGTATTGTAAAGCACATCAGTGAAAATCAGTTTTCCGTTTAGAGCTTCAGTGACTGTTCTTAAAGGTCGGCCCAGAATATCATAATAGACTTTTTTAAAAGGTTTACCAATGGTTGTAATAAGGCTATAATAACATGCATATAGGGGCTTGTCATTATCCGTATCTGAGACCCATGAAGTTACCATCTCCTGATCGGAACCGTCAGGATTATCAATTGCGGTTACCTGTCCAAATCCGTCATATAAATTTGTCGTTCTGATGCCGTTAACATCTTCATTAAATGTTAAGTATCCCTTATCATCATAACCTGATCTTACCGTATGACCAAGAGAGTTTGTCAAAGTTAAAGCAAACCTACCATATTGGTCAAATGTGAGCGTATCATATCTTTTATCATTGCCCAATTGAAATATCGTTTTTTTTGCATTTCCATAAACATCAAAGGAGTAGGTAATCGTATCCTTATCCGTATCCTCGACACCAGCGGTGGTATAATAGTAAATTATTTCTTTGTTAACTCTGTTTGATGATGAACTGATAAAATGAAAGGATTTTTTTTGTTTGAAATCTGTATTTCCCGGACGTTTTTTTATTAATGCAGATGACTTAAGCCGGTAGAATTTGCCATTGTTGAATGATTCATATGTATTTGTCAGGCTAATGGAAGCATCCATTTGCAGAGATGCTCCTACATTATAATATGCTGCATTTGCAGAACTGAAATTCCCGTGCACAAAATCATTTATTGTATAGTTATATGAAATTTTCTGCTTTTGCATTTTCTGGTAGTCCCAGTTTGAAGTTGTATCAGGGTATATCAGATAATGCTTTTGTCCGTTTGCATTGTATGCGTGTGTTTTAAAAGCGGAGTAAACGCCTGAAAGTCTTTTACCTGATGATATAGCCGTAGTTATTGAAAACCAGGGTAACGGATCGTAATAGGTATTGTCAAATCTATTAATTGTGTTTGTTCTTATTCCGATAATCGGATTTTCAACAATCAATTCTCCAAATCCTAAAAAACCTCTACCGTCAATATGAATCCTGGCATTCTTGTAGTAATAAATAACCGAATCCTGGCCGTTAATTCCATTATCACTTTTGGTTTTTCTTACAACCAACAATACAGGATTAATTGTTCTGACAGGAGTTGATATATTCGAGATTTCATTTTTTGTATAAACAGTTCCGGAGGTGGTGTTTTCATATTCTACTTCTGTTTTTCGGTTCATGCCATCCAATACAGAACCCAATATTTTGTTTCCTCTGTCATGATTCAGGGACAATAGCTCTACCTTATGAACAATATGTTCATAAGCCTTACCAGGTGTTTGGGTAATGGCAACATAATAGTACAGGTTTTCCACCAGGCCATCACCATTAAAATCACCATAAAGGTTCGCCATTTCTTTTGCATATGGCAATAAAGTTCTGTTTAGAATAATTGGATTTCCTGACGTATAAATGAATTCACTGGTTAAAATGGAAGGATTTCCACAAGGCAAATTACTTTTAAAAAGCTCGCTTTTTCCATCGCCATTATAATCGGCGCCAAAACTATATCTTTCTGAAAGGGATTCCTCCACCATAATCGGAGAGCTTGTACCAGTGCCATAGAAAACAGAACGATTGTTTGGTGCTATAATATCTGTTTGACCATCTCCATTATAATCGCCAAATGATATTTCTCCGGGATTTGCCGTCAGTGATTTAATGACAGTCCAATTCGCCAATGAATAACCGTTTTGACCGGCGATTTTATTAAATGCAGAGAAGTGGATTCCCTCATCATTGCAGCAAATAATATCCTGTTTTCCATCACCATTGATGTCAGCTGCATAAACGTCAGATACGGAAAAGAAGATATCCATGCTATCATATCTTTTAACAAAAGTTACTGACCCTGACGGATTAACTTCGGCAAGATACAATTGAAAGAAAAGCTTGGCCATATCTTTACTATAAAATAGTAAATCTGTTAACCCATTTCCGTCATAATCTCCGGGCATTATTCCATATTTGTGATTTGACAGACCTGTAATTCCGTAATTATCTGTCGTTTGAATTTCTGTCAGGTTGTTATCCTGAAATTTATATATTCTAAATTGAAGATCGCTTCCTTCAATTGAATCAGCCCCTTCATAATTGCGTTTTGAATTTAGTGAAAATCCAATGGAAGGAGTTCCTACTCCCTTATGAAAGAAAATTTCCTGCTTCCCGTCTCCGTCAATATCAATAGGGAATGCACCTTTAAACCCCACGGGCATTTCCATGGTAATACTACCGGAAAGATTACCATATTGTATAACCAATTCCCCTGAAGAATTATGCTTTGTGGGAATTGTTAAAATGTCGCTCGAACCATCGCCGTCAAATTCAAAAATTTGATGGTCAAATAGAGGAAACGTTTCATTGATCCTGGTTCGTTTCATTTGTGCTGAAATGGATGAAAGGTTTGCAGTATCTTCAAACACTATGCTTTCTGAATTAATGAAATCTTTCTCAGGCTTATCAATCCAATTGAATCTGGTACTGTTAATTTTAAGTTCGCTTTCACCTGTCAGTTCAATTGATGACAGATAAGAATCCAGATTACCATTTGTAAAGTACTTTAAAGAATAATCCCGGATTCTCTGTCCATTCGCATAAACTGTTATTTTTCTGAGTATATGATCTGCATTGCTTTTAATTCCGGCATTATAATAAGTCATGTAATCAGGTCTTGCATTTTCATACAAAAACTGAACCTTATTATATGCACCGAATGTATTGGTTTTTGTATATTCTATCCTGTCTAAAAGAATTTCTTTAGTGTCCTGTATATTCCTATAATAGTAGTTTATGGTATTTCCATATTGATCAACTATTCTTGATATATACCAGGCCAGTATGTCACTGGCGGATTTTTTTAATTGTGATTGATCTGATTCACCGTAATAGACTTTGGTCCCATTAGGGGATTCAACTTCAAAACCAATCCCGTTGTACTTAATTCTTTTAAAGGATTCATGTTGTGTTTTGTATTCGGAGTTTGTCACAAACCAGGATCCGGCACTTAGTATTAATCTCTGTCCATCCAAAAGCAACCTGTCATTCGAATAACTTACAGGTTGAATATCACCTTCATTAAAGCGGTCATGACCTGCCCTTGAAATCGCTGATAACCCAGATAATGCCCATCCGATACCCATTATCCCGTTTCCTTTCAGGCTGTTGTAAAACAGCGAAACTTCAGGTTTCATTCCTGCTGTTCCAGGGGGAAGGTCAAGTGATATTGTATAGATCGCAGAACCGGTTGAATTCACGTTAAAGCTTCCCGGTAAGGAACCGACTTTCAGCGTATTGTCTAATATTCTTTCTGCCGGTGGTTGTGATGGCAAATATTCTGAATCCAGGATCAATGTTTCATCAATTCTGGCCTTAAATTCAGTACCCAAAGGCAGGCTAACTATACCGGTCATTTTAATCCAGTCCCTTGCAACCAAAGAGTCACATGCCGGGGTACCAAAGCATTCTAGAAATTTTCCATTGCATATAGTCTGCCCGATACCATGAGTTAAGAATATGCATAAGCATAAGCTTATGCTTAGTATTAAAGAAATTCTGGAATTCATATTTTATCGCTTTGGATGGAGTTGGAAAAATCGAAATCAAAAAGAAATTTTACCCCTGGATAGATCCTGTATTTTCTTTTCGAGCGCTTCTATTTTGGCTTGTTGTTCCTTTAGTGCTTCAACCAACAAGGGTATTAATCCAATATAATCTACACTCAAATATCCGTTTTCATCTGAGGAAACGAGTTCCGGAAATATTTTTTGCACTTCCTGCGCTGAGAAACCAAATTTTGTTGATTGCAATTTTGCCTTGCTTACGTCATTTTCAACAATTACAAACCCTGTAGAATCTTTTATTTGGATCGGATTTAAACGGTAATTAAAGGAAATAGGATTCAGGTTTCCTATTTTGGCAAGGGCTGGATTAACGGATTTAATATTTTCTTTCAAGCGTATATCGGATGAAATAAGAATACCTCTTGAAGCAATATCCCCATCTACATTTAGTTTATAGGTAAATTGCTGATTGCTGCCAATTCTTACATTACCGGTAGAGGAGTTAATTTCCAGTCTGGGTATCGGACTTGAATGGCCGGTACCTAAAATCAGATTTGATGCAGAATAAGATGATATTGTACCGTTATTCAGGATTATTGTTCTATCGAAGTGATATCGCGAAAGACCCGTCCGAAAATGAGTAAAACTTGAATTCAAAGGTCCGATATCTATATATCCATTGGCTGAATTCCCGGTATTTATCCTTAAGGCACCATTTTGATCACCTCTTACTGACCCATTAATATGTAATTTCTCTACAGGTGTGTCAGTGCCTATTCCTACTTTGCCGTCTTTAACTAATTTGAGTTGGGCATTCAGATTCACTGAGGTAAAAGCCAAAAGGCCAGTGATAATGTAAGTAAAAAAGTTTTTCATGAGTTTATAGTTTTTGGTATATGGTGATTCTAAATTTTGTTATTCCCGAATGACTTTCCATTCAGAAAGATGCCCGTTGGTTACAATTTTTAGGAGATAAATACCGGGCGCTTTATCATAAAAAGGGACTGAGAAATGGTCATTGGGCATCCTGGATGATAGAATCAATCTTCCTTCAAAGTCAAATAATTCCACCAAGTGGCAATCTCCTGTCTCATTACCTTTAATTTCTATCGTTAATATTTCTTTAACGGGGTTGGGATATATGATTATTTGAAGGCTATTAATGGTCCCGGAACCTGAATTACTTTCATACACATCATTTATTGGATCTGATGTGGATTTAAGTACCACTACATTTTTACTAATTCTGTTTCCTGAAGGATCATAACCAAATGAAATGTTTTGGGCTTTGCCAATGATAAAAAATGCCGAAAGCGTGGCCAGAAAGAAAAGATGTTTCATAGTCAGGGTGTTTTTGTGAAGTCTTTTTCAATCATTAATTCGGGCATAATGGAAAAAGTAATCCTTATGATTTTTATTTTTATATTATTATTATTTAGATCAAATAAAAGTAAATATTTGAAAGTCGCGACTGCCACTTGTATGCAAACACATTTATTAATTCATAGCGGATCAGGAACGTAACGGAAAACAAACGAAAATCGTAAAAAGGATATAACATAATTATTTCAATCATGCTTAGAATAATCGTTTTGTTAAGTATGTTCATACCCTTTGCAATAAACGCCCAGGAAAAAACCGGTTGCCAATACGGTAACTGTGAAAATGGCAAGGGAACCTATGTATATTCCAATGGATTTACGTACGAAGGAAATTTCGCCAACGGCGTGCGCAGTGGACGCGGAATGTTAAAAGGAGCCGATGGCAGCTGGTATGACGGCATGTGGGTGAATGATAAATTTCAGGGACAGGGAACGTATGTTTGGCCCAATGGCGCCAAATATATCGGAGCATGGGAAAACGGAGTCCAGAATGGATACGGCATTTATTTCTACACCAACGGTGATAAATACACCGGATATTTTAAAGATAACCTCTTCGAGGGCAAGGGAAAATATACCTGGGCCGATGGCAGTTCACAGGAAGGAACGTATGTAAAAGGAGAACTAGTTGACCAGTGAAAACCAGAATATCCTGGTATTGTCTGCTGGTTTGCTGGTCAAATAAAGTCTTGCAGTCTTGCAGTCAGTCAGCCAAGGCAGTCATCCAGCCGGGGAGTCGTGTAATCTTAAGTCATGCAGTCAACTTAGTCTTGCATTCTGCTGAAACGCTGAAACCGCTGAAACACTGAAACAGCTTTTCTTCCCTTCGAAAATTGTAAATCGTTCCCTACTCCCTACTCCCTACTTCCTACTTCCTACTCCCTACTCCCCACTCCCCACTCCCTACTCCCTACTCCCTACTCCCTACTCCCTACTCCTTACTTCCTACTCCCTACTTCCTTCTTCCTTCTCCCTACTCCCTACTCCCTACTCCCTACTTCCTACTCCCTACTTCCTTCTTCCTTCTCCCTACTCCCTACTCCCTACTCCCTACTTCCTACTCCCTACTCCTTACTTCCTTCTCACTCCACCTGCAACACCAATCCTTTCAAATACTCACCCTCGGGATGGTAAATGCTTACCGGGTGATCAGGAGGTTGTGTTAATTGATGCAAAATGCGCACATGACGGCCTGTATTGGCGGCTGCAGCAAATACCGATTTCCTGAAATTTTCCTTCGAAACAACCTGTGAACAGGAGAAGGTAAATATTATCCCACCCTTGCGTATTTGCTCAATGGCTTTGGCATTCAATCTTTTATACCCCATCAGCGCATTCCCCAGTGCATCCTGGTGCTTGGCAAAAGCAGGAGGATCAAGTACAATGACATCATACCTGTCCCTGATATCGTTCAAAAAAGCAAATGCATCCGTGGTAAAGGAGGTATGTTTTGCCGCTTCACCGTTGAGGGCAATGTTCTCACTGGTAATTTCCATGGCAGGAGCAGAACTGTCAACCGAATGAACGGTTTCAGCCTTTCCTCCCAGTGCATATACGGAGAAACCACCCGTATAGCAGAACATATTCAATACGCTTTTTCCCTGTGTATATCGTGTTAACAATTGCCTGTTTTCGCGTTGGTCAATAAAAAATCCCGTTTTCTGCCCGGTACTTACATTAATTTTAAACTGGTAACCATTTTCGCGCACTACCGTTTCGCCGGCCGAACCTGCTAAAAACTCATTCCTTGCACCAAGGTTAGCCTTAAATGGCAGGGTAGCCTCACTTTTATCATAAACCGAAATCAGCTGCGGCCCAAAAAGTTCCTGAAGCAGGCCGGACAACAGTGTTCTTATTTTGTACATTCCTATCGAATGCATTTGCAGCACTGCAATTCCATTGTAATAATCAATGATCAACCCGGGAAATCCATCACCTTCGCCGTTAACAAGCCTGAACACATTGGTGTGGTTGCCGGAAATCAGGTTCAGATTCTTTCGCACATCATAGGCAAGCTGCAGTTTTTGTCGCCAGAATTCAGTATCGGCATTAACCTGCGTGAAAGAAAAGAGCCGCACTGCTATCGATCCTATCTGGTAATGTCCGGTAGCAAGGTATTGCCTGTCCGAGGAATAAACCTCAACAAGGTCTCCTTCAGCAGGGTTGCCTTCTATTTTTTTTATTGCGCCTGAAAATATCCAGGGATGCAATCGCATAACCGACTGCTCTTTCCCGGGTTTCAGCATTACAGTGTGCATTTTCATCTGTAAATAATATGTTTTTTAATTGCCAGATGTAACTCCATGTTTG
>CAZYDI010000094.1:0-3506 GCA_964646255.1 uncultured Bacteroidales bacterium
CCGTTGATCACCGCAACGGGTTGTGAAATCAGGTTGGAAATTCCTGTTAAAAGAAAGAGGACACAGATAAGAAAACGTTTCCTGTTCACGCCTTGGTTTAATTGTTATTTGCTTTTCAGTCGCGTTTAAAATCACCACGTTTAAGTGCCTGAAAAAACTTAGCCCAGGCAAAAGGATTGAAAAGCTGATATGACGGCAATTGTCCTTTGATAAATGTTTGCTGGTACTGTTGTTCCATAATATTCCTGAAATTCGTCCGGGCACTGGGTTCATGATCCATGATAATCTGTGTTCTTATCAGTGCGATATTTCTGCGAGCCCGCTCCATATCATCATTGGGAAGGTTAAGGTTTACAAAAGCCTCCCTGAATTCCTCATATGTTTTCCAGGGATATATTCTGGCCTCGGCTATGGCAAGGGTATCAACCCGGAGAATGAATTCCATGGTTAAGAATCGTGATGGCAGGTTCCCGGGTATTTGTAAATACCTTGGTTTATAACCCACAGAAGAGATCAGTACAGAATCTGATTCCTCAACAACCAGTGAAAAGGTTCCGTAATTATTCGTCAGCGCACCCCGGTAACTATCGAGCACCAATATATGCGCGAAAGGCAAAGGTTGCAGAAGTTCATTTTTAACGGTGCCTGATAATTGAATGAGCTTTTTGTCCTGTGCTGTGGAGTTTACACCCGATAACGCTAATGCACAAAAAATAAGGACAAGAAACTTTTCCGATGGTTTCTTCGCCCTTGCAGATATAATGAGAAAGGCATTCACAGGTTCAAAAGTAAGTAAAATAAAAAAAATTAGCTAATTTTATCTGTAAGTAGAAACCTAAACAACCACGATATGTTCAGGGAGAAAGACACAAAGCAACTGAGGGAGAAAGGTATCGAAATCAGGGATGCTGAAAAGCAAATCGGATACCTAAAGAAGGGCTTTCCTTTTAAACGGTTGGCAAAAGCTGCTACCATTGATCAGGGTATTCGAAAGCTCACGGATAAGCAATTGGCCGAATGTCTTGAAAGTTTTGATAAGGCTTCGAATCTGAAGCGACTTAAATTTATTCCCGCTTCAGGCGCTGCAACCCGTATGTTCAAGGCATTGTTCGAGTTTGATGAGTTGTTCCTGCAATCCAATTACGATTCCAAAATTCTTACACGTGACGCATACAAGCATGTAAAAGAATTTTTTGACCGGCTTCACGATTTTGCTTTTTATCCGGAACTGGAAACCGCAGTGAAGAAAGCAGGTTCTACACTTGGAAAGGCCGTCGGCAATAAAGATTTCCATGTTATCCTTACCACTCTGCTGGGCTCCGAAGGCATGAATTATGGGAATCTGCCAAAGGGCATATTGACTTTCCACAGGTATAACGGAGCAACGCGTACCGCCGTTGAGGAACACCTGGTTGAAGGGGCAGGGTATGCGGTTAATAAAGGGAATGTGGTAGATATCCACCTGACTGTTTCACCGGAGCATATCCAGTCGTTTGAGAAAATCCTTAAAAAGGTGAAGCAGAAATATGAGGATCACTTCGGGGTTAAATACAACATTTCATTTTCGGTACAAAAGTCATCCACCGATACGTTAGCCATTGATGACAAGAATGAGCCTTTCAGGGAGGCCAATGGTTCTTTGCATTTCAGGCCCGGGGGACATGGTGCACTGCTTGAGAATCTGAATGATACCGACGCAGATATTGTATTTATCAAGAACATCGACAACGTTACACACGACCGGAATAAAAGCGACACCATCACCTATAAAAAAGCGCTTGCCGGATTGCTGATCACGCTGCAGGAAAAGGTTTTTCGTTACCTTAAAATGCTTGAAAAGCCAAAAGAGGTATCGGGCGATGAACTCAAGGAAATAGCCTCATTCTTAAGTAATGCACTGGGAACTACGGTAGGTACCAAGACGTTGCAGCAGCCGGATGGCATAAAACTCCTGTTCGAAAAACTGAACCGCCCGATCAGGGTATGCGGTATGGTTAAAAATGAAGGCGAGCCCGGCGGGGGACCATTCTGGACAATCGAATCCGATGGAACAAAAACCCTTCAAATTGTTGAGTCGTCGCAGGTAGATATGCACGATCCTGAGCAGGCAGCTATTTTAAATAGTTCAACCCACTTCAATCCTGTTGATTTGGTTTGCGGCATTAAGGATTATCGTGGTAAAAAGTTCGACCTGATGAAATTCAGGGATCCAAATACAGGTTTTATCAGCAAGAAATTCAAAAATGGAAAACCTTTGAAAGCGCTTGAATTACCGGGATTATGGAACGGATCGATGGCTTACTGGAATACAGTTTTTGTTGAAGTTCCCGGTGGCACTTTCACACCGGTTAAAACGGTGTGCGATCTTTTGCGTCCTGAACACCAGGAATCCGTATGATTATTGCTGTGAATACCCGCCTGTTGCTTCCCGGAAAGCTAGAGGGAATTGGCAGGTTCACCGATGAAACGCTGAAAATAATTACTGCGAAACACCCTGAACATCGCTTCCTGTTTATTTTTGACAGAAATTTTTCTGAAGCGTTTATTTACGCTTCAAACATTACGCCGGTTATTTGCTTTCCACCCGCGCGCCATCCGTTGCTGTGGTACTGGTTTTTTGAACACGGCATTCCTTCGGTGCTTAAAAAACACCATGCGGAAATATTCCTTTCACCCGATGGTTGGCTATCCACACGTACTGATGTACCGTCGCTCCCGGTTATTCATGACCTTAATTTTGTTCATTATCCTGAATTTATTCCATTTCATGTCAGGAAATACTACCATCATTTTTTTCCAAAATTCATTCACAAGGCAACCCGGATAGCAACCGTTTCCGAATATACAAAAAAGGATATTGAAGCATGGCAACATATCGGTGAAACAAATATTGATGTGGTATTCAACGGTGCCAGGGGATTTGCACCGGCTGATGAACGGGTTAAAGCAAAAATTCGTGAGAAGTATACGGGGGGTGCACCGTACTTTTTATTTGTGGGTTTGATTCATCCACGAAAAAACCTGGCTAACCTCATAAAGGCATACGACCTGTTCCGTGCTGCAGTGCCCGAAAAAGTAAAGCTTGTAATTGCAGGCGCGAGCAAGTGGTGGACCAGTGAAATGGAAAATGCATTACAAAGCTGCAGGTATAATGAAGATATCATTTTTACCGGCAGGGTAACGGAGGATGAGCTTCCTGCGCTGGTTGCTTCGGCTTTGTCGATGGTATATGTTTCATGGTTTGAAGGCTTTGGGATACCTGTACTTGAATCCATGTATGCTGATGTTCCGGTATTGTGTTCATCAACCACCTCACTTCCTGAAGTTGCGGGAGATGCTGCATTGATGGCTGATCCATCGGATATTCATGCAATAAAATCGGGGATGATTCTTATATACAAGGATCCAGTACTCCGGCAGAGGTTAATTGAAAAAGGGCGCCTGCAAAGAGAAAAATTTACCTGGGAAAGAACAGCTGACCTGCTGTGGGAAAGTGTGGAAAAGTG
>CAZYDI010000094.1:3606-11054 GCA_964646255.1 uncultured Bacteroidales bacterium
TTACCATCTCCGGCCTGAGTTGCCGCGATCCCTGCCACCGCCAAAATTGCCACCGCGGTTGTTTCCACCGCTACGGGGAGCATCGGTTTTGGGACGTGCAATGGAAACCGAAATTACCTTACCGTCATATTCGGCCCTGTCAAGTTCTTCAATGGCTTTTTTTGCGGACTCATCATTGCTCATTTCTACAAAGCCAAAGCCGCGCGATTTACCACTGTATTTATCGGTAATTACTTTTGCCGAAGTAATATCACCATACTCTTCAAAAAGCTGTTTCAGGTCCTCGTCATTTACCCTAAAACTCAGGTTTGAAATAAAAATATTCATACAAAAAAATTAAAAGTTAATACTGCTGAGTTTTAGAAGAATTCAACGAAAAGAATGATGAGGAGGGAAATATCAAAACTTATGATTGATTGTTAAAACTCAATTTCGTGGCAAATGTACAATAAAAAATGGTATTAATGCATCCACATAATTTTTATGTAATTTTGCCAGTCAATTCAAATAAAAACAAATGCCACTCAATATACCAGATCAATTGCCGGCTATAAATATTCTCCAGGAGGAGAATATATTTGTGATGCGTGAAACAACTGCGATACATCAGGATATTCGTCCTTTACGCATTGTTATTCTTAATCTCATGCCCATTAAGACAACCACCGAAACCCATATCCTGAGATTACTGTCGAATTCACCCCTGCAGGTTGAAGTTACATTGTTGCATACCATTGAACATGTTTCGAAGCATACTTCATCGGAACACCTTAAGTCGTTCTACAAGTCTTTTGATCAAATCAAGGATCAAAAGTTCGACGGAATGATAATTACCGGTGCACCAATTGAACATCTTGAATTTGAGCAGGTAGATTATTGGGAAGAGATTAAGGTAATTATGGACTGGGTTCTTCACCATGTTACTTCCACAATGTTTATTTGCTGGGGCGCACAGGCCGGGTTGTATCATTATTACAAAATTCCTAAATACCCGTTGCCGTCAAAAATGTTCGGTGTTTTTAAACATACCGTCAATAATCCTAAAATTCCTTTGGTAAGGGGCTTTGATGAGGAGTTTTATGCACCCCATTCCCGGCATACAGAAATTCGTCGTTCCGATATTGAAAAGGTACCTGACCTGGAAATCGTTTCTGAATCATCGGTAGCAGGAGTTTATATTGTTAAGAACAAAGGTGGCCGGATGATTTTCATAACTGGTCATTCCGAGTATGATCCGGATACCCTGAAGGAAGAATATGAAAGGGATATGAAAAAGGGCTTGCCTATTGAAATGCCGGTGAATTACTTTCCCAATAATGATCCTTCACAGCCGCCCAGGGTAAACTGGAAAAGTCATGCCAATTTACTCTATTACAACTGGCTGAATTATTATGTTTATCAAATCACGCCTTACAATATCAATGAGATAGCGTAAGAAGTAGGGAGTAGGGAGTAGGGAGTAGGGAGTAGGGAGTAGGGAGTATTAAAGTTTTTCCCTTATCCAGTTTTTCGCGTTGACAAAGGCTTCAATCCAGGGGCTTACCTCATCCGCTTTACGGTCCTCGGGATAATATGCCCAATTCCATGGATAAATTGCCCTTTCGAGGTGCGGCATAATGGCCAGGTGCCTGCCATTTTCCGAACAAATACCTGCAACATTGTAATCACAGCCGTTAGGATTTCCGGGATATTCGTCATAGGAATACTTAAGGGCGATATGGTAATCCTTTTCCGGATTGGGTAACCTGAACCTGCCTTCACCATGGGCTACCCAAATGCCTAACCGGTTACCTGCCATGGACTTAAACATAACCGAATTATTCTCAGGTATGTCAACATTCAGGAATGCCGATTCAAATTTGTCGGAAGCATTACGCAACATGCGAGGCTTATGATCATGTGAGCATCCTATCAGGTTCAGCTCTATCATCAGCTGACAGCCATTGCAAACTCCAAGACTGAGGGTATCATTGCGTGAATAAAACTTGCTGAGTGTTTTTCGGGCCTCTTCATTATAAAGGAATGCGCCGGCCCATCCTTTTGCACTACCAAGAACATCGGAATTCGAAAAACCACCGACAAAAACAATCAGGTTAATATCATCAAGCTTTTCCCTGCCTGAAACGAGATCGGTCATGTGTACATCCTTCACATCAAAGCCGGCAAGGTGCATGAACCAGGCCATTTCACGGTCGCCATTCACTCCTTTTTCGCGAATGATAGCCGCTTTTATTCCCGTAGGGGTTATTCGCTCCTTCGAAAGTCCAAATTGACTGAGTTTTCCGGTAAAATCCGGATTTATTCTGAACGAGAGCGGTTGCTTTTTGTAATGAACAAACCTTTTTTCTGCCAATGCTTCACCGCTCTGATCCCTGTCCAGCAAATAGGAAGTTTTGAACCATTCATCCCGCATCTTATCAACCGGGAGGGTGAAAGAATCCTTTCCTTTGTTAATAACCACTGTTCCCAGTGAATTGCTGCGGCCGATTACATGATACTGAATGTCTTTTTCCTTCAATAGTTTTTCAACAGCATGGTCATCCACCTGGATAAGAATACCGGGATTTTCACTGAACAGAATCCGGACTAGGTCATTTTCCGCGAGGCCATCAAGGTTGATTTCCAAACCTGCGTCCGGTGAGGCAAAACACATCTCGAGCAGGCTTACAATGATCCCGCCCGATGAAATATCATGCCCGGCCAGAATAAGTTCCTGTGCGATGAGTTGCTGGACTGTTTCAAAAACCTTAACGAAATAAGAAGGATCGTTGATCCCGGGGGTTTCGTTGCCCAGATAATTCATCGATTGCAGGAAACTGCTTCCCCCGGTTCTGAATGGCATCGATGAAAGGTCGATGTAAATGATGGCGGCTTTTCTGCCGGACCTGATTACCGGTTCAACTGTTTTTCTGAAGTCGGATACTTCAGCGGCAGCTGAAATAATTACGGTGCCGGGTGAATATACAACAGAACCATCTTTATATTTCTGGGTCATTGACAATGAATCCTTCCCTGTGGGGATGTTGATACCCAGTGCGACTGCAAAATCGCTTGCAGCGGTCACTGCACTATATAAGCGCACATCTTCGCCGGGTTGCCGGCAAGGCCACATCCAGTTTGCACTCAATGAAACCCCTCTCAATCCTCCTTCAATAGGAGTCCATATGATGTTGGTAAGCGCTTCGGCAATGGAAAGAATTGCGCCATTTGCCGGATCGATAATACTTGCAGCCGGGGCATGCCCCAATGAAGTGGCTATACCTTTATGTCCTGCATAGTCGAGTGCCGTTACGGCAAGGTTATTCAGCGGAAGTTGTATTTTGCCACAGGTTTGCTGTTTGGCAACCAGGCCGGTAACCGAGCGGTCGACTTTATTGGTTAGCCAGTCTTTGCATGCTACCCCTTCGAGTTGCAACACCTGGACTATGTATTCTTCAATTTTACCTGTATTATACAAAGGCTCCCGGAAAGTATACTTCACACTGGTATCGGTCATTACCGTTTTTGGCGGATTCCCGAAAAAGTCGGCAAGCTGAAGATCAATGGGGTTTATGCCGTTCTTACCCTTAAATGTAAACTGATGATTACCTGTAGCTTCGCCTACTACATACAGCGGTGACCGTTCCCTTTCAGCGATGCGCGACAGCCAGTCGACATGCTTTTCTTTTATTACCAATCCGATTCGCTCCTGCGATTCGTTGCCGATGATTTCCTTTTCGGAAAGGGTAGGATCCCCTACAGGCAATTTATCGATGTCAATCAGGCCGCCGGTGTTTTCAACCAGCTCCGATAAGCAATTCAGATGTCCGCCGGCACCGTGATCGTGGATGGAAATAATCGGATTTTTGTCGGTTTCAGCCATGGCCCTTACCGCATTGTACACCCTTTTTTGCATTTCGGGGTTCGAACGTTGTACGGCATTGAGCTCTATGGTGTGGCCATATTCACCTGTAGCAACAGATGACACTGCGCCTCCGCCCATGCCAATCCGATAATTGTCACCGCCAAGCAATACAATTTTATCCCCCTGCATGGGCGATTCCTTGAGGCTGTGCTGCTTGTTGCCATAACCAACACCTCCGGCAAGCATAATCACTTTATCGAAAGCCCAGAATTTGCCTTTTTCACTGTGTTCAAACGTGTACAGGCTCCCGCAAATCAACGGCTGGCCAAATTTATTCCCAAAATCACTTGCTCCGTTGGATGCTTTAATCAGGATTTGCCGTGGTGTCTGGTAAAGCCACTTTCTTTCAGGAAGATTTTTTTCCCATTTCCTTCCACCATTGAGCCTGGGATAGGAAGTCATATAAATGGCAGTTCCGGCCAGGGGTAAAGCACCCTTGCCACCGGCAATGCGATCGCGAATTTCACCTCCGGTACCGGTAGCAGCACCATTAAATGGTTCAACGGTAGTCGGAAAATTATGGGTTTCAGCTTTTAAAGAGATTACGGTTTCAATAGGCCGCAGGCTAAAGAAATCTGCTTTGTCATGCGACAATGGTGCAAACTGCAAAACTTCGGGGCCCTGGATAAAAGCACAATTATCCTTATACGCCGAAACAACCCGGTTTGGATGAACGGCTGTTGTTCTTTTAATTAATTGAAAAAGCGACAGTTCCTTTTCAACCCCATCAACAACAAACTTTCCATTGAAAATTTTATGCCTGCAGTGCTCAGAATTTACCTGCGAAAAACCAAATATTTCACTGTCCGTTAACTTTCTTTTAAGTTTTTCCGAAAGTGAGTCAAGGTATTCCACTTCCTCTGCACTTAGTGCCAGTCCTTCCTTTTCGTTGTACAATGCAATGTCTTCAACATACATTAATGCATCAGGAAGATGGTTTATGGTGAACAGGTCCTGGTCAAGCGTATCGTAATATGCTTCGAGCATGGCATCAAAAGCATCCTTTTTCTTTGCTTTCCTGAAAACTTCAATCCTTTCAATCGACCGGATACCCATGTTTTGGGTTATTTCTACCGCATTGGTGCTCCAGGGAGTGATCATTTCCTTTCGCGGCCCAATAAATCCCCCTGTTAACTGATCGTTCTTCAGCATCATGGCATCACCAAAGAGCCACTGCAATTTACCGATCGTTTTGGCATCGGGTGTTATACCTGAATTCACTGCATATATAACAGTATCCCCTGCTTTAAAGAAAATTATCATCAGCGTTTTAAAAGATATTGAAAATGCAAAGTTAGTAAAACAGTTAGTACAACATTACCTTTTCCACTTTATTGTTTCGCAGGTATTGTTTGATGATCTGCTGTACCTCCCTGTTGTCGGGAAAATGATTAATGCATTCATGAAATATTCCGGGATTGTCATCAACAAATGAAGGTGAAAAATATCCGTAACCAATATATTTTCCGTTTTCAATTTTCACTACCGATTTTTCATAATTGTTACGGCCATTGTCAATGATCAGCATGTTTTTTATTCCGAAGTCATAACCCAAAATTACATTCATTGCCCTTTTGTTGTATAGTTCAGGTGGTTCTTTTCCTATACAGGCACCATGGCATGCACCAATTTCGAAGTGAAAACAGTTGCTGTCGGTAGGGTATACGCCACATAATTTTTGACATAGGTTATACTTCTCGATAATAATCCTGATAAAATTATTCGCCTCAGCCTTGGTACTGAAACAAACCAACGGAGGGTTTTCTTTTTCGCAGGTTTTCTCAAGGAGAAACCGGATGTAGCCTTTCTGGTCGGTGAAATAGCGCAGTTCATATCTGAACATCGACCTACGTTGCCGCCTGTTAAACAAGGGCTGATGCTTTTTAATTTCGAATGACTCCTTAAGCAATGCTATCAACTCATTTCCCGTGGTTTCACAATCTACATCAGCAACCAGGGTCTGCATTTTTAATGCCTTTGAGGTTGATTTGTTGGAGAAATGTGAAAGTACACGGCTTTTGATATTCCTGCTTTTGCCAATATAAACCAATTCGGCTGCCTGATTATACATGTAGTAAACACCGGGCTCTTCAGGCAGGTTTCTGATTTTTTCAAAATCAAGGTTAGGGTTGGCAAATGAACCCTGACTCAATGTACCTGATATAAATGAAGTGTTGTTTTTGCGCTCTTCTTCAAGCAGTATGTCAAATAAACACGCAGTAGCCGTTGCGTCTCCCCATGCCCTGTGACGGTCGTTTATCGAAATGCCCAGATCATTGCATAATTTGCCAAGGCTGTAAGATCCGTAACCGGGAATTATTTTCCGGCTTAACCTAACCGTGCATAGCTGTTCACGCTTAAATTCATAGCCGAGGCGCTGAAATTCGCTTCGGATAAAACCATAGTCAAAGGCCACATTATGGGCAACAAAAATGGCATCCCTGGTTATTTCAACGAGGTTACGGGCTATTTCAAAAAATCTGGGTGAATCAGCCACCATTTCATTGGTAATGCCGGTAAGCGAAGTGATATGATGTGGAATCCGGCACTCGGGATTAACCAGGGTAGTGAATTCACTTATTACCCTGGTACCATCATGCAGCAATACCGCAACCTCCGTTATTTTATCCCTCTTTGGATTGCCACCAGTGGTTTCTATATCTACAATGGCATACATTGATGGTACAAAAATATACGGCAGAAACAAAAAAACCGGTTTTTACTTACCGGTTTTATTAACAATTTATCATAAGGTTTCTTATGCGCCCCGGGCAAAGAAAATTGATTTAACCGTATGGAGGAAAATCCTTATATCGCTGCCGATCGACCAGTTCTCAACATAATCCTTGTCTAGCCTCATCCACTCGTCAAATGGAACTTTGTTTCTTTCGGGTTGTATTTGCCATGTGCAGGTAAGGCCGGGTTTTACACACATGCGCTTTAACTGCCATTCTTCCTGCTCCATTACTTCATCGGGTACCATGGGGCGCGGGCCGATGAGCGACATATCACCTTTCACAACGTTAAAAAGTTGTGGTATTTCATCCAAACCGGTCTTTCGCAGTATCTTTCCTACCAGGGTTATGCGCGGGTCATTTTTAATTTTAAAGGCAGGACCGTCGGCTTCATTAAGATGACTTAACCGCATCTTTAGCTTTTCGGCATTATTAACCATGGTCCTGAATTTATACATGTAAAATTTACGCCCTCTCAGGCCAACCCTAACTTGCTTAAAGATGAGCGGTCCTTTTGAGGTGGTTTTGATGAGCACGGCAATTATAAGGAGCCATGGCAATAACAGGATTAAAGTTGCAATGGCAAATGATACTTCAAAGAATGTTTTTACAGCAAATTCAAGGCGTTTTCTTGGATTGGTATCAAGGGCGAGGAAATAATAATCCGCTATTTGTCGCACATCAGATACCTGAAGACTGTTACACTTCATATACGGCTGTATAAGCAACGATACGCCAAATTGTTCGCAAACAGATGCAAGACTGTGAAGGTAATCATCAGGCAATGACGATGTACAGCATACTATTTC
>CAZYDI010000095.1:0-8837 GCA_964646255.1 uncultured Bacteroidales bacterium
TAGGGTTCTCCGGTTCGGGAAATTTTTTATTCAATGACATGGATATTCCGAGTGCAAGTATGGTTCGCATATCTGCAGGATCGATAATGCCGTCATCCCATATGCGTGATGTGCTGTAGTAAGGAGAGCTTTCATAATTATACCGGGCAATGATATTATCTCTGCTGAATGCACTTTCATCCTGCTCTGCCATTACAGAAGCATCACCTGCATTTACCTTCTTTTTCCTGATGGACATAAGCACATTTGCTGCCTGTTCAGCGCCCATAACGGCAATGCGTGAAAGCGGGCAGGTAAAAAGAAGCCGCGGATTGAAAGCCCTTCCGCTCATCGCATAATTTCCGGCGCCAAAAGACCCCCCGGTAATGATGGTAAATTTTGGTACGGCAGCTGTTGCAACGGCATGGACCATTTTTGCACCGTCCTTTGCTATTCCATTGTGTTCAGCCTCGCGGCCAACCATAAAACCGGTAATGTTTTGAAGAAATATCAGCGGTATTTTCCTGGAATTACAGAGCTCTATAAAATGGGTACCCTTAAGTGCCGCTTCGGAATGAATTACACCAAAATTTGCAATTATGCCAACGGGATAACCCATAATGTGTGAAAACCCTGTTACCAGGGTTTTCCCGTAACCCGATTTAAACTCATGAAATTTACTACCATCGGTTAACCTGGCAATGATTTCGCGCGGATCGGGATTTTCTTTTACTGTTTGGGGTAAAATGCCATAGAGTTCTTCAATGTCGTATAATGGTTCTTCAACAGGCGATATGGGGAGTAATTGCCGGTCGGGCAGGCTAAAACCATCAAAAATATCGCGACAGATTTTCAAGGCATGCTCATCGTTTTCGGCAATATAATCAGCTACACCCGAGACTTGCGTGTGTACCACCGCGCCACCGAGTTCTTCCGCCGATATTTCTTCACCAATAGCGGCATATACCAGCGGAGGTCCGCCTAAAAAAATGGTGCCCTGATTGCGGACAATGATCGTTTCTTCGCACATGGCGGGGATATAAGCCCCACCGGCCGTGCATGAGCCCAATACAACAGCCACCTGTGGAATTCCACGGGCAGAAAGAATGGATTGGTTAAAAAATATTCTGCCAAAATCATCCCTGTCGGCAAAAACTTTGGATTGTTCAGGCAAAAAAATGCCGCCTGAGTCTACAAGATAAACACAGGGAAGGTTATTTTCCAGGGCAATTTCCTGGGCCCGCAAATGCTTTTTAATGGTTTGGGGTATATAGGTTCCACCTTTGACGGTGGCATCATTTGCAACAATGATGGTTTCGCGGCCTTTTACAATCCCTATTCCGGTGACAAGTCCCGCACCCGGAAACATATTGTTATACTGGTCATAAGCAGCCAGTGCCGACAATTCGAGAAAAGCCGTATCCGGGTCGGTGAGCAGGTCGATCCGTTGCCTTGCTGTTAACCTGCCACCCTGTATATGTGCCTTAATCTTACCGGCCTCACCCCCTTGTGTATAACGGCGTGTTATGTGCAAAAAATCTGAAACAGCGTCCTCATAGAATTTCCTTCGTGATTTGAATTCAGGTGCTTCTGTCTTTATATTTGATCTGAGAACATCCAAAGTGGTGAGTTGCTTTGCAGATTAACAGCATCCCTGATTATTTGTTCATAATGCAACAAAAAGGATGAATACCACGTACATGAGTGAAAAAATACCCATGTCCAGCAGAATATTACAAAAGCGCGGCCAAAAGAAATATAACGTCCCGGTTATAGGTCATTTTGGTGATAAGAGTGTTCGTTTCAGGTCGATACTGGAAGCCGAGCAGTTGGTAGGAATCAACTACAACCTGATATTTGAGGCTTGTATCGGTAAAATATACAGAGCGGGTAATGTTTTCTGGGAATTTGAAAAAGGCAATCATTATATCAAATACAAAGCCTATTATTTAAGGGCAAAGGAAAAAATTAAAGAACTGGAACATAAAACGGCCAGTTAAGCCTATCTTCATCAACCTGCCTAAGCGACTTTTCTTATATTTGCCGGAGAATTTTTAAAATATGGCGGAGGATATCGTTAACCTGCCGGATCCTGATCGTACGGCAGAAACAGGTTTTTCGGGCACAAGTGACAAGGGCAGATTAAGGCCATTTAAACCATTCTTCCGAAAAACACTGACTGTTATAAAATGGGGTGTTATTGGTTTTTTTGCTTCCACCATCTTCACGGTTGTTCTATTCTCCTTCATTAACCCTCCCGTCACTCCGCTAATGGTTAAGCGGGCTTTCATAAAAAAAACCGATGGCACCAGGGTTGGCATCCATAAGGACTGGGTGTCATTCAAAAAGATATCGCCACATATGATTAATGCCGTTATTGCCTCCGAGGATAACCGGTTTGCTGAACACTGGGGTATTGATATGCAAGCCATTGAAAAAGCTGTTGATTACAATAAACGACACAAAAGAAAAAGAGGTGCCAGCACCATTACACAGCAGGTGGCAAAAAACGTGTTTCTTTGGCCGGCGCGCACTTATATGCGAAAAGGATTTGAGTTGTACTTTACCGTATTAATCGAAGCTGTTTGGAGCAAAAAACGGATTATGGTAGTGTACCTGAACGTAATGGAAACCGGAAATGGCATATATGGTGTGGAAGCAGCTGCACAGAAATATTTCCGAAAGCCTGCCGCGAAATTAACCCGTTCCGAGGCAGCACTCATTGCAGCATGCCTGCCGAATCCGCGTAAAAGAAATCCTGCAAACCCCACCCCTTATCTGCAACGCCGGCAAGGCAGGATATTGGATTTAATGCGTAAAATAGGTTCTGTTGAATTATAACGACTTAATTTGTCACACTGTCCTTCGGGCAGCGGCTTTCCGGAATGCTTCTATGTTTTGAATTACATGCAGAACAACTGCTGCAGGATACCTGATTTTCTTTTCCATTTTTTACCAAATTATGATACAGGCTATATAAGGTATATCCGACCGCTGCAATAATTACCAATATTGTAAAAATATCCTGGACCATATTTAAAGTTTTAGAAGCATACCCGTTTGATAAACAAGGAAGGAAAGCACCCAGGCAATACCTGTTGTAAAGAACAATGAAAACAGCGCCCATTTCCATGAACCCGACTCATTGAATATGGCTGAAATGGAGGCCACGCAAGGAAAATAGAGCAGTGTAAACAGCAAAAAAGACAACGTCACCAGGGGAGTAAAATCGGGATTATTGCTTATTCTCTCCTGTAATGAAGCTTTTGAATCACTTTCATCGTAAAGGACACCCATGGTACTGACGACAATTTCCTTGGCTGCTATACCGGAGATCAGACAAACCCCCATTTTCCAGTCGAAACCCAATGGCTGTATGGCCGGTTCGATAAACTTTCCGATTCGGGCAATATAAGAGTCTTCATGTACCACAGCCTGCTTACCGGCATTATTTACGGGTGATTTCTGCACAGGATAATGACCCAGCGCCCATATTAACACGGAGGCCACCATTATGATACCGCCCATTTTTCTCAGGTACTGTGACGATTTCATCCACATATGTTTTATAACCGACCTTAAGGTTGGCACCCTGTAAGGGGGCAATTCCATCACAAATGGTGCTTCTGCTGATTTTAGCAATGTATGCTTGAAAATCATGGCAATAACAGCGGCAAGCACAATTCCGGTTATATACATCAAAAAAAGCATTGTGCCCCTGTGTGCGGGAAAAACGGCACCAATAAGCAATACATATACCGGAAGCCGCGCACTGCATGACATAAATGGGTTGATCAGCATAGTGAGCAAACGGTTATTACGGTTTTCGATGGTACGCGTGGCCATAATTGCCGGCACATTGCAACCAAAGCCCATAATGAGCGGTATAAAAGATTTGCCGTGCAGACCTATTTTGTGCATTAGCTTATCCGTTATGAAAGCTGCCCTGGCCATATACCCTGTATCTTCCATTATCGAAATAAAGAAGAACAGGATAAGAATATTCGGGAGAAAGACGATCACTCCGCCTACTCCGCCAATAATTCCCTCAGAAAGCAATTGTTTAAATGATCCATCGGCCATGAATTTGTCAACCAGGCCTGAGAATGCTCCCACGCCATTTTCAATCCATGTTTGCGGGTATGCACCAACATTAAAGGTGGCCGAAAACATGACCCACATGAACAGCAAAAACACAGGCAGACCAAGATACTTATTGGTCAGCAGCCTGTCGATACCATCGGTTACCCTTCGGCGGTTTTTGGAACCAGGACGGTAGGTTTCCTTTAGCGCACCGGCAATAAAACCATATCGTGCATCTGTCATAACGGTTGAAACGGTATCATCCATAAGGCTTTCGATACGCCTTATTTCCTCATGTACCGTTTGGCTAACTTCATGGTGATTGGACAATTTATCGATCACGGTTCCCACATCAAGGTCGTTTTCAAGTAACCTTAAGGCGAGGTATCTTGAATTCAGTGTTTCTGGTAATTGTTTTTGAATTTGACTAATTGAATGCTCAACCTCGGTGCCGTAATTAATTTTCACAAAGCGCTGCACCGGGTTAATCCCGGTATGCAATTCAACAACCTTACGGAATAGTTTTGTGATTCCTTTGCCTCTGGCCCCAATCGTAGGCACGAAAGGAATTCCGAGCATTTTCCCCAGCGTATCATAATCAAGGCGGTCATGCAACCTGATGAGTTCATCGAACATGTTCAGTGCAACAATAACCTTGATATTCATATCAATAAGCTGGGTGGTAAGAAAGAGGTTTCGCTCCAGGTTTGTTGCATCAACAATGTTTATAACCACATCAGGCTTTTGTTGGATAATATAATCCCTGACATACTGCTCTTCGGGTGAATATATCGACATGGAATACGTTCCCGGCAGGTCGGTGAGCTGAATGGTATATTCCTTAACCTTGAAAACCGCGGTTTTTGAAGTAACGGTAACACCGGTGTAATTGCCTACATGTTCACGTGATTTTGAAGCATGATTAAATATGGTGGTTTTGCCGCTATTTGGATTGCCTACCAGTGCTACCCGGATAATGTGCCGGCTATTGGTTTCACCCGCGGGATACGGAAGCACCTCAGCCAGCAATTCTTCAACACAGGGCGGGAATACAGGTTCGATGCTGACCTCAATCATTGAGGCTTCTTTCCGGCGCAACGAAACATTGTAGCCCAATAAATTAAATTCTATAGGATCGTTCAGAGGAGCATTTTTTATTACTTTAATTTTTTTACCTTTCACAAAACCCATTTCGAGAATCCGTTGCCGGAAAGCCCCCTGCCCTTTCACGCGTTTGATGAAAACGCTCTTCCCCGTAGCTACGTCCGATAACCTTATAGAATCACTCATTAAAGCTTATTTGTCGCAATAATAGATATTTGCCTGCTGCCTTCCAAAATTCGCACCAATGCTTTTAAATTTCTTACGAATATTTTGATCAAAAGTGTGATTTTGTAGTTTACAATTTTTATCTTTAATAAGGGAGCTTGTCAATTTTCTGATAATGAGGCATGGAATACTGCGATAACATCTACGATAAGATTCAGGAGCTTCTTGGATGCATGCCAGGAAGCGTTTCCATTCTCGAGGAAAGGATAGATGCCGACGTTCAGGTCGAATACCACAATTATTCCAAACGGTTGAAAAACACATTTAATGCTGAAGAGGTATTAAAAAATCGCGAAATGTTATTTCACCCGTTTATGGATAATGAGGAAAAGAAAGATATGATGGTTAAGTTGGCCTGTATAGATGATGTTGATGCCTACCGGACACTGGAGCGCTTTGCAAAGCGTGCAGGCAGTTATCTAAAGGATTGGGCAATGCTGGCATTCAGGGAAAACAAACTCCTGCTCGAAAGCAAACTTCTGGATGAGAATCAGGTGTTAATATCAACAGGGCTGGGGGGTAAAGGAATGAAGCTAAGGTACTTTACCGTGTTTTTCAGCAGTACCGGCAAGGCTTTTTCCCGGTTTCAGCAGAAACTGCTGAAAGACGAGTTTATGTATGCTATTGCCAAGGGTTTTGGGGAGAGCGAGGACATCAGTTTCGACAAGGAATTGTGTACCATGCTGAGTGTAATTCCTCTTCAAATACCTGTGCAACAGGTGTTCGACAAAATAATTGATGTGTGTAACGAATTCGGAAACTTTATACGCTCCGATTATATCATCACCAATGTTAAAGTAATTCCCAACATAGAATTAAGAAAAATTACAGGCCGGGCTGCAAAATGCAAAACCCGGAATTCCTGATTCCGGGTTTTAACCAGGTTTCTTAAGCAAACTAGTTGCTGTGCTTTCCGTCTTCCATTTCGATGCTCTGAAGATCTTCAAAATCAACATTGGTATAGTCTTCATGGGAATCATCATGCCCATCAACCACATCAAATTGTTCAGAGCCCTTAACAGTTTTAATAAAATCGATCACTTCCTGAAATCCGTCAGCAAACTTCTCAAAATCTTCTTTATACAGGAAAATTTTGTGTTTTTCAAAAAAGAATCGACCATCTTTCTGGAAACGTTTTTTACTCTCTGTAATCGTCAGGAAATAGTCATTTCTTCTTGTTGCCTTAACATCAAAAAAATAGGTTCTTTTTCCTGCTCTTATCGCCCTTGAAAAAATCTCCCTATGTTCAGACTCTTCAAGGACCTGGTTTTTGTCATTCCGATCTTCAATCATACGTCAGGGGTTTTATTAGTAGAGTTCTTTCTCAATCTCAAAAGTAAAAAAATTTCAATTCGAACCTTACAATTTGTCAAATTTAAAATGGCTTTTTTGATAAATTGCATTTAATTTGCACAACGAATAATTTTAAATAACGCATTCTCCTTAGCAAACAGAGGTTCTTTACATATGATCAGCAGAAGGATTTTAAGAATCAAGATTTTACAGCTCCTGTATGCATACTATCAGGGAGCCGATAACACGATGAACAAGTTTGAAAAAGAACTGTTTTATAGTATACAAAAGACCTATGACCTTTATCACTATTTGCTTTTGCTTATCATTGACATTGCCGATTATGCCAATTCGCGCATAGAAATTGCAAGACTAAAGAAAATTCCCACCAGGGAAGATTTAAATCCCAATACCAAATTTGTTGAAAACCAGGTTATTCAATTACTGCGGACAAACAAGCAACTCAACCAGTATTTGAACACAACCAGGCTATCCTGGGTAAACTCGCCGGAGCTTATTAAGAAGCTCCACAACAGGATACGGATGACCCCCTTTTTTAAGGAATACATGGAGAACGACAACCGGTCGTTTGAGCAGGATAAAAAGCTGATCATGGAGATTTATTCCGAGGAAATAATCAATACCGAAAGCATATACCAGACACTCGAAGAGCAAAGTATTTACTGGAATGATGAAGTGGAATTTGTGATTAGCATGATTACCAAAACAATAAAGGACCTGAAACTTAAAGACAGTGAAAATGCTGAATTGCTGCCCTTGTTTAAAAATGAAGACGACAGGGAATTTGCACGCGATCTTTTCCGTAAGTCGGTCCTGCATAAGGAAGAATACTCCAAACTGGTAGAATCATATACCGAAAACTGGGATGCTGAGCGCATAGCCTACCTGGATATGCTTCTCCTTGTCATGGCAATTACCGAAGCTGTATCCTTTCCTTCCATACCTACAAGGGTAACCATAAATGAATACCTTGAAATAGCTAAATTCTACAGCACCGAAAAAAGCAGTGTTTTTATCAATGGCTTACTGGATAAAATATTTAAGCACCTCAAAGAAAGCCAGCAAATTGTAAAAACGGGCAGAGGGTTAATAGGTGAGGTTTAAATTCATGGGACATTCAGGTTATATTTTTGACAATTAATCCATTACCATCAGGCCTGTCGTTTGAATTATTTTGATTAATTTTGCGCTCTTATGCTGAAATATTCTAATTTTTAATATAAACAATGAACAATGATTAATCTTTTAGGAATTATTTTAATGACTCCTCCCCAGGGTGGTCAGTCAAATACATGGTCTTCACTTATCCCGCTGTTGCTGATCATGGTGGTTTTTTATTTCTTCCTTATCCGTCCTCAAATGAAGAGACAAAAAGACCTCAAAAATTTCAGGGAATCACTGAAAAAAGGTGATCATATTATCACGGCAGGTGGAATTTACGGCAAAATCAATAACATAACCGACAATGTTATTACCATTGATGCCGGCAACAATGTATTGCTGAAAGTTGACAAGAGTGCTGTACTGCGTGATACATCCGACGTACAAAATCAACAACAATAAGTATTATTTAATTTACAGCGTTTAAGGTATATTTGTTATATACTTTAAACGCTTTGTATTTTGGAAAACCGGCAAAACATAAAGTTGTCGGGCTTAATCAAAAAAAGCCTTCAGAAAATTTACGGCTCTCCCTTTTTGCAGCAGCGCCGGTTTATTACTTTCATATTTTTCCTGGTTATTTCGGCCCTGTTTTGGTTTATAAGGGCGCTTGGTGAAGAGTATGATTCCACTGTGGATTATCCGGTACGGTATATCAATTTTCCCGAAAACAAAGTCCTTATTGGCGAAGTCCCCTATAAACTTCATTTGGAAGTTCATGCCAAAGGATTCAGCATCTTAAAAAGCAAGCTTAACCTCGATCTGGTTCCATTGCGTTTTAATGTGAATTCTTTTTCATTGAATTCCAAAGGGGTTGATACCTTTTATGTAGTGACGGAAACAGTTAAAGATGTTCTTTCATCCGAATTAAAGGATATAACCATTCTTGATATTTCGCCAGACACCTTATTTTTCAAGCTTACCGGAATAAGTGTTAAAAAAGTTGCTGTACGGCCAAGGCTGTCAATGCA
>CAZYDI010000095.1:8937-11015 GCA_964646255.1 uncultured Bacteroidales bacterium
CTTGAAAGCGGAGTGTTCAGAAATTTTGAAAAAGTCATTACGGTTTATTCACCCGATGAAATGCGACTTCATCGCGTTTTACAACGCCCAAACATGACCAGGGAAAAGGCACTGGCGATAATGAAAAACCAATTGCCTGATAGTGAAAAAATTAAACAGTCCGATTTTATTATTTATAACGATGAATCACGATTGGTCACTCCTCAGGTTCTGGCTATCCACAAAAAACTGCTTGACATATGCTGAAAAATTCCATGAAAAAATTTGGTAAGTGGATTGGAGCCGGACTGGGATGGACTATTGGCGGGCCAATAGGTGCTTTGCTTGGATTTGCCGTGGGAACATTTATGGATGAATCAAACCTTGAAAGGTTAAAGGAAATTCCTGTGGATACCACCAAGGGTGACTTTATCATAAGTTTGCTGGTGCTGATTGCTTCAGTGATGAAAGCGGACCAAAGGGTATTAAAATCGGAACTCGATTTTGTAAAAACCTACCTTAGAAAATCATTTGGCGAGGACGACACTGCCGATATGTTGAAAATGCTGCGTGAAATCCTTAAGAAGAATATCCCTTTAAAGGAGGTCACCCGGCAAATACACTCAAGGATGGACTATTCCTCACGCCTGCAGTTAATGCATCTTATTTATGGAATTGCCCTTGCCGATGGTGCCATTGTTGTATCTGAATCCATACAGATAGAACAGGTTGGACTCGATTTGGGCATCAGCATTGCTGATTTGAATTCACTAAAAGGCATGTTTGTTAAATCAAACAATAGTGCCTACGATATACTTGAAGTCACCCGCAATGCAAGCAACGAAGAAATCCTGAAAAAGTACAGGCAACTTGCCCTTAAAAACCATCCGGATAAAGTGGCGTACCTGGGTGAGGAAATTCGCCAGAGAGCCGAAGAGAAATTTAAAAAGATACAGGAAGCCTGGGAAGAAATCAAAAGAGAAAGAGGAATCAAGTAATGCATCATCTTAACACTTTTTGATTATTTTTACAACGGACAATTAACAATTTATGCATATGGATTTAAAGGAAATCATGTCGGTATCCGGACACAGTGGACTGTTTAAATTTGTTTCACAGGGCCGCAATGGAATTATCGTTGAATCTTTTGGTGACAAAAAAAGAATGTTTGTTAATGCTTCACAAAAAGTAAGCACCCTAAGCGACATTGCCATTTTTACCGAAGAAGGGGAAATTCCTTTAAAGGATGTAATGCATAATATACATAAGCTTATGCCCGGTGAGCACGCCCCCGATGCAAAGGAAACGCCTGAAAAGCTTAAGAAATTCATGGAGAAAATACTTCCTGAATACGACAGAAACAGGGTATATGTATCCGACATAAAAAAACTGGTTAGCTGGTACAATTCACTCCTCGATATGGGTTTGCTTAGTTTTGATGAACCTGCAGGGGAACCTGAAACAAATGCTCAAACCGAAGCGACAAAATCAGACAATGATGAGCAAGCCGAAGCAAAGCCGGCTGCAAAAAGTCCCGCAAAACCCAAAGCCAAACAGGCAGCTAAAAAAACTTCCGGAAAATAAAAAAACCTGAATCAACAGGTTGTCCGATTTTGAACAGTGCTTGTCCTGTTTTGAGTCAATTATGGTCGTTAAGGAATGTTAAATATTTTCACAAGTTATTGTTAATTAATTATATATAGCATTTGGCATGATTTGTGTTTGCTTTGTTGAAAAACCTTTACCAACAAATGAAAACACACTTAAGCGAAAACAGTTTGAAAGTTATTACCCTGTTAACCCTGGTAATTGTAACGTTCAGCCGGCCCGTAACAGGCCAACCCAAAAATCAAATGGCAGTAACACCTATAGACAAGGTGTTGTATCAAATGGATGCAGTTTTTGAGACCATTGATCAATCAATGAAATATGCTGCTCCTGAATACACGATCAAAGAAAAAGAGGCGGTTACAGCCATTGCCAAGCTGGATCTTTTTACCAGCAGGCTTGATGAAAGTTTAAAATACACTACACCGGTCATTTATGAAGATATCAGCATTCAGAACCTTGAGGAAATCACCACCGATGCCATTACCGCT
>CAZYDI010000096.1:0-10912 GCA_964646255.1 uncultured Bacteroidales bacterium
AGCATCAAGTATCGAGTATCGAGTATCGAGTATCGAGTATCGAGTATCGAGTATCAAGTATCGAGTATCGAGTATCGAGTATCGAGTATCCGGTATCAATTATACATTAATCAGTACCCAGTAACCAGTAACCAGCACCCAGTAACCAGCACCCAGTACCCAGTACCCAGTACCCAGCACCTTCTTCTACACCTTCAGAAATATCTTATACCGGTAAAGCAAGTAGAAGAACAGCCATTCGCAGCATATAGCTCCGGAGATGAGAACTACCTTGCCTGCAGGTTCTGAGAACAGGCTGGCCAGTCCTCCGAAGAAATACTGTCCCATCTGGCTGAAGCTGATGATGCCGCCGTTGAGCATGTAAATGAGAATGGAATTGAGTCCAATTACCACAAAGAAGAACGCCCATTTTCGGAATCCCCATA
Source organism: uncultured Bacteroidales bacterium (assembly GCA_964646255.1). Classification (GTDB taxonomy): domain Bacteria; phylum Bacteroidota; class Bacteroidia; order Bacteroidales; family UBA10428; genus UBA5072. The sequence continues at coordinate 426 of CAZYDI010000096.1, forward strand.
CATCGATTACCAGGTAAAAAACGCCGAGCAGCAATAGGCTCCAGCCGCCGGCAAACATGACAAATGAACTGGTCCACAAATTCTTGTTAATGGGAAATACCATATCCCAAAGCCAGCCAATTCCCAGGCATACCAAACCGGCACCCAGTATGATCATGGCTTTCTGAAAGGGAGTATAGGCTTTGAAATTGCCGGCCAGCAGCTGGCCGGTAAGCACACCCAGCAGGGCGGTGGAAATGGCCGGGATGGTCGACATAATGCCTTCGGGATCGTGATTACCCAGGTAAAGTTTTCCCGGCAGCAGCAAGCGGTCGATATAACCTGCCAGGCTGCCTTCCTGGGTGAGCACACCAGCACCGTATCCGGGTACCGGAATGAGTTTCATGGCAGCCCAGTACACAAGCAATATGCCGATAAACCAGGCCAGCTGTCCCCTGATGCCGGTGTGAAGCATAATAACAGCGGCGAAAAACCAGCCAAAACCGATTCGGCCGAGCACACTTGCATACCGCTGGTTTTCGAAATCGAATTGCAAAAAACGATTGTGAATGATGCCCAATAGAACAAGTAGTATGAGCCGTGAGAAAACATGCCGGTATATGGATGACATGCTTTCGCCTCTTTTTTTGCGTTTGGCCAGCGAGAAGGGCATGGATACCCCGGCGATAAAAAGGAACAGGGGGAAGATCATATCGTAAAACCGGAAACCGTCCCATTCCACGTGTTCCATATGGGTGTTGGCCCAGTTAAAGAAGTTCCAGTTGGTAAGTGTTGCCAAAGCAGCAATCAGCGCACTGCCGCCGGCAATCCAGAACATATCGAAGCCTCTCAGGGCATCGAGTGAAAGCAGGCGTTCCTGTTTTTTTTCAGTGGAGTTTTTCATATAACCTGGTTTAAAGGGTGCGGATTTTGATGTTTCTGAACCAGGTTTTCCGGCCGTGGTCCTGCAAACCAAGGTGTCCCTTATGGGCAGTGCCATATAACGGAAAATCCTTCCATTTGCGCACTGCTTTCAGGCTGTCCCATTCGGCAGTCCACAGCTGGTATTCCACCACTTTATCGCCATTCAGCCAGTGTTCCACATGGCCATTGGTTACCACAATTTTCGATTGGTTGTATTCGCCTACGGGCATGAGTTTTTTATCGGCTTTGGCATAATACATATCGTAGCATCCGGCGGCTTTTTGTCCCTCGGTTAGGGGTGCCCCGTCCCACGATACCTCGTCGATAATTTGGTATTCGGGGGCGATTTCGTAAATACCCCGGATGGAAGTGTCTTCAACCGCGTTGAAGAAAATACCGCTGTTACCGCCAATGGAAGTTTTCCATTCCAGTGAAAGCTCGAAGTTCTCGTATTCATCAAGGGTAATGATGTCGTTGGCATGGTCACCTCCCAATCCCAGGGCCAGCATATTGCCACTGTCGACCATCCAACCCTCGAGGGTGTCGCGGCCAAAGTTACGCCATCCGGTAAGGGTTTCACCGTCAAACAGCAATTTCCACCCCTGGCTGATTTCTTCGGGGGTAAGCACATTGTTGGCAGGCATGGTATCGGTTTTTGGTTTACACTGCAGACAGCAGGCGGCAATAACCAGGGCAGATGCAATGAACGCGGCTTTTGTCATATACAGTAATTTAAAATGGAAGGGCTATACTACAAAATTGTAATTTTCTGCCTAATTACTGGTATGATTTTACGTAAATATTTTCTCAATTAAGGCACTTTTATAGAAAATGAAAGAATGAAGGAATTAAGAGAATGAAGGAATGAAAGAATGAAAGAATGAAAGAATGAAAGAATGAAGTAATAAATGGACGAAATTAATAAGCAGCAGTATTGATCTGTGCCTTGTCCCCCTTTGGAGGGGGCTGGGGGAGGATTGTGATAGTTATTGTTTGAAGTTAATACACGAGGATAAAAGTTTGGATTATGAATGACATCACGGATTCCCTTCAAGCGGTTGGAAACCCTTGAAGGGTGCTTGTTGTCAAGCTGGTTTGATATTGTTTGAGGGTTTGAGGTTTGAGACCTGACAGAGTTGACAGACCTGTCAGAGTCAGTAAGGGTAAGACCTGAAAGATAAATAGTAAAAATTATTTTAAAAATATCCCAAAATTATTTTGCTTTTTCGTTTTTTTTTTTGTTTTGGGGTATGGCAACATGTTTAATGGAGAAGTTTGTTTAGGGAGATTTTGGGAATACGGTGCCGTAATAATTTAGGTAGAAAGTTAGGACTTGGTTTAAGGAGTTAATGAACAATGTAATAATTAACAATGAGCAATTAACAATTAGGACCGATGTGTAATCCGAACTGTGCAATTCTACTTTTCGGGTCTGCGCGTGTATTGTAACAAAAGCTATGGTTTATAAAGTTTACATCTCAAAATGCCGGTTTATGGCAAATGATTAACACTGCAAATACATGTTAAAAATCCCCTATTTATATGAAACATATTTTACCAATACTCACATGCCTTATTATTGGCCTGGTTGCAAATACAAGTTACGGCCAACAGACCTATTCATTCGGATATGACGCTGCCGGAAACCGGGAATCACGCACAATAGTGTTACCTCCCGGCCTTAAAAGCACTGCAACAGCCGATTCGGCTCAAAGCAAGGAATACAAGGAGACTGTCGGCGAATTGGAGATTATCCTGTATCCCAATCCCACGGAAGGACTGCTCACGGTTGAGCTAAAGAACCTCGATGAAACACAACCATCGTCCATAATGGTATATGATTACAGCGGCAGGCTGTTGCAAAGCAAAAACAACCTGGGCGCGGTCAATACCATTGACCTTTCGCAACTGCCCCGTGCTACCTATATACTCAGGGTCAGTTCCGGGGAACGGAAAACAGAGTGGAAGGTAGTGAAGCAATAGCACACCAGGAAATTAAAACCATACGACAATAAAAACCCAAAACAAATAATACCATGAAAAAAGCTATGTTCATCTTCGCAGTAGCCATTGCATTTATTGTTAGTTCAAATGCTCAGCTAAAGGTGTATACATCAGGCAATGTTGGCATAAATGCCACAGAGCCGTTAAGCCTGTTTTCGGTTGGAGGTAACGGCTTTGCCGATTCCCGTTCGACGTTTCATAATACCAATACAGCAAACAATCAGAAAGCGCTTAGGGTATATAAAACAATCCCTACCCAGTCATATTATGCTTACGGGTTGTTTTCTTCCATAGAACCAGGGGAGTCACGCGGTATTTTAGTTGGGCTTTTTAGTACCGCATACCGGGGAGCAACGCCCTATTCTAAGGGTCAAACCTGTGGTGTGAGAGCCCAGGCAGGCAATGCAACTACTGGTTACAACTATGGATTGCTGGCGGAGATAGTAGGTGCCAACAATGGTGCAGCAATATATGCAACAGTTCCGGGTAAGGGTATAGCTGGCACAGATGGAATGTATTCAGGTTATTTTAGGGGAAATGTAAAAATGGAAGATGATCTGAATGTGGCAGGTCTTTTCACCAATTCCGACATAAACCTGAAAAAAGAAGTTGAAAACCTGGATTCTGACAATGTAAAAAAGTTACTACAGTTGCAGGCTATTAAGTACAAATTAAAAACACCTGCGGAATTAAGCGCATTTTCAAAAGAAAGTTCAGATACAGCAAAGGTTGAGGATATAAAAAAGTATGAAAATGATCCGACATATAACAGGGATTACATTGGCATATCGGCACAGGAACTGCAGAAAGTATATCCCGAGATAGTGAAAACAGAGGAAGATGGTTTTCTGAGTGTGAATTACATAGAGCTTATCCCCGTATTAATAGAAGCCATTAAAGAACAACAGGCAGAGATAAAAAGACTGGAAGACAAGATCAGTGTATTTATTGAAAATAAGGGAGCCAATTAAGAAAGACAAATGACATGGATAAAGCACTTTTTTAGCATTCATTTTTATACATGACATAGTATTTCTGTAAATCCAGTATATCATGAAAATACACATAGCATTTTCCTTAGCGGCAATAATTTTTACAAGATTATTGCCAATGTTACTTATGGCTCAACCAACAACTGTTAATTTGAATAGTGCAATAAGCGGGAACCATCTCTATGAAGCAAGTCAGGAAATCAATTTATTACCGGGTTTTGAATATAACAATTCTTTAGGTGGAGATTTCACTACTCGAATAGTTTCTTCAAATGGTCAATCATATGCATTTACAGAAACGACAGAGAGTACAACTTTACCTGTTGTTACAACATACCCGGTAGGAACAATAGTTGGTAGCCAGGGGGTCAGTTCTACAGGTGCTGCTACCTACTCAATTCCCATTAGCGTTTCACCGGGAGTTTTGGGTATGACACCTGGGTTGTCAGTGAATTATAATAGTCAGGGAGGAGAAGGATTAATGGGGTATGGTTGGGAGCTTACAGGGCTGTCCAGTATTACCAGAGTGCCAAGCGATCTTTACCATGAAACAGAAATAAGCACTATTCAGTTTAATGCAAACGATCATTTTGCACTGGATGGGCAACGGTTATTATCAGTTGCCACTTCAGAATACAGGACAGAGATAGAGACATTTTCAAGAATTATAGCTTATGGAACAAATGGAAATCCAACCTACTTTACTGTTGAGACCAAAGATGGAAAGATACTGGAATACGGAAATACTACGGATTCGCGGATTGAAGCCCAGGGTAGGACCGAAGGATTGATATGGAATCTTAACAAGATAACCGATAAAAATGGAAATTATATTACCATAACTTATTATGAAAATAATACAACAGGAGAATACTATCCCTTAAGTATCAACTACACAGGGACAACACGCAAATCACCTTTCAATTCAATAACCTTTGATTATCAGGTAAGAGCTTTACCACTAGTTTCCTATATTTCTGGTAGCAAAATTACACTGGGACATTTGATTAGTAATATTAATGTTGTAAATGAAGGGACAACCGTACACAGGTATAATTTTCAATATCATGCAACCGCATCAAGACTAACCGAAATTATTGAATACGGGAAGAATAATAGCAGATTAAATTCTTCACTAATAACCATGGGTAATGCGGATATTTCACTTGCTGAGAAGGTTTTTGCTTCATCAGATCGATATAAATATTTTCAGGATGATTATAATGGAGATGGCAAGGAAGATTTGTTTGCAGTTTATACTATTAATAGACAGTGGGTACTATATCTTGCAAATGATGTGCTTGGTTTTTCTCAGGCCGCAACTGGCACATTACCTGCCAATTATAAAATAAACTTTATTTACACCGGTGATTATAATGGTGATGGGTTGGGCGACATAATGCTTTTCAGGCTGGAAGATAGTAAGTATATTCCATCTTTTTTGATTTCTACAGGAGGGAGCTTTGTTGTTACTAATTATTCAAGCTCGAATGCGAATTTTGCTACTGATTTTACTTTCTTTACTGGCGATTTTAACGGGAATGGCATAACAGATCTATTGGTTAAGAAAGCTGGAGGTTATAACTGTATTAATTATGAATTTAACATCCCACAGGTTACCTATTCTGTATTTGGGCAATCAACAATAACCTGGGGGGATAATTCATTAAGTGAAATAAAAGAAGTACCACTGGATATTAATGGAAATGGAAAAACAGATTTGATGACTGTGGATGTTAATGGTTGTAGATTTTACGAAAATGGTAATGGTAAAATGAGATTATTATTTTCTTCTGCATATCCAACTACCAGCAATGTATATCTTTTTGGAGATTTTAACAGTGATGGGAATACAGACCTTTTTTCATTTGATAGTTATAATAATTGGAAAATATGTTTATCTAAGGGCACCGGTTTCAATTTGATAGACAATACAACCTTGAGCGGTTTTATTCCGGATATAAGTTATAATAATTACTATACACATGATGCTAATGGTGACGGGAAATCTGATGTGATTGTAATAGGGCGTGGCACAAGCATAAATAATCCAGTAAAGATTTTTGTCGCCTACAGTAATATCAACGGACAGGGTTTGGATTTACAGACATATGAGCCACCATCCAGCCTGGTTGTAAACAGATATTGCAATTATTTTTCGGATTACAATGGTGATGGGAATACAGACTTTTTGTATATTAATGGTTCTACAGGAATTATTTATACCATTTGCAGAGGTAGAAATCAATATCTTATTTCCACAATTAAGGATGGCTTTGGGCAAAATATTGGATTCTCTTACAAACCTATTTCAGATGTCTCGGTTTATACAAAAGGGAGCCTTTGCTCCTATCCATTGATTGATTATCAGGGACCCCTATATGTTGTATCATCCACATGGAGCGACAACATAAATAACACCCAATCTACAACAAATTATACCTATAATTCAGCCCGAGTACATCAAACAGGTAAAGGTTTTCTTGGGTTTGCTACCATTACATCGAATAACCCAACAATGAACAGAAAAACTATCAATCAATACGAGTACAACCCTACATATTATAATGTCGCATTAAAACAGAGCAATACTTACACTTCCGATGATATTTGCATTACACAAAGTGTTTTAACTAATTCCTTTATTGATTATGGGAATAAGAGAATACTGCCATATGTTAGCCAGGTTATAGATAATGATTATTTATCCAATTCATGTAAGACGACAATTAATAACATTAATAACGATGGTAATCCGACCACAATATCGGAAATGTATGATGATGGTTCATATAATACAACTTCTTATACAAATTATGTAAGTTCGGGATCCTGGATGCCTTGCAAACCACTGACAGTTACAAAAACAAGGAAGCACTATGCTGATGCAGCTACTTTCAGTCTCGCTACAACCTATACGTATAATTCATCGACTGGCCAGATTTCAACGGAAACAACAGGGCCTCTTACTACTACATATCAATATGATACGAATGGAAATATAAGTTATTTAACGCAATCTTCGGGAGGTACAAGCCGGACAATACATTATGAATATGATGATCAGGGTAGATTTGCTACCGATATTTATAATCATTTGAATCATCATACGCAACGCGTTTATGATAATGCAACAGGAAATGTTTTATCAGAGACTTCCCCAAATTCTCAAATCACCAGTTATACTTATGACAATTTCGGAAGAGTAGTAACGGTTACACATCCTACAGGACAGGTTGTTAATGTTTCATACCAATGGGCAACCGGCACAAGGCCTCAGAATGCCATGTATTATAAATTAACAACAAGCACAGGGTTACCTTCTGTGAAAGAATATTACGATGCATTTGGAAGAGTTATAAAAACAGAAAAGACTGGTTATAATGGAACTCTCATAAGAACCAATACAATTTACAATACAAAAGGACAAGTTATTAATCAAACCTTACCTTACTATTCAGGACAACAAGCTTATGCCCGTGAATATTCTTATGATGATTTTGGAAGGATAGCCATTGACGCTGGTCCAACGGCCATTACAACTTACACATATTCAGGGAAGAAAATTCAAACCGTAGCAGGTGGCTTATCAACCTCAAAAACAGTAGATTCACAGGGGAATCTGGTTTCAGTTACTGATGATGGAGGCACAATAAGTTATACATATAAGAGCATTGGAAAACCTGGTATAATTACTACTAATGGTAGTTCATGGGCAATAGTATATGATTCATATGGTAGACGAACACAGTTGACAGACCCAAACGTAGGGACTATTACATATGGCTATAATGGTTTTGGTGAACTTACAGCTCAGGCTGATGCTAATGGTAATTCACATACCATGACCTATGATGCTCTTGGTAGAATGCTTACCCGGGTGGGATCAGAGGGGACTACGGCATATACATATGATCCAACTGGCAATCCGGGGCTATTAAGCTCTGTGACATATCCGGGTGGAAGTGAAAGCTATGGTTATGATTCATACGGCAGGATGATCTCGAAATCAAAGGTTATTATTGATGAAAGTAGCACAACGTATACAACAAGTTACACTTATAATGCATTAGGAAAGCTTACTTCAAAGACTTATCCTTCATCCTTTGCAATAAATTATGGCTATAATTCAACCACGGGTTATCTGACAACCATTAGGCGCAGCGATAACAATGCTTTAATATGGCAATGCAATGGAATGAATGCGCTTGATGATTACACTCAGTACACTTATGGTAATGGGTTGATTACCACCAAGACATACGATAGTTTTTCCAATCTTAAGGGCAAGCAAACAAGTAATAGCGTTCAAAACCTGAGCTATATTTTTGATCCCATGACAGGGAACCTGCTAAGTCGTTCAGATGTTAACCGTGGTTTAACAGAGTCTTTCAACTACGACAATTTGGCACGGTTATCAGGTATTACAGGTCCATCAACGCTTACAACAAATTACAATTCAAATGGTAATATCCTGTTTAAAACAGATGTGGGAGATTATTCCTATGGAACACTTCCCCATGCTGTAACAGGAGTTACTAATCCACAGGGCAATATAACAACGGAACAGGAAATTACCTATAATAACCATAATAAAACACAAAGCATAACTGAGGATAATCTAAATATACAGTTTACCTATGATCATAATTTCAACCGTACCAGTTCAAAATTATTTCAGAATGGTTCAATACAGAAAACGGTCTATTATTTAGGTAATTATGAAAAGGAAGTAAGTGGTAATAATATTCGCCAGTTGAATTACATTGGCGTTGGAGATGGTGTGGCAGCTATATATGAAATAGTTAATGGCACTGGAACCATGTATTACGTACATACAGATCATTTAGGATCCTTTGATGCCATAACAAACTCAAGCGGGTCTGTGGTTGAAACATACAGTTTCGATGCCTGGGGAAGGCGACGCAATGCTTCCAACTGGACTTATTCCGGTTTGCCTGCCAGTTATTTGTTTAGCCGGGGGTATACAGGCCACGAGCATATTGATGTCTTTCAATTAATTAATATGAACGGAAGGATGTATGATCCGTTATTGGGTCGTATGCTTGCTGCCGATAACTTTGTTCAATTTCCAGACTATACGCAATCATTTAATAGATATGCGTATTGCCTGAATAATCCGCTTAAATACATTGACCCTTCAGGAGAGAAAACATGGTTTGGAAAATTGTTTGAATGGATTGGAAAACATAAAGAAGACATCTTATTCTCATCAATTGACCCAACCTACCTTTTAGGAAGATTAAATACTGAAAAACACTACAGTGTCAAACAAGCAATATACAGATCATTTAATAATGTTGCTCTATTTAATATTCCATATTTACTTTATAATAAATTGTCAGACAATCCAAACTATAATATTAGACTCGATAACTTCCTTCATGGCAGACCAAATATAAATGGAACTGGTAGCACAACTCCCATTTTGACAAATTGTGCAGGTTATTGTTCTAATACCTATTCCAATTATGTGGGAAGTAATTTAGTAGTGAGACGCACTACAGAAAGGGTTTTTGGATATGTGCCTGGTCTTGGTACTGTTTATGGAGAAAGCGAACTACCTCCTAACTGTACTCTTTGGGATGGATTCTATTGGACTCAACAAGGAGAAAGAGCATGGGGTGTTGCTTATCAGAACGATATATATATATCTCCTGCCGCACAACAGGCTGGCCCTGCACAATTGTTTACAACAATAGCACATGAATTGGTTCATGTTTGTAATTATTACGATTGTTTGGATATTACTAGTCCTAATGGAAGAGTCCAAACAGAGTACGCAGCACATTCATATTCAGCGTTATATGCAGGAAGTATGGGTTGGCATGATCTTCAACAAGAACATCATAATTTAACCGTATATCGCTATAATCCAGTGGAAATTGATCCTAGGTATAATAATTTTAGTTTACCATTTCATCCATATCCTTGATGCCAAATTATTTCTTCTGCGATTAAAATAAAATACACATGAGAATATTTCTATATGGATTATTTTTATCTTGTTTGATAAGCTTTATTCCCGGATGTAATCAAACCCCTAAGCCATTTTTGCTAAATTTGGAAGAGTGTTCAATAGAGACTAAAGACAGTTCTTTCGATAACAAACTCTATCCCTTTATTGAATCCGAATATAAAACATCAGAAATGATGAAATATTTTAAAAAGGGAGTAAAGATAGATAGCATTCTTAGTAAACAATATAACGGAGATACGGTTGTGTTTTATAAATATTATGATGAAAGTTCCCATTTTATTTTTTCATTATATAATTATAGCAATGGAAAATACAATTATGAAATTGCTTCATTTCAAATAAGTTCGAACATATTGAAATTTAAAAACAACATAGAATGTGGTATGACCAGAAAAGAGCTTTTTAATGCAATTAATTTCAAAAAAGTTAGTTGTGATACAGTCAGTATTCATTATGGTTTTAGGGGATACTATTTTGTATTTATATTTCAAGATAATAAACTTAAACAAATGTCGAAAGAATATATACAATAAAATATTCTTAAAAGCTTTAATCATTATCACGCACAATAATGCAAAAATTTCTTA
>CAZYDI010000097.1:0-10738 GCA_964646255.1 uncultured Bacteroidales bacterium
GGCAAATAAGCAGTTTTTTCTACGATCAGCTCATTGATGCATTTATTTTCTTTTCGACGGGCAAACCCATTGATTGGTCAAAGTATCCTTCTCCTGCCTACCTGAAAGTTCTTTCCGAGAACTTCAAGGTATTTGACATCAACGATGCCCTTGTGATGCAGGTTGGAAGGAAAAAATCCGGTATCATCGGAATGACACTGGGTGATTTCTTTGGCAGGCAGTTTAAGTACAATATAAATGCATGGAATGAACTGGTTACAAAAGGTGAGGTCTTTTCCGAATTTATCATTCAGAAATCACCCACCTCCTTGCTTTGGGTTGAGGCAAGTTACCGCTTTGTAAAAAATGAAAATGGTTTAACCATTGGTATTATAGCCGTACAGCGCGATATTACCCTCAGGAAAATTGCATTTAAGGCCCATGAGGAGACCGAGGAAAGTTTAAGGAAATTTACGCATTTGTCATTTCAGGCTATTGCTGTGCTTAAAGAAGGGATAGTGATTGATGTAAACATGTGGATGGAAAAGCTCAGCGGATACAGCAGCAGTGAACTGGTCAGGTCAAAAGTTCTTAGTGACTGCTTCGACAGAAAGACTTCGAAGTTGCTTTTCAGCAAAACATGGATTGAGCCTCCCGGAACCCTTGAAACCATTATGTTGCAAAGGAATAAATTAAGGGTTAACGTTCAGGTAGAAACCCAGGTCATTACATACAACGGTGAGCCGCTTCATATCATTGGAATTTACGATATAACCAACCGTAAAAAAATTGAGGAAGAGATCATTAAGCTTTCCATTGCGCTGGACCAGAGTGCGAATGAAATAATCATTACGCACAAGAATGGCGAAATTGAATATGTAAACCGCTCATTTACCAATGTTACCGGTTACCTTCCTTCGGAGGTGATCGGCAGAAATCCACGTATACTTAAGTCGGGAACGCATTCCCCATCATTTTACAAGAACTTGTGGAAAACCCTGCTGAAGGGACAAAAGTGGGAAGGAGAATTTCATAACCGGAAGAAAAATGGTGAATTATATTGGGAACAAGCCACCATTACGCCTATACGAAATAAGGAAAGTGAAATTATCCGTTATATTGCCATCAAGGAAGATATAACACTCCGAAAGAAAGCAGAACAGTCACTACGTGAAAGTGAAGAAAAATTCCGGTCGATGGTTTCCAATATCCCCGGTGTGGTTTACCGGTGCGCCTATGATACCGGCTGGACTGTACTGTTTATAAGCGATGCCATTGAGAACCTTACTGGGTTTAAAGCATCGGAAATGGAGAACAATCAATACAAAACACTGAAAAGCATCATTCATCCTGATGATTTTGAACGCGTAGTGCACGCTGTAAACAATGAACTTGCTGATCTAAAGCAATTTAACATTGAATACAGGATTTTAACAAAGAATAAAACGGTTAAATGGGTTTCAAACAGCGGAAGGGCTGTTTATAGCGATGAAAAATCGATAAAATGGCTCGACGGATTTTTGCTGGATATCACAGAACGCATATACGCGCTCGATGAACTAAAAAAAGCCAAAATTTCGGCCGAAGAAGCCAACAATGCAAAAAGTGAGTTCCTTGCCAATATAAGTCATGAAATCCGTACGCCCCTTAATTCGGTGCTGGGCTTCACCGAACTTCTTGAGGGATTAACGGCGGACAGCGTGCAAATCAAATACCTGAACAGTATAAAGGCCAGCGGTAAAAACCTGATGATGCTGATCAATGACCTGCTCGATTTATCAAAAATCGAATCGGGAAAAATGACCCTGAATTACACGTTTTTCGATATTCGCAGGATGCTCGATGAAATAAGAAATGTTTTTTCGTTAAGGGTTACCATCAAAGGTATTGGCTATATCGAAAAACTGAATAAGAATTTCCCTGCGGAAATCAAATTTGATGAAGTGCGGCTACGCCAGATATTGATCAACCTGGTTGGAAATGCCGTAAAATTTACCCATCAGGGCGAAATCAGAATCATTGTAAAAGCGCTGGCAACAAAGACCAGGGATGACAAAAAATTTATGAATCTCGAAATAAGGGTAATCGATACGGGCATAGGAATACCTGAGAACTCTTTCAGGCTGATTTTTGAGTCGTTCCGGCAACATTCCCAATTGGATTCAAGAAAATATGAAGGAACTGGCCTGGGCCTGGCTATTACCAAACGTCTTGTTGAGGCCATGGAAGGGAAAATATCACTCGAAAGCGAAGTGGGGAAGGGCAGTACCTTTAAAGTAATATTTCCGAATATTGAATATTCCGAAGTCTCTTCCAATGTAGTAGTTTCACCCTACATATCAGAATTTCAGAAGAAGCAGGATGATAAATACAGCATCAGGGAGAATAGTGAAACAGACGATATGGTTATTCTGGATGGCCAGATAGACCTTAGTTCTGTAAAAGGGTCAGAATATGCGCTGCTGGTTAAACGCTTTGAAAATGAACTGACAACCAAGTGGAAAATGTTTGAAAAGAAACAACCTTTGCGTGAAATTCAAACATTTGCCCAGGATATTACTTCCATGGGCAGAAGCTTCAAATTAGGCTTTATTGTGCAATATGGAGAGCAATTACTGTCCACTATCGAAAATTTTGATGTTGAGCAAATGCGCATTAAATTGGACTTCTTCCCTGACCTGATTAAGCAAATGAAAAAGATTGGAAATGAAAATAAATGAACAAAGTATTCTGATTGTTGATGATGTTCCCAAGAATATTCAGTTACTGGGAAGTATTCTTAAGGAAGAGGCATACGATCTTGAATTTGCAACCAGCGGAAAAGAAGCATTGGATTGGCTCGAATCAAAGCAATTCGACCTGGTGTTGCTCGATATTATGATGCCTGAGATGGATGGTTTTGAGGTATGCCGTAGAATAAAGGAAAATCCTGCCAGTCGTGAAGTTTCAGTAATCTTTCTTACCGCCAAAGCTGATTTTCAGAGCATCATACAGGGTTTTGAAACAGGTGCCGTGGATTATATAACCAAGCCATACAACCGAAAGGAATTGCTGGTGCGGGTTAAAACCCATCTTACATTACAGCAGCAGAGAAAACAACTTGAATTAACCACCTCCTTCGAGAAAAAAATATTTTCCATAATCGGTCACGACCTTAGAAGCCCCATGGGCAATATTCGTACTTATATTGAAGCTTTCCTGCAGGTTAATCCAAATCTCGAGCAGAGTATATCCGGCTTTTTGAAGGATTTGTATTTGCTATCGGACAATGCTTTTAACCTGCTTGAAAACCTGCTCAATTGGGCGAAAAGCCAGTCGGGTGGAATAGTTTGCAGACCACAGGTTGAAAACGTTTCTTATATAATTAAGAACGTCATTGCCTTGTTTTCTTTTCAGGCCGATAATAAGTCGATTTCCCTGAAATATGAAGGGCTTGATGTGATCAAGGGATATTTCGACCCCGAACTGATCTCCCTGGTAATTCGTAACCTGGTATCGAATGCATTAAAATTCACTCCGCACAATGGCGCAGTAAGAATCTCTGCCCAGAAAATTCTCATCGAGAATAAATCACGCCTGTTGATTCAGGTTACCGATACCGGAACCGGAATGTCGGCTGAAATAATTGACAGCCTCATGAACAAAAACATTCACTATACCACCTATGGAACGGACAATGAGAAAGGTTCGGGCCTGGGATTTCAGCTGTGCAAGGAATTTGTAAAGCTTAGTGAGGGTCAGATATGGATAGAAAGCAAGCCGGGTGAAGGGTCTACTTTTTTTATCAGCCTTCCTGTATTGGATGAGGATCGGCCTTAAGGGGTAAAAAATTTTAATACTGTATTATACACCGCGGAGAATGCCTGTTCAACTTGTTTCTCTGCACGTTTATTCAGAACGGGAAAAGGATTTTCATGGGTGTAGGGATAATTAAAATGAAATTCCCTGAATTGGCCCGATTTTATGAAGTGCTGCCCTGTTGCAAGTTTTATTCCCTCAACAGGCATCACACGGTCATCATGCAAGGCCAAAACCAGGAGATTTTCTTCATAGTTCCTGAAGGCTTTCTCTCGTTCCGCCTTGAGAAAATCCGTTTTCAGCATAGCCATAAATGATCTGCCATAGTCGCTGTCGACAATCCACGATTTTAGTTCATCATGGAACCGTTTTCTGCTGTTGATAATTTCGGTATAATATCTTTTAATGCTGTCAAATGCCACACTATCCATAATAAAACGTGAAATGCCCTGAATATGCAGAAACAATGAACCTCCCGCAAACAAAACGATACGGGAATTTTTAAGTGCCCCGGCGTTTTCACTGATCATAAGCGATTGAAGCAGCATGCAACTTATTGAATAAGCAAAAAAATCGATGCGGGCATTTTTTTGAAAATACGGATGATTTCCCGATTTTATGGCAGAAACCAAATCCAACAAATCAGTGGTGCTTTGCATTCCCGAAACAAAGAATCGCCCGGGCTGCTGGGTCAGTCTTTCGCTTAGCGCATAATTTACAACCGTTGCATCGGTTATGTTTTTGAATGTCGATTTTCTGGTTTCAAGTTTCCCTGCCATTTTGCGCACATCGCTCCATTCCGGTAAGCCCCGGTTAATATGGTAAGATAATGGAAATAGGATGACGGCTTTCCCTGATTTTTCGGCAAGGTATTTGGCTCCGGCCAGGTGCTTATGCCAGGACCTTTCATTAAGACCATTAAGAAAAATAATGGCATGATCGGCTTTCGCCTCTTTATGCATCATTATCGGATACCTGAACCGGAAGTTTTCCGATATTGTTTCATCATCGGTTCCTGTGAGCTTTTTCGAAATTTGGCTTTGCGATTGGAATTCAACATTCCGGATGAGCAAATCACTACCCGGTATCTTTATTTCGACAGCCTGAGAATTAAATATTTCCCTGAGTAAATTGTATTCCTGCACGTATGACATCCCCTAATTTTTATGGCAAAATAAGGCAATCGGCATATCATCTTGAAAATAATGGTGTTCTGGCTATCCCGGTGGGATAAAAGAGGGTAGTTTGGGGTGAAAATCCAATAATTGGGGTAAAAAATTATTTTATGAAGACTAAAAAATTCACCCCAGGATAAAAATGCTTATTTTTAACCGTTGATACCTGAGCTATGTTACCCTGGGAAAAAACAATTCCTGAATACCTTACCAACCGGAAGAATACAGTAAATTTCATCCTGTTTACCGCTGTTTTTGCCCTTGTTTTCATTAATATTTATGCACCCTTCGGATCCAATAAATGGCTTGACCTGAGTGATGTAAGGTTTTTTGCTTATTCAAGCATTGTTATACTGATTGGAATGCTTGTTATTGTAGTAAGCAGAATGATCATGTATTTATTTACACGCAAGCGTGCCTTAAATTATGGTGCGTATGCTATATGGATAATTGGTGAAATTGTTGTACTGGCCTTCGTTTATGCAATAATTCAGTGGTATTTTATACATGTTGGTGAGGATTTGTTGTCCATTTTTAAGAACACGCTGCGTACCACTTCATACATCATTTTGCTGCCATATCTGATATCATGGCTATACCTCGCCTTTAAGGATAAATACAATAAATTGCAGCGCATGGAGAATGGTGATGCCCGTAACAATGGCTATTCCGTCGGATCTAAAGCCGCCATGGTTTCTATGATCACCTTTCATGATGAGCGGGGAGCGCTGAAGTTTTCCATAAAAAAAGAAGATTTGCTCTACCTGGAGGCTGCGGATAATTATGTGGTTATCCATTATCTCGAAAATCTGAAGTCTTCCCGGTATATAGTGCGAAATACGCTGAAGAAGATTGAAGAGGGAATGCCCGCTTCGGGCCTGGTAAGGTGCCATCGGTCTTATATGGTTAATATCGATAATGTCAAAGTGATCAGGAAGGAGAAGGAAGGATTGATCATCGGCTTTGAATCACCTGCCCAATTGAGCATACCTATCTCAAAAACATACCTTGGCACGGTAATACAAAAACTCTCGCACTTTTCCATATCCGAGTAAAAATAAGTATATCATATTTTCATCATTCATGTCAACCAACTTACATTTCGAAACACTGCAAATTCATGCAGGCCATGTACCCGATCCAACCACCCATTCCAGGGCTGTACCAATTTACCAGACCACCTCGTATGTTTTTAATGATGCCGAACATGCTGCAGGATTGTTTGCGTTAAAGGAAAACGGTAACATTTATACGCGCATAATGAATCCTACTACCGATGTTCTGGAAAAGCGCATGGCAGCATTGGAAGGTGGAATAGCGGCGCTGGCTGTCTCGTCAGGACATGCTGCCCAGTTCATTGCACTTACCAATATTCTGCAAAGCGGGGATAATATTGTTTCCACTTCTTATTTATACGGGGGAACCTTTAACCAGTTTAAAGTTCAGTTTAAAAGGCTTGGTTTTAATGTAAAGTTTGTTTCGGGGGATAACCCGGCCGACTTTGAGGCGCTTATCGATAACAGAACACGGGCAATTTATGTGGAAACCATTGGTAATCCGAAATTCAATATTCCCGACTTTGATGCGCTGGCCGCAATAGCATCGCGGCATCAGATTCCCCTGATTGTTGACAATACCTTTGGTGCAGGAGGATGTTTGTTCAGACCCATTGAACACGGTGCCGCAATTGTAGTGGAATCTGCCACCAAATGGATTGGCGGTCATGGTAACAGCATGGGAGGTATTATCGTAGATTCCGGAAAGTTTAACTGGGCAAATGGTAAGTTTCCCATGTTCACCGAACCTTCTGAAGGCTATCACGGACTTGTATTCTGGGACCAGTTTGGGGATTCAAATAAAGCCGGTAACACTGCCTTTATAACACGTGCAAGGGTTGAAGGACTTAGGGACTATGGTTCCTCCATCAGCCCATTTAATTCATTTATGATATTGCAGGGTCTGGAAACGTTGTCGTTACGGGTTAAAAAGCATACCGACAATGCACTTGAACTGGCACACTGGCTTGAGCAGCATCCAAAGGTTTCACGGGTGGAATATCCCGGCCTTGAGAGTAGTCCGTACATCTTCCTTGCTAAAAAATACCTGAAAAATGGTTTTGGCGGTGTACTGGCTTTCACGGTAAAGGGCGGTAAAGAGGCAGGTGACAAAGTGGTGAACAATGTTAAACTCATTAGCCACCTTGCCAACGTTGGTGATACCCGCACGCTCATCATACATCCGGCCTCCACAACCCATGAACAGCTAAGCGAAGAGGAACAAACAAAGTCCGGGGTTGTTCCGGGGTCATTGCGGTTATCCGTAGGCCTGGAACATATTGATGATATTAAAAACGATTTGGAGGAGGCGTTTAAAGCAGTGTAGATACCAAACAAATTCGCTCCGTTTTGGTTTATATATGACAGCGTTCAGGATAGGATTATTGATACGCCTGATGGTTATATAGTTATATGAAATATGAAAGTATTTAAAAGGTTATTGTACACTGCTATAATCCTGGTCATTATCTCTGTAATAGCCGATTACCTTATCGTCGCACCATCCCTGGAACGTCGGATCATGGAGTCAGTGCAACATATTGAACATCGAAGTGCAGGTTTTTCCCAAATCCGCACCAGAATAATTACCGGAACGGTAAGTATATCAGACCTCTATTTTGAAAGTCTGACAGATAGCAATAAAGGACGGCTTGATATCAGCATAGATAAGATAAAACTCGCAAGAATCAATGTCTTTAAGTTTATCTTTGGCCAGGATATAAGTATTGGCAAGGTTAAGATTTCGGGATGCAGGATGGATGCTGACATACCGGCCAAAAACAAGCAACAAAATCCCCTGGTACTGATATCCGATCGAAAAATCAACGTTGGATCGGCTGAAATAAAAACCGATACCGTTCGTGTAAGGGCACACGGGCTTTTCAGGGAAACGCTGCTGACTGATGCTTCTGTGGAGTTGCACGATATAAACATTTCCACCAGCGATACGGTATCATTGAATCATATAGCACGATTTAGTATAAATCTGCCGGAATCGGTGTTAAAAACCACTGATGGAAATATTACCTGCTATATTCATAAAGCCAGGTATGATTCAGGGATGTTGTCGGTTGATTCGGCGACCTGGCAGCCAAATTTCTCCGACTATGCATATACCAACCGTTTTGACAAGGAAACCGACAGGATTGATGCTAAGTTAAAAGCCATCAGCGTAGAGAATATCCAATTCAAAGAACTGTTGTCAGGTAGCTTCATTTGTTCAAACGTTAAGCTTAAGCATGCCGATGTAAATATATTCCGTGATAAACGAAAACCCGACGATGAAAAGATCAAGCCTGCCATACAGGAAATGATCCGGAATTTTCCCGGCCGGTTGTCGGTTGATTCGGTATCCATATATAATGGCAGGGTAACTTATAAGGAACACATGGATGACGCTGCCAATGCCGGCTATTTGCAATTCACCGGCCTTAAGCTTACCGTCCTGAACCTCACAAACAACAACAGACTGCTTACCTCAGGGGTATCGCTGACAATTAAAGGCGAGGCCAGGCTAATGGGTACGGCTAATATCAATATTGAACTTAAAACACCGTTATTTGACACCAACAATACCATTATCGTTAAAGGCTCAATGGATAAGTTCAACATGGATGATTTAAATCCCATGCTGACGCATCAGGCATCCATTAAGGCACAAGGTAATCTCGATTCGATGAATTTCAGATTCATTGCCGACAATAACCGGGCCAGGGGAAACCTGCTGATGGTGTATAAAAATCTTCAGGTTACGGTTACCGATGAGCATGGCAAAGAAACAAACAAACTAAACCAGCGGATAAAGACATTTTTTGCCAATAAACAGTTGATCAATTCAAATCCACCCCCCGGTCATCCAATCAAAGCGGGAACAATACGATATGAAAGGGACCCGCGCAAATTCATTATCAATTATTCCTTCAAATCTATACTTTCGGGCATTCAGTCAACCATCCTTGTAAATCCTCCTGTCGAAATTCAGGAATAAATGCAATTAATCATGTTTTGGTCTTGTTTTTCCATTTAATTTTAGTATCCAAAAAAAATTCCATCAATTCAATTTGATTTTTATGAAAAACAATACCCTTATCTTTGTTATCGCCTGCCTGGTGATTATAACAGGCTGTAAAAGAAATTCCATGACTGATAATCCGTTTTTTACCGAGTATCAAACACCATTCGGGGTTCCTCCTTTTGATAAAATAGATACAACCCATTATATACCTGCCTTTAATGAGGGTATGAAACAGGAAAAGGAAGAGATTGAGAAAATTGTAAATAATACTGAAAGTCCCGATTTTGATAATACCATCCTGGCTTTTGACCGTTCGGGAAAGCTTCTGCGAAAAGTTTCCAGGGTTTTCTATAACCTTAAGGGTGCAAATACCAATGATCAGATGCAGGCAATTGCACGAAGAATTGATCCGGCAATGTCACAACACAGGGACGATATATACCTGAACGAAAAACTTTTTGCCAGGATTAAGGAAGTATATGAAAAGCGGTTTGAAAGCGGTTTGGATTCCCAGCAAATAAGGGTAACAGAAAAATACTACCGCGATTTCGAACGAAGCGGAGCAAATCTTTCGGAAGAAAACAAGGAAAAGCTGCGTAAAATAAACGCTGAGCTATCACTGTTGTCGCTCACCTTTGGTGAAAACCTGCTTGCTGAAACAAATAAAAATTTCAAGCTGGTTATAACCGATTCAAATGACCTCGAAGGCTTGCCCCGGGGCATTATCGAAGCAGCAAAGGCAGAGGATGGTAAATCGTGGGAATTTACCCTGGCCAAGCCGAGCATGATTCCCTTCCTTCAATACGCGAAAAAAAGGGAATTGCGCGAGAAAATATACCGTGCTTATTTCATGCGCGGTAACAATGGAAATGAAAACGATAATAACGATGTTCTCGCAAAAATGGTGAACCTCCGGTTGGAGCAAGCCGGATTACTGGGCTTTCCAAATTATGCAGCCTATGTTATTGAGGAAAATATGGCCAAAACACCGGCCAATGTTTACGATTTTCTGATGCGTTTATGGAAACCGGCTTTGCCGATGTCGAAAAAAGAAGTTGCAGAAATGCAAAAAATAATCGACCGTGAAAAGGGCGGATTCAAACTGCAACCTTGGGATTGGTGGTATTATGCCGAAATAGTGCGAAAAGAAAAATTTGATCTTGACGATAGTGCGTTAAGGCCTTACTTTAGTCTGTCGAATGTTCGCGACGGCATGTTTATGGTTGCCAATAAGCTATACGGAATAACCTTTATCCCGCGCACCGATCTACCCATATATGAGGAAAGCGTGGAAACATTCGAGGTAAAGGACGCCGATGGCAGTCCCCTTGGTGTTTTATACCTCGATTATTACCCCCGTCCCGGAAAAGATGCCGGAGCATGGTGCACCGAGTATCGTTCGGCCATTACGGAAGATGGGAAACGCATTGATCCTGTTGTTTCACTGGTATGCAATTTTACAAAACCCTCAGGAGCCACTCCGTCTTTGTTGAACTGGGATGAAGTAACCACACTGTTTCATGAATTCGGACATGGATTGCACAGCCTATTTACCCAGGGAAAATATTACCGTACAGCAGGCAGTGTACCCATTGATTATGTTGAGTTGCCTTCACAGATCATGGAGAATTGGGCCGGCGAGCCTGATGTATTACGGGCTTATGCACGGCATTATGAATCAGGAGAAGCCATTCCTGAAGACCTGATTCAGAAGA
>CAZYDI010000098.1:0-10734 GCA_964646255.1 uncultured Bacteroidales bacterium
GTGTAAATACCGTATCTACCATAATGCCGTTCCTACGGAACTTGAGGGGAAGGCGTGTAAATACCGTATCTACCATAATGCCGTTCCTACGGAACTTGAAAGGAAGGCGTGTTAAATACCGTATCTACCATAATACCGTTCCTACGGAACTTGAAAGGAGGGGGTGTAAATACCGTATTCCATGGGAGCGACATTATGGTCATTTAATATCTATATTAGCGCCAAAAATAATCCTATGGAATTAGAATTTATTTTTGTTAACGGGCATAAAATTTCGCTTCTCAAATCCGATACCACCATCATTAACGACTTGCAGGATGCCATTGATTTACTTGGAAATTCAAGTTTCAATGAAGCCTATAAAATTATCGTTTTCGAAAAACAACTTACGCCTGACTTCTTTGATCTAAAAACCAAAATGGCCGGTGATATTTTGCAGAAGTTTTCCAATTACCGCATGCAACTTGCCATTGTTGGCGAATTTAAAAAATACAAAAGCAAAAGCCTCAACGATTTTATTTATGAAAGCAACCAACTTCGCCGGGTGAATTTCGTAAGCACCATTGATGAAGCTAAAGAAGTGCTGGGAAAATAGGGCCGGGTCAATACCATGCCCGACAGGCCCCTCCGGGAGGTCAGCCCACAACAATAGCCATGATTATATAAAGTACTCTAGATCAGCCTTTAAATATCATTAAACAGGTGCAAAAATAATTTGGTACAGATTTTGGTATTACATAATCAGAACAAGTGTTCTTTAAAAAACGAAGCCATGAAAAAATACTTTTACACCCCGGTTCTGGTAGCTCTGCTTACTTCATTCATGACCCTCCGGGCACAGGACAGACAGGAATACCTGGGATTACCAGGTGATAACCTGAATCTTTTTGCAGTAATGAATTTGTTTCAGGAATCTGAAACACTCGAAGGTTTCGAAAGAAGCCTGAACGACCCTGAGTTGATTGTCAACAACCTCGACCTCAATGGTGATAAATATGTAGACTATATTCGCGTAATTGACAACATGGAACGCAATGTTCATTTCATTGTGCTGCAGGTTGCTATAAATCCCCGCGAAAACCAGGACGTTGCGGTGTTTACCGTTGTACAGGAAAAAAATGGAAGCGTTTTTGTCCAGTTGGTGGGTGATGAAGAACTATATGGCAAGGATTACATTGTAGAACCCATCATCGATGAAACTCCAAACCCGGGATATATGGGTCAGAAGGTGAATGTGCAGCAGGTTAATGTTGTAAGAACTACAACTTACGAAATTGCCGCCTGGCCGGTGATACATTTCATATTTGCGCCTTCATACGTTGTATGGCGTTCGCCCTGGTACTGGAATTACTATCCTTCATACTGGCGTCCCTGGAATGCCCACTACTGGCATTACTATTACGGCTATCATTACAATTATTACGGACACTATTACGGACACTACAGGTATTGGAACCATCACCGTTACAACCATTATCATAATGTTTACCACGCACACCACTATGTTCACTCACCGTCGGTTCGGACAAGGATTAATGACGGCTACTATAAAACAACCTATTCAAGGCCTGATCAAAGGACTGCAGGTGCTGAAATGTATACCAGAAAGCGCCAGGCCGATACTCCGCGAACAAACGTGACCTCATCGGGAGGAAGGCGCAATTCATCAGGCACAGTGAGTACATCATCACCTGCACGGGGAAGCTCAACTTCTGTAAGCGGAAGAAGAACCAGCGGAAGTTCAGGAACCTCAGTAAAAAGCACTTCGGGTAGCGGCAGGTCTACTACCAGCTCAGGCACCAGGGTTTCTACAGGAACAAAAAGGCCGACCACAAGCTCAGGCACCAGGGTATCTTCGGGTACACAAAGGCCAACCAGCAGCTCAGGTACCAGGGTTTCCGGAAATACCACCACGAAGTCTTCAGGTCAAACGGTGCGGTCGGGTTCCGGGAATACAAGGACAGGTTCGGGTGAATCGGTTAAAACCAATACCCGTTCATCTTCGGATCAAACCGTCAGGTCTTCTTCAGGAACCGCAACCAGGAGCTCCGGACAACGTGTGCAGAGCAATTCAGGAAGCAATAAGCCTTCCTCTTCAAGGCCTGCAACCACGGTTCGCAGTTCGAACCAGCGTTCCGGCTCTACAGCCGTAAGCCGTTCACAAAGCAGAACTGAAAGCAAAAGCACAAACAGCAAAACGACTACCAGGTCAACAAGGGAAAGTTCAACCTCACGGCAAGGCGAAAGAAGGTAATCAGGAGTTAATTTTGAACATAAGCAATAACCTGTTGGTTTTAAAATAGCCGACAGGTTTTTTTGTTATATTTGTTTATAAAGCAGTAAAGTGAAGCGAATACTCCAATATACCGGATATATTGCTGTTATATTAATTGCCGGTTACCTTATATACCGGTTTTACTTCATTGGCATTTGGATATTGGTAGCGGCTATCCTTTCGTTCCTGGGACAACCAATCGCTCAGTTTTTGGACAGCATCCATATCCGCAAAATAAAAATTCCCCATGCTTTAAGTTCTGCACTTGCTTTATTGGCCATAATCCTGGTTATACTTGGTTTTCTGGCAATTTTTGTTCCCCTTATCATAAACCAGGCTGATACCATATCTGAGATTGATATGGACAAGTTGTCCTCAAACATTGAGGAACCTGCAAACTGGCTCGATGAAAACCTTAAGAACCTCGGCATAATACCTCCGGAACAATCACTGTCAAAGTACATTATCTCGCAGGGCAAGGCATTGATCGGGATGGGAAGTGTTGGGGCCGTAATTGGCAATATTATCAGCGTGGCAGGAAATATTTTCGTCGGGTTGTTTTCCATATTTTTTATTTCCTTCTTTTTTATTAAAGATGAAAATATGTTCGAGGAGCTGGTGCTTTTGTTTGTTCCTGAAAAGCACCATAAAGCCACACGCGAAATCATTAATGATTCTAAACTCCTTCTTAAAAGGTATTTCATTGGGGTATTGTCTGAGGTGGTTAGTGTGATGCTTCTTATTACCCTTGGCTTGTGGATTTTTGGCATTGAAAATGCTTTACTGATAGGCTTTTTTGGCGGCATTATGAACATCATTCCCTACCTTGGGCCGGTATTGGGTTCGGCTATCGGACTTACACTGGGAATTACCGCAACATTGGCCAACGGTGGATACAGCGATATAATGCCTTCCGTGTTTAAAATGCTGGGTGTATTTGTCACCGTTCAGATATTGGATAATAATATCCTGGTTCCGCTGATTTATGCCAAGAGTGTTAAATCACATCCACTCGAAATTTTCCTGGTCATAATAATGGGAGGCAGCCTGGCAGGTTTATTGGGAATGCTTCTGGCTGTTCCTGTATACACTGTTTTGAGGGTTATAGCCAGGGAATTTCTGCAACAATTCAGGGTAGTTCAAAAAATCACTGAGAAAATGGAACAATAATCAATCGCTTTATGTCCAATTTCAAAAAGCGGCTGTACG
This sequence comes from uncultured Bacteroidales bacterium, assembly GCA_964646255.1. Classification (GTDB taxonomy): domain Bacteria; phylum Bacteroidota; class Bacteroidia; order Bacteroidales; family UBA10428; genus UBA5072. Next base: position 3,485 of record CAZYDI010000098.1, read on the forward strand.
AGATAATTTTTGAAGCCGATACAAGGGTCGGCAAAATCTTTAATATTTCCTTGCTTTCCGTTATTGTTATCAGCGTAATCCTTGTAATGCTGGAGAGTGTTGCAAGTATAAGATTGCGCCATCTACATACCCTCAGAGTCCTGGAATGGATCATTACCGGAATTTTCACCATAGAATTTCTCACAAGAGTCTGGGTGGTTAAGCGGCCTTTGAAATATATACTGAGCTTTTACGGTATCATCGACCTGCTTGCGTTAATGCCAACCTACCTGGATATTATTTTAACCGGAGGCCATAGCCTGATTGTCCTTCGGCTTTTCAGAATGCTGAGGATATTCAGGATTTTCAAATTGAGCCAGTATTCGGTTGCAGGAAAAATAATTTTCAAGGCCATACTGGACAGCCGTCAGAAAATTACCGTTTTCATACTCTTTGTTTTATTACTGGCGGTTGTTATTGGTACCATGATGTACCTTATTGAAGGCGAAAACCATGGTTTTTCAAGCATACCACGCAGTATTTATTGGTCAATAGTAACATTGACTACAGTGGGGTATGGCGATTTATCACCTGAAACAAGCATTGGGCAGTTTCTTGCCAGCATTGTTATGTTGCTGGGATATGCCATCATTGCGGTGCCTACAGGTATTGTCACCGCTGCCATCATCGATAGCAGAAAACAGGCATCGAATACACAGGTATGCTCAAACTGCCTTCTCGACAAGCATGAGGACGATGCCATATATTGTAAAAGATGCGGATCAGTTTTAGATATTCCTAATAAAACTTAAACATATGAGCACTGGAAAAATTAACCGACGGAACTTTGTTCGAAATGCTTCAGTTGTAGCGGCGGGAGTGGCTTTTGCAGGCAGTTCCCCATTTATGGCGTGCAAACCTGCGGAAAAAATGAATAAACTACCACGATGGAGGGGTTTTAACCTTCTTGATTATTTTTCTCCATTTCCGCCGGATCCCACTAATCCTAACCGTACAAAGGAAGATGACTTTAAATGGATGGCCGATTGGGGATTCGACTTTGTGCGGATTCCTATGGCTTATCCTGCCTATATTGATATCGACCGGTCCGTGCAGATTACCGGTGCCGATTTTTACAAAATAAACAAGGCGGTTGTGGACGAGGTTGTAAAACTGGTTACACTGGCCAATAAATATAACCTTCATGTGAGCCTTAACTTGCATCGTGCTCCCGGTTATTGTATAAATGCAGGATTTTATGAGCCTTTCAACCTTTGGAAGGATAAGGAAGCTCAGGATGCCTTTAATTTCCATTGGGGAATGTGGGCTGAAACATTTAAGGACATCCCTTCGGCCAGGCTGAGTTTTGACCTGTTAAACGAACCGGCATTTAAGGAGGATATCAATGATCAATATGCCAAAAGCAGTGCATTGCCCGGCGACCTGTACCGGAAAGTGGCAAAAGGAGCCGCCGATGCAATTAGAAAAACTACTCCCGACAGGTTAATAGTTGCCGATGGAAATAATGTTGGTGCCGAAGTAACCCCTGAATTGTTCGACCTGGAAATGGGACAAAGCTGCCGCGGATATTACCCGCATTATGTATCGCATTACAGGGCCCCCTGGGTATGGAAAAATCCCGATGATGCACCTGAACCTGTGTGGCCGGGAACAATCGATGGTCAGCATTTCAGCAGGGAAACACTCGAAAAATTTTATACACCCTGGATTGAGGCGGTGGATAAAGGCATTGGCGTGCATTGCGGAGAATGTGGCTGCTGGAATAAAACACCTCACCATGTTTTCCTGGCCTGGTTTGAAGATATCATATCCATACTTACCGCCAAAAAAATTGGTTATGCCCTCTGGAATTTCAGGGGTGACTTTGGAATATTGGATTCAGGACGTGATGATGTGGAGTATACCGAATGGTACGGCCATAAACTCGACAGTAAATTACTCGACTTGCTGAAGCGTTACTAAGGTTACGATTTTGTTCTTATTCCTGGCATTTTAGGACTCCCTTCCAGTATCCGATTGATTCGGCAATACCGGCAAGGGGGTCTTTCATGTCTTTTTCAAATTCCAGGCTGCAAACACCTGAATAGTTAATTTTGTGCAGGCTTCTTACCACCGAGGGAATGTCGATTATTCCCCTACCCATTTCCACCGTTTTTCCCGCTTTGTCGGCACGGTCTACATCCTTTATGTGAACATCAAAAATCCTTGATTGGTATCTTTCTATGTCATTGGCGGGATTTTCCCCGTCGCGCACAGTATGCCCGATGTCAATACAGATACCCATCCTGTGATCGAGTTCCTTAATGTGGCTCCATATATCTGTGGCATTCGGGTACAACGGATTGTCGGGTCCGTGATTGTGTATGGCAAGCTTAATGTTTTGGCTGATAACTTTCTCTTCAACATAGGGTAATAAAGCATAGTCGGGTGCTCCTACAATCATTTCCACTCCGCTGGCTTTGGCGTATGCGAAAGCCTGGTCGACAAATTCCCTTGTTTTCATATAAATGACACCCAGGGTATATACGCGTATTCCGGCGTCCTGGAATTTGGAGATGATATCGCGAATCTGACCGGGGGTACTGTTATAGGGCAAATGAAAATCCTTTAGCGATACATAAGAAACACCGAGACGTTTCATCATATCGATGGCCTGTCCGGCATTGAATTCTCTGAAGGTATATCCGGCCATGCCCAGTGAAAAATTGCCTGTTTTGCCTTTTACCATTGGCTCGCTTGCTATCAGAGGAGAAACTCCTGCGGCAAGAATTCCGGTACCTGCAACCTTAATAAATCCCCGTCGTGTATTCATAATGCATTCGAATTAAGCGTAAATATAGTAAAAACCGCTGAGTGCTTTTTTTAAAGGTTTTTTATTAGTTTTATGTTTTATAAACCCTAACACTTAATCATGAACAAACAATCCCTTGGAAAAGTAACGGCCTTCGCCAGCTTTTCCTTTGCAGTTTTTTGCCTGTTATGGACATTGCTTACGTTTCTGCTTTTGCCTGTAGAAGCCAGTGAAAGTGATTACAGCCTGCTGGTTCTCGATCCGCAGTGGACCGCTGTTGCATTATGCGGATTATTGGCCAGTGTATTTGGCCTTTTTGCATTGGGAGGAATCCTTATCGATGCTTATGACAGGGCAGGATATGGATTGCTCATTGGAATAATTCTGTTTGTCCTTGGTTTATTGCTGGAATTTGCCGGGCTAACCTGGGATGTTTTTATCTGGCCGGTAATATGTGCCAACAATCAGTACGTTTCATTTGTGACCGATGGCGTACTTATCAGCAATATTCGCTTTAATGTATTTCTGATCCTGATGCTGACCCTTCTTATTTCAGGTACGTTTTTAACCGCATTTTCTTTGTTAAAATCCCGTCTGTATGGGAAATGGGTTCCCTGGATGCTCATTGCGGGAATCGTTTTTTATGCACTTGGACACCTGTTTACCATGTATGTTTCAATGGCGGGTTTATGTTTGTATTGCGGCGCTTTTGTTCTGATTGGTATTAAACTATTAAAACCTCAAGTATGAAAAAAATAAGCTTTGTAATCCTGTTGATTTTGCCTGTCCTGGTTTTTGGACAAAAGTTTGAGAACCTTGCCCTCACTCCTCCTATGGGGTGGAACAGCTGGAATAAATATGGCTGCAATGTAAGCGATAAATTGTTGCGTGAAATGGCTGATGCTATGGTGACGAATGGCATGCGCGATGCCGGTTACACCTATATTGTGGTTGATGATTGCTGGCATGGAAAACGCGACAGCCTGGGTTTCATACAGCCCGACCCGGTTCATTTTCCCGACGGAATAAAAGCGCTCACCGATTATATTCATGCTAAAGGATTGAAATTCGGAATATATTCATGCGCAGGCAATACAACATGTGCCGGTCGTCCGGCAAGCCGGGGCCATGAATACCAGGATGCATTACAATATGCAAAATGGGGCGTCGATTACCTTAAATACGATTGGTGTGATACCGAAGGATTAAGTGCCATTGGCGCTTATACCACCATGCGCGATGCATTGTACGCCGCCGGGAGGCCGGTCGTTTTCAGCCTTTGTGAATGGGGGAATAATAAGCCATGGCTGTGGGCTGCCAATGTTGGTCATTTATGGCGAACAACAGGCGATATAGCCGTAAAATTCACCGGCTATGTTGATCATGGTTCCTGGAAATCATGGGGTGTGCTCAGCATCCTCGATATGCAGGACGGACTGCGCCAATATGCCGGTCCCGACCATTGGAATGACCCTGATATGATGGAAATTGGCAACGGGATGACCATAAGTGAGGACCGTGCGCATTTCTCCATGTGGTGTATGCTGGCGGCACCATTAATGGCAGGAAACGACATTGCCGGCATGTCAAAAGAAACCCTGGCCATCCTGACCAACAAGGAGGCCATTGCTGTTGACCAGGATTCACTGGGTATACAGGGATTCAGGTATTCGGTGGCAGACAGCATCGAAACCTGGTTTAAGCCATTGTCAAAAGGCGATTGGGCTGTTTGTTTCCTGAACCGTTCAGCAAAACCGGGGAACATTGAATTCGACTGGAAAAACACCAGGGTATTCGATGAGTTTGCCCAACGGCACCTGAATGCAGATGCCATAAATTACGAAATACTAAACATCTGGACCGGCGAGATTTCTTCGGCAAAGAAACCGCTTAAAGCACAAATTCCCGGCCATGATGTAATCATGTTGAGGTTGCGGAAGCGATAATACCGTTAAAAAATTCAATCATGCTCATTCGTGCCCTGTTTATACTGGCTGCGGGTGTTGGAATATTCACGTGGTCACCGGCACAGGAAGTTATTCCCGGCAACAACGAAATTAACGAGTCGTTGCTGGAATCCGTTGCCGGTGAGGTTTCACCTGATGAATATGAAGCGCTTTTAAAAGAGCTTGAGTATATCAGGGAGCATCCGTTCGACCTAAACCGGGTAAGCCGGGACGAACTGGAGTCATTGCCTTTTTTAACCGCATTCCAGATCAACAGCTTTCTCGAGTACCGCAATACCAAAGGTAAACTGATATCAATATACGAGTTGCAGGTAATTTATGGATTTTCACAGGAGGTTATTGAACAATTATTGCCTTATGTGACCCTCCCGGAGGCGAATTCTCCTGAAGCTTTGCAATTTAAGGATTTAAAGGGTAAGCCTGTGCATGCGGTATACCTTCGTATGCAAAGAGTTATTGAAAAATCAGCAGGCTATGGAAGGTTTGATTCTGCATCCGGGGCAATGCATTACCCCGGGAACCCGTGGATGATGAATCTCCATTATGAATTTAAACTAAAGAATCACGTAAGGGCTGGTTTTACGGTTGAAAAGGATCCCGGCGAAAACCTGTTCAAAGAATCAAACCGTAATGGATTCGATTTCAATTCAGGTTTTGTAATGATAGAGCAAATGGGCTTCCTGAAAACACTGATAGCCGGCGATTACCGCCTGGCATTCGGGCAGGGACTAACCCTCTGGAGCGGAGCTGGTGCCGGAAAGTCATCACTGGCCCTCAATACGGTTAAACGGCAGGATTCGCCAAGGGCATTCACATCCAATGATGAAAATAATTACTTCAGGGGTATTGCTGCAAGTACTGTTTACCGGAACTTTACGTTATCCTTGTTTTTCTCCTCAAAAAAAAGGGACGCCAACATAACCGATACCCTCGATGGCAAGGTATACTTTTCATCATTTCAGGAGAGTGGTTATCACCGGACAACGGCAGAAATCCATGATGAAAGGTCGGTGCGTGAAACTATGCTGGGTGGAAACATTCATTTCCGCAACAGTTTTATGAAGGTTGGCGCTACGCTGGTATCCTGTACATTCGATAAACATATGGAAGCTGGCGATGATCCCGGTGACAGGAATGACTTTTCGGGGAACTACCTGATGAATGCCGGGTTGGATTATTCACTCAACTATAGTAAAATTCAGGCATTTGGCGAATTTTCATATGGAAATGAAAAGTTTGCCACATTGCACGGATTATTAATGCATGTAAATAAGTACGCCGCTTTCTCGCTTGTGTACCGGAATTTTGCCCCGGGCTATTTTGCCCTGCATTCATCTGCATTTTCCGAAAGAGCCGACGATTCCAATGAAGAAGGCTTTTACGTTGGCACGGTTCTTCACCCGGTAGCCGATATCAGCATTGCGGCATACGCCGATTTTTACAGGTTTCCATGGTTGAAATACAATACCAGTGCTCCGTCTTCAGGTTCGGATTATTTGCTTCAGGCCGATTACACTCCCGGTAAAGTCAAAATGCTGCTTCGGTTCCGCGCAGGTAGTGATCCGGAGGACTATACCGATGCGGTATCGGAGATCCCTGTATTAACTGAGACAAGGACTTCAGGCATACGTTACAACATTGCTTATCCGGTTCAAAAAAGGCTGGTAATGCAAAACCGTATTGAAGTGGTAAAAAGCAATCCCGAATTTTCCCAGGCGTCTTATGGCTTTATGGTTTATCATGATATTGCATGGATCTGGCATAGTCTGCCGTTGGAACTCGATGGCAGGGTGGCCTATTTTAATACCGACGATTATTCTTCACGCATATATGCCTATGAACAGGACCTTACTGCTGGTTTTTCGTTTTCTCCCTTATATGATGAAGGCTTGAGGCTTTATCTTATGGCAGTTTACACGCCGGGTAAAAACATGACGGTTGGAATTCGCTATTCACGGTCGCAGTATTTTAACAAGGATGAACTGGGCAGCGGTGCTGACACCATTCTCTCCGATGCAAAAAACGATATCAAACTCCGCGTATCGGTAAAATTTTAGTGGCACTATCCGGCAGTGGTTGAAGAATTGTCTTCTGGTCTGCTGGTCTACTGGTCTTCTGGTCAATGAAGAAGTCTTGCAGTCATGCAGTCATAAAGTCTTGCAGCATAGATAGTTTTTAAAGAATTTGCTTGGTTCGACCCCCGGAATGTGGGTATTCTGGTGCCAGGAGATTATTCGCTCGTACAGGCCAACGCACAACCTGCTCATGAACATGTTAGCTTCGTCGACGTGAACGTCTCCTCGCAATGACCACATTAGTAAGTCATTGCGAGGAACGAAGTGACGAAGCAATCTGCTTGAAGCTGCATAATATGCAAATGAAAAAATCAAAACTTATAACCATGGCACAACAGAATTATCTATTATCAACGCTTATGCATCCATCAACAATCACTTTCCAACAAGATCCGCCTTTGAAAAATTGCGACCGGT
>CAZYDI010000099.1:0-10583 GCA_964646255.1 uncultured Bacteroidales bacterium
CCTTCCTGTGCTGACAGATTATTCGCACCCACAGGCCAACGCACAACCTGCTCATGGTTCTTGGTTCTTGGATCTTGGATCTTGGATCTTGGATCTTGGATCTTGGATCTTGGATCTTGGATCTTTGGTCTTCGACTCAGCCTGTAGCCTTCAGCCTGTAGCCTGAAACTCTGAAACTCCTGAAACGGCTCTCTCCACTTCGCTCCTTCGCTCTCTCTCTCCCTCGCTCCCTCGCTCCCTCGCTCCCTCCCTCCCTCGCTCCCTCCCTCTCTCTCTCTGGGCCTTCTGGTCTTGGATCTTGGATCTTGGATCTTGGATCTTAGATCTTGGATCTTCAGGCTTCATCCGGCATCATCGTAATATGACATAAGTTAGTTTCCCATGTGATTTATGTCATAATCGGCTAATTTACAAGTATTCATCATGTTTTGTTTGATGAGAATTGTTTATCATTGACTTATATTCTAACAGGATATTTCAAATGAAAAAGCGTGTAAAGGTTATTGAACGTGAAGATGTTGTAGTAAAATTCGCCGGCGATTCCGGCGATGGCATTCAATTAACAGGCGCTCAGTTTTCCGATACCTCAGCCTTTTTGGGCAATGACCTTGCTACATTTCCCGATTACCCGGCCGAAATAAGGGCCCCACAGGGCACTGTTGCAGGCGTTTCAGGCTTTCAGGTGCATATCGGGCACAAAGAAATTGCCACTCCGGGAGATTTGGCCGATGTGCTGGTTGCCATGAATCCTGCCGCACTTAAAGCCAACATGCAGTGGATAAAACAGGGAGCAACCATTATTATCGATATCGATAATTTTGATTCACGGCATTATAAAAAAGCGGAATACATCGAAGACCCCCTTAAGGATGGCTCACTGGATGGCTTTAATATAGTTGAAGCCCCTATAACCGAAATGACCCGCGATGTGGTTAAACAATTTGGCCTGGATGCCAGGGTAGCCGATAAAACCAAAAATCAATTTGTTGCCGGGATTTTGTTCTGGTTATTCAACCGTGACCTTACCATTGGCGAAAATTTTCTGAAAGAGCGTTTCAAAAAGAATCCGGAACTGGTAAAAGCCAACCTTGCCGTATTGCATGCTGGCTATAACTACGCCGAAACTGTTGAGGCCATTGAATCGACATACAGGGTTAAGCCTGCTGAAAAAGGATCAGGCTTGTACCGTAACATTACGGGCAACATTGCCATCGCATGGGGTTTGCTCGCTGCAGCCGAAAAATCGGGCCGAAAGTTGTTCCTTGGCTCATACCCGATAACTCCGGCATCTGAAATTCTGCAGGAACTTACCAGAATGAAGAATCTGGGCGCGATTGCTTTCCAGGCCGAGGATGAAATAGCCGGTATCTGTTCGGCAATAGGCGCAGCTTATGCCGGGTGCCTGGGAGTATCATCAACCTCGGGTCCGGGACTTTCCCTTAAAAGTGAAGGACTTGGACTTGCAGTAATTGCTGAACTTCCGGTGGTGGTTATTGATGTTCAACGGGGAGGCCCGTCAACCGGATTGCCTACCAAAACTGAGCAATCCGACCTGATGCAGGCACTTTATGGCAGGCATGGTGAGAGTCAACTGGTAGTTTTAGCATCAACTACGCCGGCCAATTGTTTTGATTATGCCTTTGAAGCTTCAAGGATTGCCATTGAACATATGACGCCCGTTATCCTGCTTTCAGATGGTTACCTGGCAAATGGATCAGAACTATGGAAAATACCGGCCGTTAAGGACCTTCCCGAAATAAAACCCCGGCTGGTTAAGGACAATGATACTGAATATAAACCCTATAAAAGAGATGCCGAAAACCTTGCCCGGTCATGGGCAATTCCCGGCCAGGAAGGACTGCGTCACAGGGTAGGCGGACTGGAAAAAGCCGATTTAACGGGTGTTATTTCCTATGACCCCTATAACCACGAAAAAATGACCATATTGCGGAATGATAAGGTAGCCCGTGTTGCCAATTATATTCCTGCCCAGGAAGTTTACGGTGAAAACAGCGGCGACCTGCTGGTGGTTGGATGGGGTGGCACTTATGGCGCATTGTATACAGCAGTTACTGAATTGCAGGAAGACGGTAAAAAAATAAGCCTTGCCCAATTCAGCTATATCAATCCACTGCCATTGAATGTGCCTGACATCTTCAGGAACTTCAAGCGTATTATTGTCTGTGAACTCAACCTGGGCCAGTTTGCCAACTACCTGAGAAGCAAATTACCCGAATTTAGCTATATGCAATTTAACAAGGTTCAGGGCTTGCCATTTATGATTGCAGAATTAAAACAAAAATTTAACGAGGTAATCAACAATCTGTAGAACCAGCCATGGAAAACAAATGTATATCGACATTACAGGATTTTAAAATGGAACAACCGGCACGCTGGTGTCCGGGTTGCGGAGGCCATGCGGTTCTGGCAGCCATTCAGCGCGCCCTTCCTGAGGCAGGAGTAGCTAAGGAAAAAATTGTTTTTGTATCCGGAATCGGTTGTTCATCAAGGTTTCCTTATTACATCAATACTTATGGATTTCATAGCCTTCACGGCAGAGCGCCTGCCATAGCCACCGGAATTAAACTTGCCAACCCCGACCTTAGTGTTTGGGTAGTTACCGGCGACGGAGATTCCATGGCCATCGGCGGAAACCATTTCATTCATTTGCTGCGGCGCAATATCGATATTAAGATACTGCTCTTCAATAACAAAATATATGGACTCACCAAGGGGCAATACTCCCCTACCACACCAAAAGGAAGCATTACCAAATCCTCACCCTACGGAACCATTGAGGATCCCTTCCTTCCCGGTGAATTGGCCATGGGTGCACAGGGAAACTTCTTTGCAAGGGTGGTTGACAACGATGTGGAAATGATGAAGGAAGTATTCGCCCAGGCAGCCAGACATAAGGGCACTGCACTTATTGAAGTATTGCAGAATTGTGTCATTTTTAACGACGATATTCATGCCGAAATAACCAGCAAGGAATTGCGTGATGAAAACCAGATTTTCCTTGAACACGGCAAGCCTATGCTGTTCGGCAAGAACAAAGAGCTTGGACTTATACAGGAAGGCACTCGTTTTAAGGTTGTCAGGGTAGGCGAAAACGGGGTTAAACCTCAAGATATACTGGTACATGATGCCCTTGACCATGATGATACCAAGGATTATATGCTGGTTAGAATGAGTCTCCCCGAATATCCAATTGCCATGGGGGTTATACGGGCATGCGAATCGAGTGTGTTTGATGACTTGTTGTATAAGCAAATGGCCGATATCCAGGCGAATTCACCCGTAAAAAATGTGGATGACCTGCTCAAAAGCGGCAATACTTTTTCAATGTAGGTTTGTAATTCCTTGCCATAGGGTCTTCAAGCCCTGTAGGGGCGACTGCTGACATCTACCATAATGCCGCTCCGATGGAGCTCCGGAAAGAATATATATAATCGTTATTTGCTACCATAATGCCGGCCCTATGGGCCTTGCAGCTTCAAGCCCTGTAGGGGCGACATTATGGTAGAAACAAGTTTTTCATTCCATGTCAAGCACCGTAGGTGAGGCCTTATGGTTGGTCTTCAGGTCGAAAATTGTCTTCTGGTCTGCTGGTCTGCTGGTCTGCTGGTCTTCAGGTCTTCAGGTCTTCAGGTCTGCAAAGTCAATACAAGAAAATCGTTGGTGAAATATTCTTCAAGCCCTGTAGGGGCGACATTATGGTAGAAATGCGTATAATAATAATTCAATAAGCCCTGTAGGGGCGACATTATGGTAGAAATGAATAAGATATTATACCTCCTCCTTACTCCTTACTCCCTACTCCTTACTCCCTCCTCCTTACTCCCTACTCCTTACTCCTTTCTCCTTACTCCCTCCTCCTTACTCCCTCCTCCTTACTCCCTTCTCCCTACTTCCTTTCCACTTTCCCATTTTTTCAATAACTTTATTCTGCAAATAATTGCCACTATGGCCAAAAAAATCGAAGAAAGCCACATAGAAACCTACTATTTTACCGATACCTCCTTCAATCTTCTCATGCAAAACAGGATAAGAAAAATCCTTGTTATCTGCAGCAGTTATGACTTTTTCATGCTTGAGGAAGATGGCCGGATCGACGAACAAATCTTTAATGAATACGTCAGCCTTAATTTAAGGTATCCCCCTGTTTTTATTCATGCTGACTCCGCCAAAAAAGCCATGACCATTCTCGAAAACGACCGTATCGACCTGGTTATTGAAATGCTGAGCATTGGCGATATTGATTCCTTTGCACTGGCACGGCAGATTAAAGAAAAACACAGCCGTATTCCCATTGTTATATTAACCCATTTTTCGCGTGAAGTTTCATTGAAACTCGAGCGGGAGGATCTTTCCGCCGTTGATTATGTGTTTTGTTGGCTTGGGAACAGCGACCTGTTGCTGGCCATCATTAAGCTGATTGAAGACCGGATGAATGCCGATTTTGATATCCAGGAGCTTGGTGTGCAGGCCATCTTGCTGATTGAAGATTCGGTGCGCTACATATCCGCATTTCTTCCGGTTTTGTACAAGGTTATCCTTGAACAGACAATGGAATTTACAAAGGAGGCGCTTAATGAACATCAAAAAATGCTTCGCAGGCGCGGAAGAGCGAAAATCCTTCTTGCCAACAATTATCGTGATGCCATTGACATTTACCGGAAATTCGGTCATAACATCATGGGCATCATTTCTGATGTCAGTTTTAAAATGACTTCCAACCGCAAAGACCAAAAACTTCCCGCAGGTATTGATTTTTGCCGTATGGTAAGGTCAGAAGATTTCAATATGCCCATGCTATTGCAATCATCAGAAAAATCGAATGAACAATATGCACTGGAACTTGGAATCGGATTCCTGCATAAGCACTCCAAAACCCTGTCGAATGAGCTTAAAGAATTTATTGTTCGCAATTTTGGATTTGGCGATTTTATTTTCCGACAGCCCGACACCCTGGAACCTTATGCTGTGGCTGCCAACCTTAGAGACCTTCAGCAGTTCATTATGACAGTTCCTGATGATATCCTCATTTACCATACGCAGCGTGATGATATATCAAAGTGGCTGAATGCCCGGGCCCTCTTTCCTATAGCGCAGATTTTCAAGCCTGCTAAGCTTGATGATTTTAAAACGCTTGAGGATGTGCGAAAATATATTTACAAGGCAATATCAAGTTTCAGAACAAGCAAAGCCAGGGGAGTAATAGCCGAGTTCGACCGCCATATTTATGATGAGTATGTAGGATTTTCACGGATTGGCGAAGGGTCAATCGGCGGCAAAGCCAGGGGCCTGGCGTTTTTCAGCAATTTTCTCAGTCAGAGTGATTTTTACAACAGGTTCAGGGATGTCCATATCTATGTTCCGCATACAGTGGTGCTCAGCACGGAAATCTTTGATGAGTTCATGCAGGAGAATGATTTATACACCATTGCGGTTTCGGGAAAAAGTGACGACGAAATCCTGAAAGCTTTTGTTAATGCCCGCTTGCCTGAAAGAATTTACCATGATTTGGGCAGCATTATTTTGCAGGCCAATAAACCCATAGCCATACGATCGTCTAGCAAACTCGAAGATTCTTTTTACCAGCCTTTTGCAGGTATATACAATACCTATATGATCCCGGTGGTTCCGGTAAAATCCATCGCCATTAAAATGCTTGAAATGGCCATTAAAAGTGTATATGCTTCTGTCTTTTTCCGGTCGAGTAAGGCATACGTCATGGCCACCGCAAACCTCATCGATGAAGAAAAAATGGGTATTATCATCCAGGAGGTATGCGGGCATCAGCATGGAAATTTATTCTACCCCCTTATTTCAGGGGTTGCCCGCTCGATCAACTATTATCCCATTCATCCCGAAACCGCCAATGACGGGATAGCTACCCTTGCCTATGGTCTGGGTAAACTCATTGCCGAAGGCGGTGTGGGATTGAGATTTTCTCCGCGATTTCCAAAAAAAAGCATACAGCTTTCAACTCCTGAACTTGCAGTAAAATCAACCCAAAAAAGCTTTTTTGCGCTTGATTTGAGCCCCGAGAAATTTCAAGCCTCCGTGAATGATGCGGTAAATCTTAGAAAACTCGACATTGCTGAGGCTGATGATGATAAAGGCATGTCCATGATTGCTTCGGTTTACGATCATGAAAACAACATGATAAGGGATGGCATATATAGCAAGGGAAGAAGGATTATCACATTTTCGGGCATACTGGTACACGACAGGTTTCCACTGGCAGAAATCATTGAAACCATATTAAAATTGGGGGAACAGGCCATGAATAACCCGGTGGAAATTGAATTTGCACTGGATGCAACAAAACCGGATTTCTCCGATATGAAGTTCAGCCTTTTGCAAATACGGCCTATAGTGGTAAATGAACAAAGCATTAATTCGAAAATAGAGAAAATAAAGCCTGATGAAGTTATTGTTTATTCGGAAAAAGCGCTGGGAAATGGCATTTTTAACCATGTTAGCGATATTGTGTATGTTAAGCCACTTGCATTCAAACCTTCGGAAAGCCTGAAAATTGCTGCCGAACTTGAATCGCTAAACGATTACTTTGTTCAGAACCAGAAACAGTATGCATTAATTGGACCGGGTCGCTGGGGATCTAGCGATCCATGGCTGGGAATACCTGTAAAATGGGCATATATTTCTGCGGCCAGAATAATTGTTGAATCAGGCCTGGAGCATTTCAGGGTTGATCCCAGCCAGGGAACACACTTTTTTCATAACCTCACCACCTTTGGCGTGGGCTACCTTACCATTAACCCGTATTTACAGGATGGTATATTTCAGGTGGATTATCTCGACCAGCAGCCGGCTCAGCAGGAGACACAGTTTTTAAGGCATGTGCATTTTGAATCGGCAATAAAAATTGAAATCGACGGGAAATCCAACAAAGCTGTGATATATAAGCCTTGTTATCCTGAAGAATAACCGGCAAAGGCTTAGTGGAAAACCAGCAGGGGTATACTGGTATGGTAGAATAGTCTTTTGGTGATGTTTTTGCGGAACAATCGCTCGAATATACCCTGGCGCCGGGCGGTAAGTGCAAGAATATTTATATTCTTTTCCTTTATCCGTTCATCAAGGTCGGCCAGCAGGTTTTTTTCGTTAATGAAACTATAGGTAACCTGCTTTTTGTTATAAGCCTCGGCAAAGTATTTCATGAGGCCTTCCATTTTTATCTTGTCCCATGAGCCCGGATTATCCTCGATGTGCACACAATGAATGTTAAGGTCGAGCTGATTGGTAAGCGATATAACATTTTTGAGACTGGCAAAGTCGGATTCATCAAAATTGGTTACATACATTAAATTCCTCACGTTTTGCTCGCCGATGAACGTATATTTTTCGGGAATGGCCAAAACCGGGAATGAAATTCTTTTAATAACGGCGGCCGTTACGCTGCCGATTATAGAACCCACGCCGGTTCCCTTACCCTTTGTGCCCATTACCAGAATATCGGGTTTATATTCATTGCTGAAACTGATTATTTCATCTTCAGGCACGCCAGGTGCGATGCCATAGGTGATTTTAACCGATGGCATATTGCATTCCACAACGTATTCCTGCAATTGATTCATGAAATCTTCGATGGTTGCTTTTTCGCTTTGCTCAAGGTTAACGGTAACTTCCTCACGAAGCTGGGATTGGGATTGCACGGCGCCTGCCAGTTCAATCAGGTCGAAGGCAGGAGAATAAAAAGTATGGAATAGCTTAAGCTCAGCACCCAATTTGCACGCTAGTTTCACTGCATATTTGCAGGCGAACCTGGAACATTCCGAATAATCAACAGGCACTAGTATTTTCCTGATCTTTCCATCTGGAACCGGGTTGCTGTTATCGGGTATCATAGCAGGCCAATTTTAGGTGAAACGTATGTACAATTTACGAAAAAAAAGAAAGACTAAAAAATAATAAGTAGCTGAAGGCTGATTACAAATAATTACATACTTTCGGGAGAAATAATATCACTATTTCAGTTCCATGGCACATGAAAAGACTGCCCTTATTATCGGTGCAGGCGTAGCAGGAATAACAACTTCCGTTTACCTGGCCCGTAAGGGTTATTCAGTAACGGTTTATGAAAAGAATGCCTCGCCCGGTGGCCGGTGCAGCCAGATTTTCCGCGAAGGACACAGGTTTGATTTAGGCGCCACCATTTATCTTATGCCTGAAGTATACCGGCGTGTTTTTGACACGTTAGGGATCGCTCCCGAAGAAAGCTTTGAATCGGTTCCCCTCCCCACCCTGTATAAACTGTTTTTCAACGACGGCACACAGCTTGATTTTTCAACCGATAAGGAGCAGTTTAAAACCCAGCTTGAAAGCATTGAACCTGGAAGCTATAGTAAAGCCGAAAGCCATAATATTAAAGGATACCGAAACTTTCAGCTGGCTGTGGATCATTTGCTTGGCCGCAACTTTTACAAGCTCCGGGAGTTTATTACCATGAAGAATGCAGGCTTGCTGCTGAAACTTAAAACGCATCTCAGGCATACCACTTATATCAAAAGGTTCTTTAAGAATGAGAATTTGCGCAATGCCTTTACCTTCCAGAATATTTATGTAGGCCAGAACCCGTTTAAAGCACCAGCTTTGTTCTCCATGCTGGCGGCAGCTGAATTAACCGAAGGTTCACTTTTTCCATCGGGAGGCATGTTCAGCATAACCAATACGCTTGTTTCGCTGGCCCTGAAGGAAGGAGTCCGCTTTGTTTACAATGAGCCGGTAAAAAAAATCCTTACCGACAGCAAGCGTGTATCAGGCGTGGTACTGAGCAATGGCAGTACAATAAGGGCTGACATCGTTGTCGCCAATGCCGATCTTCCCTATGTATACCGTGAATTACTGAACGAGCGACAAAAATCGCATCATCTCGATAATCTTACCTACAGTTGTTCTGCCATTGTAATGCACTGGGGAGTGAAAAAGGTATATCCTCAGCTAAGCCACCACAATGTTTTTCTTTCAGATACATACAAAGAAAACCTCGATAAAATCTTTAACGATTTCTCCCTGTCAGACAATCCCAGCTTTTATGTTCATTCACCGTCGCGTTCCGATGATTCAGCAGCACCTGCAGGAGAGGATTCCCTGTCCATAATCATTCCCTGCGGAAGATTACAGGATAAAACCACTGTCAACTGGAATGATATCAAAACAGCATCGAGGGGATATGTGATTGAAAAGCTCAGGAAAGCAGGATTAACAGACATAGAAGATAACATTAAATTCGAGATATGTTATCTGCCACAAACATGGAAAAGTCAGTTCAACCTTACGTGGGGAGCCACATTTGGCGTTGGTCATAATATATTCCAGATGGGATATTTCCGGCCTCACAACCGCCATAAAAAATACAGGAATCTCTATTTTACCGGTGGAAGCACCCATCCGGGCAATGGCATACCACTTGTTCTGCTTTCCGCTAAATTAACATCAGAGCGCATATTAAAAGAACAGTCTCATGAATGAATTGTACCTGAAAATCTTCGATAAAATCGATTTTAAGCGAATCATCGATCATCCCAATATCTTGATTGCAGCAGCTTTTTGGGAAGATGACAGGTACCAGGCAGCCAGAATGTGCTATAAATACATGCGTGCCATTGATGACCTTATTGATTGCCATAAGTCAGTGCATTCAAAAATTTCTGCCGGGGATCGGCAAAAATTTATTGTAAGCGTAGAATCATGGATTGGCATGATCAGGCACCCTGAACCGGAGGGAGATAACCATGAACTTCTCGACACGATCCGCCGTTTTCATATTCCCCTTTGGCCATTGGAGACATTTGCAAAGTCGATGATCTACGATATCGATCACAACGGGTTTAGTAGTATAAATGACTTTATTGAGTATTCCCAGGGGGCCTCGGTATCGCCCGCTTCGGTTTTTGTTCACCTTAACGGCCTCAGAAAAGAAGGGGAAAACTACCTTGAGCCGGCATTTGATGTGAGGTCAGCGGCTACACCCTGTGCATTGTTTAGTTATTTAGTGCATATCATCAGGGATTTTCAGAGGGACCAGCATAACCACCTCAATTATTTTGCTGATGATGTTATGGCAAAAAACAACCTCTCGCACGATGACTTAAAAGCCATTGCCAATGGTGGCGACATACCTGATGGATTCAGGAAAATGATAAGGACTTATTATGACCTTGCGGGACAGTACAGGCACGAAACCTTTGATGTGATTGACAAGATAAGCCCGCTTCTTGAACCAAGGTATCGGTTATCCCTGCAAATTATTTTCGGTTTATACCTTATGGTTTACGAGCGGATAAACCCTGAGCATGGCCGTTTTATTACCGCAGAGCTCACTCCCACCCCGGAAGAAATTAAGGAAAAGGTGTATCGGACAATAATGGATTTTAGGGAATAAGAGCAGGTTTATTGTCTGCAAAGTCTGCAAAGTCTGCAAAGTCTTCAAAGTCTTCAAAGTCTGCAAAGTCTGGAAAGTCTTCAAAGTCTTAAGACCTGAAGACCTGAAGACAACCAGACCTGAAGACCAGTTTCACCCGCCGAAGCCTATGGCGAAGGAGGGAAGACCA
>CAZYDI010000100.1:0-5815 GCA_964646255.1 uncultured Bacteroidales bacterium
GGGAGAGAGGGAGAGAGGGAGCGAAGAGAGGAGACTTTGAAGACTTTGGAGACTTTGGAGACTTTGAAGACAGGTTTTCCAGACTTTGGAGACTTTGAAGACAGGTTTTCCAGACTTTGCAGACAATTCCTCGACCAGCAGACCAGCAGACCAGCAGACTTTTCAACTGCAAGACTGCAAGACTTTATGACTGCATGACTTCTTCATTGACCAGCAGACCAGTTTCACCCGCCGAAGCCTATAGCGAAGGAGGGAAGACCAGCAGACCAGAAGACAAATTTAATACAGACCAGAAAACATTTCTTCTGACTATTTTCACATACTCACTTAACATCCGTTACAAACGCCCCTTCAAAACCCAGGGCTTTTATACTGCTCAGTTGTTCCTGTGCTTCTTCGCGGGTTAAAAATTCCCCGGTGGTGTAACGGCAGAAATTATCCGGACCTTTGGTAACCATAATATCAGGAAGCTTGCTGAAAATGGAAAGATCTACAACAGGCCCCGGTACTGCCATCACCTGAATGGTGAACCTGGCTTCTGAAGCGCTGCCCCTGATGAATGCATCGTGATAACCCTTTGCTACAACATCGGTCAAAATCTGCTGGGCTTCCTGCCTGTTTGTTGTATTGCCAACGAAATAGCGGTACCATTCGTCGTCCTTGTGCACCAGCATTACTCCGGTCACATCTTTAAACGCTTGTAAGTCAACCGGCTTATGGAGGGCCATGATTTGCACCCTGAATACGCGTGCATAATCAAGGCTGGTTTCGGTTCTAACGGGTAAATTGTATGAAGGGACTTCCGCCTCGGCAACCAAGGCAACAACAGGTTCCGGATCGGGAACAGCAGCTGCGGGTGATTCGGTTTCCTGTGGTATTTCGGCCACCGGTTCAATGATTACTTCTTCCTGAACAGGTGATTCAGCTGGCATTGTTTCCTCTACCGGTGCAACAGCCATAAGCGTATCCTGAAACACAGTCTCTTCAGCCACCGGCATTTCTGCAACCGGAGCAGAAACTATTTCCTCTGCAACTTCGGGTATTTCAACCTTGGGAGTAAAGGAAACAAAATAAATATCACGGCCGCCATAGGAATCTTCACCGGCAAATGAGTAATACCCTTTTGTTCCGTCATCCACAGGTACATAAAAAATATCATTATCGGTTGTGCTCAGCGGGTACCCGGCATTTTTAACCCCTTCAGCGGTATTGCTGAAATTATAGTAAAATATATCGTATCCTCCCATTCCTTCATGACCCTCTGAACTGAAATACAGCACATCGCCATATTCAGAGAGAAAGGGAGTCTCCTCGTTAAAGGGTGTGTTGATCACATTGCCGAGATTTTCGGGCTTTTCCCATTCCCCGTTGGTATTCAGGGTTGACCGGTAAATGTCAAGGTCACCTACCCCGCCCTTCCGGTTGCTAGTAAAATAAAGTATCCTGCCATCGGCTGATAAGCTGCCGTGGGTTTCGTTATACTTGGTGTTTATCTCTTTTCCGATAGGCACGGCCTTGGTCCATTTTCCCTTTGCAAAGCGGCTAACGTATAAATCGGAATTCATCGGGTCATCCAAAACAAGTATCAGGGTCTGTCCGTCATAGGATAAATCTGAAGTCATCATGTACTTACCGGTTCCGAGCACACTCGATACATTCCTGGGCGTTCCCCATACGGAGTCGGTCATGGTGGTCATGTAAATATCATATCCCTGCCTGCCAGGCGATGTGAAAAACATGATAGTACCATCGCCTGAGAGCACCGCATTAAAATTGGGAGCGGCCGAATTAACCACGGGCCCGAGGTTCTGTGTGGTCAAGTTAATGGGTTTTTTTTGTAAATCCTTTGCAAACTCGCAATTGCGGATATACTGATCAACCACATTCAGGTTATAATCATCGTTGGGAGAAAGATAATTGCGGTATTTCCTGTACGCTTCAATGGCCTCATCGAGCTGGTTATTCACCCGGTAAGCACTGCCCAGCAGAAACAAGACATCAATGGGTGCATTGGTTTCCTTGAAAGAAGATTCCTTATATTTTTCCGATATCTTCAGTGACGCTTCTTCAAGCAGCGGAATGGCTTTTTCCTTTTCATTTTCGGAATTAAGGTAGCATACACCTGCCTTGAATTTTATATCAGCATTGTCGGGTTCTGACCGGAGTATGCTCTGGTATAAATTCAATGCCTTCTGAAAGTCTTTTTCCATCAGGTAAAAGTCGGCATCCAGCTTCAAAGGATCATTCTTCGCTAAAGTTTGAGCCTGGTTGTGTGACAGATAGAACGCAAACATCAACAGAAGACATGCTTTTTTCATAGAAGGTAAACTGATGTTTCAAAATTTTTTCAACATAACCAAAAAGTAGAAGGTACTGATGATTATACAGTATATCTAAAGCTTTTGTTACTACTTTATTAAATATATCGAATTTTTAAACAGAATGGTGAAAAAGTATTTCACAGGTTGTCAATCATGCTTTCCGTATACCCTACGTGACCGTTATATGAAAGTCCTTGTATATCAAATTTATAACTTCCAGGGATATCGGGTTTGTCAAAAACCAGGGTGGCTTTTCCCGATGTATCGGTAAGCACTACCGATTGCCAGAGCAGCGTATAATTTACGGGGGGTTCCTTTTCAGGCAAATATCTCGGTTGATAAAATATCCTCGGTGTGCTGTAACCCAGCATATCGAACTCAATCCTGCCCCTGATCATGAAATTTCCCCGCTTGGTGAACACAGCGATAACACCATTTGCCCCGCGCGACCCATAAAAGGCAGTCTTGGGACCTTTAAGAACTTCTACCCTTTCAATATCTTCAAGGGGTATGGCGGTTATTGCTCCAACATCAATCACCGGTATCCCATCGAGCAGGTAAAGCGGTTCAGTGCTGCCGTAAATCGTATTGATGCCCCTGATAATCACATTGTCGCCTGAAACCATTACCCCCGGAACACGGCCGTTTAGTACATCAAGGATGTTTCCTGTACGGGTGGGAAAATCCTCGTTGTACAATACAAAATCGGGTTCTCCGTAAATACCGACGAGGCTGTTCTCATATTTTTTATCATGGGCAGCTTTCTGCTTTGCCATAAGGGCTCTGCCCTCCTCGTAGCGAAGTATCCTGTATTCCTTTTTTCCCATGTCGGACCGTGTGGTGATAACGTACTCTCCTTCGTGCCCTACCACTTCATCCTGCTTGGCATCGGGAAGCAATATCTGTACATTCTTGCGTCCATTGGGCTTCCAGGCTTCTATTTTAACACTTACGGTATCATAATACACCAGGTTTTCGAAAATAAAGGTGCCTTTTCTTGTAGTGAATTCTGTAAATACATCATTGAATTCGGTCATGATGGAAAGGCGCACCTTGGCGTTTTGAATGGGAATTCCGAAAAAATCGCGGGTTATTTTTCCGGCTATGGTGATGCCCTTTTCTTCGTGGTAAAGAATTTTAGGATATTCTCCGGCAATGATACTGTTCCAGTCAAATCTCCTCCAGCCCTGTGTAAGCAAAAGATTATCCAGCTCAATCGAAGTTTCAAAACGGGGAATACTAAAATAATCCAGCGGATCTTCGATATATCCTGTTAAATCGGAGTTTAGTAAAATGTTGCTGAGTATATTGTCGTTGTTATAATCGGGGAAGCCATCAAACTCACGGGTAACGGAAACCGATAAATTGGCAGGCAAAGGCTCATTGCGCATGGTATGGCTGTAAACGGTAAGTTTGATTTTTTTTCCGTCATCGCCAATGGAATCGCTTGCCGATATCCTGATGTTCATTCTTCCTGTCGCATTACTGAATGCCAGCCGCTCGGCAAGGGGAATTCCCCTGCCCGAAAAAATGGTTATCTGAAGTATGCCTCCGGGTAAAATCAGCCGTGGAATATCCAGCTGTGCTTTGTTTTCAACCAGCCTTGCAATTCTGCTAAAGTACATCCTCCCTCCCACCTGGCCGGTGACAATAAGTTCATTTGCCGTAGGATCGTTGGTTAAAGGCTTGTTGGAAAAAATGGAGACCCTGATGTAATCAGGTGCGTGCTCAACCCTCATTACAATGCCCGTTTCAATGGCCTCCGGCAATGTCCATTTTGCGTCCTCACCGTTAAAGTCCGTGAGTACATAGTATTTTTGGCCCTTTTGGGGAGTGAACGTAAATCTTCCCATTCCTTTATAGGTTGAACTGAACGCAGTGACCTTGTTTCCCTTGATGTCATATACGGTACCATTTACAGCCACTCCCTTCCCGAACTGGTTCACCGCCTTAAAGGCAATCACACTTTCAAGGCCGCTCACCAGGTTACCCCCTTCGGGCATGAATTGCAGGTCGAGGTCTGCCGACTTTTTATCCATTTTCTGGAGCTGCTGTTCATTAAATTTTGCCTCCTTAGGGGTGATCAGCTTGGTGTAACCTGGATTCAACACCTGGAAATTCTTTTCAAAGTAAAATGCGGTGTTAAAATTCTGCATCCATGCCGTATAGGCTCTTATCTGGTAAAGACCTTCGGGCAAAGTGTCGGAGAGCGTGAAATCACCCACGCCAAAGCCATGGAACATCTGCAGGCGCTTAATTTCAACCCGCGTATGCGACGGGCTGATAATTTCAACATAAAGGTTGGTGCTAATGGTATCGGGCAAATGATCCATTCCGTTTATCAGGTAGGCTTTAATCCAAAGTACATCGCCTCCCAGGTAGGTATGCTTGTCAAGATGCAAATATACCTTTTGCTGAGGGTATAAGCGGGTGAATTTGTTCAATGCATCATTGATTCTCCTGAAACGCGGGTCTTCCTCTGCAAAGCTGCAGGGAATAAGGCTGGTAAGCAACATTACCATGAAAAACCAGAGGCGAATGTTATTTTCCAACTTCATAGCAATGAATGGTTTTCTTTGAAAGGAAAACAATTTTTTCTGACAAAAGTTACGGCATTTCAATCCGGAAACCAAGCTATTTATCCTTCAATTAATTGACCGCAGTGACGATAAAATACCCTGTAGCTATAATGGATTTTATGAGAATTATTATTTTTGTCATGATTAAAAAGCGTAAACAAAATCCAGGAATATGTCAGGTCATAGCAAATGGTCCACCATCAAGCGTAAAAAAGGTGCCCTTGATGCAAAAAGGGGGAAAATGTTCTCCCGCATAGTAAAAGAAATTCAAATTGCCGTTAAGGAGGGTGGGCCGTCGGTTGAAAACAATCCCCGGCTCAGGCTTGCGGTTCAAAATGCCAAGGGAGCCAACATGCCAAAGGACAATGTTGACCGTGCCATTAACAAGGCAAGCAACGAAGGTGCCA
Organism: uncultured Bacteroidales bacterium; assembly: GCA_964646255.1. Lineage (GTDB taxonomy): Bacteria > Bacteroidota > Bacteroidia > Bacteroidales > UBA10428 > UBA5072. The sequence continues at coordinate 5,308 of CAZYDI010000100.1, forward strand.
ATCTTCAGGAGGTAACCTTTGAAGGATATGCACCGCATGGCGTGGCAGTTTTCCTCGAATGCCTTACCGACAATAATCAGCGAACCGTAGGTAACATCAGGGCTATTTTTAACAAGCGCAACGGAAACCTGGGAACAAACGGGTCACTGGCTTTTATTTTCGACCGCAAGGGAGTGTTCACCGTTCCGAAGGGAAATATTGATCCCGAAACATTCGAGCTCGAAATCATTGATGCCGGTGTAGAAGACATCGAGCTCAGCGATGATGTTTTCGAAATTACCTGTGCCGTGGAAGATTTCGGCAAGGTTCAGAAGAAACTGGATGAAATGGGTGTAAAAATTGAGAACGCCCAGCTGCAGCGCATCCCCAACGACACCAAAAAGCTCGATCTTGAGTCAGCCCAGAAAGTGCTTAAAATCATCGAAGAATTCGAAGATGTGGATGATGTACAATACGTTTACCACAACCTCGAAATGACTGATGAGCTGATGAAGGCGATGGAAGAGTA
>CAZYDI010000100.1:5915-10566 GCA_964646255.1 uncultured Bacteroidales bacterium
ACGTTTACCACAACCTCGAAATGACTGATGAGCTGATGAAGGCGATGGAAGAGTAATTATGAATTAGGAATTAGGAATTTTCAATTAATAATTCATAATTCATCATTAATAATTGCTTATATGATTTTTATCATTATATTTGCACTTCATTAACAGAAAAAATGACAAATCAGATCAACATTCTAGGCATTATTCTACTAGGTATCCTTATTAAGACACCGGCCTGAGAATGGTATAGCTGTATCAATAATATTAAAGAGCCATTCTCCTGCCGGGGAATGGCTCTTTTGATTTTAATAATTTAATACTAACCATTTATGTCTGACAGATTATTCATTTTCGACACCACACTGAGGGACGGTGAACAAGTCCCCGGATGCCAGCTGAACACAGTAGAAAAAATTGAAGTGGCCAGGGCACTCGAAGCACTAGGTGTTGATGTAATCGAAGCCGGCTTTCCCATCTCCAGTCCCGGCGACTTCCATTCGGTGGAAGAAATTTCCAAGGTGGTATCCTCCCCTGTCATTTGCGCCCTTACCCGCGCCGTAGAAAAAGATATAGATGTGGCAGCAGATGCCCTTAAATTTGCCAAACTAAAAAGAATACACACCGGAATAGGAACTTCACCATACCACATTAAATATAAATTCAATGCAACTCCCGAAGAAATTATCGAACGGGCAGTGGCAGCGGTGAAATATGCCAAACGGTATGTCGAAGATGTTGAATTCTACGCCGAAGATGCAGGCCGAAGCGAAAATGAATACCTGGCCCGCGTTATCGAAGCGGTGATTAAAGCAGGTGCCACCGTGGTTAATATTCCCGATACCACCGGCTATTGCCTTCCCGAAGAATACGGCCAGAAAATAAAATACCTGGTGGAGAATGTAAAAGGCATTCACAAGGCAGTGATTTCAACCCACTGCCATAACGACCTGGGAATGGCTACCGCCAATACCGTAAGCGGAATAATCAACGGCGCGAGGCAGGTTGAAGTTACCGTCAACGGCATCGGCGAAAGGGCAGGCAACACATCCCTCGAAGAAGTGGTAATGATTATGAAAAGCCGCAAGCACTTAGGCATTGAAACAGGGATTGTTTCCGAGAATATTTACAAAACCAGCCGCATGGTATCATCACTCATGAACATGCCGGTGCAGCCCAACAAAGCAATTGTGGGAAGGAATGCCTTTGCACACTCATCCGGTATTCACCAGGACGGGGTATTAAAAAACAGGGAAAACTATGAAATCATCGACCCTGTTGAGGTCGGCATCAGTGAATCCATTATAGCCCTCACCGCCCGCAGTGGCCGTGCCGCATTGAAGCACAGGCTGCAAAACCTGGGTTATAAAATCGAGGGGGAAGCATTGGAAAAGGTATATGAAAAATTCCTCGAAGTAGCCGACCGTAAAAAGGAAGTCAAAGACGAAGACCTTGAACTCCTTGTTGGTAACGAAGTAACTAACGGCGGAAAAGCAATAAAGCTCGAACACCTCCAGATTATCGGCGGCAAGTCGGCCATTCCCATGGCTGCCGTAACCCTTAATATCAAAGGGGAAATTTTTACCGCCACAGAATCCGGAAACGGACCTGTTGACGCGGCATTCAAGGCAATCAAAAGCATTGTCCGCCATAACATTAAACTCGAAGAGTTTCTTGTACAGGCCATCACCCGCGGCAGCGATGATGTCGGAAAGGTGCATATCCAGATAGAGAACCGCGGTAATTTTTACTACGGCTTTGCCGGTCACACCGACATTCTCACCGCATCGGTTGAAGCTTTTATCAACGCCATAAACAAAATCGTTTAATCCATACTTAGTATACCAAATAATATATTAACCATATGAGCAAAACACTTTTTGATAAAGTTTGGGATTCCCATGTAGTTACAGAGATCAAGGACGGCCCGAGTGTGTTGTATATCGACAGGCACCTGATCCATGAGGTCACCAGTCCGCAGGCTTTTGCGGGACTTGACAAACGTAACCTCAAGGTATTCAGGCCGGATCAAACGCTGGCTACTCCCGACCATAACGTGCCAACGGTAAACCAGCATATGACCATCCATGATATCCTTTCGCGTACACAGGTGGACAAGCTTACCGAAAACACCAAAAAGCATGGAATCCGCCTTTACGGTCTCAACGACCCGAACCAGGGAATAGTACATGTAATCGGTCCCGAAATGGGATTCACACAGCCGGGAATGACCATAGTTTGTGGCGATAGCCATACATCAACCCATGGAGCATTCGGATGCGTTGCCTTTGGTATCGGAACCAGCGAAGTTGAGATGGTACTGGCTACCCAGTGCATTCTTCAGCCCAAGCCAAAAAAGATGAGGATTACCGTTGACGGTTTGTTGGGAAAAGGAGTCACCGCCAAAGACATCATCCTGTATATCATTTCAAAAATTTCTGCCAGCGGCGGTACCGGATATTTCATTGAATATGCAGGCTCTGCAATACGTGCACTCAGCATGGAAGGCCGTATGACCATCTGCAACATGAGTATCGAAATGGGCGCCAGGGGCGGATTGATTGCTCCCGATGAAATTACCTTTAACTATATTAAAGATAGGGCATTCGCACCAAAGGGCGCTGAATGGGACAAAAAAGTTGCCTACTGGAAAACACTTGTTTCTGACGCTGATGCTCTTTTTGATATGGAATTGAAATACAATGCAGCCGATATCGAACCCATGATAACCTACGGTACAAATCCGGGAATGGGCGTGGGCATCACCGGTCGTATTCCCGACATCGCTGAAGTACCTTCCAGCAATAAGCTTACCTTTGAAAAAGCCATGCAATATATGGGTTTTGAGCACGCCAGACCGATGATCGGAAAACCCGTGGATTATGTTTTCGTGGGTAGTTGCACCAACGGACGCATCGAAGATCTCCGGCAGTTTGCGCAGTTTGTCAAAGGCCGCAAAAAGTCCGACAACATTACCGCATGGATTGTACCCGGATCGAAGCAGGTTGAAAAACAGGCCATTGCTGAAGGAATCGACAAAATTCTGCATGAAGCCGGTTTCGAACTTCGTCAGCCCGGATGCTCGGCTTGCCTGGCCATGAACGAAGATAAAATTCCGGAAGGAAAATATGCGGTGTCCACATCAAACCGGAACTTTGAAGGACGCCAGGGACCCGGTGCCAGAACGTTTCTGGCCAGCCCGTTGACCGCAGCAGCTGCTGCAGTGACAGGTAAAATAACTGATCCCCGTGATTTTCTATAAGCGCATTAAAAGTCATACTTTGACCTGCCTGCCACCACACGGCCCAGGCCTGGCAGGCTCGCGCAGTAGACATGCCCTTTTACTCACTACTCCCAACTCCCAACTCCCTTCTCCCTTCTCCTCACTCCTTACTCCCTACTCCCTTCTCCTTACTCCTTACTCCCTACTCCAACGCCCAAATCCCTCATTCATAATTCATAATTCATAATTTCTAATTCATAATTCTATTCCCATGGCCATCGAAAATTTTTATACCCTCACCTCTACCTGTGTTCCGCTTCCCATTGAAAATGTGGACACCGACCAGATTATTCCTGCCCGCTTCCTTAAAGCCACAACCAGGGATGGTTTCGGCCAGAATCTTTTCCGCGACTGGCGCTATGATAAAAATAACCAGCCCAAACCTGATTTTGTGCTCAACAACCCAACCTATAAAGGACAGATACTCATTGCCGGCCGCAATTTCGGCAGCGGCTCAAGTCGCGAACACGCCGCCTGGGCCATAGGTGATTATGGCTTCAGGGTGGTGATTTCCAGTTTTTTTGCCGACATTTTTAAGAACAATGCCCTCAACAATGGAATTCTTCCTGTCCAGATTTCCGAAGAATTTCTGAAGGCAGTTTTTGATACAGTGGCAAAGGACCCCACGGCAAAGCTTGAAATCAACCTCGAAAAGCAGGAAGTAACCATTCTGGCAACAGGCCTGAAAGAAAAATTCGATATCAATCCCTATAAAAAGACATGCCTTATCAATGGCTATGATGATATTGAATACCTGCTGAGTATTAAGGATAAGATACTTGAATTCGAAAGGAATCGATAATTGAACATAGAACATAGAGCATAGAACATAGACATTGAACATAGACTAAATTCGCTTTACATGCATAATTTCAGGGAATTGAATATCTGGAAAAAAGGATTGGATACTGTAAAGAAATGTTACGAATTAGCTGCAGCATTGCCTGGCAATGAAAGATATGGCTTCATCAGTCAAATACAAAGGGCGGCTGTATCAATTCCGGCAAACATTGCTGAAGGATCTGGAAAGTCCTCTAATAAAGACTTTTGTAGATTCCTTGAAATATCAATATCATCGGCATTTGAGTTAGAAACACTAATAATATTAGCGATTGATCTTAAATTGATTCCTGAAGAAAGCGGCAATGATACTATTAAATCACTACATGAGCTTCAAAAAATGATTCATGGATTTATAAATTCTTTATCTAAATGATCTGCTCGCTCTATACTCTATACTCTATACTCTATGCTCTATACTCTATGCTCTATATTCTATACTCTATGCTCTATATTCTATACTCTATGCTCTAATCTATACTCTATGCTCTATACTCTATGCTCTAATCTATACTCTATGCTCTATGTTCTATGTTCTATCCT
>CAZYDI010000101.1:0-10330 GCA_964646255.1 uncultured Bacteroidales bacterium
AGCAGTGGCGGCGTTTTTCGGTTCCTTTTTGCGCTGTTGCAAAAAGGAACAATGATGACTCCTCCGGAGTCTTTTATTTGTCGGGTATCAATACGGATAATCAATTTTATTTACGGTAATCGAGCTTAACCGCTATGCCTAAAATATAGGTGGCTGATGAATTGTATTTAACCGGCTTTACTTCAGCGATATAATAAATATCGACATCAGTACCGAAAAGCGTAACATCACTGCCCAAATAAAAGCGGACTACTTTAAACTTCTGTTGCCGCAGGTGGAAATAGGGTTCAACGCCTATGTAGGGTTTGAATTTTTTGGTAATCCTGTAGTCAACCATGAATCTATCCCTGATGTATGGCTTTGGCTTTTTATCATCAAGGGTGGACATTTGAATTCTGAACCGGTTCGAAAATTTCAAATCATTATCCCATCGCTTTGTTTCATATCCAATGTCAAGTGAGATTTTGTGTTTTTCAGCGCTTTCTCCTTCCGCATCGTCGGAGAATTCTTCGTCCTTGTCAATGATGGCATAACTGTACGACAGACCGGTCTGCCATGACGGTGACCAGCTATAGCTTATCTTTCCCTGGAAAGTCCGGTTAAAATAAGAACCCGGGTAGAATACCTTTCTCAGTTCAATTTCAGCTTCTGCATCCAGGTTGGGCAACAGTGAAAAATCCGCAGATAAAGCCCCGCGGTATTCCTGGGCTGATGCAAGCAATACCAGCAACAATGAACCTATCGACAAAAAAAATCTCTTCATTATTCCTGAACCACTAGTTTTTCAGTAAATACATAGCTGTCGGTGGTCACGCTCACCACATATATTCCCGAAGATAAATGCGAAGAAATGTTGATTTCCGAGGCATTTATGTTCGGAAATGAAAACGTCTGCAATAGTACGCCATTAACCGTGTAAATCCGCACACTTGCAAAGGAAACATCCCCGACAAATTGCAGCGAAAAATCGCCCTTGCCCGGGTTTGGATACAGAATATAAGGGTTCCCGAAATTTTGCACAAGTTGCTTGTGTAAATAAGACGGCCGTTGCATGGCAAAAGTTCTCAACGATGCAACGTTCATGAGCCACTTATTGTAATTGGTCGGATTGTTCCATCGATAAATATGCTCCGGCATAAGCTCGGCATACTTTTTTTCAAGCCTGTTGATTTCATTGATAACTTTTTCGGTGCTGAATGTTGTGCTAAGGTGGTAATGGAATTCCCTAAAGAACCGGTCGCGGAATTCTTTATTGTTCAACGCGGTTCTCATAATTATCGTGCAGTATTCGGGATGCCTTTGATAATCGGGCATAGTGTTGTTGTATTCAGAGAGTTGATCATCATTTATCCACATAAATGATGCATCAGAATCAAAAAAGAAATATCGCCATCGTGCCGTGTCATTTTTCAGCTTCCAAAGCTCGAGGTTGCTGGAGGGCCAATCGGTATTGGCAATATACAGTTCAGCAATGTAATAGTCAATCATGGCATCCACATCCACATAGCTGTCCAGGGCATCAAAGAAATCTTCACTACCAGGGTCGGAAGAAGTAATGAACTGAATCAGCGCTTCATATTCCAGGGAATCACCCTCTTCGACAATCAGGCCCCAGTCATATGCAACGATGTCTGCCTGAGGGTCGTCGACTTTATAATTGGCCTTAATGTATTCCTCATTTTGTCTTTCCATCAGGTTGTAAATGCCCCAATACTCCCCATTAAGAAATAAAATGGCGGTTTCACCTGCATTGTAATCTATGTTCATACCCTGCACGAGGTTGTTGCACAATTCCTCCTTGAACACCGGTCCGCGTGTTGCCGCGGTTGTGCGCATCAGTATTACTTCATACCGTTCAATGTCCGGCTTCTGCTTGAATAATGGATAATCAAAATAAGCTTTGCCATACTCAGCATCCGCATAAAGCCGGAATGACTTTTGGTCAGCCCTTCTGGAACCGCGTCCGTGAATGCGCATTCCGCCATCCTGATCGATGATCTGAACTCCTGCTGAATCGAATATTTCAATGTGGGTATCCCGCTCCCACTTTGCTCCATGTTGATTATAGTTTTCGTATTTACCTGCTACATATATTCCCGTCTCATTGTCAAATAAATTGTCCTCATCGGTTATCATGGAAACCACAGGCACCTTATACCGGTCTTTAAAGTCGTCGCCAATAAAGTATGTATTTGATATTTCGTTACTGGCCGGGCATCCGTTGCTAATTACAACAGCCCTGAGAATATTGGCCTTGGATATTTTATTTCCGGGAACATAAAGCTGATCAGGAATTTGTGCAAACCGGTTATTATTGGGTGTAATGTTTTCAAGATACAACGCTTCTTCATACTTACAGGCCTCTTCATCCGGATCATCCCCATTCAGGGTAAACACAATGGTATTCCGTGGATCAAGGTTAGTAAGAACAATGGATACAGGTGCACTATAATAGCCACTGCTGTGCGAAATCATCAGGGTATCGCGGTTAAATTCAACCGGAATTATTTCGGCCAGATCATTGGAATTGCCTGGTGTTGAATGTGCTGCATACCAATGTGCATTTCCATCGGGAATACGCGATAGTGAATTGTTACCGGGAGGTACGCATTGTGGAGAAACAGAATCAATGATAATACCATTATTATCCAACAGAAAAAGGGACTCGCGCATGCTTCCCAGCTTGAAGGATGTATGCCATTCCAGGTCAATGATGGTATCTTTCCCCGAAGCAAAAACATGAAGATACTGGCCCGGTTCAAGCGTATACGCAGGAAAACTCCAGTACTGATTTTTCTGCAGGTTATCGGTTACCTGGAAACCACCAATATTAACGGGGAAGGTTGAAGGATTGTATAATTCAAACCAGTCAGGCGAATCTCCATCAAAATCCCGCAATATCCGTTTGTTTGAATACGCAACTTCGTTGATCACAACATCCTGGGCTGAGATCGATATGAAAAGTCCTGAGAACAATATAGGCAAAAGGAACCTTTTCATTAATTATCCCTGATTAAACCCAATGATATAACAAACATGTCGTAGTTAAGGTCTTCGGTGTATTTTTGTCCGCCAAAAACTTTGTAATCGCTGCGGGCAAACTGGTGACGGTACGACCAGTGAAAGTACAGTGAATAATTCGGGCCGACAGGAATTTTCCGACCCAGGCCTGCGCTTATATACATTCCGCCCCGGAAATGATAACCCTCAGGTTTCATACCTCCGGTATCCCATCCTGGTGCATATCCGATCTGCATTTTAATGGTTGGGGAAGTTTGTTTTCGCTTCCTGCTTCCCAATACCTCAATGAATACAGGTAGAAAATGTTCATCCTTAAGGTTAACAAAACCCAGGCCGGCTCCGACATTAACGGATTCATTCACAACAAAACCATGGGAAACCTGGAGGGAGAATCCCGGCTTGTACACAAAGTTATTCTTATATACCTGTCCTCCAAATACATAAGTGGCATCAAGGCGCTGGTAAGTCTTAACGGAGTCGTTTACTTCATCTTGGTTTGCCAAAATCGGCAGGGAAATTATGCTCAACAGCAGGGTTATTGTAAAAAACCTTGACATTATAAAATGAATTGAATTTAGGTATAATACCACACCAATGGTATACGCGACAAATATAAAAAGAACTTTGCGAAAAAAAACACTAAGGAAACTTTTTTTGTATTTTTTGTTTCCAAAGTTTTTTTAGTTTATATTTGCACCAACAATGGATGAACTAGTCAACATTTTAAACAGGGTTCATTCCCTGTATCGGAAATATGGAATCAGAAGCGTTACCATGGATGATGTTTCAAGGGAACTTGGAATATCAAAAAAAACGCTGTATCAATATGTTTCCGATAAGGATGATTTGGTTCGCAAAGTTATTGAATTGGAAATTTCAGCTCAGCACGATCATTTTATTCAGCGCTGTAAAGAAAACCTGAACGCCATTGAAGAGATCATTGAAATTGCCAGCTGTATTAACTACATGTTAAAGGAATACAGTGCGGTAACTGAATATGACCTTAGAAAGTATTATCCCGATTTATATGTGCGCTTGCGTGAAGTAAGAAGGGAGCGTATTTTAAATTTCATCAGGGACAATTTGATGAAGGGAATATCCGAAGGATTATACCGGAAAGAATTGGATTCGGATGTATTATCAAAACTCAGCCTTTCACATATCGATTGCATGTTTGAGAGCGAGATCATTTCAATTTCTGAATTACAGGATCCCAGATTTTTCATGGAGTTTTTCAATTATCATTTACGTGGGATAGTGAACGATAAAGGTTTAACAATCCTTGAAAGCCAGATTCAGAAGCTAGAAGCAATTTAGTTCGTTTTTTTAAGTATCAAAGTTTTAAAACCCTGTCGGATGAAAGTCAGTTTTATGAGCTGTGCTCTTTTGGCAATGTATGTTACATTAAACGCAAAAGCCCAGAATGAATCAATTGAACCCCAGCGGTTTTCATTGAATGAAGCAAAGCGGTATGCGATTGAAAACAGCCCGGTATTGTTAAATTCTGCCCGGGATGTTGAAATAGCGCGAAAGAAAATATGGGAAAGTCTTGCAATCGGTTTGCCCCAGGCGGAATTAAACAGTATGTACAGCTATTCGCCTGACCTGGCGGGTTTAACAGAGATTTTTGCACCACCCGATACAGCCGGACAAAACGGAGGAGAAGGTTCGGGCCAAAATCCATTTGGCGATCTTGTGGTGGATCCTGATGACCTCAAGACGAATTTTTCAGCAACAATCCAGGTATCCATGTTATTGTTCAATGGCCAGTACCTCGTAGGGATCAAGGCATCTAAGGTATATGCCAGTTTATCGAAGCTTGCCGAAACAAAATCAAGGCACGGCATTATAGAGAATATTACAACCACCTATTTTACCGCGCTTGTTGCCAGGGAATCAAAGCTCGTACTCGATTCTACCTTAAACACAGTGCAAAAAACACTGTTCCAGACCGAACAATTATACAAAAACGGATTCGCTGAAATAACCGATGTTGATCAGTTAAAGATTCTTGTATCCAATATCAAAACCAATTTATCGGTTACGTCCCGGCAGATGGTGCTTATGGAGCGGCTTCTGAAGTTCCAGATGGGCATTCCAATAAACCAGCAAATCGTGCTCACGGATAACATAGATAATCTGGTTGAATCCATTGCCCTTGAAGACGGTGCTTTTGATATATTCAATGTAGAAGAAAACGTGGATTACCAGTTGTTAACCACGCAGGAAAAACTCAGTCACCTTAATATGCGGGCCCAGAAAGCACTTTTTTTGCCGACTATTTCGGGGTTCTACCAAAGGTATGAGGATTTCGACGATAATTTCTTTAACGACCTTTCGCCAAATACATTTGGACTTTCGCTCAATTTTCCTCTATTCAGCAGCGGACAAAGAATTTCTCAGGTTGGCCAAAGAAAGCTTGAATACCTAAAGGCTAAGACAAACAGGGAAATGGCTTCAGAAAGCCTTTTCATACAATATGAAACTGCCATGTCGGATTACCTTGCAGCACGCGACATTTACACCATGCAAAAAGAAAACAAAGATTTGTCCCTGCAGATTTATAAAAAAGCAATTATCCGTTTTACCGAAGGCGTAGGATCGAGCCTTGATCTGAACCAGGCACAATCGCAATATTTTGAATCGCAGGGCAGCTATTTCCAGGCTTTGATATCTTTTGTAACGGCTAAATCGAAACTGGAAAGCCTGTTGGCAGGCACAGAAAATTAACCGAAATCGTATAACACTCAATACTATGAAAACTAACCTGTTTATGATTGCAGCCATCTTGCTTGCTTCATGCAGCGGTGGCAATAAGGAAGCACAACTTGAAGCGCTAAAAACAAAGCGGGATAAACTTAATGTGCAAATTGAACAATTGGAAGCGGAATTGGCTGCACAGGCTGAATCGTCCGGTGAGGCGCTTATGGCTTCTTCCTTTGTTTCAATTGAGGATATGGAACCCAGGCCTTTTAATCATTATGTTGAAGTTCAGGGCAGGCTTGATGGAGATCAGAACATAGCCATTTTCCCGGAAACCGCGGGAAATGTTGTTGATATTAGTGTTAAAGCCGGCCAGCGGGTGAGCGCAGGCCAGGTATTGGCACGTTTGAACGACGCCGCTTACCAGGAACAGCTTAAAACCCTGGAAACCACTTTTGCCCTTGCCCAGGAAACCTTTCAAAAGCAGGAAAACCTGTGGAATCAGCAAATCGGGTCAGAGATGCAATACCTTCAGGCCAAAACAAATAAGGAGTCACTCGAATCACAAATGGAGGCCCTGAAAAAACAAATCGACATGACACGAATAAAATCCCCTATTAATGGCACCATAGAGGAATCGGATATAAAGGTCGGACAGGCAGTATCTCCGGCCATGCCGGTATTCAGGGTGGTGAATTTTAACAACCTCAAAGTTACCGCAGAGGTTGCCGAAGCGTATGCCGACAAAATCCATACCGGTGACGAGGTCATTGTTTACCTGCCCGATATTAAGCAGGAGATCAGGGGCAGGATTAGCTTTACCAGTAAGTACATTAACCCGGTAAACCGCACCTACACAGTTGAAGCACAACTCCAGACACCGTCATCCAAGCTGAAAGCCAATATGGTAGCCGTTATGAAAATTAAGGATTATCATGTTCCCCAGGCATACGTTCTTCCGCTTAACCTGGTGCAAAAGGACAATAACGGCGAATATGTATTGGTAGCAACAGCAGAAAACGAAAACTACTATGTGCGCAAAAAACCGATAGAAACCGGCCAGGTTTATAATGGGCTGGCAGAAATAATCAAGGGACTTGAAACGGGCGAGAAAGTTATCACCGGCGGATACCTCAACCTTGATGAAGGAGAACCGGTAAGATTCTGATTTTTTATAACCAGAAAGTATGATTCAGCAATATAAGGAATTTAAACCCACCAGCTGGGCAATCGACAATAAAACCAGTACTTACATGCTGGCCGTTATCCTGGCCATTTTTGGCCTGATGAGTTATTTCGCCATACCCAAGGAACAGTTTCCCGAAATTCAGTTGACCTACATTTCGGTAGGTACATTGTACCCGGGGACTTCTCCTGCCGATATTGAGAATTTTATTACCAGGCCGCTTGAAAAGGAATTGAAATCGATTGAAGACGTAAAGGAAATTACCAGCAATTCAGTGCAGGATTTTTCATCGATTGTTATCGAATTTGTTGCCGGAATTGATCTATCAGAAGCCAAGCAGCGCGTTAAGGATGCAGTGGATAAAGCAAGAACCGACCTTCCGAACGACCTGCTTGATGAACCGTCGGTTGAAGAGCTTGATTTTTCTGAATTTCCGATCATGAACATTAACCTTTCCGGCGACTTTACGCTCGACAAGCTGAAGGTTTTTGCTGAGGACATGGCCGAGAAAATTGAAGAGATCAGTGAAATAACCCGTGTTGATATTGTGGGTGCACTTGATCGCGAAATCCAGGTAGATGTGGATATGTATAAAATGCAAGCCGCTAAGGTCACTTTCAGGGATATTCAAAGTGCAATTCAGAATGAGAACTTAACCATATCGGGTGGCAATATCGATATGTCAGGAATGAGCCGTTCGGTAAGGGTTGTGGGTGAATTTTCCAGTGCTGAAGACATCAGGGACATTGCGCTTGTATCATCAAGCGGCGCCATAATTCATATATCGGACATTGCTGAAATCAAAGACGCTCACAAGGATGTTGAAAGCTTTGCCAGGTTGGGAAGGGAAAATGTTGTTACATTAAACGTTATTAAGAAAAGCGGAGAAAACCTCATTAAAGCTGCAGATCAGATTGCCCTGATTGTCGACGAAATGAAAGCCAGTAGCCTGCCAAAGGACTTGAACATAGTGGTTTCCGGAGACCAGTCACATTTTACCCGGGTTATGCTTAAGGAATTAAACAACACCATTATCATAGGCTTTATCCTGGTTACCATTGTATTGATGTTTTTCATGGGACTTACCAACGCCTTGTTTGTGGCCCTTTCAGTACCGCTTTCGATGTCGCTTGCCTATATTGTAATAAGGCTGCCGGGGCTTGATTTCACGCTGAATATGCTGGTTATGTTCTCTTTTATTTTTGCGTTGGGCATTGTTGTTGACGATGCCATTGTGGTAATTGAAAATACACACCGCATATTTACCAAAACAGGGATGAACATAGTCAAATCAGCCAAAGCGGCAGCAGGAGAAGTGTTCATTCCAATACTTTCAGGTACGCTTACTACACTGGCTCCTTTCTTTCCGCTGGCATTCTGGCCCGGAGTAATCGGCAAATTCATGTACTACATACCGGTCACCCTTATTGTTACCCTTTTTGCCTCGCTTATCGTGGCCTATATTTTCAACCCGATTTTTGCCGTAACCTTTATGAAGCCCGATGAAAAAGAAGGTGAAACAAGGGATAAAAGATCCATATTCAAAACAGGGTTGATTATTTTGCTGGTATCGGCACTCTTTTATATTCCCGGATTTGCCGGAAAAAAATTCTTTATGGGTTTGGCTAACTTAGGCGTTTTTGTAGCCATCAGCTATGTTCTGCATAACCTGTATATGTGGAAAATACTGCTGAAATTCCAGCAGAATGCTATTCCTAAAATGCTTAGGGCCTATGAAAAAACCTTGCGCTGGTCATTGGTGGGAAAACGCCCCGGAAGGCTAATGTGGGGACTAATCGGCTTGTTTTTTGTGAGCCTACTCATTTTTTCTGCCGCAAAACCCAATGTCCTGTTTTTCCCCGAAGGCGATCCGGCTTCAATCATGGTTAACATTAAGATGCCCATAGGCACTGAAGTTGAAATAACCGATTCGGTCACCAGGATCGTTGAAGATAAGGTATATGGTGTGCTTGGTGATAACAACCGAATAGTTGAATCGGTGATTACCAATATTGGAAAAATCCCTGACATGTTTGCCACCGATGCAGTAACGCCAAACCTGGCAAGGGTTACCATAAATTTTGTAGAATTTGGGAAGCGGCATGGAGAAAAAACAACCCCATATATGGACCGGATCCGCGATCAGATTCATGATATTGCCGGCGCGGAAATTACAGTGGATAAGGAAGCCGGTGGCCCGCCGGTGGGTATGCCGGTAAATATTGAAATTTCAGGCGAAAACCTGGAATCGCTGATTCTTACATCAAACCGGTTGAAGTATTTTATTGATTCAGTAGGCATTGGAGGTATTGAGGAATTAAAATCGGATTTTGAAACTTTCAAACCTGAATTGGTTGTGAATATTGACCGGCAGCGTGCCAATCGCGAAGGAATTTCAACAGGTCAGGTAGGAATGGAACTCAGAACAGCCATCACAGGCGCAGAGGTTTCCAAATACAGGGAAGAAGAAGACCAATATCCCATTCAGCTGCGATACAATAAATACAGCCGTGAAAACATCGACAGGCTGATGAACCTTAAAATCACCTTCATGGATATGGCGTCGGGACAGTTAAGGAGTATTCCGCTGTCTTCGGTAGCTACCATCGAATACCAGAATACTTATGGAGGCATTACGCGCAAGGATATGAAGAGGGTTATTACCCTGTCGTCAAACCTGCTGTCGGGATATAATTCCAATGCCGTAAACATGAAGCTCCGCCAATATTTACCTTCGTTCTCAAAACCCAACGATGTTGAAATTTCATTAACCGGCGAACAGGAAGACCAGGCTGAAAATATGGTTTTCCTTTCACAGGCCATGTTGGTATCCATTTTCCTTGTTTTGTTCATTCTGGTTACCCAGTTCAATTCATTGAGCAAACCCTTCATCATCCTGTCGGAAATTGTGTTTAGCGTTATCGGGGTTTTGCTTGGCTTCAGCCTTTTTGGTATGGATTTTTCCATTATCATGACAGGCATGGGCATTGTTGCCCTTGCAGGGATTGTAGTCCGAAATGGTATCCTGCTGGTGGAATTCACCGATAAGATGAAGGAACAGGGATCAAGGACGCGTGAGGCTATTGTGCAGGCAGGTAAAATAAGGATCACGCCGATTGTATTAACTGCAACAGCCACCATATTGGGATTAATTCCCCTGGCTATAGGATTTAACATCAACTTTGGTACCTTGCTAACAAACCTGAATCCTCAAATTCATATCGGGGGAGATACCAAAGATTTCTTTGGGCCGCTGGCATGGTCTATCATTTTCGGCCTGTCCTTTGCCACTGTGTTAACCTTGCTTTTCATACCCATTATGTATAATATCCTGCATATTTCAAAGATAAGGGTATGGCGGGGAAGTCATCGGCGCAGGCTTGCGCGTGAAGCGAGAAGGATGAAGCGAGAAGGTGATGA
>CAZYDI010000102.1:0-10189 GCA_964646255.1 uncultured Bacteroidales bacterium
AGAAGACAGTCTTTCGACCAGCACACCTAAGTACATGCTCACTTTTTCAGGTAGCCATTGCGCCCAAACCATTCAAGGGCATCGGATATGGCCGTATCAACACTGGTTGAAGGCAGATCGAGTTCACTTACAGCCTTTGCGTTGCTGAAATAATTTCCTTCGCAAAGGATTTTGGCATTGATGGTATTCAGCTCCATGGGAATCCCCAACCTGTTGAGACCATCACCAAACAACCCGGCAGTTTTCAGCAGGGAACTACCCAACTTCAGGAGCATATACTTTCTACCTGCGATGGCACCCATTCTTTGATAAAAATCGTAATAAGTAATGTTTTCATTGGCCAGCAAATAACAATGGCCGCATCTTCCCTTTGACAACGCATTGCAGATGGCCGTGGCGGCATCCGATACATGAATAAAGTTCTTGCCACCCGCGGGAACCGGGATCATTTTTCGCCTGTACATCATGGTAATGATTCGCCCCGAACTCGGTTTATGGTCATGTGGCCCGATCATGAAAGTCGGGTTAACAACAATTACATCCATTCCGCTTTCAGCGCCAAAAGCCAGCGCCATCTCCTGTGCACGAACCTTGCTTATGGCATATCCTGAACGTGTGAAAGGATAACGCAGCGGTTTGTTTTCATCGCCCGGAGATTCCATTGTTCCATGGGCAAAGGCATTGGCCGTACTAACATAGATAAAACGTTTAATACCGTTGTGGGTAGAAGCTTCCAGAAGGTTGCGGGTTCCGTTAACATTACATGCCTCATTCAAATCAGCAAGCGAATAATGCTGGGACGTATCGGCAGCCAGGTGTATAACCGCATCACATCCCTTTACGGCTTTTTCTGCTGACTCCCTTATGGTAAAATCGCCCCTGAAAATTTCTTCTGCTAAATCAGCAATAGTCCCGGTGTCGGCGGTAGAACGTACCATAGCCCTCAACGGAACAGAGCGTTTATTGAGTTCCCTTATCACATTGTTTGCCAGGAAACCGTTTGCCCCTGTAACCAGTACCTTCATAGGCTAAAGGTAGCACTATTTTACCGGCAATATATACTGTGCAAGGTCACGTTTCATAAATCTGGATACAACAACAAGCCGTATGGACAAAGGAACCAATCGTGAAAGCAGCCAGTTAAACTTATTGAAGTATCCCGGTATGATAATCCGTGTTCCGCAAAATAACCTGTTTATGGCTATCCTTGCTGTTTTGCTGGTAGTAAGCACGCCCATTTTGCCAAGTGTGTTTTGGTTTTCAATTCTCCGGGTTACATCGGCGTTGGTTCGCATTGGCCCGGGATGAACTACGCTCACTTGCACACCGGTGTATTTTAATTCCTCTGCCAGTCCCTTGGAGAATGACCAGATAAACGCTTTTGAAGCAGGGTAAATGGTTTTATAGGCAACCGGACTGAATGATACCATGCTTGCCACGTTTAAAATATATGCATGGTCATTTTTCTTTAGCTCCGGCAGCATCAACCGGGTGAGCAGGCAGGTGGCGCGAATATTGAGCTGGATTATACTGTCGAGGTAATGCAGTGAAGCGTTGTCAAAAGCCATTGTACCTCCTATCCCTGCATTATTGATAAGAATCTGGACCTGTCCGTTTTTGGCGGCCCATTTGGCTACGTTATCCAGGCTATCGGTATCGGCCAGATCGGCTTCAATACAGGATGTCTTAACATTGAACTGTTCTGATAATTCGCGACCTAGTTCAGGCAATCCCTCATTCTCAAGGGAAACCAATAACAGATTAAACCCCCTCATCGCCAGTTCATACGCAAACTCTTTTCCCAGGCCACGACTGGCACCGGTAATAAGGGCATACCGCTCATTGTTTCTTTCTGTGTTCATAAACACCACAATTTTCCGTTAACGTGTTCAATACTAGTCAAATACCTTTATGGCTGTTTTCTACCATGCATTAAAGTTTTTCCTTAATCTGTTCAAACACTTCATCCACTTTTTCTTCAGTTTTCTCTATCCTGTCTCGCTTGTCTTTCTTCTTTAGATACCTTAAAAGTTTTCGCATGAAAGGAAGCAGCGGTGCCAGAAGGTAAGCCCCAACCGCAAGAAGAATATAGCCCAGGGGAATAAAAGGGATAAACATAAATAAAATACCAAACAATAAAACAACTATGCCAAATATTGATCGCAGGTGCTTTTTTATAAACTGTCGCATGGTCCTGATTGCTTTTATGCAATAGTTCAATAACTTAATCCATGCCAAACCATTAATTCCCTGATTTTCTGTCCCTGACAGTTGCAAACTGAGAATAATGGTTCACACTATGAGTAATAAGCGCAACAATACATGATGCAGCGGTTGATAAAATCCCCCTATAAATTTATCCTTTCATGCCGGTTATCGCTGATTGTGCGCAACAATGCCTTATATTTGGCTATTCATAAGAAAAATCAATGAACCGCGACAAGAAGAAACATTATTTCTTTGTTGGTATAGCCGGTACCGGCATGAGTGCCATAGCACAATACCTTAGAGGAACCGGCATGGAAGTAAGCGGATCCGACCGCCTTTTCAACCAGGAGCAGAAAATGCTGATCCAGGGACAATTTGAACAGCAGGGAATCCGCTGTTTTAATCAGGATGGTTCAGGAATAACCCGTAATGTTGATGTTGTGGTTGTATCTACAGCCATTGAAGAAAGCAATATTGAATATGTAAAGGCAAAAGAAATGGGAATCCCTGTTATGAAGCGTTCCGAGCTTCTTGCTTCCATTTCTTCAAACAAAAAAACCATAGCCGTTGGCGGCACATCAGGAAAATCAACCACCACAGCCATGATTTTCCACATCTTGCAGGAGAACGGATATTCACCGTCACTCATAACCGGCGCAGGCCTCACTTCGCTTCAACAGGAAGGCCTTCCCGGCAATACATGGGTTGGAAATAGCGATTGGCTTGTAATTGAGGCCGATGAATCAGATGGTTCCATAGTTAACTATTGCCCCGAAATAGGCGTAGTGCTAAATATCGACAGAGACCATAAGGAATTTGATGAACTTATGCAACTGTTTTCAACGTTCAGGGCGCATACCCGTGGAAAGTTTATTATTAACCATGATCACGCCTTGTTGAAAACCTTGTCGCAGAGCGCAGAATATGACTTCGGCACATCGGATGGCTCGGGATATATCGCAGGAGGATTCCGGCAGACGGGCTTTCAGATTACGTTTGATATTAACGGGGAGCCCTTCAGAATTCCCGTAATTGGAAAATTCAACATGGAAAACGCCCTTGCGGCCACAGCTGTTGCAGGTGCTACAGGAATCAGCACCCGTGATTGTTCAAAAGCCCTCGAAAAATATTCAGGGATATACCGCCGCATGCAACTGGTTGGTATAAAAAATGGAATATATGTGATCGATGACTTCGCTCACAATCCTGCCGAAGTAGCTTCAGCCATTGAGGCATGCCGGCAAATTAGCAGCAGGATTACGGCATGGTTCCAGCCTCATGGATATGGCCCTCTCAGGTTCATGCATGAAGAACTTGCCAAAAGGGTATCGGACATCCTGAGGGACTCCGACACTTTTATTATGTCGGATGTTTATTATGCCGGGGGGACGGTAAATAAAGATATAGGCCCGGAAGTAGTCATCGAAGAAATTGTGAAACATCATAAAAATGCCCGGTTGATTGCTGAGCGGGATAAATTTGTTGCTGGTGTAAAAGCCAATTTGCGACCGGGCGACGTAATTCTACTCATGGGCGCAAGGGATCCATCATTGTCTGACTTTGCATTGGATGTACTTGCGGCACTGTAAATCCTATTTTCAGCGCCAGTCAAAGCTGCCCTGCCGGCCTGAAAATGTATTCGTACACCACCCCGAAAAAGCCAATCAGCAAGGGGATTTTAACCATAATTTTTCAACGATTCAGGGAAAAATGGTTGCCGTTGGAAAGAACGTGCACAAGCATGTTTTCTATAAATATCTCATGCTCCTCATCTTTTTTTACCGATACATTCTTTTCAGCTATGCTTCGTGCATCAAGTATTGTTACAAGCCCCGATCCTATGGCTTCTATTTTATAGCCATGCCGTAAGATTATTCCTGTATCTTCCTCAAGGCCTATACCCAAGTATTCAGGATTATTGGCCACTGCAACAGCTAGTCGCCTGAATCGCCCCCTTACCAGAAAATGTGTGTCGATAATGACATGCTGAATCAATGAAAGCGCATCGTATACAGGCACTTTTTTCATTTTTATATTCATTGGTTCGGCACCCGGGTAAATCATCAGGCCCGGCAAGGCCATGGCTCCGGCACTTGTACCACCAATTACAATTGCTTCGTTCCGATACCGGCCGGCAATGAGCCGGGCCAACGCGGTATCCTTAAGTGCATTCACCAGCTTGAACTGGTCGCCTCCGGTAAACATAACACATGCCGAAGCTTCAATAGTTTTCAGCAAATCCGGATCATCAGCCGCTTTTTTGTCTTCAATATGCAGAACCTTAACATTTCTCTGGCCCAGTTTTTTAAATGCCCGTACATATTTTGGCCCCACTTTTTCGGGCATTTCCGATGCACTGGTGATAACACTTACCAATGAATCATGGCTGTTTAACTCAGCCATCATACGGCATAATATTCCCTGTGTGGCAAAGTCGATTTCATACTCACGATCATGAAGCATGGTTCTCCTTCTGAATCCTTTATCCTCATTTCCACCAATAGCCACAATAGTACCTTTAGCTTCCATACCACACTTTCATAACAAAAAAGCAGCCAATTTCTATTTGTGTTTTTAACATATAAACCCAATCTCCTGTTGAACAATTGCTTGAGGCGCATAGGACTTAATATGGCATTGATTATGCATTTATATGAATTCAAAAAATAAGAAAATGAAAATCCTCGATATCGTAGTCCTTAAAGGACCCAATTATTGGTCGGTGCGGCACAAAGTTATTGTTGCACTTGTTGACATAGGCAAGTTTGAAGAAATTCCATCCGACAAAATTGACGGCTTGCACATTCGCCTGCAGAAACTTATGCCGGGTTTATATGATCACCATTGTTCCGAAGATAAATCAGGCGGTTTCTTAGAAAGGGTAAAAAGTGGGACTTGGATTGGACACATTGTAGAACATATTGCCCTTGAACTACAAAATATGGCGGGTATGGATTGCGGCTTTGGTCGTACCCGGAATTCGGACCAAACAGGAATCTATTATGTAGTTATAAATTACGAATTGGAAAGGGCGGGCATTTTTGCGCTGGAATCGGCAGTAAAAATTGCTGAAGCATTATTCAACGGGACGAGCTACCCTATTGAAGATATCATTGACACGCTGAAAAAAATAGCTTTTGAAGACCAACCCGGACCAAGCACCATGGCCATCATAAAGGCTGCTGAAACCAGGGGAATTCCCTGGATGCGATTGGACAACCGGTCGATGGTTCAGTTGGGATACGGAAAAGCACAGCAAAGGATTGAAGCTACCACAACCGACAATACAAGCAGCATTGCTGTAGATTTGGCTTCCGACAAATTCAAGACCAAACAAATATTAATGGAAGCTTCCATACCTGTTCCATCAGGAACACTGTTGCATGATGAAGCTGAACTCGAGGGAGTTCTCCATGCTACAGGCTTTCCGGTAGTAATAAAACCCTACAACAAAAACCAGGGTAAAGGAGTTACACTGAATATTCACAGCAGTGAAGCAGCCTTCCATGCATTCAGGAAAGCAAAATCATTTTCAGACGGTGTTCTGGTTGAAAAACACATCCATGGTAATGATTACCGCCTGTTGGTAATAAATTATAAGCTTGTTGCTGCGGCACAACGCACACCTGCAATGGTAACCGGAGACAATACATCAACCATAAGCCAGTTGGTACAAATGGTAAATTTGGATCCGCGAAGGGGTATGGATCATGAAAATGCATTAACCAGGATTGTCATTGACCAGGTAACAACGGATTTGTTGAGTAAAGAAGGCCTGACGCCGGATTATATTCCAAAAGCAGGAACAAAGCTATATCTCAAACAAACAGCTAATTTAAGCACAGGAGGCACATCGGAGGATGTAACGGATTATCTTCATCCCGAAATAATTACCATGGCCGAGCGGGTTGCCCGGATTATTGGCCTGGATATATGTGGCATCGACATAATTGCCGAAGATATTTCAAAGCCATTGAGTAACGGCCATGCCACTGTTATTGAGGTAAACGCTGCACCCGGCTTTAGAATGCATACCTTTCCTTCCAAAGGAAAACCAAGGCCTGTGGGTGAAGCTGTTGTCAACATGTTATTCCCGGGCGATACCACGGGCAGAATTCCTATAACGGCAATTACCGGAACAAACGGAAAAACAACAACCGCCCTGATTCTGGCCCATATTGCCAGGTCGGCAGGATTTCATGCAGGACTTACAACTACCGAAGGCATTTATATTGGTAAGGATATGATTATTAAAGGTGATTGTGCAGGTCCCGAAAGCGCCCGCAGTATATTAAGTGATCGCAGTGTCGACTATGCCGTACTGGAATGTGCCAGGGGCGGTATACTTAAAGGTGGGCTGGGATTCGATCGTTGTCACATAGGAATTGTCACCAATGTTAGCAGCGACCACCTGGGCCTGAAAGGGATAAACAGCATTGACGAAATGGCTTCTGTAAAATCCGTTGTTGCAGAGTCGGTTTCCGGCGACGGCCTTGCTATCCTTAACGGAAATGATCCATACTGTTACAGCATGAGGACTGCTGTTCATTCAGCCTTTGCTCTCTTTAGTATTGATGGGGCCAGCAAGGGTATAAAAGAGCATATCAATAATGGCGGCATTGCGGCCGTTTATAAAGACAAGCAAATTAAGCTCATTAAGGGAAATCAGTTGATATTCAGTGAATATATTGATAACATCCCGGTAACTTACAGTGGCAAAGCTTCCTTTATGATTGAAAATGTAATGGCTGCTACAATAGCTGCCTGGTACTCAGGAATTGAATCTGAGATCATCCGTGAGGCATTGCGCGATTTCATGCCCGACTTTGAACATACGCCTGGCCGGCTGAACCTGATTCATTTTAGTGATTTCAGCTGTATTTTGGACTATGCACATAATCCGCATGGAATAGCCGCCTTAGGTTCATTTATTAAGGAGATTGAGGCCTCTGAAAAAGTGGGGATTATAACTTCTCCGGGCGACAGGAGGAATGAGGATATTTTGGAAACAGGAAGAATCTCGGCGGAGATATTCGACAAAATTATTATCCGGCTCGATGAGGATACGCGTGGCAGAAAAGCCGCGGAAATTATTGATTTGCTGCATAAAGGAATACTGTCCTCACGCAATAAGAAAATTCCTTTGGAAGTAATCACCAGCGAAGCTGAGGCGGTAAGTTATGCATTGGAAAATGCGGTACGTGGATCGCTTATTACCATACTTTCCGAAAATATTTATCTTTCGCTTGATATAATTAAAAAATTCCAGCGAAAAGAATCGGAACCTGTCACTATAACGTATCCTTCTGAAAGTGAATATGTATTAAGGCTGGGTAAAAACAATATTTTTGAATATACCAAAAGAAACACCGGAAGCGCCAGGAGGTAATCAATACGCAGACTTATTACTGGCAGATAAGGTAAAGTAAAAACAACTTCCTTTGTTTTCTATACTTTCTACCCATATTCTGCCTCCCTGCTTTTGGACAAATTCACTGCAGAGTTTTAACCCAAGCCCGGTACCCTGTTCATTCTCGGTTCCGCGATTAGAAAACCGGGAATCAATTCTGAATAACTTGCCAATGTCGCTTTTGCCAATTCCGGTTCCAAAATCCCTTACAAAAACTTCCACATGCTTTCCTGCTTTGTTTGCACCAATAATAATTTTAGCATTCCGGTAAGAAAACTTAATGGCATTGCTTACCAGGTTCCTGAGTATGGTTGAAGTCATGTTTTTATCAGCCTGTATGGAAATATCTTTTTCAATCTCTGATATAACAGCAATTTGCTTGTTGATTGAAAACAACTCTATATCGTAGATAATTTCATCGACAAGTTTCCACAGGTCAAAGGTCTCAGGTCTGATTTCCAGCATTCCGGTTTGTGAACGCGACCAGTCGAGAAGGTTTTGCAGGATGGCATAACCGCTTCTTGCTGAATCGTTGAGAATGAGTGCGAGGCGGGATATATTATCGCTGTTAAAGTTCTGAATGTTCTGATATAAAAGTTCAGAAGATCCCAGTAAGCTGGTAAACGGGTTTTTCAGGTCGTGGGCAACAATATTAAAAAACTTGTCCTTGGTGGCATTCAATTCAAGTAGTTGCTCTTCGCTTTTCTTCAAAGCCTTTTCAGCCTGCACCCTTACCTGGAGTTCCTTATGAAGCAGTTTATTCAGCGTTTCAAGTTCAGTGGTTCTTTCCTTTACTTTCATTTCGAGTACGCTGCTAAGGTTCCTATATTGCTCCTCGCTTTTGCGCAAGTCCTTTTCTATTGTTCTCCGGTGAATATTCAATGCCGTCTGTATGCATATGGCATTAATAATATTAACATCATCCTGATCAATAGTCTTTTCAGAGAGAATGACAAATCCCCCGTAACACTTTTTGCGTTGCATTAAGCCAACGGCATATGTATGCTTTGCCTTAAGCAGGTGTTCAAGTTGCTTCAGCTTATCACCGTGCACAAATCCGTGAAAAAAAATGCCTAAGCCTTCATTGAACAATGTAAGCGTGTTGGTGGAGAAGATT
The DNA here is from genome assembly GCA_964646255.1 of uncultured Bacteroidales bacterium. Lineage (GTDB taxonomy): Bacteria > Bacteroidota > Bacteroidia > Bacteroidales > UBA10428 > UBA5072. The sequence continues at coordinate 8,736 of CAZYDI010000102.1, forward strand.
TTCAGCAAGCCGGAATTGCTTTTCATTTCAACTACCGAATGACCAAGGTCAATACCGGTGAAGGTTTTTAATTTTCCGGCCAGCACTTTCAGTGTATCGTCAGCAGTAATTTTAAGAGCGCCGGAACCCGGAAACTCAAAACCAAAAGAACGGGCTCCTTCGAGCAACCCGGAGAAATTGTTGCAAATAACATGAAAAATCGTTGTAATATCCTTGCATTCATTAAGTGCAGCGGTTGCTTTTGACAGCACTGAAAAACGGTTAGCGGTTGCAATATGGAAATCCTGAATTTTTTTGCGCTCGATATTGTATTGAATGGTACGTAAAACAACCTCAGGTGTAAGGAGGTTTTTTACTATATAGTCCTGAGCCCCTTGTCGCAGAGCTTCCAGAGCGATCTTCTGATCATCAAGGCCGGTCATTACCACCACCGGACACTTTTTGTTCATTTCCCTGAATCTTGCCAGTGTTTCTAATCCAAGGCTGTCGGGCAACCCTAAATCAAGAAGGACAATGTCAACTTTCTTTTTATCGAGTATGGCAGATGCTGAATTGAGTGAAATGGCATGCTCAAGTTCAAAAGGTATGCCGGTAAGCTTAATCATTTCCTTAACCAGCAGTACATCACCGGGATTATCCTCAATGATAAGAATAGAAGTTATTGCCTGCAAAGTACTGTCTTTTTCGTCCATTGCACTATTTTTTCGGAGGCAACTTAACTATGGTAAACCAAAAATTCTCAATTGATTTTACCACTTTCATAAACTGCGTCAGGTCGATTGGCTTTGTAACATAGCAATTGGCATGCAGGTTATATGATTTTATAATGTCCTCATCGGCCTGTGAAATGGTCATGATAACTATGGGTATATGCTTCAGATTTTCATCCTGCTTTATCTCCATCAGCACTTCACGCCCGTCCTTTTTTGGCAGGTTTAAATCGAGAATAATAAGATCGGGTAAAGGCATATTAGCGTATTTGCCGCTTTTTCTCAGAAAATCCATTGCTTCAACGCCATCACTGACAAAATACAGGGAATTGTAAAGCTTGCTTTCATTAAAGATTTCCTTGATTAAACGAGCATCGCCTTTGTTATCTTCAACGATAAGTATATCTATTTTATGTAAACCGTTTGGGTTCATAATGCCATTGGTCAAGGTTTATAAATTGAAAATTTGAAGGTTGTGCCATGACTATTTTTAGATTCCACCCATATTTTGCCGCCATGCCTTTCAACAATTCTTTTGCATATGGCCAGGCCAATTCCTGTACCCCCATATTCATCTTTAGGATGCAGGCGTTGGAATATCTGGAATATTCTTTCATGATACTGGGGCTCAATTCCAATGCCATTATCCTTAATTGCGAAAACATACCTGTTTTTTTCCTCCTTTGCAATAATTTGAATTTCAGGTCTGCCGGAACTGAATTTTATGGCATTTTCGATTATGTT
>CAZYDI010000103.1:0-10029 GCA_964646255.1 uncultured Bacteroidales bacterium
ATCGGGCCAAAGCTGGCAATTGGTTTTGCGATAGCAAACATTATCGTAGCTATTGTCATCATTACGGAAATAAGGACATTAAAGGTGATCACCAATAGGGTGACTGATGAAGTGAAAGCTTTTCAAATGACCTGTAATAATCTGGGTTCACGGACAGTTGCTGTAAGAGAATTGTACATGGTTACAAAATTAACGGACGCCAAAAGTGCTGACGACGTTCAGAATATCAGTAATACGTTAATATCAAACGAGGAAACCTTTTTAAAGCTTCTCAATGAAGTAAAGACTTCGGCTGATGACCTGGAATGGGGAAAGAAATTCAAGGATGAAAAAGCATCCATTTCTCAACTAATTACTGAACTGGAAACTCAATATAAAGTAATCTCAGGGATAATTCTTGGACGTTACCTGGATATCAAAAATGAAATGCTGCTTACTTCCAACCGGCAGCAACAAGCACAATTAAAAGAAGAAGCCGACTCCATTCTTGCCAACCTTGATCAAAGGGTTGTTGCCCTCAATGATATTTATAACCAATTGGAATCCAAATCAACCTTCATCATAACAAATTCCATTGACCTGCTCAAGAAAATGGCTATCAATACGGTTGTTGCCACTATCGTTCTTGGTATTGCCTGTATTCTGCTGAGCACATTGTTAGCAACATTCCTGGTACGGTCGATCCGCATACCTTTACAAAAAAGTGTTGCCTTTTCAAAAGAAATTGCCTCCGGAAATCTTACGGCCAGGTTGGATATAAATCGACAGGATGAAATTGGTCAGTTATGCAATTCGCTGAACGAAATGCTTGTGAAGTTACATGGTATTGTGTTTAACATCAGAACCGGAACCAATCTGATAGCCGAGGCAAGCAACGAAATCAGTTCAAGCTCACAGCTATTATCACAGGGAGCTTCAGAGCAGGCATCGGCTACGGAACAAGTATCATCATCAATGGAACAAATGGCAAGCAATATCCAGCAGAATATGGATAATGCAAGACAAACCGAAGATATATCCAACAAAGCAGCCGACAGCATGATAACCATGAACAGGATAGCCAATGAAAGTTTCGATTCCATAAAAACCATTGCTGAAAAAATTACGATTATTAATGACATAGCCTTCCAAACCAACCTGCTTGCTTTAAATGCCGCGGTTGAGGCAGCCCGTGCAGGGGAGCATGGAAAAGGGTTTGCAGTTGTGGCCGCCGAGGTTCGTAAATTGGCCGAACGCAGCAAAACTGCCGCAACTGAAATTGAGAATCTCTCCCGAATGAGTCTGAAGGTTACAGAGGAATCAAAAGCGATGCTTGATTCAATGGTTCCCGAAATACAAAAAACATCCATGCTGGTAAAAGAAATTGCAGCAGCCAGCAGTGAACAGAATTCAGGAACCGATCAGATCAACATTTCATTACAACAGCTTAACCTGGTTACGCAACAAAATGCTTCGTCATCTGAAGAACTTGCCACCAGCGCTGAAGAATTGTCGATTCAGGCCGATTCGCTTAAAGGCACCGTGTCCTTCTTTAAAATAGAAGAGGAAGAACTTGCTGAAACCTAAAATTCAGGCCAATACAGTCAGCTATAGGTACATGCTTTTTAATTACCTTTGGGCTGAATGAAAAAAACATCCTTACAAACCGGCCTGTTCATTGCAAACCGGCTTACATCCTCTGATAGAGAGCGAACTTCCTTTTCAGCGCCCATTATTCGCATCTCTGTCATTGGCATAGCATTGAGCCTTGCCGTTATGATCATAGCCATTACCACCGTCACCGGTTTTAAAAATGAAATAAGGAAAAAGATCATTGGCTTTGGCTCACACATACAAATCGTCAATTATGATGCTAACAGCTCTTTTGAAACGGAGCCCATATCAAGGAACCAAGCCTTTTTACCTGTTCTGGAAAATATTCCGGGCATCCGGCATATACAGTCCTTTGCCACCAAGCCCGGTATAATTAAAACGAAGGAAGATATCCAGGGGGCTATTGCCAAGGGTGTTGGAAGCGATTTTGACTGGAGCTTTTTTGCGGAAAACCTTGTAGAGGGATCAATATTCCACGCCACTGATTCCGGTAATACCAATGATGTGGTGATTTCGAAATATTTTGCCGACCTGCTTAAACTAAAAGTGGGTGATCGTTTTGCCATGTATTTTATTGATGACCAGCCAAGAGGAAGGGCTTTTACCGTATCCGGAATTTATCGTACCAGCCTCATGGAATTTGATAAACAATTTATACTGGTTGACCTTGCGCATATCCAAAAACTCAATAATTGGGATGGTTCACAGGTATCGGGATTTGAAATTCTCATATCCGATTATAAACACCTTGACAGGATATCCTATGAAGTGTTTTCCGTTGCGGGAATTACTTTCAATGCAGATGGTTCCAAACTCAGGGTTATCAATATAAAGGAGCGGTTTCCTCAAATTTTCGACTGGCTGGGGCTTATTGACAAAAATGTCTGGGTTTTACTGGGCCTGATGCTCATTGTTTCTGCATTTAACCTGATTTCGGGGTTGCTCATCCTGATTCTTGACAGAACAACCATGATTGGCATATTAAAAGCGTTGGGAATGAGAAACCAGGGGGTAAGAAGGATTTTTTTATACCAATCGCTTTATTTGATGGCTAAAGGACTTTTCTGGGGCAACCTGGCAGGGATTGGAATTTGTATGCTTCAACATTATTTTAAATTTCTGAAGCTTAATCCGGAATCCTATTTTCTCGATTATGTTCCTGTTGATTTCAACATACTCTATCTGTTATTGTTAAACATCGGTACACTGCTGGTTACGTTTACTGTTCTCATGTTACCATCGATGGTAATTGCCCGTATAGATCCCTCAAGAACCATACGGTTTGATTAATGCTATTGGCATGGAAAGGTTATGGATAGAAAAACTTGAAGAAGAACTTGCAAAACCGTTACCCGGTATAGAAGCTCAGCAAAGGTTATCTCCGCCTGAACGGCATAACGCAGAATATCCGCTGCATAATGTTAAAAAAAGTGCTGTTCTCATATTGCTATATCGGATTAACGGAGAGCTGAAAACCGTTTTTATAAAACGGGCCGAGTATGATGGTATTCATAGCGGGCAGGTTAGTTTGCCGGGTGGCGTTTATGAAAATGTTGACGGCAATATGCAAAACACAGCCCTCCGGGAAACCCAGGAAGAAACAGGTTTATCACCGGATAACATTCGCGTTATCGGAACGTTGACATCACTTCACATCCCTGTCAGCAATTATCTTGTTTATCCCTTTGTGGGATTTTGTGCCAATGAACCTGAATTCCATCCCGATCCGGTTGAAGTAAGTTACCTGATTGAAACCAGTATTACCGAATTATTAAAGCCTGAAAACCGAAAGAAAAAGATTATGACAATCGGAGACAGTGCAATAGAAATTCCTTATTTTGACATAGAGGGTAACCATATCTGGGGTGCCACCGCCATGATAATCAGTGAATTCCTGGAAGTTATTGGTAAAATGAAAGTATGATTATTCATAACGCAGTGTTTCTGCCGGATAACGGCTTGCTGTACGCACATAATTTACAGATGCTATAAAAGCTGCAAATATTAAAATTATGAATCCACATACCGCAAATATTTCCCATCGCATTTGGATTTTCAGTGCGAAGTTATACATCCATTTACCAAAAATAAAGTAGGCGGCTGTCAAACCAAAAAGAACAGCAGGAAAGGCTACGACTTCCAAGTCAAATACAAATATGCGGAGTATGTCCGTCAAATTGGCACCATGAATACGACGTATAGCCAGTTCTTTACGACGTCGTGCATTTTCCTCGGAGGTATATCCAACCAGGCCAATAATGGTAATAAGCAGAATAACAGCACTACCGCCTAACATTGCATTTCGGAAGCTATACGCTGATTTGTAACATGCTTTTTGTTCTGCCTCCATACTTTTTATAACCGCATCCTGCTGTGGCAAATGCTCATTTACAATGTCTGTAAGTTTCTGCATCATTCCCGATTCAGAAGATTTTCCAGCCTTAACAAGTATAAAAAACTTAAATGAGGAACGCTCAGCCCGTACCTGCTCAAATTTTTCTTCCGGATAAAAATGAAATACCGATGGACGGTTATCGGGACTGGTAAGTGAGTTTATGACAAAATCGGATGTAACGCCACGGATCGTCGACTTTCCGTGCTCGCTAATATCCACCTGTTGACCGACAACCTGCTTCCAGCCATTAAAGAGCCTAAGTTTTTCGGCGCCTTTTTTACTAATAAGCACATCATTTATTAGTGAACTCTCTAGCGAATAACCTTCACCTTCAATGATACGGATGCCCAATATGGTCAAAAAATTCTCATCAATATAATAGAAATCAGCCACATTGAACAGTTCCTTTTCTCCTTCCTCCGAACGAATATTATTGCCGGCAGCTCCTTGAAAAGGTATTCTGCAGCCAAGTCCCACTTTTTCTATTCCGGCAGTAGAACGTAATTCGTTTAATAGTGTTGAGATACTGCCTGATTTCATATTTGCAGTTTCAGCAAAGTATATTCCATTTGTTTGATAACCATGATCAGCAGTTATAAGCCTGTTATATTGCCTGCTTACCAAAACCAACATGGCAAGTATAAAAGCTGCACCGGCAAATTGAAACGAAAGCAATAACAATTTCCACCTGTTCTTATTCTGGTGATAATTGCGAAAAGCTATTGCTGCCGGAATTCGAGAAAAAAATCGTCCCGGCAGGTAGCTTGTTAAGGCAATAAGCAACGTGACAAGGCTCAAAACAGGCCAAAGAATACGAAAGTTTAACAACGTACTCAGTTTATGACCCAATTGCATCTCTGCTATTGGTTTGAATATAAGGATAAGAAAAACGGCCAGGATAAGTGATATGATAAATAATAACAGTGTTTCTGAAAAAATTAGTCTCTGCAAATTACCGGCTTTTGCACCACAGGTTTTATGAATTGCTGAGCTTTTAGCCCGGTGAATCAACACACTCATTGTTAAAAGAATGTAGTTCATAAAGGAAACAAACAGAACAGCAAAAGCTATGGTAGTAAGGATCATAATCATATCCTTCACCCTGTCGGAATATAATTTTTGAATAGGATAAAAAGAATATTTTAGAACCATACCTCCGAATTTCAGCTCCATTTCTTCAATATCCTGGTACTTAATCTGCATTTTGCGTACAGCGGGTTCAAGGGTTGCCGGATCAACGCCCGGGGCTAGTTTCACTACTGCATAATATCTGTCGTTACCCATCCAGTTCATTGAACCGTCCCATGGTAGAAACTGACCTGTCGACACCATTGAAATCAAGACATCGAATTTGTAATTGGTATTTTCGGGTAATTTTTCAAAAACGCCGGCAATCATAATTTTTCTTCCAGGATATTCTTTAAGCTCAATAGTTCTACCGTTCACATCGCCGCCCATTTTGTCTGCAATCTCATCAGAAACCATGCATGTCATAGGGCTGCCAAGAATCTTTTTGGGATTTCCACTGATTGCGGGAACAGAAAGCACATCAAACAGATTTTCATCAGCAAGAGAAAATTCAGCATAATAGCTCTTTTTATCCTCTGTGTAAAAAACCGAAGAACCGATGCTGTTAAGCCGTGTGGCTGCTTCAATACCCGGAACTTCTGCTTTTAGGCCGGGTGCTATAGCCCCGCTAACCTTCGAATAGCTGGTTAACTTATCAGAGGATTGATCCATCCTGAAATTCTCGTGAACCACATAAAGCCTTTCGGCATCAGGGTAAAAGCTGTCGTAACTGTAATAATAAAAAACCTCGGATAAAAGTAAAATTCCAAATGCCAGTCCGGCTGAAAGGGATATAATTCTTGTAGCTGAATGCTCTCCTTTACGGAATAATCTGCGAAAAGCTATTTTAAATGCATTCATAGCAAAATTAATTGAGACAAAAAATTCGAATCTGTATAAAAGCGATACCTTCTCTGCAGAATCAATTATAATGCCTAAATGCTCATGTTATTGATTTTGTGAATAATAAACAAAGTTAACAAGCATCACTTTGTCAATTTTTTGGACGGCTGTTGTACGAAAAAAAAGGTTTGAGAACCTGAATTGATAAAACCCAATTTCTCAAACCTTTTCCGGTATTAATTTAAATATTCCCTAGTTCGCCACTATATTTTTATAATGTTCGTAGCGCTCCAGAACTTCAGTAACATAATTAAAGGTTTCGGTTCCCTTACAGTATCCGAATTTCACTACAGGGTCATTGTAAAACTTTGGATCCGATTTGGAGAGCAGGCAGCGGGCAACATTATCGTCCCACACGTTAGGATCGGCGCCTGTTTTTTTAGCAAGGTTTCTTGCATCGATGATATGGCCTGGTCCAATATTATACGCAGCAAGTACAAACTTTATACGCTCGTCTTTATCGTCAATATCGTTAAAAAGCCTGTCAAGCCAACTGATGAATTCTGTTCCTGCCCTTATCTGATCGCGGGGTGATGAAACGGTATCCACACCAAAACGCTTGGCTGTAGCCGGCATCAGCTGCATAATTCCCCAGGCTCCTGCCCATGAAGTAAGGTTATTTTTAAACCTCGATTCCTGGTAGATCAAGGATGCAGTAAGTCGCCAATCCCATCCTGCCTTTTCGCTGTACTGACGGATATATTCATCATACGGGGATATTTTCCCGGTGTTGATGGCATAAAAGTCGCTTTCGACGATGGCCGTGGATTTATCACTTTCGAAATACCGGGCGTACAGCCGTTTATATTTAGGCGATTGAATGTATCCTGTAAGCCAATTGTTGAGTTCACTAACCAGGGTCGTTGAACCTTTTCTTACAGCCCATGCCATCTCTTGTTGTAAGCCGACTTTTGTATTAATGTCAACATCGGGGTAATACCTTGCATTTACATTGGCAACTATATTTTCACACACGGTAAACGGCACCTCTCCTTCGGATACGAGGGCGATAAGCTGCTCAGGACTTTCGTCTACCTCAATGATATTGATGTCGCCTCCGATTTCTTCGGAAAGGTTCTTTAGCCTGGTTATTGCTGATGAACCCCGGGTGACATATATGGTCTGTCCTTTGAGCCGGACAGGATTGGTAATCATAAAAGCATTTATGCTGTTATCCTTCATTTTACGCCAGTTCTCAGGTTTTCTCTGAATCAGAACCAGGTGCGATTGCACAAACGGTTCGGTAAAATCAATGATCTGGAGCCTGTCCTTGGTAATAGCCAAATTCTGGGCAATAAGGTCTGCTTCACCATTCCGCAGTAATTCAATGCTTTCGTTCAAACTCCGGCTAACCCTGACCTCCAGCCTTACAGATAAATGATTGGCCAGTTGCTGAAGCATTTCGTACTGAAAGCCCATAGGCTGACCACGGTAAATAAAGTAATCCGTAGAACTATAATCTGTAAGAACGGTAATTCTACCTTTTTCTTTAATGCTCTCAAGATCCTGTTCTATCTCAATGCTCTCTGCCTGACGGCCATGAAAATTGCAGCCGGATAATAAAAGCACCAATACACTAACGTATAATAAGTTTCTCATCATAATCTTAATTAAATTTAGTTCGAATAAACGAGTTTTGCCTCAAGCGCTCCCCTTAAATTATCCTCCCTCTATTAACAATTCTAATCATAAAAAGTCCAGGATAATCCAAATTTTAAGTTTCTCCCGTTTCGCGGATAATTGGGAACAGTAAAGTAGTTGTTTTCAAAAACGGACTCGAACCATCGTTCATTTACATGTTCAACTTTCAGGAAAAATCTGAAACGTTTCAGTTGGGCATTTAAAAATACGTCCAGATACGGATAGTTTCCCAATAGTTTACTATTCTGCCGGTGAAATGAACTGAGTGATGGCATGTAAGCATCGGCATAGTATTTTGTATTATATAAAAGATTCAATCCAATCATAATCAATAATTTACCGTCTGTCCTCCTGAAATTAAACATATGTTTCAGGTAAGTTGAATTATACCATGTCAATTCCGGCAGGTCGATGATATTCTCATTCTCACTTTTCTGGAAAACCACCTTGTTGATGGTTGTCACTTTCCAGAAGTCTGTTTGTTTATAAGCGCTCAGTGCAATAATCGAAAGAACATTACCGTATTGTGCCGGATATGCCTGGTTATCCAGGTAAATCGCGTCGCTAAGTAAGTAATAATCACCCTGAATGGCAAATTTCTTTGATAAGATGGCAAGGTTTGTTGATAAATGGTTCGTTGCAACCTTCCGGAAATTTCGTGTCCATATGAAATTATTGGCTGCATAACGGGTATAGAGGTAATCAGGGGTAGCCAGTTCAGTGAGTCCCTTCGCCGTGAAAATTAACGGTTTCTCTTTGTTCCCCAGGGCAAGCCGGATATCACCCGAAAGCGAGAAATCGCCGGACTGGTATCCCGACACATAGTATTTACCGAACAGGTTCATATCAAAGCGTTCGCCGAACATCCTGGTAAAACCGGTTGAGAAGTAGGAGTTATAAATGTTACTGGTATAGTTGAAGCCGCGTAACTGATAGGGCTGGCTAATAAAAGGGGGCAATACCACAACCGAATCATTGGTTGAAGGTGCGTATACCGACATGTCATATTTCATGAGGTCGTACCCATAGTCAATGTAGTAATGGTTGTTCCTCCGGCCCTGGAATTGCATCCGGGCAGAATTACCAATTTTCCAGGTAATTAAGGAGTCGCGGGTAAATCTTCTGCTGACAAAGATGTTGTCATAAATACCGGCATCCAGTCCAACGGTGGGATTATCATCGATAAAGCGGCGTTGTGTCCGGTTAATGGTAAAGATGTAAACCAGTTTGGGATAGAATACTCTGATTTTCCGGGGATTTGTGAGGGTGTCTCTTCGTCCGGGGCGGCTACGCAAGGCCAGTTCCTGAACGGCGAGGATATTCAGGTTTCTTATCTGATGCTGTACATCGGGATTATGGGTAAGTGAACTTTCGGTACCCGAGAAAAGGGTAGGTATTTCTTTGGTGCGTGTAAACACAGAATCGGTAACCAGTGTATCACCGAGTATACCACCATTCTCATCAGCGGTGATTTTGTTATAGTTAACACTTACATGATAAGAATAGTAGCGGCTGGAGAGGCTGGAAAAAAAATTGAATGAATTGCTTTTGACGCGCTGAAATTGGTATTGTCCGAGGCTTCCTACAGTTCGGAAGTGTATCCCGAAATTAAGGGTTTTGGTAAGGTTTTGAGAATGGAATGCATCAAGTTGTTCTTCCTTGGTATTGTTTGATCCCCCGTTGATATAGGTAAGCCTGCTAAACGGTTTTCGAGAGTTGATAAATTGCGTATTCCCGTAACGCATCATATAGGGATGAAAATTATTGATCAGCAGGAATTCATCGTCTGCCGGTCGTTCGGTAAAAACCATGCTTTGTGCAGGTTGTCCGTAGTTTCCGAGTGTTTGTGGGGAAGTATAAAGGGCAAATACCGGGTTGTAAACCTGGAACTGTTCAAGCAGGGTGTCAACGTCGACGCGGATTTTGTTAGCCAGGGTATGGTCGAGGGTCCATGAATACACAACCGTATTGGTATCAATTTTTGACTCGAGTTGCCCGAGCGCCGGAAACAGCCATATGACAGAGAGAACAGAAGCCAGCAGCAGTTTCTTCATGCCGGTGTTGAATTTTTGTGGCAAGATAGCGTAATCCTGTAAGATTAAAAAGACAATCTATGTTAAGAGCGTTGTTGCGCGGTTAAAAAAAAATCCCGGCCTCGAGAAAATCGGGACCGGGATTAAAGATTGGCGACGTCCTACTCTCCCACGAATGCAGTACCATTGGCGCTAGTGGGTTTAACTTCTCTGTTCGGAATGGGAAGAGGTGGTACCCCACTGCTATAGTCACCTAAATTTTACATCCCGAACGAATCGGGATTAATATTTTACATGCCGGAAAGTTGCATATTAAGCTGTTTACAAGAAAGCTCACGGGCAATTAGTACTGCTCGGCTTTGACATTACTGCCTTTACACCTGCAGCCTATCGACG
>CAZYDI010000104.1:0-4728 GCA_964646255.1 uncultured Bacteroidales bacterium
AGCCTGGTCCGACCCCGAAAATTCGAAATAAGGAGCTCCGTTAAAATTATTTACTTAAAGAAGTGTTTCCGGATAAATTCAATAAATACCGGCACATCCGAAGGAATGGTACCATGACCACCCTCATGCATATAGTATCCTATAGAGTTCAATATCGCTTCACCAGCACCCGGCATTTGATTGGTTTCTAAACCTTTTTTACCAAAAAGATTATAAACGGGTTCAGCAGCTATAGCTGCAAGAAACTCACCCTTTGGATCCGACCATTTGTCAGTGGTGCCGGTTTGGAGCAGCACTGGCCTGGGTGCAATAAGTGCCAGCAACATATGAGCATCTACAGGTAACTTTTCAGGATTATCAGAAAACTTTTGATAATTACCACAAAACTGATAGAAATATCGCGAAGGTGAGGCGAGGTGAGCAATTGTTTCTCCATAGTATCGGCGACTTAAAGCAGCACCACCTTCACCTGAACAACTGGCAATTACAAAGGCAAAACGAGGATCACTTGCCCCTGTCCATAATACCGTTTTTCCCAAGCGCGAAATACCGAATAAACCAATACATTCCTTGTCGATATCCTTATCGGTTTGCAAAAAATCCAGTACACGGCTCAATCCCCATGCCCATGCACCAATAGCACCCCATTCATCCGCAGCAGGGTATGACTCACCCGTTTTTAGCAACATGCCACGTACTCCACCATGTTCAATTCCCTCCGGAAAATCAGGTTCAATATCTCCGTAATACAGCATGGCAACTCCAATTCCATTTTCCAGAAATGAAATAATGTTGGTATTCTCAAAGTTCCTTCTTTCAGGTGCAGGAACTCTTATTTTATCCCTACTCCAAATTTCACCTCTTTTCACCCCGGAATCTTCCACCATACTTGAGTTTGCCGTGAAATTGATCATTAGCATCAGAGGTACAGGCTTTTCTGCACCTATTGGCAAATAAATCAACACATCCGCCCTGGGTCCGACTGTATCACCGGTAAAATAAACGCAGACCTGTTTCCGCAATGCCTTTTGATCCAATGCGGGCGTTCCTTTATCAAACAGTTCATATGTACATTTAACATTATTGGATGGGACTTTACCGAATTGATTCTCCTTGAAAGCATTTAAAATCTCGGGGACACGCTGATTAATAAAGGCATCCTTATCAGTTATCTTACTCCCATTATTCAGTGTAAGCGGATCTGGTAGCAAATATGCCCCAACTTTTGATTCATCATAATTAACAGGGATACCGGCGACAGTATCGCGAGGTTGGGCATTCCCCATTGTAAATGAAACCATCCACATCACTGTTGCCAGGAATAACCGGATTCTGCATTTTCGGTTCATGTTGTCGAACTTATATTAATGATTTGACTTTCTACTTACATGCATAATCTTCACAGGCCCCATTAGTCCTGATTCCACCGGCTTCAGTTTACCCATGAAGGACGGTATAAAACTGCTGAGTACCTTTTCACCGTCAGGGGCGAATTGATCTCCCGCCAACCTATTGGTCCATTGGTTGGTTACATCTATCCGGACCTGGTTCATCCCAGGTTTTAAGTATTTTGTAATATTTGTTTTATAAGGGATTTTCCAAAGTATTTCAACTTTATTCCCATTGATAAATACTTCAGCGATATCCTTAACGTTTCCCAAGTCAAGCCAGATGGCACCTCCACTTTTTAACTGATTTGCCTGAATCTTAATTGAGTTGGCATAGCTGGCCGTACCTGAAAAATACCTGATACCTGAATCGGCATGTTCCGTCCATGAAATAAGCGTTGGAAAATCCGGTGTTTCGGGAGCACCTGATCCGGCTGGAAAATGTACCTTCCATGAATTGTTGATTTCTGTTACTACGGTTTCTGTGGGCGTTGGGATTGTCCGGATTTGCTCTTTGGTTTTTTTCCTGAAAACCACAAAAACAGCTTCGTTAGATTCCAGCCGAACCGGTACAATTGTTCGGTTATTCTTAATCAGATATGAGACATCTGCAATTCTTCCTTCCCCGGGGTACCAAAGCTCAACTTGTTTATCGGTTATACGAAAGTTGAAATCAACCTGCTGTATTGTATCTGACTGGTTGGAAATAAAGTAAAAATCTGTTTCATTCAAGCATCGGTGAATCCAGCTGATTTTTGTACTCAATCCTTTACTGAATTCAACATCTTTTTCAACACCAAGTCGCTGTAATATACCGTACACAGATTCTCCCCACACAACCATTCCTTTGTTAACATATCTTATGGTCCTGCTTATCCCGTCGAGGTCGCCCCACAACTCATTTACCAGTGTTTCCCATTCATTTTCTGATCCGGGATCACCTTCCAGTCCCGGCATTTTGCCCGGTCGTGGCCCAATAACAGTAGCCCCTGCTTTTACCATCTCGTTAATCTTATCCAGCGTTCTTAATGTCATTTCAGACGTACATGGTAAGACCAGTATCCCGTAACTCATTCCATCAGGCAATACAATCCTGCCGTTGCTGCTGACCGACATCCTGTTGAGCAGCACATCCGTGTTCACGTAATCGTAATCATACCCTGTGGGTGGTTCTGCTTCCGGACCGGCGCCCCAGAATGGCATTGTAGATGGTGCACCTTCATTAAGCAGATAGGCAATATCGGCGACAAACAAGCCCTGTTGCAACATGTATGAATTTCTGGCGATGTAAGTCATAAAAGGACTTGCCTGCTCCGCCCAGGTAATATTCCGGTGAATATGTGTTCCAACCATGGTGTTGCCCGGTTTGGTATCAAGTGGCTGATGGGCTGATGTATGAAAAACAATCCGGTTTACACCTTGCGTAAACCAGTAATCACAGATCTTTTTCAGTCGGGCAGGTGCCTCATAATTACCTCCGGTTAAAGCTTCAGCTGCAACATATTGTTTCCCGTAGATGTGTGCTGCTGATGCAGCGCCGCGTACATCGACATGATACATGGCCGAAGGATGCAGGTCCGATACCCAGAATTCACCCATGGGGATATCAACATACTTTTTACACAACAAGGCATCTTCGAGAATTTCCAGTGATACTCCTGAAGCTTCACCGTATGTTTTCATATTATTTTGATGCATGTATTCACTGACCGTACCGTAAAAATTTTCGGCAAACAGATCAGCCAGCGTTCTTCGAAAATCCCATAGAAAGCGGTCACTTACCTCGGCATTTTCAACTATACGACCTGTTAGTACAGGCATATAGGGCAACAAATCATATCCCCTGCGCTTCATAAACTCTTCCGCCATACGATCAGTCCAGTTCTGCATGCCGGCTTCCCAACTGTCTAGCATCAGGTATTGCAACCTTTCACCAACCAGTGGTCCCAATTTCTTTTTTAATGGTTCAATATAGTTTTTAAGATAATCAAGTACATATTCCTTACTCAGCTTGTCCACCTCATATCCCAGCCCGCCAGGCATTGCAGGCCGGTTTTTTGCACCGGTCAGTGAATACCCTGTTCTGAGCAGAGTCCAGTTGCCTTCAGGTACTTTCCAGGTGATATTTCCATCGTTATCCATCCTGTCGGTAAGATCAATGATCCTATGTGGATTGATACAGGCTGATGCAGGAACATCGGGACTATGAACCGAAGCATAGTCAAACAAATGACTAAACCCGGCTTTGTCTTCCCAGCAATTTACACGGGCTCCCGTGTGAAGTATTGCTTCTGTCAGCATAAAAGAATCTGCCAACGTTGCAGGAGGAGGTTGATGCAATACCTGGCTGGGTTTAAATGGTAATCCATTGATTTCGAGACGGAAATGCTTGGATTGCTGTTCCGGAAAAGAAAAAGTACGTACTTTGCCTCCCCGGTACAACTGCGGGCCAGGTAATGTAGTCACTATTTTAAAATGCTCATCGTCAGTACACACCGTAAAACTGCCAAAAGGGATGCCTTGGCGCGAAGCAATTGTTAAGGCACGCATGGGAACGGGGACAGGATACGTGAAGTCGATGACGATTTTTCTTGTTGTCTCATCCACCGGCAGTGAAATACCGCTATTCAGGTCATCATCGATAAGTGCATCCGGCCGGATAACTTTTCCATTAACCGTAATAACCGGTATGATATCCTTGTATGTCAACTCATCAACAGGCGTAGGATAGGCAATTACAGCCTGATCACCATACCGGTTTGGATCAGAATTGAACCGGTTACCGTTTGTCATATTCCTTATTGGACCATTGACCATCGGAGGATGAGGGAGTTTTCCGGAAAAGGTCTGAGGCCCTTCAATTTTCATTTCACTCCAGACCAGTTTTTTCATAGCCTGCTCCGGCTTGACCCATGGCCCGCCGGCCAGGCTCCATCCGGCTGAACTGAACAGAGCCATTTCAAGGTCAAGCCGCACTGCTTCTTCAGCAGTATGTTTCACTGCGTCCAGCCACTCAGCTGATCCAAACATAACTTTATGATCAATAGTTTGCCCCATGCCAAAACTCACATCGGCAAGCTGAAATCCGGCAATCCCCACTCGTTTCATCCACTCCAGATCACGGGTGATCCCTTCAATTGTAATATTACCCCCTGTCCAGTGCCACCAGGTACGCGGCTTGGCTTCAAAGGGAGGATTTATAAAATCACGTTCCAGATCATTAACCTCCAGCTGGGCATAAAGTATTCCGGATGCCGGTATGCTCAGCATGATCAGCATTACGCATCGAAGGTTAATAATTGATGTCAACCGCCTAATTTTTCCCTGCATTCGGATTTTT
>CAZYDI010000104.1:4828-9898 GCA_964646255.1 uncultured Bacteroidales bacterium
CGGTGTAACCTACTGTCTGGCCCAACACAATGATCATTGAAGGTTTAAGACTCATAATTTTTGACAATTCCTTTTGATTCCATCCTCCCCGTGCACGGGTACCAATACCCGCCGAAGCACAGTATAAATAAACATTCTGAGAAATGTATCCAACGTTTACATAAGATACTGTGTTGGCTTTTGTAGAATCATCACCCGGACCGGTTTTTTCAGTATCGGCTATAAATAAGAGATTCAATGCTGCATTTGCTGCTTCTCCACGCCCGGTAAGGCTTCTGTAGTCCCCTTCCTTAACAAGCTCAAGTTCATGGCTTGCGGCAATATAATGGTATATGCCATCTTTGGTAAAGGTGTATATTTCAATTTCCTGCCGGTTGGATCCCGAGGGTGCCGTTCTCTTGCCGTTTTCAGGCCGATTGATCCCAAATGCTGCCCATAGCAGGTTTGACATATCGTACAAAGAAATTTCCTTTTCGGTAAAACCGGATGAAGATTTTCTTTCTTTTAAAGCCTGCATCAATAGTTTACCGTTCTGTAAATCAGGCGGATTCAGTTTAATTGTTGCAGGTGCCTGTGCATGTAATCCAAAGCCTGCACACAGAATGAGGCAGGCAATGATGAATTTATGCAATAAGATATCCATTTTTTGGAAGTTTTGAGGTTGAAAGATTAATTGCTGTTCCCTGTATTTGCATTCTTAAGAAGCTGAATCATTTCAGCGCCTGCTAATAAAACCGGACCATAACCATGGGCAGCCAGCACATTTACCGGACGTTTGTAGTAAAAAACTGCTGTGAATTCAAGGCCTGTGCCAACGCAGGTGTTTTCCACCTGACCGAGTTCATTGATTTGTTTTGCAACGGCATTCCATCCGGCCTGGGCCACAGGGCCATATACCATGCCATCGATCCATCCTTTATTTATAGCGTGTGCAATACAATAAGTATACATGGCTGTAGCGCTGGTTTCGAGGTATGAATCATTACGGTCGAGCAGCTGATGCCACGAACCTTCGCCCGACTGTAATTCTGCCAGGCCACGGATATGGCTTTTAAACAGTTCCATTACTTCGGCTCTTCCTATATGGTCTTCGGGGAGCACATCCAGTACATCACACATCGTTAACAGGGCCCACCCATTAGCCCGGCCCCAAAGAAATGAAGGGTGTTCTTCCATTTTTTCAATCCAGCCGTGCCGGAACAAGTTTTTTTCAGGCAGCCACAACAATTTCTTAAATAATTCAATCTGCAAAATCGCTTCGTCATAATAAGTTTTTGCTTTACCTGCATCTTCATTTTCCAGCATCTTTGCCATATAGGCAATGGGAGTAATGCCCATGTACATATCATCCAGCCAGACTGAATTTTCAACCGGCCGCAGGCGGGCAAGAATTCTGTTGTACAAGCGGTACTCCTTATACATAACGAAATCAAACGCATTATTGATGACAGGACGAAGGCTTTCTGCCACATCCGGAAAAACCATGGAAGTCTTCATCATAGCTGCACCCATGGAGCCGCAATCGTCGAGCCACTTGGGCGTGATTAGTCCCCTCAGCCCGCTGGTGCCGGTTTCTTCCTGAACTTTTTTAAAATAAGGATAGGATTCGCCCAGCAATTTCATACGTTCGTATGTGTAGTTGGCATATCTTTCATCGCCTGTTATTTTAGTTACCTTAAGCATTCCTGAGTATGTTACACCCCACTCATAGGTAGCTATTCCAAAGTCTCCTTTTTCGAATACACTGGAAGCATCTATGTTTTTCATGCTTTTAACAGCTTCACCTGTCTCCTTGTCAACAATCCTTGGTGGAGTGATTTTATTAAGATAGTCGAGTACACGGTCCAGGTCGCTTTTTATTGTTTTTATCGTTTCTTCAGGGTTACGAAACCTTTGCGAAAACATGTTCTGCGAAATAAATCCTACAAAACACAGTAAGGTTACCATTTTGCACATTTTGGTCATGATTCTCAGCTTTAATATTTGTAATATGATAATCGATTATCGGCGAAATACTTATTCGGTCTTATTTTCAATGATCAGTTCACCTTCAGCAACAGTTGCCTGCAAGCCGCTGTAATCATTGTTAATCGTATTTTCAACTTTTAACCCGGTTTTGGCAGTCAACCGGCAATGAATAAATTTTACACCGGTGACAGGACTTTCCTTTAATCCGCTTATTACTCCCAGGCGCTCTACTTTTCCCGTTACATTTTTGAACGTTAAATTACGAAATACCGGCAACACCCTGGCAGGGGGCAGTACGGGCGGAACCATGCGCCATGCCATAAGCAGTTCAAAAGCCTGTTTGGCATCGGTAATGGTTATGTTTTCAAAAGTAACATTCTCAACAAAACCGCCCCGGCTGGGCTGGGTTTTAAACCTTATAGGCGCCCAGTTTCCCGAATCGGCTATGCAATTTTTAACCAAAACATTTCGTATGCCGCCGGATGTTTCGCTTCCGCAGGCCACTCCCCCATGTCCGTAACCAAACCGGCAGTTTTCAATAATAATGTTTTCACATGGCCGGTTAACGGCAAGTCCGCTTGAATCCTTACCTGCCTTTATTGAAATGCAATCATCGTTTACGTCGATATCGCAATTGGAAACATAGATTTCGCTGCTCGAATCGAGGTCAATGCCATCGGAACTTGGAATGTTATGCGCCGCCCTGATGTTGAGGTTTCGAACAATTACATCTTTGCTGTATAGAATGTGAACACACCATGCAGCATGATTCAGCAGGTGAAGATCGGATATAGTGGCATTGGTGCAATTCTGGAAACAGACCAGGCGTGGCCTTCCAATCCAGGTTTTTTGATGCGTTTGAGGACGCAGATAGGGCCATTCGGTCCCTGATCCGTCAATAGTACCCTTGCCGGTTATAGTGGTATTCGTGGTGTTCATCACATTAACCAATGCCGCTGTCCACATCCGTTCAATACCTTCAAAGCGTGTGGGTATCTGCGGATAATCATCAATGCTGGTGGTACCTTTTAATACGCCACCCTCCTCCACTACCAGGTTAACTTTATCTTTCAAAAAGATTGAGCCCGTCCGGAAAATGCCGGCAGGCACCACCACATTCCCTCCTCCTTTTGCATAACAATCATCAATGGATGCCTGAATGGCCCTTGTATTAACAGTATGGTTGTCGCCGACAGCGCCATAACCGGTAATGTTAAAAGCTTTGGCTTCATTGATCACAACTAGAATCTTGGACTCCCATTTACCCAACGCAAGGTTCAGTTTTTGATAACCTGCCTGCTGTTGTGTTATACTGACAGCAACCTTGTTTCCGGTAAACGGATCCCATTCCTCCACGCTGCCGGCACCCTTGATGGTTGCATTAACATTGACAGGTGAATAACCCTCATTAAAAAAGAAATACACTTCAGCGTCAGGCAGCGTTCGTTGTGTATATTTTACTGTTGGCGCAGCTTTATCGAATTTTACACTGGCCGCGGGCAAGGCATCCAGAACTTTTTGTGTTATTCTGCCCGACTCTTCCACCATAGCTCCATTAATAGCCAGGGGTTGCGTAATATTGTTAAACGATTTATCATACAATACAGAAGGGATGGCTCCCATGAATATTACGCTGCCTCCATGCGAAGCAAACTCTTTAAGGGTTTCATAGGCTCTTTGTGAAAGAACCGATACTTCTGGTATTATGATGGCATGGTAATACTGATCGCTAAGGTTTCTTAGTCCTTCATCAGTCTGCATCAGTACACCGGTTAATGCCTGTTCATCAATGAAGTCGAAGTCGCGCTGCATTTCCAACAAATCCCTGGCTATTTCCAACACGCTTGTATCAGCATCATCATTTCCCAACCAAAGGCTGGTTGTAGGATAATACAATGCTAATTGCGCTGCAGGCTTCCCCTGGGTTAGCAGGGTTGATGTACGGTTAATATAAGCAGCTACTTGCGGAAAGGAGTCAGTCATAAAAAAGGGTAACGGATCAGGCGTATGCCCCGAGGCCGTGCTCATCCAAAACATATTCTGCACCAGGTTTATTCCCCTTACCAACTGGTAATCCATTACCCATTTTGCCTGGGCAACAGTTGGCTTATAGGTGTAGGCGGCAAAACTTTCGGTGAATGCACGGGGCTTGCCAAAAAGGTGTGCTGCCGAAGAAGCCAGTTTGGGATAGTCGGCCACATGGTCCATCCAAATCTGGCTCCAGATGGCATCAACGCCCGGAACTCCTACATTGCGCATCTGCTTAAAATAATCACCTTCTGACCGAACCAACCTTGCGGCTTTATCTTCATGGTTAAGGTGAACAATGTATTCGATGTTGTGCTGACGACACCATTCAGCCTGAACATCGAAAAAGTTTTCTTTAAAAAGGTCGGACCATACATCCCAGTAATCGGCTTTGATCCTTTGCAGTGAATCGGGTAATGGTTTCAAATGAAATGTGGCAAGGTAAGGCGTAACATCATATCCTTTGCGCTGCATGAACTCAGCTTTTATGGATGGTGTCCAGGGGATATGCGAGAAGGAGAAATCGGGTTCATCGCCCATAATGCCCATAAAGGTTTTACCAAATTCGTGACCAAAATATTTGAAGTACTGTGCATGGGTCCATTCCAAAAACTGACGGGTAGCTTCGGGATTCAGAAAATCAAAAAGTGAAGCGGTGGTATCCTTGCCGCGCGTTGGATTGTTAACCGACCGTGTGGGGGATGTCTTATATTGGTGCGATACGGTAAAAACTTTCCAGTTGCCTTGAGGAGCCTTCCAATTCAGCTCGCTGCCGGTAACAGGAAGCAGGACAATCTCATTGTCATCGCTGATGGCTGCTGCAGCCAATACATTATTCGAAACAGCTGTGTTTATTTTGACACCACCTGCCAGTTCAATGGGTTTACCTTGTACCAAAGCCTGCATACGAAGATCAGGACGGTCGGTGCTGAATTTTCCACCCGCAAAACCACTGGGATATTTACCTTCATCCTCAATCCACACACGCATGTTGCGCAGTTTAGCCTGTTCCACAGCAAAAGCGACCAACCTGAACCACCCATCAGAAAGATAAGGCTGCTTCATGCCGTATCC
>CAZYDI010000105.1:0-9793 GCA_964646255.1 uncultured Bacteroidales bacterium
AACCTTTGGCGTGAATTCCCTGATATTAATGCAGAGACGCACATCCTGCGTCTCTACATGTAAAATCAATTAGAACTATTGTTTTATTATTTGGATAAGCTTTGTTTCCTTGTTACAGGTAAGTTTCAGCATATATATACCAGGGCTTAGCCGCGACAGATCCAGGCAGCTTTCCGTAATAACACCATTAAGGATAACACTTCCTGCAAGAGAATAAATGGTAAAACCGATTTCCATTGAACCTACGTTATGCACAAACAGCTTATCGGCGAATGGATTTGGAAATACCGAAATCTCATCTGTAAACGATTTGATACCGGTATTCAGGGTTATTTCGAGCTTCCCGTTTACAAGGATAAAATTGTAATTATTGTCGCTGCCTCCTGTTAACAGGATATCATATTCACCCGGAATATCTGACGCGCTTGCCATGGTGGTTATCTCTGGCAGTTCATCGATATCATCAATGCTGTCGCCGTTTACAAAGCCGGTGTATTGCATTGTCAATTCAGGAACCATTTCTCCCTGCATCATTGTTTTATCATCAGCAGTTACCGTAATATCGGCTTTATGCACGTTTATGGTTACCGTACGGGTGGCCTTAGTATATAAAACAGTGTCGTCGGGAGTGAATATTACAGCGATTATTTGTGCATCACCGGCATTAAGTACGGTTCCGGAAGCAGGATTGTACATGAAACTGCCAGGTATCTGTGCTGACGCATTAAGCTGATTTTCGTCCAGCGGATTACCATATATTATGTCCGCGGGATCACTCCATGATATTTCAGGAGTGGCAACCACGGTAACCTTTATAAGACAGGTGTCAGAATCGATGCCGTCGGACAAAATGTAGTAAATGGAATCAATGCCATACCAACCAGGGTTATGTGCATAGCGAATGGTATCATTTGAGAACCCAACGTTTCCATGACTTCCTTGTATAACGTTGTCCACATAAAGGTTATCCCCATTGCTATCGGTATCATTAGCCAACACAAAACCGACAGGGATTACAGCCGTATTATCCTTTAGAATGCTTACTGAATCGGATTTGCCAACAGGAGGATCATTTGGCAATTTAATGAAAACAGCCTTTGCAGTATTACCCCAAAGCGTATCTCCGGATTCAAGAATCTCTCCTGCCCGGTATGTTATTGATGTTATTGAACCTTCTGTAGCACCTTCAGAGAATAGATAGAGGGAATCATTAGCAGAACCTGCACCACTAAGGGTGGTAACTTTATAAGTCAACCTGCTCTGCAAGGTTTCCAAATCATAATCATTTGCCAGCAAAAGGCTCAAACGAGCGGAACGGATAGCCGAAATGGTATCATTCATGGCAAACGGTGCATTGTTGAGTGACCTAAGACCCGGATAGGTACTGTCGTAACGTATCATCCAGACAGAATCAAAGTCCCATGATTCAAAATTGGTATCACGCATCATTTCCCGGTTGTCAAGTGGTATTCCGCCGGTTGCACTATCCTGCAATGTTACTTCCATATTATGATAGCAGTTGGTAACGCTTCCTGAAGTATTGAGGGCGAAGATGGCTCCCTTATACATTCCGGAGAGGGTTCCCGACATATAGCTATTTCTGATATCTGACCGGCATTCACTGGAAATTCCCCCGGCGTATTCCCTGGCCGAGATATTGGCAGTGCTATAGCAGTTATGTATTGATGTGTTATCATTGCTACCAGTAATACCTGCGGCATTACTATATTTGCAATTAATTGCCCCGGTTGAATAACAGTTGCTGATGGTTGCACTATACATAATTCCGGCTATACCTCCGGATAACCAATCCGAAGAAACATTGCCTGAAACAAAACAATTCTGAATGGTGGAATTATAAACATAACCAGCAAATCCTCCTGAATAGATCCTGCCGTATATATTGCAGTTGACAAGCCCCAGGTTTTTAATAGTGGCGTATCTGATTCTGGAGAATAATCCCCCATAATTACCATTCCCTATGTACAGGCTGCTAATTACATAACCATTTCCATCAAATTTACCGGTAAAATATCCGGTTTGGCCACCTATGGGTGCGAATCCGCTACTGCCGTTTTCGGTACGTGACGCTGATGCATCAATATCATTGGTCAACTGAAAATGTGCATCCAAATAGTCTTTAACATGCTTAAGGTTATTGTAATTACCGATTAAATACGGTTCGGCTTCGGTGCCCTTGCCTTTCAGAGGTTTTTGGTTAACTGTAAAAGAAGCGGAAATTCTGCAATTGGAGATGGTTACCAAACCGGTTCTTGCCAATCCCGGTTTATTTTCCTCCACAATTATTTCCACCCTGCCGTTGCCATGAACCGAATCGGGGGAAACGCTGATCCATGGAACGCTTGAGCTTGCTGCCCAAGTAAAATTGGTGACCACCTGAATTTCTACCGTATCACCTTCAGCGATGACATTTATACTCGATGGAGTAAGGGTTATGATTCCTTTTGACTGGTTGATGATAATTGAGTCGGAGGCAATA
Organism: uncultured Bacteroidales bacterium; assembly: GCA_964646255.1. Lineage (GTDB taxonomy): Bacteria > Bacteroidota > Bacteroidia > Bacteroidales > UBA10428 > UBA5072. The sequence continues at coordinate 2,501 of CAZYDI010000105.1, forward strand.
CCGTTTGATAATTTTATTATTCCGGTGCGATTCTCGCTTCCGGCATTTTCGGTTACAATAAAGTCAAGATACGAGGAACCCGTTACAGAGTCGGGTGAAACCTTAATCCATGACTGATTTGTTGCAGGCGCCCATTTGTAAGGGGTACGCACTTTAACGGAGAATGTGTCAGCATCAGAATCGATATTGAAGGAATTCGGGATGATATGAATGGTGCTTCTGAGTTGCATAACGTTGACAATAATGTTTTGAAGCGTGTCACCTGAAAATGTTATTTTGCCATACCTGGCCTCACCGGTGGGGTTAAGTCCGGTAACCGTGACTGACACAGTATTATTTCCATAGGCTGAATCGGGAGATACAGAAATCCAATTTACGTCGGTTTCAGCTTTCCACAAAACACTGGATGTAATATTCAGACTAACCTTGCTGCCAATGCTGTCCAATACCGTCAGCGAAGTAACGGAAGGATTAAGAATAATGTCAGGGGTATTAAACGTTTTAGTTACGCCATAACTGGTATCGGATGAATTGAATGATACCATGCGCGTATAGTATGTTTTAGCAGGGTGCAATACAACAGGTACAGCGATGTTTACAGGACTGGTTCCCGATACCGGACTTTCGGAAGCATAAACTGTATTCCCGAAAGATTCCGTAGTGCCATATTCAAAAAATACTTGGGTGGATTTATCGCCGGGATAAACTATTCCCTTTAGCGTTGCGCCGCGCGGAAATATCCCTGAGGCATCATCGCTCATTGCTTTTGTTTTGCTGATAATGTATACGAAGGCATCATCAAAAGAAGGCCCGTATTGATCGGCCCAAAAGAGATCGCCCTCGCCCCTCAATGTCAGTCTTATTTTTCTAAGTCCTTTGCCATATCCTGAAACACTGGTGTATTTTAGCAGCCATTGCTTGTGGTTCATGTTCTGGTTAACAGCATAGTTGGTTCTAATGATAGCATTTGCCGAGTCAAGCAGATCAACGCGAATGGAAACATGACCCGATGAGAAGTAATTGGTAATTACATATGCACCTGCAGAAATCATTGGCGCGGTGTTGAGAAATGCAGTGTCATACCCATTGGCAACAAGGTCGATTGTTTGCGTAAGTGTACATGGGTCGTAGGATGAACTCCAGCATCTCGATCCTGAGTGCGCTGTTGAGAAGGTTGTGGACCAGCCCGATCCTCCGTTTGAAACCGACCAGCCGGTGTAATTGCTTTCAGCACCGGGATTAACCAGGAGATTCCCATCCTCTGCGGCTAAACAGGATAGCGACAGGACAGTAAATGAAATAAAAAGCGCGGTAAGCCGGTAAAGGTTACGATTTCGCTTAATGCAAAAGCAATCATGTAAGAATTTACGCATCAGGTTAAAATTTTTAAACGTTATTTTCGGAGAAATTGCGGGTGAAAAGATCGGAAAGGTTCTCTTATCTACGTATTATTAATGAAAAAGTTGCAGGATTGTGAATGTGAAAACGATTGCGGCAGCTGCTCACAGGACTGCCAACGCCGGTAGGTAGTCAGCAGCCGGCTATACACATCCTGTTTATACCTAAATATTATCTGAAACGAATATTTGTAAATTCGACAATTATTTTTAATTTTATTCTTCATAAAAGGTTGTGGCGTTTTTGTTATCCTTAATCTTTATCTGCATTTCATGAGACCGCTTTCTATCCTGCTTCTGCTCCTTCTCATTTGCTATTCCTGTTCAAAGGAAGAAACCAACGACTATGAGCCTTATATAAAAGGAAGCATTGTTGGCTATGCCATGATGTTTGATGAATATCTCAATATGATGGAGGATCATAGCGGAATAGCCGTATATACCGAACCCGGCAGGCAATACAGCGGTACCACCGATATTACAGGGAGATATGAAATTAAAGGCGTTCCTACGGGCACGTATAACCTGAGCTTTGAAAAGGATGGCTTTAATACCATGAAGTATTTCGAAGTAGCGCACCTGGGCGGAGCGGCCACTGTTATTTCACCGTGGAACAGGGTGGTTATTTACCCTGATATTACCAACAGCATTATAAATATGGCATTCCAGGGCAACCAGGTGAGTGTTGAAGTGGATTATTCGGGCAGCGATATTATGGATTATTTATCGGCCAGGTTGTTTTTTTCCACTTCTGATGGATTTGCCCTTGGTGAGGCGGACTATACAACCAACATCCGGGTGTATGGGGCAGGCGTTTATTTTACCGAATTACCTGATTTACCCTTTGAGTCTGGCGTAACAGTTTATTGTAAAGGATGCTTATTCTCCCGGCATGAGTTCGCAATCCTTTTTGGTAATTATCATTATGCCGATTGCATTGACTATTATTATGATGAAGAACTCGGCCAGACTATTTATCCTAATTTAACTGAAGAATCTGATCAATATGCGTTTATCATGCCATAAGCTCCTTTTCCCTATGGCAACAGGAATATTTCTGTTGCTTACAGCCTGCGAAAAGGACAAACTTGAGCCCACATTCAGGGATGGTGTTATAAGGGGGACTATTGACTATCGCCAGCAGTGGCCGCAGTACCCTGAGGGGATTTTTCCCCTGGAAAATGTAACCGTTAAGGCAAGCGGTCCTTATGGCTCCATAACCGCAGTTTCAAATGCCGATGGCAAATATGAACTGAACAATGTAGGCAATGGAACCTATGAAATTGAGTTTTCAAAAAAGGGTTGGGGAGCGACTAAGGAATATTCTGTGCAAATTTATGGCAATGAAGTGATTACTGTCAACCGGCGTATGTGGAAATACACTGACTTTGCCATACCTGCCTTAACAAATGCGCGCCCTTACGATGGCTGGTTGGAATTTCGTTCCGATCTGCCCGCAAGTACCCAGGAATACCCCTACCTTAGAGTGTTTTATGGAAAAAACAGCAATGTCAGTTGTTTTAATTATGAATACTCGTCAACGTCAGGTGGATTTTCCTCTTCCGATTATATATACTATAGTTTTTCACTGCCCAACAGTATCCAGACCGTATATTTAATCGCTTATATATGCGATGTTAATGACAACGGAGAATATGACCCTATCCGTGGTGTTGATGTGTACCCCAGTGTCGACCCCGGGAAACATTCGACGGTAATTGAATATTAAATACCCAAAGCATCATGATGCGCAATCTTTCATACCTTTTCTTAACCGCTATCCTGTTGATGGTTGCATGTGAGAATGAATCGGAAGCGCCCATTATAACTGGCATAGTGAAGGGCAGTATTCAGATTACCGATTGCTATGGTTATAATATGGACGACCGGTCGGGTGTAGAAATTGCCATTTCATCCGATGCTTATTCGGCCGATACCATAACCGATTACGCAGGAAATTTTCGCTTTGAAAATGTACCCTTCGGCAAATATCAACTAACCTGCACCAAGGAAAATTATGTGCAGCAAACAGGACATGCTGCTTTCGGGCATGCAGGAGGTGAAGTGGCTACCACTGTCAGCGAACGGCTGCTTGGAATTCCCGATTTCGGATACACGGTTGAATTTATTGAAAAAAATGGCTGCAACCTGAATACGTATGTCACACTGAATGAGGCTTCGAAAAGCCATGCCGGGGATTATTACTTAGCGGCTATCTTTTTTGCTGACACGCCTGATGTGGATAGGGACAGTTTCGACGACTACTTTATTGACTATGGTTATTATCCTGCGGGCGACGCGTGGAACCTGTCATTCTGGTGTTGCCGGGCATATGAAGAAGTCTTTTCTGATTTTGACAGTGACTCGGTATATTGCCGTGTTTACCCCATTGCATATTACCATAATTACAGCGAGGAGGAGCTATTGCTCCAACCTATGGGCAAGCCATCGAACGTGTTTTCTTTTGAAAACCCCTTCAACAGGTAGATAATTAAGCAGAATGCATCAGCCGGGCTAATTGCAATGGCATGAAGGATAGCTATTCCTTCGTTTCATCGGTAAATTTGCGTGATCCAAGTTTCTTATCCAGGTAAAGAACCCCTCCGCTTTTTTCACCGGTAATTTTCAACATATCAATAATTTCCAGGGCATTGCTTTCTTCTTCAACCTGTTCATCAATAAACCATTGCAACATGGTTGAGGTCGCATAGTCTTTTTCAGCAAGCGCAGTCTCGTAACATCCGTTAATCAGCGAGGTTACTTTGCATTCATGCTCATACGTTTCTTCGAACATCTGCAGCAAATTATCCCAGTTTGCTTTAACCGCAGCAATAGGTTCCAGTTTCACTTCACCGGCACGTTCCAGAACAAAGTCATAAATTTTCAATGCATGCGTGGTTTCTTCCTGGAATTGAATCCGCATCCAGTTGGCAAAGCCCTTAAAACCTTTACTTTCGCACCAGGCTGCCATAGAAAGATATAAGTAAGCAGACCAGAATTCTGCATTCACTTGTTTGTTCAGAACTTCTTCTACTCTTTTATTGATTTTCATAGTTTTAGCTGTTGGTGATGTAGATGTAAAGGTAGTGCATTTCTGAAATCAACGCAATAACAATGCTTTTATAATTCTGCAGGGCATGCAGGATTTTCGGGTTTATTCTGCTAAGGGTAGCGTAAATGAAAATACCGATCCTTTGTTGAGTTCACTATGAATGGCAAGTTCTCCGTGATTCAGTTTAATGAACTCGGCACTCAGAATCAATCCCAGGCCTGTACCAGTTTCATTCTCAGTTCCGGGAGTGGATTGGTTTTTATCAAGATGCAGCAGGGATGCCAATTTCTCTTCAGGAATTCCAATACCGGTATCCTCTATCCATATCCTCAAGAGTTTTCCTTCTGCCGTGGTTTTAATGGTTACTTTCCCGTTTTTTCGGGTGAATTTTATGGCATTCGAAAGCAGGTTTCTCACAATGGTCATTGTCATGTCCCTGTCGGCATTTACCATAGCAGAAGTATAACGTTGAATGAGGGTAATGTTTTTAAGTTTTGCCTGCCCCAGAATAAGCCCGTAACATTCATCCAGCAATTCAGCGATATCAAAAATAACCACATTCACGGAAAGGGTATTGGTTTGGGATCTCGACAATGACAACAGATTTTCAAGAAGCCGGTATGTTTCTTCGGAGGTTTCATACACGGTTCTGATTATCTTTTTTCTTTCATCAACTTGCAGGGTATCATGGTTGTCAAGAAGATAATCGGTGTATCCGAGAAGCACTGTGAACGGGTTTTTCAGGTCGTGAGCAAGAATAGAAAAGAAGCGGTTTTTGGTTGCTATTTGCTTTTCGAGTTCAATGTTGTACTCTTTGATTTTTTCTTCGCTGATTTTCAGATCGCGAAAGAAAGTTTCAATCGGTTTATTAAATCCGCTTTGTACATTGGCCTTGAAGATCATGTAAAACGAGAGAATTTTGAAGACATGCCCGATTTTATTGATGTAATCGTAATTCTCAACATAGAGTGTGAAACAGAATTCACTTATAATGGCAAAAACGATGGACAAGAAAATGAGGTGAAGAATATCTTTCTCGAAATGCGATCTGTGTCTGCGCAGCACAAAGAGCGAAGTAATAAGGATGGCTATGATTACATATTCGCTATATATTTTAAAGGGCGTTTGGCCAACACCATCTGTGTAGCAGGCAGGAAAATTTTCAAATACCAGGATAGAAAGGATTATGGCTGTCGTAATCACACTGTATATTACCAAAATCAGATTTACCCGGATAAAATCCCTCCGTACTACAAATAAAAAGCCGGAGAGAAGTATAATGCTTTCAAAGAAACGTGTTGCTACCCAAAATTGATTGGCATAGTAAATGGGTGAAGGAATAATATTCATTCCTTTATATGTAATGGTGTGCAACAGGTCGAGAATTCCTATAAACAGGCCTCCTATACCTATAAACAGCAAGTACCCGCTGCCAATGTATTTTTTGGCATTCCAGGTGATGGTAAAGAGGGTAAAAAGAATGAAAATGGAGAAAAATTCCGCAAAAATGTGGAACAGAAGGTAGTTGTCAACAATAAGGTCAAAAAGCAGAACAAGGGTAGTGATCAGAAAAATGGAAAGAACGTTTTTCAGCGTCATCGCACTAACCAGTTTTGGTTGCTGCAAATGTAATTGAAATTGCCAAACTATTGAAGTGTGCTGTTTATTAATTCTGATGATCGCTAAAGGCGTCCAATGCTACGGACGGTTTACCGTCTGTACCGAAAGCTCCAAGCTGGTATCCTTTCCAGCCATTGTATGCCTGGGGCTCCCAGTAGAATACTCCTTTGCATTGATCGTTTTCAATTACCCGTGCTCTTGTAATAAGGTCGGTAAGGAATAATTTGGCGGTGACCGCTTCATCCCATGGCATGCCCACTTCACATATCATTACACCGGTGCCATACCTGCTTATCATGTCGTTAATGTTGTTGATACAATTGATGTTATACTGCTGCCATTCACCCACAGGCGGGTAAAGTGACATTCCAACCAGGTCCCATTTTCCGCCGTTGTTATTTAAGCCGTCGAAGATCCACCGGTAAAGTCCGTTATCAAATCCATTGTGAAGATGCACAATAACCTGGGCGTCGGGGAATACGGATTTAACCGCATCATAACCGGCATTATTGAGTGCGGTATATTGGGCCATGTTTACGGAGGCCTTGCCGTCTTCCCAGAGCATTCCGTTACCGGTTTCATTGCCAACCTGCACCCACTCGGGATATATATTCCAGTTCTTTAAGGCCGTGAGGACTTCTACAGTATGGTCGGTAACGGCATCACAAAGCGCTTCGAAATTGAGGCCGTCCCATGCCCGGGGTTTTGTCTGATGGCCGGGATCAGCCCAAACATCGCTGTAGTGAAAATTGATCATGATGCGCATTCCCAGGTCCTTGGCTCGCTTGGCCTTGATCAGCAGGTCGGTTTTGTTGCACCAGCCATCTGCAGGGTTAACCCATACGCGAAGTCGAATCGAATTCATGCCGATGCTTTTCAGCAGTGCCATGCATTCCATTTCCCTGTCTTGCTGGTCGTGGAAAAGTATGCCGGCATCCTCCATTTCGGTAAGCCAGCTTACGTCAGCACCTTTGGCAAAGGCTCCTGAGTCGGGGGGTGGGGGATTGCCGTTATTATGGTTGTCATCATCACCGCACGCAATGTTGATAACACAAATCACACAAAAAAGCAGGGAGGGTATTATGTTTTTCATCATCGTTAATTTTAGTGTTAATGCTATGTTATCTTTCGACCGGCCAACGTACGCCCTTCGACTCCGCTCAGGGTGACGGCACTGTTGTGTCATGCTGAGCGACACTGTTGTGTCATGCTGAGCGGAGTCGA
>CAZYDI010000106.1:0-9784 GCA_964646255.1 uncultured Bacteroidales bacterium
CCTCTCATTTCGGGACCATATGAAGGCATCCAGCTTACCTCCATTTCCTGTATCATTCCGGCATATGCCAGAATTTTCCCCATTGACAATACACCTTGTCCGCCGAAACCGGCTACTATAATTTCTTCATTCATGATGATCGGTAATTTTATTCCGGTTTAGCTGCTTTGGTTATCATTTCTCCGTTCACTTTAATATCGCCCGGAGGAAAAAATGGAAACATATTTTCTTCCATCCACTTGTTTGCCTCATTGGGTGTCATTTTCCAGCCTGAATTGCAGTTTGAGACAATTTCAATAAAGGACACTCCTTTGTTGAGTTTCTGGTTTTCAAAAGCCATACGAACCGCCTTTTTAAATTTTCTCACAGCCAGGGGGGTATGAACCGAATGGCGGGCAACAAAATATGTTCCAGCCAGCATGGCAACCATTTCAGTTATTTTAAGGGGATTTCCCATGAGTTCAACATCACGCCCATACGGAGACGTAGATGATTTCATTCCCAGCAGTGTTGTAGGTGCCATTTGTCCACCCGTCATACCATAAATCCCATTGTTAATGAAAAACATGGCAAAGTTTTCACCGCGGTTGCAGGCATGTATGGTTTCGGCCGTTCCTATTGCAGCAAGGTCACCATCGCCCTGATAGGTAAAAACATATTTATCGGGCCAGCACCTTTTGATTCCTGTTGCTACAGCCGGCGCTCTTCCGTGTGCAGCCTGCTGCATATCCACATTCATAAACTCATATGCCAGCACCGAACATCCAACAGGGGCCACACCTATGGTTTCCGCCTGAATTCCCATTTCATCAACCACTTCCATAATAACCCTATGGGCAACACCATGGCCACAACCGGGACAAAATGACAACGGCTTGTCGGTCATCAGCGAAGTCTTATGGTAAACCAGGTTCTCCGGACTGATGATTTGATCAGATTTAATATCTTTTAGTTCCATAATTTATTCAAATTGAAAAGTGCTTAATTAAAGCATCGAATACATCTTCAGGTGAGGGCACCATACCTCCCATGCGGTTGTGCAGCGCAACTTTAACTTTTCCATCAACCGCCAGGCGGACATCTTCAACCATTTGGCCTGCGCTTAATTCAACCGTAAGTATTCCCTTAAGGGAAAGGGCTTTCTTTGCCAGTATTTCCTCAGGAAAAGGGAACAATGTTATGGGACGGATAAGCCCGACTTTAATACCCTTAGCCCTGGCCAGCTTTACTGATTTCTGACAAATTCTTGCACAGGAACCATAAGCCACCAAAAGATAATCGGCATCATCGGCTTCAATGGACTCATAGCGCGTTTCATTCTCACGCATCTGCTGATATTTAGCCTGCAGCTTGAAGTTATGCTTTTCATGCCTGGCAGGGTCGAGATCAAGCGATGTAATGATGTTCCTTTCCCTGTCGGGAGTTTTGCCTGTTGCAGCCCAGGATTGGTCGAATTCAGTCAAACGCGGCTGCTGTTCAAACATTTCAACCTTTTCCATCATTTGACCAATAATGCCATCGGAGAGCATTATAACCGGGTTACGATATTTGAATGCCAATTCAAAGCCGAGCTTAACAAAATCAGCCATCTCCTGCACAGAAGCCGGAGCCAGCACAATCATCTTGTAATCACCATGACCGCCGCCTTTTACTGCCTGAAAATAATCAGCCTGCGATGGTTGAATGGTTCCAAGTCCCGGCCCTCCGCGCATAACATTCAAAATAAGACATGGCAACTGACTTCCGCACAGGTAAGAGATGCCTTCCTGCTTAAGGCTGACACCAGGACTTGATGATGAGGTCATCACCCTTTTGCCTGTTCCGGCAGCGCCATATACCATGTTAATTGCAGCAACCTCGCTTTCGGCCTGCAAAAGAACCATGCCTGTCCGCAGGTGCGGACGCTGAACAGCAAGATATTCCATCACTTCGGATTGTGGTGTGATGGGATAACCAAAATAAGCATCGCAACCAGACCTTATAGCTGCCTCAGCGAATGCTTCATTACCTTTCATTAATTTTTTCTCAGCCATGATCGAATTTTATACCTCGAATTTTTTGCGGTAAACCGTTATTACACCATCAGGGCACACAACGGCACAATTTGCACAACCAGTACAATTTTCGGGAACCTCCATGTATGCAAAGTGGTAACCCTTGCTGTTTACCTTTTTTTCCATCCTGATTACACCGGTGGGACATGAAACCATGCATACCTCACATCCCTTGCATTTCTCAATATCTATTACGATAGCACCTTTTATTTTTGCCATGTTTTAACTTTATAAAAAGAACACGCTAAAATTTTAACTCAAATGTCAGCAAGTTATATTCAAAAAAATAAGCTTAAAATCAGTCTTTGAAATTATTGTTCCAAAAATAACAAAAATCAACTATGATCCTTCAAAAACAATTTTAATCGCTCTTCAAGATCCGGAATCTGGGTGGCATTAAATTGTGACACGCAGGCGCGCAATCCCTCTGTGCGTGTACTCCCGGTAATATCAAGGGTGATGGCCGATATTCCATAACGGATTAATTCTGTAAGCAGTTCTTTACCGCTTAAGCCCGGAAAGGATATCGTAAAATAAAACCCATCGGCTACGGGCACATCAAGGTCTCTGTCGTAAACAAGGCTAAATCCGTACCTGGTGAACAGCGTTTTCATTGTATGCGCGTTTTCCTCATACCGCCGCAACTCAGTAAACGGATTGTACCTGCCATCATTTACAGATTTCAGCAGGCTGGCCAGGGCAATTTGTGCAGAGTGCGGCGCTCCGGCCGTTAAAGCATATAAAGCCCCGTATATAATGGCATGTCCTAACCTGCCCGATGTAAAATACCGGAGAAGATCAGGATAGTTCTTGTTAAACAACGTATCGGAAACCGCCATCATGGCTAAACGCTGACCTGCATAACTGAAAATTTTGGATGCAGAAAAAAGAATGATGAAATTATTCGTAAAATGCGCTACTGTAGGCTGATATGGGGGCCGGCCCGGAACTGAAATATCTTTTCTGAAATCCATTCCAAAGTAAGCAAGGTCCTCTAAAACCACTACATCATACTGGTTTGCAAGGTCACCGATGATTGAAAGCTCCTCTTCATTCAGGCATATCCAGGACGGATTGTTTGGATTTGAATACAACAGGCTCGATATTTTGCCGGTATCCAGGTAGCTTTTAAGTTTATCCCTGAGCTTTTTACCCCTGAAATTATAAATATCAAACGATTGAAAGTCGTGCCCCAACACATGGCATTGTTGCTTGTGAACAGGAAAACCGGGATCTATGAAAAGTGTCCCTTCCCTTTTGCGGTCGGTGCGGTTCACGGTCAGAAATCCGGCACACGACCCTTGCATGGAGCCACATGTAGGTATGCATCCTTCCGCTTTTACATCGATATTGAGGAAAAGCTTGAGAAAACGTGAAGTTTCCTTCTTAAGTGCAGCAACCCCTTCGATAGGAGGATAAATGGCTGAAACACCTGATTGTAATGCCTCAATCTCAGCAAGGGTGGCAATTTCCGGTGTTTTTAAACCAGGCACACCCATTTCCATTCTGATAAAACTGATACCTGTAGCCTTTTCAAGAAGGTTTACCAGGTGTACAATTTCACGAATGGATGCGTTTCCGGGGGAAGCAATTCCTGCCTTTTCCGCAATTTCGTTTAAAGCCTCCTTTGATACTGGCAATGTTGAAATCATCACAATTATTTAAATACACGCTTATCGATTACCCGTTTTGCCTTACCCTCGCTTCTTTCAATGGTTTTTGGCTCTACCAGGTTTACTTTTATTCCAATCCCAAGCGCACTTTCAAGGTTAGTCTGCAATTTCTGCCGCAGGTTTTGCAACTGGCTGATTTTGTCCTGGAAGAAGGCTTCATCAACCTCCACCTGCAGTTCAAGTGTGTCGAGGTTATTTATACGGTCGACGATAAGCATATAATGTGGCTTAATTTCGCTCATTTCGAGCAATACACTTTCCACCTGCGACGGGAACAGATTAACACCCCTGATGATGAGCATGTCATCGCTACGGCCAAGGCATTTTTCCATTCTCACCATGGTTCTTCCGCAACGGCATCGTTCATAATTCAGCCGCGTAAGGTCGCGTGTTCTGTAACGAATAAGCGGTAATCCTTCTTTTGTTATGGTTGTAAATACCAATTCGCCGGTTTTTCCTTCAGGAAGCACTTCCAGTGTATTCGGGTCGATTATCTCAGGGTAAAAATGGTCTTCATTAATATGCAAGCCATTCTGGATAAGGCATTCACTTGCAACACCGGGGCCAATAACCTCACTAAGCCCGTAAATATCGATGGCTTTAATGCCAAGCTTTTCTTCTATTTCCTTACGCATGTTTTCTGTCCATGGCTCGGCACCGAATACACCAACCCGGAGTTTGAGGTCTTTGGGATTGATCTTTGCTTCCTCTATGGCCTCGGCAAGAAACAGGGCATATGATGGGGTACATGCAAGAACGGTACTGCCAAAATCAACCAGCAATTGTAATTGCCGCATGGTATTTCCTCCTGAAACCGGAATAACAGAAGCGCCGATTTTTTCGCCTCCATAATGCAATCCCAAACCACCTGTAAACAGGCCGTATCCATAGGCTACATGTATAAAGTCATTTCTGTCGGCACCCGCGGCAGTTAATGTTCTGGCCATAACTTCGGACCATGTAGCGATGTCTCTGCGGGTGTAGCCCACCACTGTTGACTTTCCGGTGGTACCCGAAGATGCGTGAACCCTTACCACTTCGCTCATCGGCACAGCAAAAAGGTTAAAGGGGTAATTGTCCCTTAAATCCTGCTTGGTGGTAAATGGCAGTTTACACAGGTCATCGATGGATTGTATGCTTTCCGGCCCTAAACCGGCTTCCTGCATTTTATTACGGTAGTATGGTACATTGAAATATACACGTTCAACGGTTTCTTTTAATCGTTCACCCTGAACTTTTCTAAGTTCCTGGCGCTCCATACACTCAAAATGCCTGTTCCAAATCTCCATGTTGTAATTATAGTTTGTAAAGATCACTCGCTTTAATCAATTCCATTTCATGCTCCTTAAGTGCATCAATGGCGGTTTCAGTATTACTGCATCGCAGAATGATAACCGATTTGTTGCCTATGGAAAAGGCATAGGTATATTCAATACTGATTTCCTTGTCAGAAAGGATTTTCAATGCCATGGCATAGTATTTTGCCTCGTTGGGAGCCATGATGGATATGACTTCTGTAATATTCACCGTGAACTGCCTGTTTTTAAGCACCTCACGTGCTTTTACCGGATCAGAAACGATCATCCTTAAAATTCCAAATTCAGTGGTATCGGCAACACTCAGGGCAGTAACCCGGATGTTTTCGCTGCCAAGTGCTTCAAGCACTTCTGTAAGCCTGCCCGACTTATTTTCAAGAAATACAGACAACTGATGAATAATCATAACCTGAAATTTTATAAATAAAAATTCGAATATATAAAATGATTGAATAGTATATAGAATTAGGACCTTGTTTTTTCAATCATTATGCGGGCGTCAACCACGCTAATGGAGTCGGGATTCCCAATTAAGGGGTTCAGGTCCATCTCTTTAATTTCTGTTGCAAACCTGAGAAACGAAGAAAGCTTAACGATGATTTCAATGAATTTTTCTTCATTTACTCCCGGTTTCCCCCGTGCTCCCTGAATGATGCGGTATACTCTAAGGCTTTGAACCATGGAGCGGGCTTCATCATAGGTCAATGGAGCAAGCCCCGATGATACATCCCCAAGAACTTCCACAAAGATGCCGCCCAAACCACACAGTATAACGTGCCCGAATCGTGGCTCATACCGGGCACCAATAAACAATTCAGTGCCACTCAGCATTTTCTGAAGCAAAACCCCCTTTACCCCTTTTATTTTCATCATTCGCTTAAACTCGGCCTTAAGGTGGGTTTCAGATTTAATATTCAGGGTAACGCCGCCAACATCGGATTTATGAACCGGTCCGACTACTTTTAGTGCCATCGGGTAACTAATATTTCCGGCGGCTTTGCGGAGCGAGCGGATATTGGTGGCAACCTCCTCCCTAACCAACGGGATGCCGGCATTGTTAAGCAATTGATGAATAATGCCCGGTTCCTGGTATCCATCGGGGGCATTTTCAACAATCTCCCTTATGCGTGGAATATTGACCTCATGCAAGTCCACTTTTTCTTCAGCAGGATAAGGGGTATGGGCAATGCGTGTTAATGCTTTTCCAAGCACCACTTCATCGGGAAAATTTACATTTCCCAAATTCATAAAATACTCAAGTTCTTCATGGGAGCTTGTTACCGATGGTAGAACAGGCAATACAGGCTTGTTGCATGACCGTATTTTATCATGAAGCAATGTATATACCTCGCGTATATCAACCATGCCGTTGCTCCCGAATATCACCATGATGCTGTCGACAAAGGGAAGGCGGTCGTCGGCATACTCAATTACATTCTTCAATTGTTCGGGTGTGGCAGTGGAAATCAAATCTACGGGGTTATCGGCCGATGCACCCGGGTTCATCATAGCAAGCAACCTGGTGCGATCATCACCTGTTATGCGGGGTATGGTAAAACCTCCCGCCGACAGGGCGTCGGTAAGCATAACTGCAGGGCCACCTGCATGGGTGATGATAGCTACGTTCTTCCCGGTAAAAGGCTTATGGGTGAAAACACAGGCTACGGTTGTAAGTTCTTCCCTTCCAAAACACCTCACAATTCCGGCTTTCCTGAAAAGTGCCTCAACAGCCGAATCTGCTGAAGCCATCGCGCCTGTATGTGAAGATGCAGCCCGGCTGCCAGCTTCGGTAGTACCGGCCTTTATGGCGGCAATCCTGCATCCCTTGCATATTAATGATGATGCATGATGCAGAAGCTTGTCGGGATCCTTTATATTTTCAATATACAGGAGTTTAACGGGTGAACTTAGTCCTTCAACATAGGAATTGTCCCAGTATTCAAGAATATCCTCAATCCCAGTCTGTGCGCTGTTGCCCACTGAATAAACACTTGAAAATGTGAGGCCTTTGGGCAAGGATGATTCAATGATAAAAACAGCGGTTGCCCCTGAGCCTGATGCAAAATCGCATCCCTTAGGACTGAGCCGGGGAACCGGTACAGTGAATACCCCGTTATAAACAGGGGTTATGACACCTATGCAATTGGGCCCGATAAGACAAGCACCGGCTGCATTTACCAGGCTAACCACTTCGTCCTCCAATTTATGCCCGGCTTCATTGTCTTCACTAAAGCCGGCCGAAAGAATGATAAATGCCCTTGTATTTTTTTTGTTGCACAAAATTTTCACGGCCTCAGGACATTGCATTGCCGGGATCGCAAGAATGGCAAGATCAACCACGGGCAAATCGCTTACATGGGCAAAAGTCATTACTCCCTGCACATCCTTGTCCTTGGGATTTACAGCATATAGCTTTCCCTTGTACCCTCCGGCAATGATGTTGCGAAGAATACTGCCTCCAGGCTTGTGCAGATTAGATGAACCTCCCACAACGGCAATACTTTCCGGATTAAGCAAGGCCTGGTTTATCATGGCATTTTTTATTGAAATCATTCAAATATAGAAAATCGATACGAACCTCTACAGGACAATTATCATATGTAAGCATATCATACTGTACGGACTGTTAACAATTTTTGTAACCTATTCCGCAATTTCAAGTAAAATTGATCGGTTATTTTAAGCTGTGAAGTTGAAAATCCTGAAGCATGAGATTATACATATTTTTATTCATCTGCCTTTTACCTGCCCTGTTATTTGCACAGTCAAACCAGAAATTGTTCAGCTACATTGAACTTAAGACCGATTCACAAACGTATAACACCAACGAACACATTTTTGAGGATGAAGAGGGTAAGCAACTCTGGTTTACCTTTCACGATGATTCCCAGGTGACTGAAATAAGGCTTGTTCCCGCTGATCCGGAAAATGATGCCAGGATTTACCTGATTCCTTCAGCCGACTATGAAGTAATCGACAGCATGGTCTTTTACGACCAGGCCTGGATGTGTAAAATACGGTTTAAAAACCTTACCCAGTCGATGTTTCTAAAACTCCAGTTCGCTTACCGGTCGGCAAACGGCAACGGACTCGAAATTGTCCGTCTGTTTCCGTGTACATATACCGTGGTGGATTTTAAGCCCGCTTCAAATGAATTGTTCATTGGCGAAGAAAAAACACACATAATCAATTCCAGTAACAATAAAAACCTGAGGCTTCCTGCGGGCTGGATGTCATACAATGGCCTGGACTACCGGATTGAGAACGTCAATGACCAGTTAATCATTCATATCATTCCCAATAAACCCGGGTTGCAGAAACTGAGCATTCCCCTTCAAACCGTAAAGCCGGCATTTGACAGAATTACAGGTAAACCGGTCTATGCATTGCCATCACTGGAATATACCTTCAATGTAAAATCGGGACGACTAAAGTATCTTAATGTCGACCGTATGGATATCACCATGGATGAAAAATCCAGGACTCGCGGAATTGAAATTCAAATAGATAACAGTGCAAATCTGGACATCAACAAAACATACCGGATCGAAAACCAGGAAGATCCTGGCGGAGTGCTCATTGCAGAAATATTTACCCGCAGCTACCTCTCAGATAACCGTGTTTTATGCTACCTGAAAACATACAATTACCACCAGAGTTCACAAGGCTATTTATATATAAAAGATAACGATCAGGCACGTTTTATCAGCAATTTCAATATCACACCTGCCACCTCCATTTCAGGCATCTCGATAATGCGTGACGGAGGCGACTGGATTAAGGATTTATCTGTTTATCCGGGAGAAACCATTGGTGTTAAAATCGAGGGAATCGCTTTGCACAAAGCAAAGTTTCATTTCGAGGATTTGCTTGATGTCACCACCGATACAACAATCCGAAGTGAACAGGAGGTAGTGTTCAAGCTAAAAATTCCGCTTGATATCAGCAAAAAGCGACTGAACCTGTACAACTATTCTGCAGCTACGGGATTGTCCTTGTCGGTTAAAGAGTTTGAAAACCCCAGGCCTTTTGATTACATCATGGTGAACTACGGTGATATCAACCGCGTGGTTTCGGGAATCCAGGGGCCGATACTATTTGAAAAGACAATAAGGGATATTATCATTACGTTTAATGCCAACAAAATAGATACCCGCGATAAATTATACGGCCGGCAGCATCTGACCATCGATATTAAAGTCACCGGTCCCGCAAATGAGTTAATCGATATGAAAACCCTGCCCAATGTAACGGTATGCCCGGCGGATAATTCACCGCGGTTTTCGTATTACGAAAAGAAAAATTGCAGCCAGACAGAAATAAGCCTGAATAAGTACCTCAGGCGAAGCACAAGCGATCTCGAAGATTGGTCGCGGATTCACCTGACCTTCAAAAATACCGAAGGAAGGTATGGTGAAGAAGCCTATCAGAAAGAACTGGAGATCATTCTGAAAAAGAAAACCAAATTTGATATTGATGTTTCATTTCCTGCAGGCTTAGTGACCGTTTCAAAGGATGATGAAACCAACAAGACTTCTTACAGCAATCTGTATGGCATAAGTATGGCCATGGTGGCGCAGTTTGCCTTTTATCATCCCGAAAAAATTGCCAAGCTAAGGCCATATCGCTTTGGAGCGGGTTTCCTTGCCCTTGATGCGTTTAATTTTCAAAGTGAAAAGCAGGATCTTGCACTTGTTGCACTGGCAAGCCTCTATCCCACAACCAGGGATAAAAAACTGGC
>CAZYDI010000107.1:0-9740 GCA_964646255.1 uncultured Bacteroidales bacterium
CCCCAGGGGTACATGGAGTTTTCCAGACCGCCACGGGCAGCATATTCCCATTCTGATTCAAGGGGTAAGCGGTAGTCATGTGCACCGGCTCTTCCGCTGGCGCGCATAGCTGAATTAAGCAGCATTGACCTCCATATGCAAAATGCAGTTGCCTGCTTCCAGGTTACCCCTACAACGGGATAATTATCATAGGAAGGATGCCAGAAATACATAAGCGTATAGGGCTCATTGAATGAATAGGTAAAGTCGGCAATCCAAACCAAAGTATCAGGGTAAACATTAACAACATCGCGAATCACAAAGGATGAACGGTCTTTTACTTCAACTTTTTCTCCATGGTTGTCAACGATGAAACCTTCATATTTCTTGGTGTCGAAATTGTAACGATTCGACTTGCGGGCTGCCTGCTGATAATCAATCCAGAAATACTCGTACATCAGCTTGCGGGTATCAATTTCCTTTTTATTGTAAAATCGTTCCTGTTGGTTCAGGTACATTTCATTCAGAATCTCATTGATTTCTTCCTCACGGGTGTCAATCCTTGCTTCCCAGTTAATGGCAGGGGGTTCGATAGGATTACCCATCTCATCTTCAGTGATTACAAAATCATCAAGTTGTTCGCCCAACAAACGGCGCATGATGGAGTCGCGAACCCAGAATACAAACTGACGGTATTCGTTGTTGGTAATCTCGGTTTCATCCATCCAGAACGGATCGACGGTAACGGTTTTTGTTTGTGAGGATTGTGCCCAGGCAACCTCCTGATCGTTAACGCCCATATTGAAACTTCCCTGGGGTATAAATACCATACCAAAAGGATCGGGTTCAGCATAAGCTTTTGGCCTTCCTTCAACGCCGATTAACTCTCCGCTGCCAGAACCGCTGTTTGAACAACTGCTGATTATAAACAGCGCAACAACAAATGCTAAAGAAATTAACTTTTTCATATTCAATGATATTTGTACCTTATTATATGCCTTTTACTGTGATGTAGTATATTTTGTTATAAAAATCGTATGCTTTTATACTTTTGAGGAATCTTTTCTACACCGAGCCTGAAATCATAACCCACCATTATTTCGTGTCCTCCCTTGGAAACATTCATTAGCTTTGAGGTGTCGAAATCATACGCATATCCTATTCTTACACCGTTGAGAATGCTGATTCCTACCATGCCTATTACGGCCGAACCAACTCTATAGGAAACGCCTCCCCAAAACTTTTTATTGTACATCAGGGTAGCATTAACGTCTATTTTTGTCACTTTAGTATCTGATTGCAAAAAAACCGACGGTAAAAATTCCAGGGCCGGGTTTGCCATTTGAAGGGTATAGCCAGCAGTAAGGTAATAGTGCCGCGTTAACTTATCTTCAGTGATCTGGGAATTTTGATTTTGAAATTCATAGGCATTTTCGAGCAACCTTGTTGATGAAATGCCGAAATACAATTCTTCTGTCCTGTAAAACAGGCCGGCACCGAGGTCCCAGGCCATTTCACTTTGCTCACCTTCCGGAACATCATCGTCCGTGTCAATCTCAGGGTATATCCATGTGGGATCGATTTCGCGGTTAATGAAATTGCCACTGATACCCAAACCTAATGTTCCATTACCCACCGAGAACTGATAGGCATATGAAACGCTGAAATCAATATCCCTGTTAAACCCGATTTCATCCTGCCATATTGCCAGGCCAACACCATGATGGGTGGTGCCAAGCTTAAAAGGCGCACTCAGATTAAGTATGAAATCTGTAGGCGCACCTTCAATTCCCGGCCATTGTTGCCGGAAAATGACATTGGTAGAGATCATCTCTTTACTACCAGCGGAACCAGGATTAACTGAAATTTGATCGTACATATAATGGCTTACCTGTCGTTCTTGTTGTGAAAAAGCGTTAACCACAAGGGTGACAGCAAAGTAGACTAATATTAATTTTTTCATGTTTTTCTACTATCTGCTTTTTTTTTCGGTTTATAAACGGCTATAAACCGCCTACATAAAAGGTAAAATAAGCAAAAATATTGTATAACAACAAATCAAAATTAACACTAATCTGTTAATAAACTTTTTCACATTTTCCCATATTATACTCAAATGGGTTTGGAATGTTACCTCAACTTTGTTTTTTTTTCCGGAAATTTTAAAAAAAAGTTAAAATCACGCAAAGCCTTAATATTAAGGTTCAGATAAACAGCGACATAAAATGTGCTTTTGGTTGGGGCAACTCCCCTCCGGCAGCGCATTATTAAGCACCCTTACTCATTATTTTACCCTGTAGTTGTATAAAAAATTATCCCTGCTGCCCACGATAAGGTTAAAGCGCGACAAGGAGTCGCCGAAATTGCCGATGCTGAAAGGGGTATTTCCCTGTAACGGAAAGCCATCATATATTTTACCGTTTCCGTCGATCAGGTAAACAAGGTTTTCGTTGCGCGATACTATGCCCAGCTTTTTGTCGGTTGCGGAAAACTGATAATGAACAGGCTTTGACTGTATAGGTTCATCAAACTTTAACGAGAACAACTCAGTTTCATTTTGTTCGAATACCCTTAGCTTATTGCCGTCGAGAAAAATATACTCGGGCTTGTTATCGCCATTGAGATCCTTAAAGTCAAAGAAATGCCGTGAAGAAAAATTGTCCGAAAGTTTCACTGTTTTTATTTCGCCTGTAAAGCTTATAAAATATACCTTTCCTGTGGTGTCGGTGGTGACGATGCCGGGTGATTTTCCGCCGGCAGGCAAATCAAGCAGATAATTGTTGTTCACCGAAAGGGGGAAATATGTATCTACGTTTACCCTGGTATTGCCTTTCCGGTCAACAATATAGGTTTTTACCCTGTCACCGAAAACAAGGAAATCGCGGTCGCCTATCCTGAAATGGTTTATCGGTTGCGTTACTTCACTTTCTGATTCGCCGAATTCCCATCCCTGAACAAGGCTGCCATCCACTGAATATGCATACACCTTGCGGTCTTCGCATGCAATAAACAAACGGTAATCACGGCTTTTATCATAGTCAAAAACAGAAACACCGCAGGTTGCCTTCGACCTGAGCTTAACCGGGTAGCGCTCTACAAAATTACCATTGCGGTCGATCAGGTACAATTCATCCTCAGTACTGAACAGCAACTGAAATTTGCCATTCCTGAAATAATCCACCTGGAACACTTCGCTGTTGATTCGGTTTGCCAGCCGGATTTTCCAGAGTATCCTTCCTGCCTGATTAATAAGGTAAATATTGTTTTTAAGGTCCTGTACAAAAACATCGTTTTTTCGGGTTTGATGGTTCATTACAAACACGGGTTTGAAATTGGCTATGGTATCGAGTTTGCTTTCCCACACTGTTTGGGTTGTTCCCTTAAATGATGATAAGTGTTTCAGCAGGAGGTTGGAGTAAAGCATTCCATTGCTGGAATAAAGTTGTACACCTGCAACCTGTAAACGCTGGAATATACCAAGGTTATTCATCCATTGATTATTGATCAATTGCGTAAGGTAGGTTGAATAAAAGCCCTGTCCGTAACTTAAGTTACAGTAAAAACAAAGGTTCGACCGGGGCGATGTGTTGTTTTCAAACTCCTTATAAGCGGCGTTGGTTTGCAGGGTTTTATTCAGAATGCTGCTTTGAATAAGGTACCTGAGCGATTCCCTGCTATCTGCAAATACAAGATAATTATCCAGTACCGTATAATAATGCTCGTCGAGTACGCCGAAAATGCTGCCGAAAACCTTGGCCGTGAATTTGCGGACCGGCAGGTGGTAAATGTCAAATTCGAGTTCGGCGTCGAACCGGTAGCGCGTATGATAATCAGCAATGGTTTTGGATTCGGTTGCGGCTATTTTACTGAGAATATCCCTGAACCCGGATTCAGTTTCGGTTTTGCTCCTGATGCGGAACAGTGCGTAAATGCGGGGTGCAGATCCTTTTGGGGTGCTGCCGTCGAACCCAATGGTAAATTCTTTATCCGTAAGTTTCAGCAGTTGTTCCGGGAATTGCGTGCCATAGGCATTGTTGAGCGATTGCAGGGTGTTATTATAACCGGTTAACTGCCCGTGCTCCTTTAAAAAGCCACGGTAATCCCCGAAATATTTCTCCGCATCGGAAATTCCCATGGTAAGGAATGAACCCGTCGTTGATGGCAGGATCTCATCGGCGGTAAACTTTTGAGGCGTTTGCCGGGCAAAGATTTTTGCAATGCTGGCTACCGAATCGGAGGGATTCACAAAGCCATTCATCAACAGTTTGTCGGAAAATGTATTTAAATCGAGTTCGGCCCAGCCTGCAAAATCTTTAAAAGCACGGACTTCGGATTTATACTCGTTTTTTACAAAGGCTGAAAGGCTTTTAGGGAATTGCTGAAAATTGATGAACACATTGGCAATTACATTTTTTCCTGCTGTGGCATAAATTTCATCAAAGCCGTCCAGGTTCATAACCGATTCATCGCTGATGAGTTGCCTGATGGCATCTTCCATTAGGGTGGCAGAAAAACTGACGAGTAAAATATCACGGTAAAAAGCAAAACAAAAGTTGTTCACCACCGATTGGTTGAGCAGTGCAACTTCATACAATGGTATGGATTCGTAGCTCCTTGTTTTGATGGTTCCGAACCGGACAACCTCGCTGCTGATCATATCGCGGATGTCCTTGGCATGTACACCCCCGGGCAGGTGCATTACATGTAACATGCTTATTTTATCCCTGCCGGTGAAATGCGCCGATGTAAATACAGGGGTGTTGCTGAATATCGCTTTAACATCGGGAGAAGTTCTGATGAGTGAATCGAGAAAGGCCAACTGTTGATTTACCCTGTTAAAAAGCGGTGTTTGCTTTATTTCATTCCAGATGGCATTGTCACCGGTGGTTTTCTTGTACAATGCATGGTAATCATTAATCTTTACAATTACTGAGGCCGTGATCGGAATGGCCTTAAGGGGTTCGGCAGGCTTTGAAGGTTTCCGTATACCCAGGTAGGTGATCAGCGCAATAACGATACATGATGCTAATATAAATGGTACGATTGTCCACTTATTCTTTTTAGGCATTGGTAGAAGGCAATTGATGACATCTCAAAAATAAGAAATCTTTTGCTATTTTTAACGGATAAAATAACCGTGTATGATTTGCCATTTCAGAAGGTTGACGTTGTGTGCGGTTTTTATAATCGTGTTGCATAACTGTTATGCCGGTAATGGAACAAACAGCACGGGGAGTGTTGTTTTGTTGTTATCAGGGTTGTTGGGTGGCCTTGGATTGTTTCTGATGGGGATCAGGATGATGGGCGACAGCCTTACAAAATCTGCCGGCAACAGCATACGTAACCTTCTTGCACGCCTTACCACCAATAACTTTTTTGCCTTTTTCACCGGAATACTGGCTACCATCATTTTCCAGAGCAGCAGCGCCACCACCGTTATGCTGGTAACGTTTGTCAATTCGCGGCTGATGAAGTTCAGCAATACCGTTGGCATTATTTTCGGAGCCGCCATTGGTGCCACCATAACCATCCAGCTCATTGCCTTCAGGCTTACCGATTATGCCCTTACCATAGTGGCATTGGGTTTCCTCTTATACGTCATTTCGAAAAAGCCTGGCATCCGCAGCATCAGTATTACCATTCTCGGTTTTGGAATTCTGTTCCTGGGCATGAACATCATGTCGCAGAGTATGGAACCCCTTAAGGAATCCGATCGCCTTTTCCGCCTGCTTTCGGGCCTTGAAAATCCGTTTATCGGAGTGCTCATTGGCACGCTGTTAACTGCCCTGATACAAAGCAGCAGCGCATTTATCGGAATTATCATTGTTTTGGCGGCACAGGGACTTATTTCGCTAACTGCTGCCGTACCGTTAATTATCGGTGCGAATATCGGAACGGCCATAACTGCAATCCTGGCTTCAATTGGCGGATCACGCGAATCAAAGCAGGTTGCCATGGCACACACCCTGTTTAAGTTTTCCGGTGCCCTGATCATTATTTGGTTTATTCCTTCATTTGTAGAAATCATTCAAAAAATTCCGGTGGAAAACAATGATGCCATTTCGCGCCAGATAGCGAATGCGCATACATTATTCAATGTTGTTATTGCCTTTTTGTTCCTGCCTTTTTCGAAGCCGTATGCCAGGTTTATCAATGCTATCTTCCCCACTCGTGAAGATAAGCATACAGCACTGTCGACCTGGTATATTAATGAGGGCTTGCTCCATCAGCCTGCCCTGGCGCTGAGCGTAGCGCGACAGGAGGTTTTGCGCATGATGGAGATTACCCAGCGGATGACCGAGGATATACTGATACCTTTTGTGGAAAGGAAAAAAGGCATGCTTCAAAAAATCAGGGACAGGGAAAAGGAGTTGAATTTTTTGCGTGACGCCATCAATAAATACCTGGTGAAAATTATACGGCAGGATGTTACCTCTGAGCAGGTGCAGGAAGCATACCAAATGATGCATGCTGTTGATGAAGTTGAGCAGATTGGTGATGTGCTCTCCTTAAACCTTTTGAATAAAGCCGAACAATGGTGTGAAAGCGAAATGAACTTTAGCGATGAAGGCAAGCAGGAAATCATCGATTTTCATTCAAAGACACTGAATATCATGTATGAGGCTTATGCCACCTTTAACGAAGGCAATAAGCCCAAAGCCGTATCGGATGCAAGGAAAGCAAAAAACAAGTACAACCGGTTCCGACAGGAGTTTTTTGAACTCGAAAAACAGCATTATACCCGCCTGAAGATGGATGTGGAAGATTCCGTGGAGAGCAGCCGTACCCATATGGAAATAATAGGTTCGCTTAAAGTGATTGGCAGCCATGCCACCAATCTGGCCCGAATAATTCTAAAAGAACACAACAATGGAGGTGAACCCGCAGATAGAACCAAGCTGGAAAGAAGCGCTTAAGGAGGAATTCGACAAGCCTTATTTTGCTGAACTTAAGGAGTTTTTGCTTGAGGAAAAGGCGAAATATGCTATTTATCCGCCAGGCAGCCAAATATTTAATGCATTTAAACTTACCCCTTTCGATCAGGTAAGGGTTGTTTTGCTGGGACAGGATCCATACCACGGTCCCGGCCAGGCGCATGGCCTGTGTTTTTCGGTGCCTCAGTGTGTTCCTCCGCCTCCTTCGCTGGTGAATATTTTCAAGGAAATACAAAAGGACCTGGGAATACCGGTGCCAACATCAGGTTGCCTTGATAAATGGGCACGTCAGGGTATTCTTCTGCTCAATGCAACATTAACGGTACGTGCTAACCAGGCAGGATCACACCAGAAAAAGGGATGGGAAAATTTTACCAATGCAGTGATTTCAAAGCTATCGGAAAAAAGGGTGGGGTTAATTTTCTTACTTTGGGGAAGATTCGCCCAGGAAAAAGAAGCACTTATTGATACCAACCGGCATTATGTGTTGAAAGCAGCTCATCCATCGCCATTCTCTGCATACAATGGTTTCTTCGGGTGCCGTCATTTTTCAAAAACAAATGAACTGTTGAGCAAGCATGGTTTGGAAGAAATCGACTGGCGGTTGTAACACTGGCACAATATATGTAAAGGCGTAAGAAAAAACTATTAACGGGGATCGTTGTTTTTAAAAATAATCCGTTAAAGCCCTTGTTTATAAAATTAAAAATTATATAAATTTACCCCCGGTAGTTGGGACTTACTAAACACTTGTAAACCGTGGCAAAAAAGAGAATTATAAAATCATACGAACAGCTGTCTGAAGAATTGGTTGAAAAACTAAGAGAAAAATATCCCGATGGTTACGAGGACAGAACCATAACCTTCACCAACCCAAGGGGTGAAATTGAAGTTGCAATTCCTTTTGAAACCGA
The DNA here is from genome assembly GCA_964646255.1 of uncultured Bacteroidales bacterium. Classification (GTDB taxonomy): domain Bacteria; phylum Bacteroidota; class Bacteroidia; order Bacteroidales; family UBA10428; genus UBA5072. Next base: position 7,829 of record CAZYDI010000107.1, read on the forward strand.
AGACATATATTATCTCATTAAATTACCGCGGGTTAATCCTTCAGAGGAAGAGGAAGAATCGGAATCTTCAACCTTTGATGAATTCGATAATTTTGAAAGCCTCGAAATCAGTGATGATGTTTCGGAAGACGAAGAATAGGATGAATTGATCTGTTGCCCCGCCTTTCTTCTCCCAGGTTAAGTTGTTTTGTATCGCTCAGTTATTGCCGGTAAGTATTATGCTTACATCAGGTTCATTCAGCCATTTTGCCGCCATGAGTTTCTGAAGGTTAATGCGGCCTATCAGGTAGCTGAAGTTATCCGATTCATACCTTTCCGATATCTTGTCGAAATCGGCCGTATCAGGCCGGCTTTTCCCATTATAGCTTACATACACTTCCAGCATTATGCTGTAGGAATATTCATGGTTTAACTGCTGGTGCAGTTTTTTATATTCATACCGGTAATCGTACGTTAAGGCAGAAATATCCGATAAGACCGCCGATCCGGTGGCATTTCCGCCTGCCCCTTTGCCCATGAAAAACTGGTGTTCTGAAAAAGCGCCCTCCATCAATAAGCCGTTATATTCATACATTACCTTGTTCAGCGTATCATTTTCATCTATAAATTGGGGCATAACATACGCGTATATCCTGTTTTCGGTTTTACCGCACCGGGCAATGAGCTTTATGCGGGCATCCTTTTCGCGTGCATACCGGATATCAGCATCCTTAATCCGGGTGATACCAAAGTTAAAAATTTGACGTGGCTGCAACACTATGCCAAAGGCATGAACCAGAATGATTAGCAATTTGTATTTAGGGTCAAGCGCTTTTATGTCGAGTGTTGGATCGCTTTCGGCATAACCCATTCGCTGTGCATCACGAAGTGCCTCGTCAAAAGGTTTATTGTTTTCGAAAATATGGGTAAGAATATAATTGGTTGACCCGTTCAGTATTCCTTCAACACTGGTGAGCAAATCGTTGTCGTAATATTCCTCGAGGTTTCTGAGAACCGGGATGCTGGCACAACAGGAAGCCTCATAAAGGAAAGGAGTTTTATAGGTATTCTGCAAATCAATCAATTCTCCGAAATGCTCTGCAATCATTTTCTTATTGGCCGAAACAACAGCTTTGCCCTGCTTTAAAGCAGCTGCAACAATTTCGAACGCTGCATCCACCTCGTCAATTAATTCCACTACAACATCAATTTCAGGGTCATCCAGTATGTCCCCGCGACGGGTGGTAAAAAAAGAAGCGTCAATAGGCCGTGGTTTCTCCGGATGCCTGATGCAGATTTTCTTTATTTCGGCACTGATGCCTTTGGTCTGATGCAATACATTATAAAGTCCCTGGCCTACACAACCAAAACCGAAAACACCGAGTTTAATGTTCTTTTTCATAATTAAATAAGGATAATAAGGCGGGGAAGGGCACAAAAAAACCCCTTTCGGCAAGTCAAAAGAGATTTATGCTGATTTGACTTATCTTTCTCCTTTCGGAGCAGGAATTAGCACCTTCTTTTAAGATAAACATTAAAAGGGTTGCTAAGGTTTCGCAGGGCCATACCCTCCACCTTTCGGGATAAGAAATACTATTTAATGAACGCGGGGCAAATTTAACTTATTTTTTATGAATATCCGTTATGACACCTAAAAAAGCTTGTAGACTATTGTATATCTTATCGATACCCGAACTGCAGTTTCGGGTATATAAATGGCTTTTCCTAATTATGGGGCTTTCAGCCCCAAACCCCGAATTATTTTTTTTCTACAGTGGAATGTGAGCAGGGACAAGGGACACCCTCCTTCGCTGAAGCTAGGGGGGCAAAAAGGGACGAGGTATAAAACTTTGATTTCCAAGTTAATATTGCTCATTGTTAATTGTTCATTACTCATTGTTCATTAAGTTCTACAGATTCTAAATCGGGCTCA
>CAZYDI010000108.1:0-2253 GCA_964646255.1 uncultured Bacteroidales bacterium
TATCTGAACCCCTCGAAAGCAGTTTGAATACCGTAAGCGATGTAAAACAGATAACCTCTACATCCCGTGACAATGTATCGGTAGTCACCCTGGAGTTTGAATACGGGACAAACCTGGATGCAGCTGCCAATGACGTTCGCGACGCCTTATCCATGGTGGAATCACTCCTTCCCGAAGGGTCAGAAGATCCTGTTATTTTCAAGTTCAATACCAACATGATGCCTATTCTTTTCTACGCGGTTACTGCCGGCGACAGTTATGCCGGTATTGAGGATATGCTGGAAGAGAAAATTGTTAATCCCCTCAACCGCATCGAAGGAGTTGGTGCAATAAGTCTGCTGGGTGTTCCTAAACGTGAAGTATCCATTAATATCGATCCGCGCCGGATGGAGGCTTACAATGTAACTATCGAACAAATAGGATCGGTACTGGCCGCTGAAAACCTGAATACACCTTCAGGCATGGTGGAAATGGGTGAAATGAGTTATCCTCTTCGCATACAGGGCGAGTTTGCTGAAAGCGACCAGATTAAGAATATTGTTATCGGCAATTATCAGGGAAAAATTGTCAGGGTAAAGGATGTTGCCACAGTGCTCGATTCCATCGCTGATATGAAATATGAGGAAAAAATCAACGGTCAACCCGGTATCAGTATGATGGTACAGAAGCAGTCGGGTGCCAATACCGTGAAAATTGCCCGTGAATTTAACAAAGAGCTTGCCGTATTGGAGAAGCAATTACCATCGGATGTTAAAATAAGCATCATTTGGGATACCAGTGATTATATTACAGATTCCATCAACAACCTTACAGAAGCACTCATGTTTGCTTTTATTTTCGTGGTGCTGGTGGTTCTGTTCTTTTTAGGAAAGTGGCGTGCAACCTTTATCATAGTACTCACCATTCCAATATCATTGATAGCCGCGTTTATTTATCTGCTGGTCTCGGGTAATACCATTAACATAATTTCATTGTCCGCGCTCTCCATTGCCATTGGAATGGTGGTTGACGATGCCATTGTAGTATTGGAAAACATAAGCAAACACATAGAGCGTGGCAGCACACCGCGTGAGGCATCAATATATGCTACAAATGAGGTTTGGCTTGCGGTGATTGCAGCCACCATGACCATTATAGCTGTATTCTTCCCAATGACCATGGTATCAGGCATGATGGGTGTGATGTTCCAACAATTGGGCTGGATTGTAACCATTACCATCGGAGCATCGGCATTGGCTGCCATAACCATAACACCCATGCTCAGTTCCAAATTGCTGAAACTCGAATCAAAAAGAAAAAAACCGGGCAGGTTTAGCCACGAGAAGCTCATCGCTCCTTTACTCAACTGGATAGATGATTTTTATGTAAAAACATTGAACTGGAGTTTGCATCATAAAAGAATTGTAACATTCGGCTCTATTGCACTATTCGTCGTTTCCGTTTTGCTTGCTGCAGTTTTCCTTAAAACAGAGTTTATACCGCAATCTGACCAGGGGCAGCTATCTGTTGAAATTGAATTGCAGGCCGGTGTACGATTCGACGAAACCTCCAAAATCGCCCGGAAAATTGATGCATTTATTGAAGAGAATATACCCGAAAAGAGCATTGCATCCGTATCGGCTGGTTCCGATGACAATGCAGGTTTCACTGCGCTCTTCATGAACTCAGGTTCCAACATCATTAATGTAACACTGGCATTGACCAAACCGTCTGAAAGGAAACGAACTGACCTGGAGATTGCCGAAGCCATGCGCGAGTACCTTGCAACGTTGCCTGAAATAGTAAAATACAGTGTTACTACAGGTGATCAGGGCATGGGTGGATCAACCAATGCGGTTGATGTAGAAATCTATGGTTACAATTTTGATGTAACTACTGCGTTGGCTAACGAAGTTTCCGAAAAGATCAAAAAACTCGAAGGCGCCCGTGAAGTTTCCATTAGCCGTGAAAAATCAAAACCTGAATTACGTATTACGTTAGATCAGGATAAGCTGTCGCAACACGGGTTAAACACGGCCATGGTTTCCTCCATTATCCGCAACAGGATTGTGGGACTTACCGCTTCACAATTTCGCGAGTCAGGTAATGAATACGACATGGTGGTAAGGTTTGATGAAGAATTTCGCAGCTCCATCAGCGATATACAGAACATTGCCATACCTACAGTGGCCGGGATAGTGCGACTTGGCGAAATTGGCAAGATCGAAGAATTCTGGTCGCCTCCCAATGTGGAAAGAAAGCGGCGTGAAAGAT
>CAZYDI010000108.1:2353-3681 GCA_964646255.1 uncultured Bacteroidales bacterium
AAGATCGAAGAATTCTGGTCGCCTCCCAATGTGGAAAGAAAGCGGCGTGAAAGATTGGTTACCGTTTCTGTTACGCCTTATAAGGTCCCCTTGGGTGAAATGGCAACCAACGTACAGGCAGAATTGGATAAAATGGACATTCCTGCCGGTGTAATGATTGACGTAGGAGGGGCCTATGAGGATTTAACCGAATCCATGGCCGACCTGGCTATGCTGTTGCTGGTAAGTTTAATATTGGTATATATAGTTATGGCAGCACAGTTTGAATCACTCAAAATGCCGCTTATCATCATGGCCTCCATACCATTCTCCTTTACCGGAGTAATTCTGGCACTGCTGATTACAAATACAACACTTAGCGTGATAGCCATGCTGGGAGCCATTATGCTTGTAGGTATTGTGGTGAAGAACGCAATTGTGTTGATTGACATGACCAATCTGATGCGCGACCGGAACAATGAATTGGATGATGCCATAAAGCATGCAGGCCGTTCACGTTTGAGGCCGGTATTGATGACTACAGCCACCACAATTTTGGGAATGCTTCCGCTGGCCTTAAGCCAGGGCGAAGGCTCTGAAATCTGGAGGCCAATGGGTGTAGCCGTAATCGGCGGGTTAACAATATCAACCCTTGTAACGCTGGTTATTGTTCCTGTAATATACAGGTATGTTGTTCGCAGGAGCGAACAACGCAAATCAAGAGAGACTGAAGAACTTGAATTTATGGAAGCTTAATCCGATAATACCATGAAAGCAATAATGATTATATACAACCAGGCCCTTACTGAAAAAGTGGAGTATATGCTTGAAAAACTCAATATAAAAGGGTACACCCGTTGGCCACAGGTTATAGGTGCCGGCAGCAAAACAGGTGAACCCAGGCATGGAACCCACACCTGGCCCGAGATGAATTCTGCCACGCTAACCATCGTTGATGACGAACTGGTGGATGTGGTATTGGATAAGGTAAAGAAAATGGATGCCATAAACCTGGAGGTTGGCGTCAGAGCATTTGTATGGAGTATTGAAAAAACAGTATAATTGTTTTTTCTCTGCTTTCTGTATCTGAAAAAGACGGAACCGATAATGGGTTCCGTCTTTATTAGATACTAGATATTAGATATTAGATATTAGATCTTGGATCTTGGATCTTTGGTCTGCGACCTTCAGTCTTCAGCCTGTAGCCTGAAACTCCTGAAACTCCTGAAACGGCTCTCTCCACTTCGCTCCCTCTCTCCCTCGCTCCCTCGCTCCCTCGCTCCCTCACTCCTCTCGGCCTTCTGATCTTCGATCTTGGATCTTCGATCTTGGATCTTCGATCTTCGATC
>CAZYDI010000108.1:3781-9420 GCA_964646255.1 uncultured Bacteroidales bacterium
GATCTTCGATCTTGGATCTTCGATCTTCGATCATCGACCCGTAGGCGCACTGCAACCGTTTGCAATAAAATATTTTAACTCCTAATTATACTATAGATAGGATATTTCGCCTCTAATGAACGAATATTTCAGATAAAAGAGTAATTTTTATTGCAATCGGTTGCATGTATTAAAAACTTTTGTATCTTGTTTGCCAATTTTCAGTTTGTTGGGCAGAGTGATGAATTTTTATTCATACCTATTATTTATATAAAATTTAAAATTATGTCCAATAACCTGGTAATGAGTACGAACCTTTGTGATTTTTAACGTTTGATTTATTTCAAATTAACCCTAAAACTCAATTTCTATGATTAACAAAGTGATGACGTGTATTTTTCCCACAAAATGCACAAAAGCAAAGCCTGTTCTGATGGCGCTGGGTTTCCTGGTGCTTATGATGAACGCGCTTTTGGTAAAAGCTGTACCCTACGGGGAGAGCTTAGCAGGAAACCTGCAACCGATTACGGTGACAGGAACGGTAACCGACCAGGATAATGCTCCCCTGGTAGGTGTATATGTAGTTGTAGAAGGCACTCAGCAAGGCACAATTACCGATGCCAATGGTAAGTATTCTTTGGCTGTGCCTGGTGCAGATGCAAACCTTGTATTTTCGTACGTTGGTTTTCTGTCTGAAACTGTAGCTGTAGCAGGACAAACTGTAATAAATGTGTCAATGTCCCCGGACATAACCTCCCTTGAAGAGGTTGTGGTAATCGGCTACGGTACACAGCGCAAGGAAGCAGTAACCGGTTCGGTGGCTTCCATTAAAGAAGAAGTTGTTAAAGAAGTACAGGCGTCAAACATTACGAACGCATTACAAGGACGCGTTTCAGGGGTTGAAATGTCGCAGGTATCAACAAAACCTGGTGCCACCATGCAGATCCGCGTTCGTGGTACACGTTCTATTCAAGCCGACAACAATCCTTTGATTGTACTTGACGGAATTCCTTTTGGTGGTTCATTGGGTGATATTGATCCAAGCAACATTAAGAGTGTTGATATTCTTAAAGACGCCTCTGCAACAGCAATTTACGGTTCACGTGGTGCCAATGGCGTTATCATAGTTAACTCCATTAAAGGTACCAAAGGCAAAAAAGCCACTATTAATTATAATGGCTATTATGGCCTGAAGAAAGTATTTGCGCCATATCCAATGATGGAAGGTCCTGAATTTGTAGAATTGCGTGCTCTCAGAGGCCAGTACTCCAATGGTATCGACGAAGCTGATGATGTTAATACCGACTGGCAGGATTTATTTTACAGGGACGGAAGCGTGAACAGCCATGATATTGGCATCAGTGGTGGTACTGAAACCGGTTCGTACAATTTCGGTATGGGTTATTACAATGAGGAAGCAGTTGTTCCCACGCAAGGATACAAACGCTTCTCGATGCGTGCAGCACTTGATCAACAGGTTGGTAAGTATTTATCCTTTGGCTTAAGCAGCAATAACAATTATAGCATTAATACCGGCAACCAGGTAGGTTTATACGGTGTGTTAAGCATGTCACCAATAGCAAACCCATACAATGATGATGGCAGCCTTAAGAGAATTGTTAACCTGCCCGCTGACCAACAGTATGTATGGACCAAGGAATTGCTGGAAGACATGGACGAAACCTATGTAGGTGATCTCAGGCGTTTTGGTACTTTCAATTCAATTTATGGTGAAGTGAAAATTCCCTGGATTGAAGGTTTAAAATACAGGATTAACCTTGGGTTGGGTCTTACCCAGAACAATAATGGTAATTATACAGGTAAGGGAATCGGAGCAACCAATCCCGAAACCATATCATCGGGTTCAATTGATATTAATCAGTCATGGAACTGGGCCGTTGAAAACCTGATCATTTATGATCGTACTTTTGCTGAAGTACATCAGGTTAATTTTACCGGTCTGTATTCTGCAGAACAAAGCAGATATACACGTACCGCTATAAATGGGCGTAATATTCCCAGCGATTTCTTCCAATATTATAACCTGGGGACAGCCCTTGACGAAATAACGGTTAATAAAGAAAACAGAAATTATACACAACGTGGACTATTATCCTATATGGCACGCTTGATGTATTCATATGACAATCGTTATATGTTGAGTGTAGCCATGAGGTCAGACGGATCTTCTGTGCTTGCCGAAGGACATAAATGGCATACTTATCCTGCTGTGTCTGCGGGATGGAATATTGGTAACGAAGCTTTTATGGAAAGCATTATACCTATTACCTCCCTTAAGCTTCGCGTAGGTTTCGGGCAAACATCCAACCAGTCTGTTAACCCTTACCAAACCGCAGGAGAACTTGGAACCAGGGATTATAATTTTGGTTCACAATACGCAACAGGTTATCTTGTTACTTTGTTATCCAACGATCAATTGGGTTGGGAATTCTCGAAAACCTGGAACTATGGTATAGATTTTGGTTTGTTTGACGATCGTTTGTCAGGTTCAATTGAATACTATATTACCAATACCGAAGATGTTCTTTTGTACCAAACATTACCTGCCACCAATGGGGTAACAAGGGTACTGTCGAATATTGGTGCTATGGAAAACAAGGGGTTTGAAATCACCTTGAATGGGGTTATCATTAAAAATCTGAGTGGTTTTTCATGGGAGGCCGGATTTAACCTGTATTCCAACAAAAATGAAATTACCCAGTTAGCCTCAGGAGAAACACGCAATGAAAGTGACTGGCTTTTCGTCGGACATCCCCTGAACAACATTTTCGATTATGAAAAAATTGGTCTTTGGCAGGAAGGCGATCCCTACCTTACTAATCTTGAAGGTGCTGCTGGTATGCCTGGAATGATCAAAGTAAGATATACCGGTGATTATAATGAAGATGGTACACCTGTAAGAATGATTGGTGCTGCCGACCGTCAGATTATGGATGCAGATCCTAAATTCCAGGGCGGATTCAACACACGTTTCGCCTATAAGGGCTTAGATTTAAGTGTTGTTGGCGCATTCAGACATGGAGGTATTCTAATTAGCTCACTTTATTCGGCCTCCGGCTACCTGAACCTGCTTACCGGCAGAAGAGGAAATGTAGATGTGGATTACTGGACTCCGGAAAATACGGATGCTGACTTCCCAAATCCTGCAGGCCCCATATCAGGTGACAATCCTAAGTATGGCTCAACGCTTGGCTATTTTGATGCCGGTTATTTAAAAATAAGGAATATAACCCTTGGATATACACTCCCGAACAACCTCGTGGGTAAAGTAGGCGTGACAAAACTTAGGGTTTATGCAACTGTACAAAATCCGTTTGTATTCTTCTCACCATACAAAGATATTTCAGGTATGGATCCTGAAGCCAATTCATACGGTGACGAAAATGCAGCAACAACGGGAGCTTACCCCCGAAGGTTGCTCACCATCGGTACCAATACGCCTTCAACAAGGAATTATTTGATTGGCTTAAACTTAACCTTTTAATTAAGACTGATTATGAAACGATTTCATATAAAATCATTTTTAGGAACACTCCTGTTGACTGTGTTCCTGCTGTCATGCTCAGATATTCTGGATGAACAGCCGCGCACTATTTTTGAACCCGGTTTTTTTAAGACTGAAGAAGGCATAAAGGGTGGCCTAACCGGTATGTATGCACACCTGAGATACATTTACGGCCAGGCATATTATTACAACGCCTGCCTTACCGGTACTGATGAAGCTACTTATGCCCAGAGCGCCGATGGAAATTTTAAGGATCACGATTTGTCAGGTGCGGGTACCCTTACTCCTTCAACAAGTCGCTCGGATGTTTTATGGGGAACTGCTTATGCCAATATCAACAATGCTTCAGGTATTATTGAAAACGGTTCTGCAGCAGGTATAGATGAAAGTCTGATTTCTGAAGCACGATTCTTCAGGGCTTTCGACTTCTTTCAACTGGTTCAGACTTTTGGCGGTGTACCGCTGGATCAGGGAGCCGGTGAATTGAAATTCAATACAGCTCCAAGCAGATACTCAAGAAGAAATACAGTTCCTGAGGTTTATACCCGGGCTATCTTCCCTGACCTACTTATTGCTATTGAAAATTTGCCAGCCTCTGGTCGTGTTACCGGGGGAGCAACAAAAACACTTGCACGTTTGATTCTGGCCAAAGCATACCTGACTTATGGCTGGTGGCTTGAAAATCCAAATAATATCCCAACCTATCCTGAAACGCCAAGAACTGATCCTGATGGTCATAATGCCTCATGGTATTTTCAACAGGCTTATGATATTGCCGTTGATGCAATAGATGATCCCGGATCGTTTGGCCTCATGGATACTTATTATGATGTGAACCTTGCACAGAATGACCGCAATAAAGAAATCCTTCTTTATGCCGATCATACAGAATCAAGCGAAAGGTATAACGGAGGCAGCCTGACCTATGGAAGTGGCGGTGCTCCTGATAATTTTGCGGTATGGATGATGACCTGGAATTATACTGAAATTAGAAGCGCTACTAATCCGGTTATTGGTGCTGATGGCAAATACCCTCTAACTTCTTCCGTACAGCGTGAGGCAGAACAGCATCTCGGCCGTCCCTGGACCCGTATGTGTCCGACCATTAATGTTATTACAGAAACGTTTGCTGATAAAACAAACGATTCACGTTATGATGGTACTTTTACAACGGTATACAGGGGCAACTGGACAAAGAATCCACCGGATGCCGGAAAAGCCACTTTGTATAATGCCTATGATATGCCCGTTGTACCGGGAAATCCTATACTAACTTTCCTTGATGAAGAACCTGCAACACCTATTGACTATATCACTGATACAGTAGGCACAATGTACACAGAAGCACAGCGCAATACTTTTAACGGAAAGTTCCCTGCCAGGAATAATATTGGCGCGGGTAAACTTGCCGGCAGATCAGATTATGTTATTTCACCAATGGGAATCAGCAGGGTTGTTTATCCGGGCTTATGGAAATTGGGTGTATATCGTACCGATAACGGTACCGGACTCGGTCAGCCCAATGCCGGCTCAACCCGTCCTTTCAATATCTGCAAATTTTCAGAATTGTACTTTGTTGCTGCAGAAGCTGCTGTTAAAGGGGCCACAACCGAAGCAGGAAAGACGGCTTATGACCTGATTAATGTAATCCGTGCCCGCGCCGGAAAATGGCGCTGGGATAATAACGGAAACGTTGCCAAAGTTGAGGACAACAGTGCCGCTATGGTTGCTGCAACACCGGCAGTAATAACCATCGACTATATACTTGATGAACGTTCCCGTGAGTACTTTGGCGAAGGTTACCGTTGGTTTGACCTGGTTCGTACACAAACCTGGGCAACCAGGGCTGGTAGTTACCAGATTTGCAGTTCGGTTAAAGGAGATCATACCCCTACAACAGTTAACCGTACCATTGAACTGTATCACTATCTGAGGCCAATTCCTCTCGGACAATTTGATGCAATGGATTTAACCGATCAGGAATTATATGATTATCAGAACCCCGGCTATAGAGATTTATAAAAATCGTCAGAAGTAATAATTTGTGGTTTTTAGGTTTATGTGCAAAAGCCCCTCCGATAATAGGAGGGGCTTTTTTTAGATAGATCTAAGAACGAAGAGCCAAGACCAGAAG
>CAZYDI010000109.1:0-9352 GCA_964646255.1 uncultured Bacteroidales bacterium
GTCTTCAGGTCTGGTTGTCTTCAGGTCTCAAGACTTTGGAGACTTTGAAGACTTGAAGACTTTGGAGACTTTGAAGACTTGAAGACTTTGGAGACTTTGGAGACTTTGAGACCGGAACGAGCGTAAAGCGGAGAGAGAGAGGGAGTGAGGGAGCGAAAAGAAGTTACAGGGGTTTAGCTGCGCTGAGCTCGCCCGACTTCGTTGGGTTCGGTTCAGTAGGTTCAGGTAACAGACCAGAAGACCAGCAGACCAGAAGACAACTCTAGTATTTCTTACAACTTCCGTTTAAGGAATTCAACAGGGTTATGGTAATGCCTGTCCAGATCCTCCGGGGTGAAACATATCAGGCCGTATGTGGAATATTGCCGCATGGGTTTGGTATGATCGTATTTCAGCCGTATTGGTTTCACTTTAAGTATTTCTAAATGAAAATGATCAAACTGCCAGCCATATTTATTCAGTTCGTCCTTATTCATAAACCGGGCTATTGGTATGCCAGGATCAACCGTTTCAAACAGCTTTGGCCGTATACCTGCCACATGCTCATAAACGGTCCAGAATTTGTGATTGCCTCCGTGCTCAATAATTATCTGTGCATAAGGCCCGTCATTCCTGATACTGATTACCGTACCCGGATAAATTGAAAATACCGGTTCATCATGGTAGTTGGCCGATGGGCGCTTAATATCGATTCCGGTGTGAAGATGCGCAGGAACGCCCGGCCTTTCTTTTCTGGGCAAGCCAAAGCCTCCAATTGCCGTAAGCCTGATATCCTCCACGGTTTTCCGGTCTGAAATCCTTATGGGCAGATAAAAGGCGGGACTATTGAACAGTGTACAGGTAAACGCAATCAAAAGGAGCAGAATACTTTCTTTCATCCAGGCCCCCGGTCATTTTATGAGTTGAAATCCGAGCAGGCGGTCAAACCCTGAACGTGCGTCGCGCCAGTACACAAAAACCGCATAGTCATTCTCCGTTTCGGCAAAACTTCCTTCAATTTCATACTCTGAAGGACTGGAATTGCCATCGCTGCTTACAAAGCAGTAATCTATCAACCCCTGCTTAAGCAATAATCTTTTCTCAAAATTTCCGGTTACTTCATTGAATTGCATCCGGTATCGTTCATTGTATTGCCAGCCGGTGATTTCGCCGGCCACGTATATTTTATCCTCTGCATACATCAGGGGCATTTTCAGCACAAAATGCACATATATGTAATCTGCCTCGGTATGCCGGTCAGTTGCTTTTTCCTTTGAAACATAAAAACTGCCATTCAAATCCGTTTTGCTGAAAAAGGGTTTGCCGGAGCGCCCCTCATCCGGTTTCATGTATACATGGTAGTACGGATTCTCAAAGCTGATCTCAGCAAGGTTCTCGGTTTGGTATTTCATGCTTTTAATGTCAAGGCTCCGGAATTCATTCCCACCCCAAAAAATGCCGTCATCCGGCCCGGTGAATACGATGGTTCCTTGTTGCACTGCATAGGGTTTTACTGGTTTATATTGTTTGTCGTACCTGTTATTCTGAATAACCACCATGCCTATCTCCTTAACCGGGTCGGTAATTTCATTGTTGTTATAGTCAACAACAACGGTAACCTGCTGGCTCATCAGCCTGTACATGCCATATCCCGGCATTTTTACCTGTGCATTAATACTCACTGCATTTTCAGCAACATAAAACCTGCGCATGAGGAAAATCTCCTCCGGGTCATCTTCATTGAACACAACAATAACATAATTGCCGCTGATTACCGGTTTCATTGTTTCATCGGGGAATTGCAAGCGGTAATGGGTATAACTGTATGTGGTGTTAAAGGAAGTTGTTTTATCGGTTATTGTTCCATATTCATAGCCTTCAATGTATTCCTGCATGGGAGCCTCGGTTTTTATCCAATGTTCATTGCAATGGATAAGGGTATAGGCAAAGCGGCGGGTTTCATCGGTAAAATCATCAAAACGCAGCTCAAGTTGCTGGTCGCTGCCCAATTCAATAATCGGCAATGAGAATTCCCATCCGGCACTTTTAAGCAAAACAGTTTGCAGGTCTTTGTCTGATACTGTGTTGAATAAAGTGTCTTTGCCCGGGTTGGGTATGGGTAAACCAAATGCGTTTTCTTTTGTTATTCCGATAACAATAAGAAGAAGTATTGTGCGGAATGCTAAAATGCCTGCCTGCTCAATTTTTACAAATGGTATAAGCATAGTGTCAAAAGTAAATAAAAAGTAAATACCCAATAGTTGAAGAAATATTCCGCCTTTGAAGGCAGCACTTTTTCAAAATTATCTATTTTTGGGGCGTGAAAAAATACAGCATTATTGATGCCAGAAATATTCAAAATCACCAAAGGGTTAGATATTAACCTATCGGGTAAAGCTGAACGGTTCTTCGGAAAAGCGAATGACCCCGAGCTTTATGCTTTAAAACCAACCGATTTTCATGGACTGGTTCCAAAACTTGAGGTCAGGGAAGGATCGGCTGTAAAAGCGGGTACGACGTTGTTTGTAGATAAGGCCCGCCCCGACATCCGTTTTACATCACCGGTAAGCGGCACTGTTACAGCAATAAACCGTGGCGAGCGCAGGATGATCCTCGAGGTTGTTGTAAAGCCGGATACAACCATCCAGTATGAATCCTTTGTCACAGGCAATCCGCTCGACATGGCCGCTGATGATATAAAATCCCGGGTGCTCCTTAGCGGAATATGGCCTGCCATAAGACAAAGGCCTTATAATGTGATTGCCGATCCGGCTGTTCAACCAAAATCAGTGTTTATATCTGCTTTTGATACAGCACCCCTGGCACCCGATTATGATTTTATCATCCAGGGTTCGGAACAGGATTTTCAGACCGGTGTGGATGCCCTGTCAAAACTTACAAGCGGCACGGTTCATGTTAACGTCAGCAGTGAATATCCGGCATCGTCAGCGTATACGCAGGTTAAAAACGCCAGGACCAATTATTTTAAGGGTCCTCACCCTGCAGGAAACAGCAGCGTGCATATCCAGCGCATCGATCCCATCAACAAAGGTGAAGTGGTTTGGGTAATCAACCCGCAGGACGTAATTATCATAGGCAGGCTCTTTAATAAAGGTATCTATGATGCATCAAAAATAGTTGCCCTAACCGGATCGGAAGTGTTGAATCCAAGGTATTACAGGGTAATTGCCGGTACATCGGTGAAGAGTATTGTTGATGGAAACATCCAGAAATCGGAACTCCGTTTCATCAGCGGAAACCCGTTAACCGGCACCAAAGTGAACCATAGCGGCTACCTTGGATATTATGATGCACAAATCTCAGTAATTCCCGAAGGTAAGCATTCTGAATTCCTTGGATGGGCATTGCCCGGATTTAACAAGTACAGCTTTTACCGTTTGTTCTGGTCGTGGCTCACACCGTCAAAAAAGTACACGCTCGATACTAACCTTAATGGAGGACAACGCGCATTTGTGCTCACCGGTATGTATGAAAAAGTTTTTCCGTTTGATATATACCCCATGCAATTGCTTAAGGCCATTATCGCCGAGGATATTGATGACATGGAAAGGCTGGGTATTTATGAGGTAGTTGAAGAGGATTTTGCATTGTGCGAATTCATAGACGCCTCCAAAACCGAGATGCAGGCCCTTATTCGCAAGGGAATGGACATCATGAAAAAAGAAATGAGTTAAAATCGATAATATTCCAACATGAAGTCATTAAGAAAATTTCTTGACAAAATAAAACCGGAATTTGAAAAAGGGGGGAAGTTCGAAAAATTCCGGTCGACTTTCGATGCCTTCGAAACCTTTTTGTTTGTCCCCGACAAGGTGACAAAATCAGGTTCACATATTCGCGACAGCATTGATATGAAGCGCACCATGACCATTGTAATCATCGCGCTCATTCCGTGTATGTTGTTTGGCATGTACAACAGCGGCTACCAGCATTTTCTTTCCATCGGGCAAAACGCTGATTTCTGGCAGACTTTCGTTTTTGGCTTTTTAAAAGTACTCCCCATCATCATTGTATCTTATGTAACCGGGTTGGCCATTGAATTCATTTTTGCCCAGGTTCGTGATCATGAAGTAAATGAAGGATTCCTGGTTACCGGCATGCTCATTCCCCTTGTAATGCCGGTTGATGTGCCGCTATGGACCGTAGCCGTTTCAACCGCCTTTGCTGTAATTATTGGCAAGGAAGTATTCGGTGGTACCGGAATGAATATCCTTAACCCGGCACTTACTGCAAGGGCCTTTCTTTTCTTTGCCTATCCGGGCGATATGACGGGCGATAAAGTATGGATTGCCGGTTTAAAGGAGGGGAACAATGTAATTGATGGATTTTCGGGTGCAACACCGCTCGGGAACCTTGCCCTTAATATATCGGATAATTTGCCCAACCAGATGGACGCTTTCCTGGGTTTCATTCCGGGATCTATCGGCGAAACATCAAAACTGGCCATCCTCATTGGTGCTGCCATTTTGCTTTATTCGGGTATAGGAAGCTGGAAAATTATGCTCGCAACGTTTGCCGGTGGACTTTTCATGGGATTAATTTTCAATATTTTTGCTGCTAATGAATACATGAAACTGCCTGCAATTACACATTTACTATATGGTGGTTTTATGTTTGGTGCAGTGTTTATGGCAACCGATCCTGTTACTGCTTCACAAACCGAAAAAGGAAAATGGATTTACGGGCTGCTAACAGGAATACTGGCTATACTCATTCGGGTATTAAATCCCGCATATCCCGAAGGTATGATGCTTGCCATTCTCCTGATGAATGTTTTTGCTCCACTCATTGATTATTACGTTGTTGATGCCAACGCTAACAAGAGGATGAGGCGTTTTAAAAAGGCTCAAGCACTGAACGGAATATCCACTGTAAAACAATAGCCATATGAACGTCCAAAGTAATTCATATACTTACCTGTATTCAACAATAATTGCGCTTGTTGTAGCCACAGTGCTTGCCCTGGTTGCCACAGCGCTTAAACCAACCCAGGATAAAAACGTTGAAATAGAAAAGAAACAGAATATTCTTACATCGCTGCATATTAACAGTGATGTATCCAATGCTGTTGAACTGTACGATAAATACATCACCGACACCTATACACTTAACATAAAGGGCGAAAAGGTTGAAGATGTGGATCCTTTCGTGGTTAACCTCAGGGCTGAATTGAAGAAAAAACCTTTTCAGCGCAATCTTCCTGCCTTTGAGGCAAAAAAGGGCGACAGCGCATTTATCGTAATCCCTGTATATGGCAAAGGATTGTGGGGACCTATCTGGGGTTATGTTTCATTCCTTAGGAATGATGGTCATGCAGAAGGAGAGCCGCGTTTCAACACCATATATGGCGTGATGTTCGATCATAAAGGTGAAACTCCGGGCCTGGGCGCAGAAATTAATCAGCCTTTTTTTATGAACCCTTTCAGTGGTAAGAAAATTTTCAATGATAAAGGTGAATTTATTTCGGTAAAAGTAGTAAAGGGCGGTGCCGATCCCTCATCGGAACACCAGGTAGATGCCATATCGGGTGGTACCATTACCAGTCATGGACTTGAAGCGATGCTTGATTCGAGCCTGGTAGTATATGAAACATATTTCAAAATGAACTAACGATCGTGTATGTAATATGAAAAACCTCAGGTTACTTCTTAATCCGATAAACGATGAAAACCCAATAACCGTACAGGTTTTGGGAATTTGTTCGGCCCTTGCCGTTACTGTTCAAATGAAGCCCTCCATTGTAATGGCACTTTCAGTGATGATTGTCACTGCTTTCTCCAACTTGATCATTTCGCTCGGAAGAAAAACCATTCCACCACGCATCAGGATTATTGTACAATTGGTTGTTGTTGCATTTCTTGTCATTGTTGTGGACCAGATATTGAAGGCTTATGTATATGACGTGAGCAAAAAACTGTCGGTTTTCGTCGGACTCATCATTACCAACTGCATCCTTATGGGCCGTCTCGAAGCCTTTGCCATGAGCAATAAGCCATGGGAATCATTTCTTGACGGTATAGGAAATGGTGCCGGTTATGGCCTGGTGCTTATCGTTGTTGGCACTGTCCGTGAATTATTCGGCAGTGGATCATTGCTGGGTGTTCAAATCATTCCTCCGGGTTTTTATGAAGCCGGTTACCAGGATAATGGCATGATGATTTTACCACCCATGGCGTTGATAACCATAGGTATAATTATCTGGATTCAGCGGGGTTTGAACACTAAACTTATTAATAAATCTTAACGGAGCTGCGCAATGGAGAACCTGTTTAATTTATTTATCCGGAATGTTTTCATAGAAAATATGATTTTTGCCTATTTTCTGGGAATGTGTTCCTACCTGGCCGTTTCTAAAACCGTTAAAACATCACTGGGCCTTGGTATTGCGGTAATTTTCGTGGTTACTGTTACCGTTCCCGTAAATTGGCTCCTGGAGAATTACCTGCTTAAAGCAGGGGCTTTAAGCTGGCTTGGGCCGCAATTTGCCGATGTCGACCTGAGTTTCCTTAGTTTTTTATTGTTTATTGCTGTTATTGCCGCTATAGTGCAGCTCATTGAAATGGTAGTGGAAAAATCTGCTCCTGCTTTGTACAATGCACTGGGAATTTTTCTTCCGCTGATTGCGGTAAATTGCGCCGTGCTTGGCGCTGCGTTGTTTATGCAGGAACGTGAATATGGCACCATCATTGAAGCTTCCGTTTATGGTTTTGGTGCCGGATTTGGCTGGGCTATTGCAATTCTTGTACTTGCTGCTATCCGTGAAAAACTCAAATATTCCAATGTGCCGGGTCCATTGAAAGGTCTGGGACTTGCCTTCATCATAACCGGGTTGCTGGCTATAGCCTTCATGGGTTTCAGCGGTATAAAAATTTAAATTCGAAGATTTATGAGCCTTGTACAGATAATCCTTCTCAGTATTGCGGTATTTCTTGGTATTATACTTCTATTGATTGTCATGCTGCTGTATGCAAAAAAGAAGCTTACCGCAGCAGGCATGGTTAACATTGATATTAATGATGGTGAGAAAAAACTTGAGGTAGCACCCGGGTCAAATTTACTGGCAACCCTCTCCCAGGAAAGTCTTTACCTTCCGTCAGCATGCGGCGGAGGTGGAACCTGCGGTTTATGCCGATGCCAGGTTATTGAAGGCGGCGGATCAATATTGCCTACCGAAGTTGGATTCTTTAATCGTCGTCAGATTAATGATAACTGGCGATTAGGATGTCAGGTTAAAGTAAGGGAGGACATGGTAATTCACGTTCCCGAAGAAGTGCTGGGAATTAAGAAATGGGAATGCGAAGTGGTATCCAACAACAATGTGGCTACCTATATTAAGGAATTTGTTGTTAAACTGCCCCCCGGTGAGGAACTGAAATTCAAATCGGGCGGATACATCCAGATTGACGTTCCGACATATGAAATGAGCTTCAGGGATATTCAGGTTGAGGAACAGTTCAGGGATGAATGGGATAAGAACAAAATGTGGGACCTTGGCATAAAAAACACCACGGAAACCTTCAGGGCATATTCCATGGCCAACCATCCTGCCGAAGGCAATATTGTAATGCTGAATATAAGGATTGCCACGCCGCCATGGGATCGTTCCGCGGGCAGTTTTAAGAACGTTCCTCCCGGCATTTGCTCTTCCTACATATTCTCGCGCAAGCCCGGTGACAAGGTGATGATATCAGGGCCTTTTGGTGAATTCTTCATCAAAGATACCAACCGCGAAATGGTGTACATTGGCGGAGGTGCCGGTATGGCACCCTTACGCTCGCATATCTTCCACTTGTTCCACACCCTTAAAACCAACCGGAAAGTCAGCTATTGGTATGGCGCCCGGTCGAAACGCGAAATTTTTTATGAGGAGCATTTCAGGAGAATAGAAAAGGATTTTCCTAATTTCAAATTCAATATAGCCCTCTCGGAACCCGTGGCAGCAGATAACTGGGAAGGATATACCGGTTTCATTCACCAGGTGCTTTATGACAAGTATCTTAGCAAGCATGAGGCTCCCGAAGATGTGGAATACTACCTCTGCGGACCTCCCATGATGAATGATGCCGTGCAGAAAATGTTGTACGATCTTGGTGTACCTGATGAAATGGTCGATTTTGACGATTTTGGAGGATGAAAAACCGAAATATCCTGGTTCAACTAACCCTTATTGTTGTCTTTTTTTGTATTGCACTTTGGATAAGCAAGACAGGTAAAAGGGCTGAATTTATCTCTTTGTACGGTTTTACGCAGGGCACAACGTACCGGATAACATACGAAAGCGAAAAAGGAGCGATTTACCAGGCGGCCATCGATTCTGTTCTTTCCCGCGTGGATAATTCGCTGTCAATTTATCAGCCCGGTTCGGTTATTTCGAAATTTAACCGCAATGTTCCCGGTACAGTGGCAGATGAACTGTTTACCGAAGTCTTTAACAAATCACTTGAGGTTTATAATACAACAGGAGGGGCTTTTGATATAACGGTTGGGCCTATTGTAAATGCGCTGGGTTTCGGATCCTCCGATACCATGGAAGTTGACAGTATGCTCATCAACCGGCTTCACCGGCTTGTTGGAATGGACAAAGTAAGGTTGGGGAATGGCCGACTGATTAAATCAGACAGCAATATTGTGCTCGATGTAAATGCCATTGCACAGGGTTATACGGTTGACCTTGTTGCAGGGCTATTGCAGCAAAAAGGAATAAAGAACTATATGGTTGAAATTGGTGGCGAGGTGAGGGCACAGGGCAAAAATCAAAGCAACCGTATATGGCAGATCGGAATTGATAAGCCACAAGAAGGCAATAACATGCCGGGTGCCGATCTTCAGACCATTATTGCCCTTGATAACCAGTCATTGGCAACATCAGGGAATTACCGCAAATACTACGAGAAAAACGGGATAAAATACGTTCACACCATAAATCCTTCTACAGGCTATCCCATCATTTCAAACCTGTTGAGTGCCACGGTAATTGCCGATGATTGTTCCACCGCTGATGCCTATGCCACCGCACTCATGGTAATGGGGCTCGATAAATCGGTTGCTTTCCTTAAGCAGCATTCATTTTTGGATGCCTACCTGGTTTATGCTGACAGTACCGGGGCATTCAGGGTTTTCAAAACCCCGGGATTGAATGAACATTAGGTTTTAGCGGTTTAGCTGTTTAGCGGTATAGGAGTTTAGGCTGAAGGCTGAAGGCTGAAGGTCGAAGACCAAAGATCCAAGATCCAAGATCGAAGACTGGAGGGAGAGAGGGAGCGTATTGCGTAGAGCGTTGAGCGTCAAGTAGGGCGTAGGGAGAGTTTCAAGTGTTTCAGATTGTTTCAGATTGTTTCAGGTAGCAGACCAG
>CAZYDI010000110.1:0-9289 GCA_964646255.1 uncultured Bacteroidales bacterium
GGCGGGATATACTCCTTCAGCAGTTTAAAAAACTCTTTCATTTGCGTATGGTATGAGCCTGTGAAATGCTAAGGTAAACGAAAAATTACATATCAGCGTTTCAACAGGATGTAGTTCTTTGGCTCACCCAGCCTGGCGCCAAACAACAGGTTCTTTTCAATCCAGCTGATGATGACATATTTTAACCGGTCGTGCCGCATAATCACCTTGTTCAGGCTTTTTCTCACGCCTGTATAACGCAGGTCGTCAGCCCAGTTGAATTCATTCATCCATTCCTTCATAACTGCCGGATGGCTGCCTTTAAAAGCAGTTATTTTACTGAGGTTGCCATAGTCGAAATTGCCCTTGAAACCATCGTTCTTCTCCATTTCGCTAACCACTTTTTCTCCCTTGTGGTTGGTGGTGAAGACCTTTATTTTCCTGTTCATCACTTTAGGCGGCCTCACCCAGCCGTAATGAAACACCCGTGCATTAACCTCAGCAACCTTGAGCTTAAAGGTATTCTCCTTTTGGCGGTAATGTATTCCGTCGAATTCAGGTATACGGCGGAACGATTGCGCCGATACCCAGGAATGAATCTCGGGACGGTTGCGGATGATCCGGATTTCCTTCCGGTACCAGCAATGTCCGTTCTGAATATGGCTATAGTCGCCCCAAAAATGAATATAGTTAAAAAGCAATCCTTCTACTTCGTCATCATGGAGCAATTCCTCGCACCTGTTCCGGATAACGGGCAGATCCTCTTCGTGAATGAGTTCATCCGACTGCAGGTAGAACAGCCAATCGCCTTTGCAGTACGATTTGGCGATATCGGTTTGGTGGGCATGCTCCATTCCCCTGGGATACTTTTCGATATCCCACACCGTATCGATGATCTTTATTTTAGGGCTGTTGATCGATTCAATTTCCGCCCTTGTGGTATCATCGGCATCACTGTCGCCCAGCACCACAATAAATTCATCCACAATGGGCAAAATGCTCATTACCGCCTGCTTCATGGGATAATAAAGCTTCCGGGCATTTTTGCCCATGGTAAAACCGCTAATGGTCATGTGCTTGTCTTAATCTGGCGCGAAGGTATAAAAAACCACTCAGATTCCTGTATAGCTAAACGGAGATAATGATTTAAGCTCCTGCTTAACACTGTCGGCCACATCAAGCCCATCGATAAAGGCATGCATTTCGGCTTTGCATACCGTATTGCCCGTGCGTGTGAGTGATTTCAACGCTTCATACGGATTGGGAAAGCCTTCCCTGCGCAGTATGGTTTGCATGGCTTCGGCAATTACCATCCAGTTGGCATCGAGGTCGGCCTCCAGCGCCGGCTTATTCAGCAATACCTTGTCGAGCCCCCGCAACAGCGCTTTAAGGGCTATTATGGTGTGGGCAAACGGAACGCCGATGTTGCGCAGCACGGTTGAATCGGTAAGGTCACGCTGCAGCCTCGATATGGGGAGCTTGGCCGACAGGTGCTCAAATATGGCATTGGCCATTCCCAGGTTTCCTTCGGAATTTTCAAAGTCGATAGGATTCACTTTATGGGGCATCACCGATGATCCTACTTCGCCCTCCTTGATTTTTTGCTTGAAGTACTCCATGGATATATACGACCAGAAATCCCTGTCGAGGTCAATGAGCACGGTATTGATGCGTTTCATGCAATCGAACAGTGCCGCCAGGTTATCATAATGCTCAATTTGCGTGGTGGTGCGAAGCCTGGTTAGTCCAAGATTGTTGTTGATAAACCGGTCGGCAAACTCAATCCAGTTAACATTGGGATAGGCAACGGCATGGGCATTGAAATTGCCTGTGGCGCCGCCAAATTTTGCCGAAAAGGGTATCGCTTTCAACTGTTTAAGCTGGCTTTCGAGCCGCTCAACAAATACCTGTATTTCCTTTCCGAGCCGGGTTGGTGAAGCCGGCTGCCCGTGCGTGCGGGCAAGCATGGGTACTTCCTTCCATTCCGTTGCCATCGATGATAATCTGGCAATCACCTTGTCAAGCAACGGAAGGTATACATCGTGAACAGCCATTTTTGTGGTGAGCGGAACTGCTGTATTGTTGATATCCTGTGAGGTAAGTCCAAAGTGTATAAACTCCCTGTACTTTCCGAATTTCATTTCATCAAAGCGACTTTTAAGAAAATACTCCACAGCTTTAACATCGTGGTTGGTGATTTTTTCGCTTTCCTTGACTTTTTGTGCATCGGCAACCGAAAAAATGCGGTAAATACCCCTGAGCAGATCATAATCAATCGGGTTAAAGCCTTCGAGTTGCGGAAGGGGCAGTTCGCACAGGGCGATAAAATATTCAATCTCAACCTGAACCCGGTACTTGATGAGGGCGAATTCAGAAAAATACCGATCAAGATCGGAAACCAGGCTCCTGTATCGCCCATCAATGGGCGACACTGCGGTTAATGTAGCTAAATCCATTGTTGTATTTTTGGTAATGCGAAGATAATTAATTTGCTGCTTAAAAAACGCACACCTATATGAATCCTTATATCTAGCTGGATACAAAAAAAACGTGTATTTTTGTTGAAACTTCCTTTATCAAGACATCACATATTATGATGAAAATGACGCGTGTATCAAGGATCAGCATGATCATAACATGCCTGGTTCTTTTAACGGCATCTGTAACGGAAAATTCGCCGCCTTCAACCAATAAAGCCAAAACGGTGGTTTACGTTTTCGACATTCGCGATGAAATCGGAAAGCCATCATGGCGGGTGATGCGTGAATCGTTCGCCGAAGCCGAAGCAGTCGGGGCTGATTACATTATTCTGCACCTGAACACTTACGGGGGCATGGTGAACATCGCCGATTCAATGCGTACCAGGATCCTCAACAGCCCTATACCGGTATTGGCTTTTATCGATAACCAGGCCATTTCGGCCGGAGCGCTGATATCCATTGCATGCGACAGTATTTACATGCGATCAGGTGGAAATATAGGGGCAGCCACGGTTGTGGATCAAACGGGGGCTGTGGTACCCGACAAATACCAGTCGTTCATGCGCTCTACCATGAGGGCCACCGCTGAATCGCATGGCAAGGATACCATCGTCAGGGGCAACGACACCATTATCAAATGGCACCGCGACCCGCATATTGCCGAGGCAATGGTTGATCCCAGCATTGTGGTGCCCGGCATCGACGACTCTTTAAAGGTGCTTACCTTCACTGCCGAAGAAGCACTGGCCAATGGATTTTGCGAAGGCATTGCCAAAAACATACCCGAAGTATTGAAACTGGCCGGTATAAAAGACTATGAAATTGTACGGTACACCCCATCCGGCGTTGATAAGCTTATTGGCTTTTTACTGAGTACCGTGGTCCAGGGAATCCTGATTATGGTAATGATCGGGGGCATATACTACGAATTGCAATCACCCGGCATAGGCTTTCCCTTAGCCGCAGCGCTGATAGCCGCCATGCTCTACTTTGCTCCGCTGTACCTCGAGGGACTGGCCCAAAACTGGGAGCTCCTTGTATTCATTGCAGGCATTGTTCTGGTGATACTGGAAATTTTCGTTATCCCGGGTTTCGGTGTTGCCGGAATTTCGGGAATTGTACTTATCGTAACCGGTCTTACGCTGAGCCTGGTCGACAATATTTCATTCACATTCGAAGGATCGGGAGGCATGGCCGAATTGGCCAAAGCACTCTTTACGGTAGTGGTATCGGTATTTGCCAGCTTTGTGGTGATGATACTGGGAACCCGGCGCTTTGCCTTTTCAAGGGCGATGTCGGGCCTTGCACTCGGAACTGTCCAGGATCACAAGGAAGGATATATCAGTTTCGACATGCATCAAAAGGATATGATAGGGAAAACCGGAACGGCAGCAACCATTTTAAGGCCTTCGGGCAGGATTGAAATCGGCGGCGAGCTTTATGACGCCAAGGCTGAACTCGGCTATATCGAAAAAGGTGAGGCTGTTAAAGTGGTGCGGGATGAAGCCGGTCAGCTTTATGTTATAAAAGCGTAAAAAGCGTTCTGAACAGTATGACCAGCAGAAAACTTATCCGTTATATCGTCGTTGCCATCATTGTTGTTTTTGTCTTTGCGGGCATTCAGATTTACAAGGTGTATCACCAGATTTATGGCCCAAACATAAGAACGCCCGAAAAAACCGAATTCTTTCTTACCATTCCTACAGGCTCCACATATGAAGATGTGCTGGCCATGTTGTACGATCAGGATATAGTTAAAGAAAAGAAAACCTTCGAATGGGCGGCTGAGAAGAAAAACTATCCCGAAAATGTGCACCCGGGACGCTATCGTATCCGCTATAACATGTCGAACAACGAACTCATCAATATGCTCCGGGCCGGATTGCAGGAACCTGTCGACCTTGTCATTAATGTGGCCCGAACTCCCGAAGACCTTTCGGAAAAAGTGGCGGGACAAATTGAGGCGCCGGCAGGTGAACTGTTAAAACTAATGAACGATGATAACTATTTGCAGCAATTCGGGTTTAATAAGTATACGGTAATCGGCATGTTCATCCCCAATACCTACGAGTTTTGGTGGAATACCACTGCCGAAGACTTTATGAGCAGAATGTACAAGGAATATAAGCGATTCTGGAACATGGAAAGAACAGGCAGGGCAAAGGAAATGAATTTTACAAAGAATGAGGTGATTACCCTGGCCTCTATTATTTCAAACGAAACCAATAAAATGGAAGAATACCGGCGCATTGCGGGTGTTTATGTAAACAGGCTTAATATAGGCATGCGGCTTCAGGCTGATCCTACCCTCAAATTTGCCATGAAAAACTTTGAGCGGCAGCGGATCTTAAATAAAGACAAAAACATTGATTCACCCTATAATACCTATATGTATGGCGGCCTGCCTCCGGGACCTATTTGCATACCGCCGCTGCAGGCCATTGAATCGGTGCTGAAATATGAAAAACATGATTACCTGTATTTTTGTGCAAAGGAAGATTTCTCGGGGTATCATAGCTTTGCACGAACGCTCGACCAGCATAACAAAAATGCACGTTTATACCAAAGGGCATTAAACCGGCGGAGAATTTTAAAGTAGTCGCCAAAATTGATTTTAACAAAAGCAAAATTAGCAGTATATTCATCATACCTAAATTCCATTGATTCTTTAAAACCCTATGGATAAAATAAAGTTCGGAACCGACGGCTGGAGAGCTATAATTGCCAAGGATTACACCATCGACAATGTGGCAAAAATATCTCACGCAACCGCACTCTGGTTAACACGAAAATTCAAAAATCCCATCGCTGTTATTGGATACGACTGCCGTTTCGGGGGTGAAATGTTCATGGAGGCCACTGCTAAAATTCTTGCATCAAAAGGCATCAGGGTTTATGTTTCGGAGCGCTTTGTAACTACACCCATGGTATCCCTTGGCGTTAACAAGCTTAAGGCACAGTGCGGTATTATCATAACCGCGAGCCATAACGGCGCCGAATACAACGGGTATAAATTAAGGGGCGACCACGGGGGTCCCATGTTTGACAAGGACCTTAAGGATATCGAAAACCTTATCAGCGCCGAAGTGGAAATCGACCTCGAACTGATAAACTGGAATTACCTGCTCGAACAGGGTTTGATAAACTATATCGACCTCGAAAATATCTACCTGAAAGATATTCACGATTCCTTCAACATCAATGAAATTGCTTCTTCGGGCCTTAAGTTTGCTTTTGATGCCATGTACGGAAGCAGCCAGACTTTTATTAAAAAGATTTTGCCCGATGTGCACCGTATGCATTGTGAAGTGAACCCTTCTTTCAGGGGAATTAAGCCCGAACCGCTGCGCAAGAACCTGCATGAACTCATTGAGCTGGTATGGAATAAAAAGGACATCGATTGCAGCATTGCGGTGGACGGCGACGGCGATCGCCTTGCCATGCTCGATAAGGATGCTGCCTATTACGATGCAAACCACCTGGTGCTCATGCTAATTCATTACCTGGCGGGCTATAAGCAGCAAAACGGAAAGGTGCTGGTAAGCTTTTCAACCACCACCAAGGTTGAAAAAATCTGCAGACATTATGGCCTTGAAGTGGTGCGCACCCACGTAGGATTTAAGGAATCCTCAAAAATGATGACCGAAGACCAGGTGCTTATTGCAGCGGAAGAATCGGGGGGCATTTCCATAGGCGATAATATTCCGGAGCGCGATGCCGTACGGGCGGGACTAACCATCTGGAAATGGCTCGCCGAAAGCAAAAAATCGTTCAGGCAACTCTATGATGAGGTGTTAAGCATTACCGGGCCGTTCTATTACGAAAGGGCCAATATCGAATTCAACCGCAACGCCCGCAATAAAATTCTCGAAAAATGCAGCAATGGCACCTTCGACCATTTCGGGCGCTTTAATGTCGACCGCTTTGAAGTGTTCGACGGCTTTAAGTTCTTCTTCAACGAAAACCAGTGGCTCATGCTGCGTTCCTCAGGCACCGAACCCCTCATAAGGCTGTATGCCGAGGCAGATACAGAGGAAACAGCCCAGGAAATCATCTTCTCGGGCATGAAAGCCATCCTTGAATAAACACGGCTAAAATGTTCCGTATAAGGCGTGCTCTCCGGTATTGCAATATATCGAGGAGTAAAACGTGAATCCCGGCCTGTTGGTGATAAGCTTGCGTTGAAGGTGGAGAACAGGATCCCCGGCAGGAATATTCAAAAATGTACATATTTCATCGTTGGCCTGAATGGCTCGTATGCGCTGCTCACCATTCTTAACCTCAATCTGGTAGGCCTTCCTCAGGATATCAAACAACGACTTGTCCTCGAACTTGCGGCTGCTGAAACCGGGCAGGTTGAGGTTGGGCAGGTAATTGATATCGTAAAAAACCGGTTTGTCATTAACAAGCCGTAGCCTTTCAAGGTAAATGCATCCCGATTTCCGGAAATCATCGCTCAGGGGGAAAATGAAATCTTCGGGCCAGGGAATAATGGCAGGCCGCGAAAGAATTTTTGTACGCAGGTTATGCCGGCCCAATGCCGAGGTCGTTCCTGATATCGATAAAATACCTATCCCGTTGGGCTTTCCATACACGATGCTGCCTTTGCCCTTGTGCTTGCGGATGAGCCCTTCATTCAGCAACGAATCGAGCGCGTGACGAACCGTTGGTCGCGTAATCGAATACTGCGCACACAACTGGTTTTCCGATGGCAGAATATCGCCGGGCTTAAAAAGGCCATCGACGATTTGCTTGCGCAGCAGCTCATACAATAGCCTGTATCGCGGTGTGGAATGGGTCATAAAGTAAAGGTTAAAAATAAACTTGTTATTACAAGTATAATGTTTATATTTGTCTCGTAAAACATTTCCTACGTATTTTCGTAGTAAAGATATATATATTTTTTGAACTTATATTTACAAGTTGATAATATTTTTTCACGGATTCATTGTCAGGCAATCCTTTAAAACAATCAGAACAATATCAATATGGCTGTACCTGTAATTATGCCCCGCCAGGGACAATCGGTTGAAACCTGTATCATTACCCGCTGGTACAAAAACAAGGGTGACCAGGTTAAAACAGGAGATGTGCTCTTTTCCTATGAAACGGACAAAGCAGCCTTCGACGCGGAATCACCCGCCGATGGCACGCTGCTCGGGATTCTCGTGCCCGAAGGCGACGAAGCACCGGTACTTTCCAATGTTGCAGTGATTGGCAAGGAAGGTGAAGACATTTCGGAATTCACCCCCGGCACGTCCGAAGCCCGGCCGGAAAAACCCGCACCGGATCCTGTACCTGAACCTGCTGCGCCGGTTATGACTGAGCCCGTCGTTCTAAACGAAGGCAAAACCCGCATTTCACCCCGCGCCAAAAACATGGCAGCCCAAATGGGCATCGACATAAAAACAATTAAGGGCAGCGGGCCCAACGGGCGTATCATCGCCCGCGATATTGAACAATCTTCCGCATCGGGCAGCAAGCCTGCCGCACAAGCCGTATCACACATCCAGTCCTTTGCCACTGCATACACCGATACCCCGCTGAGCAATGTGCGTAAGATTATTGCCCGCTCAATGCATGAATCGTTGAGCAGTTCGGCGCAGCTTACCCATCACATGTCGGCCGATGCCAGGAAAATACTTGCCTTCCGTGCCGCCATCAAGAAAAATCCCGGGGATTACCCCCAAAAAATCACCATCAACGACATGGTGTGTTTTGCCGTTGTTAAGGCACTGCTCAAATTCCCCGAAATCAACAGCCATTTCCTTGGCCATGCCATCCGCACCTTTTCAAAGGTTCACCTGGGATTGGCCGTCGATACGCCACGGGGCCTCATGGTAGCTACCGTGCGCGATGCCAGTGACCTGTCGCTCACCGGCTTGTCGTCACGCCTCGCCGAAAGTGCCGAGGCCTGCCGTAAAGGCAACATAAACCCTGAATTGCTGGCAAGCACTTCGGCTTCATTCACCGTTTCAAACCTGGGCAACTATGGCGTTGAAATGTTTACACCGGTGATTAACCTTCCCCAGTCGGCCATCCTTGGTGTTAATACCATCACCCACAGGCCTGCCGAAATCCAGGAAGGGGTATTTGCCTTTGTGCCCTTTATCGGGCTCTCCCTTACGTACGACCACCGGTCGGTTGACGGCGGACCTGCCACCCGCTTCCTTAAGGAAATATGCACGGAAATCGAAAATTTCGAATACCGCTAATAGTATATAAATAAGAATTTTATAATCTGTCCACAATATGCCTAAGAGCCAGTTTATCAATCCGCACGAAACAAGAAAACCCGGTAAAATCCAGTTTGGTGAAATCCCCATCAACCAATATAAGAAGTCACTGGCTGAGGAACGGAAGAATTTCTCCGACGACGAGCTTACCTCCATTTACAGGGACATGGTCATTATCCGGGAATTCGAAAATATGCTCAATGAGATCAAGGTTAAAAACGAATACCGTGGAATTGCCTACAACCATCCCGGTCCTGCTCACCTGTCGATGGGACAGGAGGCTTCTGCCGTGGGAATGGCCTTTTCATTAACCGTTGACGACCTTATTTTCGGATCGCACCGCAGCCATGGTGAAATTCTTGCCAAAGGCCTGTCGGCCATCCGCCAGAGCAACGACGATGCCCTTATGAAAATAATGGAGTCCTATTTCGACGGTAAGGTGCTCCGGGTGGTTGAAGAAGGCTTCAAAGGCTCTGTGAACGACCTGGCCGTCAAATTCCTGCTTTACGGAACCCTGGCTGAAATATTTGCAAGGGAAAATGGTTTTAATAAAGGGCTTGGCGGTTCCATGCATGCCTTTTTTACACCTTTCGG
>CAZYDI010000111.1:0-9274 GCA_964646255.1 uncultured Bacteroidales bacterium
CAAAGTCTTCAAAGTCTTAAGACCTGGAGACAATCAGACCTGTAGACCTGAAGACCAACCATAAGGCCTCACCTACGGTGCTTGACATGGAATGAAAAACTTGTTTCTACCATAATGTCGCCCCTACAGGGCTTGAAGCTGCAAGGCCCATAGGGCCGGCATTATGGCCTCCTCTCTACTCCCTACTCCTTACTCCCTACTATTTAATCCTTACTCCTTACGCTCCAGTTTATTGCTCATTACTAATTGCTCATTATCAATTGTATGAGCCAACCTCGCCCCTATGAATAAAAAAAGCGCTGTGAAAAACAGCGCTTTTTTTTGATTTAGGCCTGTGCCGAGGGTCCGCCGAAATTCATCGGAATGATGGGGCCGCTCTGGCCTTCACCTTGTTTTATCGGGCCATGTATCGACTCAAACTTGCCAATGTTGTCCTTGAGTGCATGGAGTAACCTTTTAGCATGCTCAGGAGTAAGAATAATCCTTGATTTTACCTCAGCCTTGGGAATTCCGGGCATTACCCTAATAAAATCAACGATGAATTCCGATGGGGAATGCGTGATGATGGCCAGGTTTGAATAGATGCCCTGGGCTACATCTTCCTTCAGCTCAATGCTGATCTGGTTCGGATTTTTCTTCTCTTCCATAAGTGAAATAAAGTTATTCCTTTACCGTTTCGTGAACTTTACGTTCTTCGGTTAACTTCTCATAGTCTTCTTTCGAACCTACGATAAGGTTTGAGAACCTGCGATTACCTGTACCTGCAGGTATCAGGTGACCAACAATAACATTTTCTTTCAACCCTTCGAGATAGTCAACTTTTCCAAACACAGCGGCTTCGTTAAGTACCTTTGTGGTTTCCTGAAATGAAGCTGCCGACATAAAGCTCTGTGTCTGCAATGCTGCCCTTGTAATACCCTGAAGTATCTGCTGCGAAGTTGCAGGGATTGCATCCCTGGCTTTAATTGGCTTCTGATCCTTACGTTTCAGTACTGAGTTTTCATCGCGCAATTTGCGGGCTGTAACAATCTGGCCGGGTTTGAGCGTAGGTGAATCACCGCCATCTTCAATTACCTTTTTGCCATATATCCAGTCGTTTTCTTCAAAGAATTCCCATTTATCAACCAGCTGTTTTTCGAGGAACTTGGTATCACCCGGGTCAATGATTTCAACTTTGCGCATCATCTGACGCACGATTACTTCGAAGTGTTTATCATTGATCTTCACACCCTGCAGACGGTATACTTCCTGAACTTCGTTCACTATGTACTCCTGTACTTTTGTGGGGCCTTTAATGGCCAGAATATCGGAAGGAGTGGTTGCACCATCAGACAATGGAGTACCTGCTTTCACATAATCATTTTCCTGTACAAGGATTTGCTTTGACAGCGGCACCAGGTATTTCTTTTGCTGACCGGCCCTTGTGGTAATGGTAATTTCACGATTACCGCGTTTTACCTTGCCAAACGAAACTTCGCCGTCGATTTCGGAAACAACAGCAGGGTTCGATGGGTTACGTGCTTCAAACAATTCGGTAACCCTTGGCAAACCACCGGTGATGTCACCCGACTTACCCACGGCTCTTGGTATTTTCACCAGTATTTCACCGGCTTTTACAGAATTTCCTTCTTCGATGCTCAGGTGAGAGCCAACGGGAAGGTTATAGGTTTTAAGCACCTTGTCATTTTTATCCCTGATTTCAACACCGGGATTTTTGGTGCGGTCTCTTGTTTCAACAATTACCTTTTCGCGATAACCGGTTACTTCATCAGATTCCTCTTTATAGGTAACGCCTTCAATAACACTTTCAAAGGCTACAATACCGGGAACTTCTGAAATAATAACCGCGTTGTAAGGATCCCATTCACACATCAGGTCACCTTTATTCACTTCAGCGCCATTCTTTACGAAAAGCTTGGCACCATAGGGAATATTATTGTTGGTTAGGACAATGCCTGTTTTCTTGTCAATGATCCTGATTTCTGCCAGACGACCAATAACGATGTCTGATTTTGTCCCATCAGTTTCGGTACGTTCAACGGTTCTCAGTTCATCAATTTCCACAACACCGTTGTAACGGGCAACAATACGCGATTCGGTAGCGATGCTCATTGCAGTACCACCCACGTGGAAAGTCCGCAATGTAAGCTGTGTACCAGGTTCTCCGATAGACTGCGCTGCAATTACACCGACGGCTTCACCGTTCTGTACCATCCGGCTGGTAGCCAGGTTGCGGCCATAGCATTTTGCACAAACACCTTTGCGCGATTCGCATGTTAACACTGACCTGATCTCCATTTGTTCGATCGGAGAATCATCGATGGTGCTTGCGATTTCTTCATTGATTTCATCACCTGATGATACAATGAGTTCACCGGTTAACGGGTGGTAAACATCATGTACGGCTGTACGGCCGAGAATTCTTTCATACAATGATTCAACTACTTCTTCATTGTTCTTGATTGCTGTAGCCACCAGACCGCGCAAAGTTCCGCAGTCTTCTTCGGTTATAATAACATCCTGAGATACGTCAACCAAACGGCGTGTAAGATAACCGGCGTCAGCAGTTTTAAGCGCGGTATCGGCCAAACCCTTACGGGCACCGTGGGTGGAAATAAAGTACTCAAGAACCGAAAGACCTTCTTTGAAGTTAGCAAGAATAGGGTTCTCAATAATTTCAGAACCCGTGGAACCGCTTTTTTGCGGTTTAGCCATAAGGCCCCTCATACCTGATAACTGGCGGATCTGTTCTTTTGATCCCCTGGCGCCTGAATCAAGCATCATATAAACCGGGTTGAATCCCTGTTTATCTGATGAAAGCCGTTTCATCAGCGTTTGTGTAAGCTTTGCATTTGTATGTGTCCAGATGTCAATAATCTGGTTATAGCGTTCGTTGTTGGTAATGAATCCCATGTTATAGTTATTCATTACTTCATCAACCTGTTCGTATCCCTCGTTCATAAGGTCTTCTTTTTCCTTGGGAACGATTACATCGTCGAGGTTAAATGAAAGTCCGCCCCTGAAAGCCATCTGGAATCCCAAATCCTTAATTGAATCAAGGAACTTTGCAGTTTGCGCTGTACCTGTTTTTTTCAATACATTGCTGATGATTTCGCGCAATGACTTTTTGGTAAGAATTTCATTGATGAAACCAACTTCCTGGGGAACCACTTCATTAAAGAGAACGCGACCAACGGTTGTTTCAATGATTTTCTTAACCGGCTGGTTGTTTTCATAATCAAGGATCCTTACTTTAATGCCGGCATGAAGGTCGACACGCTTTTCATTGTAAGCGATAATAACTTCTTCCGGAGAATAGAACGTTGACCCTTCACCACGAATGGGCTGCTCAGGTGTGTTCTTACACAGTTTGGTCATATAATACAAACCAAGAACCATATCTTGTGAAGGAACATTGATAGGAGCTCCGTTGGCAGGGTTCAAAATATTATGAGAGGCCAGCATGAGAATTTGTGCTTCAAGTACTGCGGCATTTCCCAATGGAAGATGCACAGCCATCTGGTCACCATCGAAGTCGGCATTGAAAGCCGTACAAACGAGAGGGTGTAACTGAATAGCCTTGCCTTCGATAAGCTTGGGCTGGAATGCTTGTATACCAAGACGGTGCAGCGTAGGAGCACGGTTTAACAGAACCGGGTGTCCCTTAAGCACATTTTCCAGAATATCCCATACAACGGGGTCTTTGCGGTCGACAATTTTCTTTGCTGATTTTACGGTTTTAACGATACCTCTTTCGATGAGTTTTCTGATGATAAAAGGTTTGTAAAGTTCCGCAGCCATTTCTTTCGGCAAACCGGTTTCGTGCAGCTGAAGTTCGGGTCCGACAACAATAACCGAACGGGCTGAATAATCAACACGTTTACCAAGCAGGTTCTGGCGGAAACGGCCCTGTTTTCCTTTTAGGCTGTCGCTCAACGACTTCAATGGTCTGTTTGCATCCGTCTTAACCGCATTGGACTTTCTTGAATTGTCGAATAAAGAATCTACAGCTTCCTGAAGCATACGCTTTTCGTTGCGTAAAATGACCTCAGGTGCCTTAATTTCAATAAGCCTCTTCAGACGGTTGTTCCTAATAATCACCCTGCGATAAAGGTCATTAAGGTCGGAAGTGGCAAACCTTCCTCCATCCAGGGGCACAAGTGGCCTGAGTTCCGGAGGTATAACCGGGATCACTTTAAGGATCATCCATTCAGGATGGTTGATACCTTTTGAAGCGCGGAAAGCCTCAACAACCTGAAGCCTTTTAAGGGCTTCGTTCTTGCGTTGTTGTGATGTTTCCGTATTTGCTTTATGACGCAGGTCGTATGAAAGGGTATCCAGGTCGAGGCGCTGCAGCAATTGGTACAATGCATCAGCACCCATATTGGCTATGAACTTATCGGGATGGCCGTCATCGAGCAGCTGGTTTTCCTTTGGAAGCGATTCAACAATGTCGAGGTACTCTTCTTCGGTGAGGAAATCAAGGTACGATACTCCGTCGGCTGCTTTGATACCCGGGTTGATAACCACATAACGTTCGTAATATATTATGCTATCAAGCTTTTTTGAGGGCAAGCCCAGGAGATATCCAATTTTATTGGGTAAGGTACGGAAATACCATATATGGGCTACCGGTACAACCAGTGAAATATGGCCCATACGTTCGCGGCGAACTTTTTTCTCTGTTACTTCAACACCGCAACGGTCACAAACAATACCCTTGTAACGAATTCTCTTGTATTTACCACAGTGACATTCATAATCCTTTACAGGCCCGAAAATTCTTTCGCAAAACAAACCATCACGTTCGGGTTTATAGGTCCTGTAATTGATTGTTTCGGGTTTCAGCACCTCACCGCTTGAACGCTCGAGGATTTCCTCGGGAGATGCAAGACTGATGGAGATTTTGGAGAAACTCGATTTTACTTTAGTGTCCCTTCTGAATGACATATATAGTTCCTTATTAATATCGGTTTAAACAATCTGAACAGTTCAATTAAACAAGGTTTATACTCAAACCCAGTCCTCTCAGCTCATGTAGCAATACATTCAATGATTCAGGTATTCCGGGTACCGGCAATGGCTCACCTTTGACGAGTGATTCATATGCTTTGGCCCTTCCTACAACATCATCAGATTTTATAGTCAGTATTTCCTGCAGGATATGCGCAGCACCAAATGCTTCAAGCGCCCACACTTCCATTTCACCAAAACGCTGACCTCCAAATTGGGCTTTACCACCAAGAGGTTGCTGTGTAATGAGGGAGTAGGGTCCAATTGAACGGGCGTGCATCTTGTCGTCCACCATATGACCCAGTTTGATCATATAAATGATACCAACTGTAGCAGGCTGGTCAAATCGGTCACCGGTACCGCCATCATGCAGGTAAGTTTTTCCAAACTTCGGTATTTTGGCTTTTTCAGTATACTGTGCAATTTGATCAATGGATGCTCCGTCAAAAATGGGTGAAGCAAATTTCACACCCAGTTTCTTGCCGGCCCAGCCAAGGACAGTTTCATAAATCTGTCCGAGGTTCATACGCGAAGGTACGCCCAGCGGATTTAATACAATATCCACCGGTGTTCCGTCAGCGAGGAAAGGCATGTCCTCTGCACGTACTATCCTTGAAATAATACCCTTGTTACCATGGCGGCCTGCCATTTTATCGCCCACTTTCACCTTACGTTTCTGGGCAACATAAACTTTGGCCAGCTGAACAATGCCTGCAGGCAGTTCATCACCAATTGTAATGCTGTACTTTTTCCGTTTATAAATGGCATCAATTTCCTTGAACTTAATGATATAGTTATGGATCAAGGTTTTAATCGTATCATTTTTATCCTTATCGGTGGTCCATTTATTCGGATTGATATTCTGAAAATCGATATCCTGCAAGAGCTTCAGGGTAAACTTGGCACCACGGGGTATAACATCTACATTATAATAGTCCTTAACACCCTGTGAGGTTTTGCCATTTACAACAATAAAGAGCTTATCAATAAGCTTAGCCCTGAGTTCATTGGAGTTTCTTTCGAATTCCTCCTCGATTTTGTCCAGGATAGGTTTTGTAGATGTTTTCAGCTTTTTATCCTTAACGGAACGTGAAAACAGCTTTTTATCAATTACCACGCCTTGCAATGAAGGGGGTGCCTTAAGGGAAGCATCTTTAACATCGCCGGCCTTGTCGCCAAAGATCGCCCTGAGGAGTTTTTCTTCCGGTGAAGGATCGGATTCTCCTTTGGGTGTAATTTTTCCGATAAGAATATCACCGGGATTGACTTCAGCACCAATGCGAATCAATCCGTTTTCATCGAGGTTGCGTGTTGCTTCCTCACTTACGTTGGGTATATCGGCAGTCAGTTCTTCGAGACCACGTTTGGTATCCCGTACCTCGAGCATATATTCATCAATATGGATGGAGGTAAAGAGGTCTTCACGAACAACCCTTTCGGAAATTACGATAGCATCTTCAAAATTATAACCTTTCCAGGGCATGAAGGCTACCATGAGGTTTCTGCCCAGTGCCAGTTCGCCCTGGCTGGTTGAATACCCTTCGGTAAGGATCTGACCTTTGGTTATTTTGTCACCTTTCTGAACGATAGGTTTAAGGTTGATACAGGTATTCTGGTTTGTTTTCCTGTATTTGAGCAGTTTATACCGTTTGGTATCCCCTTCGAAACTAACAAATTTGTCTTCTTCGCTCATTTTATAGCGAATCAGCAATTCGTTTGAATCTACATATTCAACGATTCCGTCGGCTTCTGCCACAAGCAGGAAGCGTGAATCCCTAACCACGCCGTGTTCAATACCTGTTCCTACCACCGGAGCTTCCGGATTGATGAGAGGAACTGCCTGACGCATCATGTTCGAACCCATAAGGGCGCGGTTTGCGTCATCGTGTTCGAGGAATGGAATCAGGGAAGCAGCAATGGAAGCAATCTGGTTTGGAGCCACGTCCATCAGGTCAATTTCCTGTGCATCTGAGAGCGGGTAATCGGCGTTATACCGCGATTTTACTTTGGGATTTTCAAAGTTACCATTGTTTTTAATGGGGGCGTTAGCCTGTGCGATTATTTTTGCCTCTTCCTCTTCAGCGCTTAACCATACAATACCTTCGGTGCTTAAATCAACTGTGCCTTCCTTAACTTTGCGGTAAGGAGTTTCGATGAAACCAAGGCTGTTAATTTTGGCATACACGCATAATGAAGAGATAAGACCGATGTTTGGTCCTTCGGGAGTTTCAATGGGGCACAACCTTCCATAGTGGGTATAGTGCACGTCGCGAACTTCAAATCCTGCGCGTTCCCTTGACAAACCACCGGGCCCGAGTGCCGACAACCTTCTTTTATGGGTTATCTCAGCCAGCGGGTTGGTTTGATCCATGAATTGTGACAGCTGGTTAGTACCAAAGAAAGAATTGATAACCGATGAAAGGGTTTTTGAGTTGATGAGGTCGATGGGTGTAAATACCTCATTGTCGCGTACATTCATCCTTTCACGAATGGTGCGGGCCATACGGGCCAAACCAACACCAAACTGTGATGCAAGCTGTTCACCAACGGTACGAACTCTACGGTTACTCAAATGGTCGATATCATCCACATCGGCTTTTGAGTTGATAAGTTCAATAAGGTATTTAATAATCCGGATAATGTCCTCTTTTGTGAGAACCTTTGTATCCATGGCTGTTTCAAGATTAAGCTTTTTGTTAATCCTGTAGCGGCCAACTTCACCGAGGTCATATCGTTTATCGGAGAAGAACAGTTTATCAATCACGTCGCGGGCAGTAGCCTCGTCGGGTGGTTCACTGTTACGAAGCTGGCGGTAAATATGCAAAACAGCCTCTTTTTCCGAGTTACACGGGTCTTTTTGTAATGTGTTGTATATGATTTCAAAGTCAGTAAGGTTCTGACTTTCTTTGTGCAACAATATGGCTTTTGTTCCGGAATCTATGATGGCGTCGATATGTTCGTCGAGCAACACGGTTTCACGGTCAATGATAATTTCATTACGTTCAATGGAAACCACTTCACCGGTATCTTCATCCACAAAGTCTTCAACCCATGATTTAAGTACACGGGCTGCGAGCTTTCTGCCAACCAGTTTTTTAAGGGCGGTTTTGGAAACTTTTATTTCATCGGCAAGGTCGAAAATTTCGAGGATATCCTTGTCGCTTTCAAAACCGATAGCCCTGAGCAAAGTGGTAACGGGTAACTTTTTCTTGCGATCGATATAAGCATACATGACATTGTTTATATCGGTGGCAAATTCGATCCATGAACCTTTAAAGGGAATAATCCTGGCTGAATACAGTTTTGTGCCGTTGGCATGTATGCTTTGGCCGAAGAATACCCCGGGTGAACGGTGTAATTGAGAAACAACAACACGTTCTGCACCGTTGATAACGAAAAGTCCCCTTTCGGTCATGTAGGGAATGGTTCCAAGATATACATCCTGGATAACCGTATCAAAATCCTCATGTTCGGGATCGGTGCAATATAATTTCAATTTGGCTTTCAGCGGAACGCTGTAAGTTAAGCCCCTTTCAATACATTCTTCGATTGAATAACGTGGCGGATCCACAAAATAATCCATGAACTCAAGAACAAAGTTGTTCCTGGTATCGGTAATCGGGAAGTTTTCCTGGAAAACCCTGAAAAGTCCTTCATTTTTTCTGTTTTCCGGGGTAGTTTCCAATTGGAAGAAATCATGAAATGATTTTAATTGGATTTCCAGGAAATCGGGGTAGGACAGTTGGTTTTTTGTCCTGGCGAAACTAATTCGTTCTGAATTTAATTTGGTCATTATATTAAGAATAAAATGTTGAACTAAAGTTGTGAGAAATGACAAAAAGGTCTAATCCCGAACGCATCGGGATTAAACCTAAATGATATCACCTGTGTTAACTTTATTTAAGTTCAACGTCGGCTCCTGCTTCAGCTAATTGAGCTTTTATAGATTCAGCTTCTTCTTTTGATACATTGTCTTTAATTGCAACCGGAGCTTTGTCAACGAGTTCCTTTGCTTCTTTAAGGCCCAGGTTGGTAATGTCCTTAACCAATTTCACGATCTGGAGTTTTGCTCCACCCGGATGATTCATAAATACGGTATAGGTTGATTTTTCTGCTGCCTGTGCACCACCATCGGCGGAGGCTGCGGGACCTGCAACTGCAACTGCTGCTGCTGCGGGCTCAATACCATATTCATCCTTCAATATTTTGGCTAATTCGTTAACTTCTTTAACAGTTAAGTTAACCAATTGTTCTGCGAAAG
>CAZYDI010000112.1:0-6742 GCA_964646255.1 uncultured Bacteroidales bacterium
TCTCATCCATAAAACGATTGCTATGTGCGGTTTTATCAACAAAATTAGTTGATAAGTTCAATCTAAAAAAAATATCCTCTATTTCTAAATGATTTATGTTTGCTTCAAATGCCGGTGAATGATAAGCATAGGAATAGCGGGCAACCCATTAACAATTGAAAGACATACAAGTGCCCTGAACAAAATACAGGATATCAGGATCTCAGGTCACCTGATAACCCAGCCGAACCAGCATTTATCCACCCAAATTCAGTACGGAAATTGCTTCCCCGATCCTGAATCAATCATTGACAAAGTTGATGCCCTTATCATTACCGATGCCGGAAATTACGGTATCCGGCTGGCAACCCAGGCCCTGCGCAAAGCAAAGCATGTCTTCTTATACCCTGCCGGATTAAAATCCTCAAACGATGTGTACCAATTGATTAAGCTGGCCCGGGAGGCCAACGTAATTTTAAAATGCGGCAGAACGGGACAAATGGGAATCAACGGCCTGAAAAAAAGACTGCCATCGTCTTCCGATATCTGCATGGTTGAGTTTCAGCATGTATTAAGGGTTTCAAAACCAGCAACGCTACCTGACGTTCAAAAGATTATGCTGGCCGACTTTGAAGTGATTAACCAGTTGATCCAGGCACGAAACACCACATTTAAAACCAAAGGAATATCCCTGTTTTCTGTTGCTCCGGATATTGTAAACACACGCCTGGAATTTGACAATGGATGTGTTGTTAACTATTATTGCAACACCGCAGGCATTCAGCATGAACATAATGCAACCCTGGTTTTAAAAGACAGCGTAATTAAATATAACCTCCTGGCCAATGAACTTTCAGGATGGTATCTGAATAATTCAGGTAATCAGGATGAAAATCCTATCTTTATTGATAAATTTGTTCTTGAACAAAGCGACAATCTTTTAGACGATGTACACGGATTCATCAGGTTAATTAATTCCGGTCCGGCGTTTCTTTCAATCTATGACAATGGCTTTGAATCATATGTGCTGACTGACCGGATTCTCGAAAAGATAACAAAAACGATTGTTCAATTTGCCTGATTTTCCTATTTTCAACCGGAATTGGCCCGGAATGTATGAACAGAAGATTACAGTTATTCAAATATATCATCTCAGACATCATTACAGCCCTTGTTGCATGGTGTTTGTATTTTCATTATTTGAGCAATGGATTAATTCAGGCCGAAGTTTTTGATGCATACGGCGAAACATTAAGCAGTAAATTTCTTCCCGGATTATTTATTGTACCCTTATTCTGGCTTCTTCTCTATTACTTATCGGGATATTATAATGATGTTATTCGCAAATCGCGTCTTTTCGAGCTGTGGCAAACCTTTATCAATGTCATCGTAGGAACCATCGCCTTATACCTGGTCTTTAACTTCCGGCAATTCACCATAGAGGGACTGAGCAGTAACTTTTCACCCTATTTCACTTATTTTCTCCTGCAGTTTTCCATTGCCTATGTTCCCAGGCTCATTCTAACGAGCATAACTGCCCATAAGGTACATAGGGGTATAATTGGATTTAATACCTTGTTGATTGGCAGCAGTGCAATAGCATTTGAAACATGGCAGGAAGTCGTAAGCCAGAAAAGGGGAAATGGCAACAAATTTATTGGCTATGTAAGTGTAAACAACGGTTCAGGGCAGGTTCTTGAAAAATTTATCCCTTACCTGGGAAAAATTGAAGATTTGAACAATATTATCACACAATATAACGTTGAGGAAGTAATCATCGCTATCGAATACTCAGAACACGATATGATTAACCTGATCATTAATAAACTTATCAATGTAGATGTAGAAATAAAAGCCATACCTAGTCTTTACGACATCCTCACCGGCCGGGTACGTATGAGTTCAATTCTGGGCACCCCATTGATCTCTGTTTCGCATAATCCTATGCCTGCCTGGCAACACAACATGAAAACTTTCCTTGATCACATTATTGCTGTATTCGCCCTCATCATTTCACTGCCCCTCAGTATTTTCCTTGCCGCCGGAATCAAGCTTACATCCAAAGGACCGATATTTTACAGCCATGAACGGGTTGGTCAATACGGTAAACCTTTCCGCATATATAAATTCCGTTCCATGTACATTGATGCCGAAAAGGATGGCCCTGAGCTTTCATCAAAAGACGATGAACGGGTAACCAGATTCGGAAAATTCATGCGCATGTTCCGGCTGGATGAAATACCCAATTTTTTCAATGTTATCAAGGGTGATATGTCACTTGTGGGCCCGCGTCCTGAAAGAAAGCACTACATCGAACAAATTATTCAAACTGCACCCCATTACCTTCATCTGCTCAAAGTTAAGCCGGGAATTACTTCGTGGGGACAGGTGAAATTCGGATATGCCGAAAATGTGAATCAAATGATACAGCGACTCAAATATGATTTATTGTACCTTGATAACATGTCGTTGTTTGTTGATTTTAAAATCCTGATCTATACAGCCCTTACAATTATTAAACGGAAAGGTATATAAACCTGCCGCGCTCTCTGATTTATGAAACGGCTATTTATTGCTTTTGACATTGTTCCTGCTCCCGAAACCCTGGAAGTGTTGCAGATTATTCAGCATAAAATGCGGCTTGAAAGAATCAGGTGGGTACCCTTCGATAATTTCCATCTAACACTTAAATTCCTGGGCAATACCGATACCAATAAAATTTCAGGGTTAACCGGCGAATTAAGGAGCACACTTGGCAGATTCTCAGCTTTCAACATCAAGTTGCAGGGTTTGGGAGTTTTTAAAAACCTTCATGATCCGCGCATTTTATGGATGGGTTGCCAGGGTGGTACTGCTCTCTATGAAATAAAACAAGCTGTTGAGAATGCGTTGGGTAACGCTGGCTTTGCAAAGGATGACCGTAGTTTTAATCCTCACTTAACCATAGGCCGGATAGCGCAAATAAGGAATTCGAATCAACTCACCGAGGTGCTCGCTATGTATCGTGATAAGGTGTTCCAACAGGACCGGATAAAGGAATTTATCCTGTACGAAAGCATACTCTTGCCCGATGGGTCTACCTATATTCCTGTCGATCGATTCAGCCTATAATTGACCTGATTCTATAAGGATCATAATCTCATTGATAACCCTGTCCTCACCTTCAGGATCGAACTCCGCTTTAAGGTTCGATCCGAAAATGCGGGCTATTGCCTGCCAGAATACTGCCTGAAATGAACCCCTTAGCTCTTTTACCACATCATACGAAGTAAATGTTGTTTCTCTGTCAATAAGCTTTATAAGGATCCTTCCCTGTGTAATGGTAAGTTCTTTTAATTCTGCTTCATACTCTTTAAGCAGGGTATCTTCTATTTGCTTAATATACTCGCGCTGGTCCTTTGATTTTTCAAGCGTATTCAGGTGTACGGAAATCTCGGCATATTTGGCGCCGGCCAGTTTAGCATACGGATACACTTTTTTCACATTGTAAACAAGGCGACGGTATTGCCTCAGGTCTCTTGTTGCGGCTTTACGTTTTACCGGTGTAATAACAGCCTGTGGCAGTTGTGATACATAAAGGGTATCTCCATCCTTTATTACCATGGTAACAGGATTTCCTGCTATGTCGTATTTTAGTGTGTCTTGTCCGGATAATACCAATGACAAGGTGCACAGCCACCCTGTCAGCAAAAGAATTCTCATTGTCATTCTATGATCAAAATAACAAAAAATCTGCCAAAGAATATAACGGAATAGCCTGTTCAATGTTTTACCCGCGCTTTCCTGATAAACCTGAGAAAATTGTTAATTTTACCAAAAACGACCATGGACAGGACTGACAGAAAATATACCAATGGAGAGATTACCGTATTCTGGCAGCCAAAGAAGTGTATTCATGCAACCACATGCTACCGCGAACTGATTGATGTGTTTAATCCCCGAAAAAGGCCATGGGTGGATATGAAAGGGGCTCCTACAGAGGAGATAATCAGGGTTGTCAAGCTCTGTCCTACGCAAGCCTTATCATACGAATACAACAAGGATATAGAAAGGGAAAATCAGGAGCAGCCTGCTGCCGCTGATATTGAGGCTGAAGTAAGGGTTATGGAAGACGGCCCCATAATTATTAAAGGCAGTTTCAAGATTTTCGACACTGAAGGCAAGGAAATAAGGCATCTTAAAATGACATCTTTATGCCGGTGTGGTGCTTCCAACAATATGCCCTTTTGTGATGGCACCCACAGGAAAATTGGTTTTATTGGAAAATAATATGGAAGAAGAAAAAGCGACTACAGGCAGGCCCGAAGTAAATATCCTTAAAAACGGTCCAATACGCATAAAAGGAAGAATCAGGTTTCGTGATTCATCCGGAAATATTACCGAAGGAGAACAGGAATTATACCTTTGCCGTTGTGGTGGTTCTGCATCAAAACCATTTTGCGACGGCACACATAAGCGGATCGGCGTTCCCAATTAAACGTTTTTCCGCACCAAATCTGCGGCATCCTGCAGCGTTATTGCCGAATACACTTTTAGTCCGGAGTTGTCGATCAGCGTTTTTGCCTCCCGGGCATTGGTACCTTGCAATCGCACAATTACCGGTACATTTATTGTTCCCAAAGAAGTATAGGCGTCAACTACTCCCTGTGCAACCCTGTCGCACCTTACGATCCCCCCAAAAATGTTAATCAGGATGGCCTTAACGCTGGGATCCTTCAGGATAATCCTGAAACCGGCTTCCACTGTTTGTGCATTGGCTGTACCGCCAACATCAAGAAAATTTGCAGGCTCGCCACCGGAAAGCTTTATAATATCCATTGTTGCCATGGCCAGGCCTGCTCCGTTAACCATGCAACCGACATTCCCATTAAGCTTTACAAAATTCAGGTTAAATTTTGCAGCTTCGGTTTCCGTAGGGTCTTCTTCGTTAAGGTCGCGCATGGCTTCATATTCCGGGTGCCTGTAGAGTGCATTGTCGTCAAGGTTCACTTTTGCATCAGCAGCAAAAATCAGGTCATCGGAAGTTTTTAACAGCGGGTTTATTTCAAATAATGAAGCATCACTGGAAATGTAAGCGTTGTATAATGCCACAACGAATTTGGTCATTTCCTTGAAAGCTTTCCCCTGCAGGCCCAGGTTAAAGGCAATTTTCCTGGCCTGGAACGGCTGAATCCCTGTCCCCGGGTTTATTTCTTCCTTAAATATGAGGTGGGGTGTTTTGGCGGCAACTGCTTCAATGTCCATCCCACCCTCAGTGGAGTACATGATGATGTTACGCCCGGTTGAACGGTTAAGCAAAACACTCATGTAAAACTCTTTAATATCACTTTCACCGGGATAATATACATCCTGCTGGATAAGAATTTTTCTGACCAGTTTGCCTTCCGGCCCGGTTTGTGGCGTAACCAACTGCATACCCAGTATATCGGTGGCGCGGCTTTGAACTTCTTCGAGTGTGCGGGCAAGTTTAACTCCTCCACCTTTGCCCCTTCCACCTGCATGTATTTGGGCCTTAACTACCCATGCAGGTGTACCTGTTTTGTCTTTAAGTTCCACTGCGGCAGCCTTTGCCTTTTCCACATCATCTACCACAATGCCTTCGGGGACTGAAACGCCGAACTTGCGAAGAATTGCCTTACCTTGATATTCGTGAATGTTCATGCTAACAATTTTACGGTGGATTTTAAGGCTACGAAAATATTAATTTTTCCTATCTATTCTTAACATTGCAATAAGTTTCCTTAATACAAATGCATGAAGAAGTTACTGAATGAAGAGCTTAACC
Organism: uncultured Bacteroidales bacterium; assembly: GCA_964646255.1. GTDB lineage: Bacteria > Bacteroidota > Bacteroidia > Bacteroidales > UBA10428 > UBA5072. The sequence goes on from CAZYDI010000112.1 coordinate 5,765, forward strand.
GCAAAACCGTCGGGGAATATAAAGAAGCAGAGAAATATCCGGTAATGGTCATCCTCGACAATGTAAGAAGCCAGAACAATATTGGCTCTGTATTTCGCACTTGCGATGCTTTTCTTTGCGAAGGCTTGTTGCTATGTGGTATTACTGCCACGCCGCCCCATCGTGAAATCAGCAAGACAGCACTTGGTGCAACTGAATCGGTAAATTGGGTGTATTATGAAAAAACCACCGATGCGGTGATAAAACTAAAAAATGAAGGGTATCTGATTTACGCTGCCGAACAAACAACACAGGCAACCATGCTGAATGAATTTGTACTGTCTCAAAATGAGAAATTCGCTATCATTTTTGGACACGAAGTATATGGCGTTGACCAGGAAGTTGTGGATATGTGCGACGGGGTAATTGAGATACCGCAATTGGGAACAAAGCACTCATTAAATATAGCTGTAAGTGCCGGTATAGTACTATGGGAGTTTTTCAGGCAATTGCATAAATAAAAACACGAACACCTGTAAAATATAAAACGGGATGGATTTTTTATCCACCCCGTTTTACTATAACAACAATCGAATATTACAGAAGTGCTTTTACAGCTTCGTTTTCAATGAATTTAAGCAGTTCAGCATCTTTGGCTGCATATGCTTTAATGGAAGGATCGCGGGTAATGGCTTCACGCAGATTGGTAACAACACCGTCAGCTACACCACCACGAGCGTTGGCAACAGCTTTCAGGTAATATACCCAACCGTCTTTTACATCACCAAGTTCATTAAGGGTGGCAATAGCCTTATCATTGTTGCCATTGAGCAGTTGAGCAAGAGCAGCATTGAAAGAAGGTTTGTTGCCAAAATAATTCACTGCAGCAGCATAATCACCTTGTTTTATCTTGATAATTCCAAGGTTGTAGCTGGGAGCATCACCGGCGCTCATAGCAGCGGTAAGCATTTCTTCGGCAGTTTTAAGGTCGCCTTCGGC
>CAZYDI010000112.1:6842-9251 GCA_964646255.1 uncultured Bacteroidales bacterium
CTTACAACAGGATCGGGATACATGGAAAGAACACGGAGAATCAATTCTTTATCCTGGATGTCGGATTTTTCCATCAGGGCTTTGAAACCGTCCCAGTCTTCGGGAGTGGTAAGCTTGCTTAAAAAGCCTTCTGCTTCAGCAGCCGTGATCTTTTTGTCTTTCAAAGCTTTCTTGAAATATTTCTCAGCAGCAGTTTCACGTTTTGCAGCGAGTTTTTCGTTCAGTTCAACAGCGCCATCAGGAGATGCATATGAAGAAATCTTTGCACCCTTTATCTGTTTTGTGGAATCAGCCTGTGCTTCGGCCAGTTTTGTCTCAAATGAAACAACATCTTCCTGCTTCAGTTCGTTTCTGCGAACTTCAGCCTGGTTAATTACATAGTGTACATCAGCTGTATAGCTTTCAGGAATGATCCTTTTAAAGTTATCGGGAATAAGAACGCTCTTAGGATCCACTTTTACCAGTGTTTCGGTAGCAATGACACCATCAGCAATTTTATTTGAACCATATTCTACCGGATCGCCTTCCTTAATGCGGGCAGAATAATTAATAACAAGCTCTGATTTGTTCATTTCGGGCTTGTAAGGAACAGAACCAGTGAATGTAAAACCACCTCCGGTATAAGGAATGACCTTATTATTTGCTTCAACGCTTTCGCCCTGCAAGGTTATGGTGGGGAATTCAGATTGACCTCCATCGTATTTTAAAACTGGAGTAGCCACAACAACGGCCTTCTTGTTAAAGTATTTTTCGGGAAATTTAACTTCGCCCGTTGCTTTAACTTCGCCGGCTTGCATAACAAGCGGATTGGGTTTAACCTCATAAGAAACCTGGTCGGCCTCATCCCTCATTTTGGTGAGGCTTGCACAACCATTTATTACAAAGGCTGCCAGAGTTAATAAGGTTAGGTAGTTCAGTCTAATTTTCTTCATAATTCGATAATTATTTGTTATAAAAATAAAAAAGCTAGGTACGCATTGGTTTTAACAAACTTACAAATGTTTTATGGAATTTACATAATATTTGTGAATCAGCTTTTAACAATTTTAGCAAATTTAGTAAAAAAGTATTTTTGCTCATACTTACTATGCAATATTCACGAGGCATTTATCGTTTGGCACCAGAAAACAAAAACCGGGCCAAAATATTTAAACGCGTCCCGATTATTCGTTGTTTAGCCGGGCATTTAATAAAAAAGCTGCCATACTTGATTGTATGACAGCTTTATATGTGTCCGGTTAAAATGAATTAATCCCTGCGATCTTTATAGCCACGGTGATCTCTGCGATCACGGCCTTCCCTTGAATCTCTTCTTCCTTTATCATTTCGAGAATCTCTTGGCGGACGTGGTGCCGGAGGAACAAATCCTTCCGGTACAGGCAACAATACCTTCCTGGAGAGGCTCAATTTGCCGCTCTTGGCATCTACTTCCATTAATTTAACTTCAATCTCGTCGCCTTCCTTCAGTACATCCTCCACTTTTTCAATCCGCTGCCAGTCGAGTTCTGAAATATGCAGGAGGCCTTGTTTTCCGGGTAAAATTTCAACAAAAGCACCAAAGGTTTGAATGCCCTTAACGATACCTTTATATATTTTTCCGGCTTCGGGTTGTTCCACGATAGCGTTGATACGTGCAACAGCAGCATCAATGGATGCTTTATCGGCGGAAGAAACAAAAATTTCACCCTTGCCATCTACTTCTTCAATATTTACAACTGCACCGGTCTTAGCCTGTATGTCCTGTATGATCTTGCCACCGGGCCCGATAACCGCACCAATGAACTCCTTGGGTATGGTAATCTGAACCATGCGGGGTACATGGGGTTTATAATCTGCCCTTGGTTCGGGAATGGCTTCAACTATTTTGTCGAGAATGTGCATTCTGCCTTCCTTGGCCTGTGCCAGGGCCTTTTTAAGAATTTCGAAAGTTAACCCGTCTACCTTGATATCCATTTGTGTTGCCGTTATACCATTACGGGTACCGGCAACCTTAAAGTCCATGTCGCCAAGGTGATCTTCATCGCCAAGAATATCCGATAAAATCGCATACTTTCCCGACTTGGTGTCGGTGATAAGTCCCATTGCAATTCCTGAAACCGGTCGGCGCATCTTGACACCGGCATCCATAAGTGCCATGGTGCCTGCGCAAACGGTGGCCATGGATGATGATCCGTTCGACTCGAGGATATCCGAAACCACGCGTATGGCATATACATTATCGGCAGGGATCATTTTCTTCAGCGCACGATGAGCCAGATTTCCATGTCCTACTTCTCTTCTGCTTATTCCCCTTGAAGGCCTTGCTTCACCTGTTGAAAAGGGAGGAAAATTGTAATGCAGCACAAATTTCTCCGTTCCCTGAATGAGCACTTCATCTATTTCTTTTTCGTCAAGCTTGGTTCCGAGTGT
>CAZYDI010000113.1:0-3311 GCA_964646255.1 uncultured Bacteroidales bacterium
ATTCTGCCAAAAGTCATTCAACTTACAGGATAAAAATCCGTATACTTGTAGAATTATGCGTAGTATTCATGCTGAATACGATTGACGCGTGATTCAACCAATTGTTGTGTCTTTACCTGAGTACTGTTTATGATGCGGAGTTTTTTTCTTATTTTTTGCCTTTTCCTTGCCTCCCAAGCACCTGCCCAGATAAGTATTAACGAAGTTCTTCCATCCAATGCCAATGTATTGCTGGATGAGGACCAGGATTTTTCGGACTGGATTGAGCTATACAATGCCGGTGAAAGCCCGGTAAACCTTACGGGATGGTCGCTTTCTGACGACAAGGCATTGCCGTTGAAATGGACTTTCCCTGTATTGATGCTGCCTCCTGATCAGTTTTTGCTTGTATTTGCATCCGATAAGAACCGGAAGTCGGTGCCGATGACCATGACAACAATAGTGGATGCCGGCGATATATGGAAATATTGGGTTCCTGATTCGGATATAGGCATAAGCTGGCGTAATCCTGATTTTGATGATGTTGCATGGCCTGCAGGCAAAAGCGGTTTCGGGTATGGCGACAACGACGACAGCACCGAAATAGCTACGGGATCGATGAGTGTATACATCCGAAAGGAATTTTTCATTACGGATCTGTCGTCCCTGGGCAGGCTTGTGCTTAGTGTTGATTTTGATGATGGTTTTGTTGCATACATTAACGGACATGAAGCAGCACGCTTTAACCTGGGAAATTACGGAGAAGATTTTTCATACGACGCTCCTGCAACAAACGGAAGGGAAGCCCAATTATACACAGGAGGAAGGCCGATGGATTTTGAAATAGAGAATCCCTTGTCCTTGCTTGTCGAAGGCAGAAATGTCATTGCCATAGAAGTGCACAACAATGTTGCATCTTCATCGGATCTTACATTAATACCTTTCATCACAACAGGCCGTTTTACAGAGGAGCCCGACTCAGTTTCAAAATATCTGTCGTTTCCCTCCACCGGGGGATTGCATACCAATTTTAAAATTGATGCTGATTATGACGGGGTGTATTTATTCGACCAATCAGGTACATTGATTGATTCGATGAATTTGGTTGCCATACCCGGGGATATTTCTGTTGGAAACTATACTGATGGTTCCGGCTCAGGAACCTTATTTGGTTTTCCCACTCCCGGTTATCAAAATAACCGGTTTGCATCCGGAACCTTAAGGGCAGATTCCGTTGTTTTTTCACCCGGGGGTGGCATTTGTTCACCGGGAACTACAGTTACCATGGCAACTTCTGACCCCACAGACAGCATTTACTACACACTGGATGGATCGATACCCGGCACCTCCGACATGCTTTATTCTGCACCAGTGGTCATTAATGGCAGCCAAGTGATCAGGGCCCGGGTCATCAATCACCATAAGCTGCCCGGAACAGTAATTTCAAAGACATATACAACCAATTATCAGCATGATATACCGGTAATTTGTCTTTCAACAGACCCCGAAAATTTATGGAATGTGAATTTTGGAATCTATGCTTTTGGGCCAAATACGCCAACCCAAAATCCTTATCCCGAAGCCAATTATTGGAAGGACTGGGAGAGACCCGTATTTGTTGAATATTATGATACAGACGGAATTCAGCGCATAGGCCAGGAAGCAGGAATGAAAATATTCGGTGCATGGTCGAGGAGTGCCGATCAGAAGTCGTTTTCGTTATTTGCGAGGAAATCCTACGGAAAGGGGTCGTTCAGGTATAAATTTTTCGCTGACAAGCCGGTTGAAAAATTTGAATCGCTCATCTTGCGTAACTCCGGGAATGATAATATGGGATTGCAATTCCACGATTGCTTTATGACAGGTCTTACCAGGGATATGGACATTGACCGCCAGGCCTACCAGCCTGCCGCCGTATATATTAATGGCGAATACTGGGGATTGCTTAATCTCAGAGAAAAAGTCTCAACGGAATACATAAGCGATAACCATTATGTTAATTCCGATTCGGTTAATTTGCTCGAAGGCAATGGAAGTATCGTTGACGGTACCAATGAACGGTACAATGCATTGAAAGGCTATCTCAATACCAAATCCAGCTTGCAGAATGATGCCGATTATCAGGGGGTGCGAAACCAGATCGACCTGAACAACTATATTCAGTATCAGCTTACACAAATATACCTTAATAACCGCGACTGGCCCGGCAACAATACTAAGTTCTGGAATTCCACTTCACCTGAAAGCAAATGGCGATGGATTTTATACGATACCGATTTTGGATTTGGGATCTGGAATGTGGAAGACTACCAAATGAACACGCTTGCTTTTGCGTTGGAACCTTATGGGCCCGATTGGCCAAATCCGCCCTGGGCAACACTTTTATTCCGCAGGCTAAGCTCAAATCTTTCATTCCGGAACAACTTTATTAACCAGTTTTGTGACCGGCTAAACCTCGATTTCCATCCCGCCAGGATAAATGCCGACCTGGATTCAATAACGGATCTCTATGATAATGAAATGGCTTACCATTTCAACCGCTGGTGGGGAAATTATGATGAATGGTACTGGAGGCTAAATAACCGGAGAACATTTGGGCAGAATCGTCCATACTATTGCCGTCGCTATTTGCGCGAGGAGTTCCTTTTAGGGCCTAACCTGAATGTAAACCTGAATGTTTCCGGACCTGGAGAGGGAAAAATAAAGCTTAACACCATTACACCAACAAAATATCCATTTACCGGGGTTTATTTTAACAATGTACCGGTTACCCTAACCGCCATACCTGAGCCCGGCTATAAGTTTGTGGCATGGGAGGGCAGTGTTGTATCCACGGAACCGACCATTTCATTCGGCATGAAGGTTTCTGGAAACTTCACTGCAGTGTTCACTGAGGCTGAAGAAGAAGACTTTTCCGTCGTAATAAACGAAATTAATTATAAGAGTCATACGGGCTGGGATACGAAAGACTGGGTGGAAATTTACAATAATGGAAAAACAACGGTTGACCTTTCGGGATGGCTTCTGATCGATAACAACGTGGATTCCGGGTTTGTTTTTCCACAGGGAAAATATTTAATACCAGGTGAATACCTTGTGGTATGCAGGGATATGGAAGATTTCAGAAACCTAAACCCCAATGTTAAAGGTTCGGTAGGTGACATAACGTTTAAGTTCAGCGGTGAAGGTGATATTGTGCGGCTTTTCGACAGCAACCAAAATCTCATCGACGCGGTTAACTACGGAGTGTACTCACCGTGGCCCCAGGATGCCAATGGTTTTGGCTATACACTTGAACTTAAAAACCCTGAATACAACAATATGCTGCCCGA
>CAZYDI010000113.1:3411-9240 GCA_964646255.1 uncultured Bacteroidales bacterium
AGGGAATAAATGAACAATCGACCGGCGGCATTTTCATGGTTCGGCTATCCGGAAAACAGACAATGAAAGTTAAAAAGATTATTTCCCTGAAATAGTTCTATTTTAGTCTGTTCAAATTTATTTCAATGGCTCAGTGGAATCCCTGGCACGGATGCAGAAAACTCAGCCCTGGTTGCCAGCATTGCTATGTATACCGTATGGATGCACGCTATGAAAAGGATGCATCGGATGTTAAGCGAAATGCCGCATTTAATCTGCCCGTGCGAAAAAACAGGAAGGGTAATTATAAACTGCCTGCGGGTGAAAAGGTATACACATGTTTTTCATCTGACTTTTTTCTGGAGGAGGCTGATGAATGGCGCGCCGAAGCCTGGCAAATGATGCATCAACGACCCGACCTTCATTTCTTCATTATTACCAAGCGCATTAACCGTTTTATGGTTAACCTTCCCGGCAACTGGGGCGACGGGTATGACAACGTAACCATAGCCTCTACATGCGAAAACCAGGACCGGGCCAATTTCAGGGTTCCATATTTAATCGACATGCCTGTAAAGCACAAAGCCATCATTTGCGAACCCATGCTGGGAGCCATAGATCTTTCAAAATGGCTCTGCCGCAAAATTGAAATGGTTGTTGCAGGCGGAGAATCGGGGGAACAGGCAAGGGAATGTAATTTCGACTGGGTGTTGGATTTAAGACAGCAATGTGTTCAAGCTGATGTTCCTTTCTATTTTAAGCAAACAGGTGCAAGGTTTATAAAAAGCGGCAAACTATACCTGATTAAAAGACAGTATCAACATTCCCAGGCACGGCGGGCCGGGATTAATTTCAAACTGGAATAGCCATTTTTTCTATCTGATTGTTTTTTAATAAATTTGATTACCCAAACAGTAACATCAATGAAGTTTTTCCTTCCCCTTTTTCTGATATGCCTGCTGAATTCCATCAATGCACAGGATTGGAAACAAAAGCACCCGGTTAAATCTCCTGACGAAATTGCCCGGCTGGTTATTTCCGATTTGTTGTCTCGCCAGGAATTTATGATGTATGTAGTTCCTCCGTGTACGGCGGTTCATTATGCAGAGGCTTGTGCAGGGTTTGGAGCGGCACGTTTGGCAGCATATCTGGGAGATAAGGAAGTACTCGAAAGGATTGCCGCCCGTTATGCCCGTGTTATTGATGAAAATATTACCAACACGGCCAACCATGTTGATGCCAATGTATATGGCATTTTACCACTTGAACTATATATGCACAATAAGGAGGATAGGTTCTTTAAACAGGGCATCGATCTGGCTGACGGCCAATGGACTGATCCGTTGCCCAATGGAATGACAAACCAAACCAGGTACTGGATTGATGATATTTACATGATCGGCAGCCTGCAGGTTCAGGCATACCGGGCAACAGGAAATATGGTATACCTCGAAAGGGCAGCGCTTGAAATTGATAATTATATCGGCAAACTTCAACAACCCAACGGGCTTTTCTTCCATGGTCCTGAGGCACCATTTTACTGGGGCAGGGGCAACGGTTGGGTAGCTGCCGGAATAGCCGAGCTGTTATCGGAATTACGGCCTTCAAACCCATATTATAAATCAATTTTGCATGGTTACCGGAAAATGATGAAAACTCTGCTTAAAAACCAGGCTTCCGATGGCATGTGGCGACAACTGATTGACCATGACGGATCATTCAGGGAGACTTCATCCACGGCAATGTTCGGATATGCTATGAAACTTGGTGTAAATAAGGGCTTGCTAAAGGGCAGAAAATACGATGAAGCAGTAAATAAAGCATGGAATGCCCTTACGGAATATATAAATGCGGAGGGTAAAATAAGCGATGTGTGTGTAGGAACAGGGCAGAGCAAGGATGTTCAGTACTATCTCGAACGTCCCCGGTCAACAGGTGATCTTCACGGACAGGCGCCCATCCTATGGCTTGCCTGGAGTATGCTTTCAGATAAAAACGGAAACTAAAATACCGATACAATAGTTGTTATTATTTACTTAAAACCAGCCTATGAAAAACTTTACAATTTTTTTAATTACCCTGTTTGTATTTACAGGCAACACCAAAGCTCAACCACTCGAAGAAATGACCTACGGCACAAGATATGCTGATGAAATAGTAAGCTTAATAAGGTATTCAGACAGTACTTCTGTTGTTTTTATGAACAAGTATCTTTGGGGCGATAATTTTACTTCAGATTCTTTTGCTATCACTGTTTTTAAAACCGACAAGGAAGGAATTCCTGTATGGGCTAAATCAACAAACAATTACAACCTGAAAATAACCAGCGCTTTACAAACTGCTGATGGAAATATTGTATTCACAGGTGATATCTACGGATATACACACGGTATCCAAATCGCCAAAATGGATACAACAGGCAATACCAATTGGCAGCGTGTTTATAATCCGGGGCTTTATACTACCAGGGTCTCAAAAGTTGTTGAATTGCACGATAGTTCACTGTTGGTTGCAAGTATAGGTTATGATACGATTGGTATGACTGAGAGGGTAATCATGATAAAGTTGGATAAGGAGGGCAATGAAATAACCAGTCTTTCCTATTCACAAGGGTTAGAATACATCTATTCATTAGATCTCCGGTTAAGTAGCGATAGTACAATAAGCATTATTTGCGGGAACTTTTCGGATAGTCCTGGTAAAATGGCTGTTGCCAATTTTGATTTTGAAGGTGAGCATCAGAAGAACAAGGTGTTTGCCAATGATACGGTGTATAAATGGGTCTCAGCGATGGATATTGATGCTGAAAACAACACCTATATTACCGGTAATTATATAGATGGGATTTTATGCCTGAAATTAAACGGGGATTTTGATATTGAATGGGCAAAAAGCTTCAGCAACCCGGGATTTTCCTTACCGGCGGGCGTTGACATACATTGCCTCAACGATTCGGTTATTGTCATTGCAGGAAATAAATCCATGGCTTACCATATTTATGGACCGTTTCATGATGATATAATCAGCATCGGTATCAATCCTGATGGTGAACTTTTGTGGACAAAATCCATTGGAGGTTCGGGACCTGATTATGCGGTTTCAATAAATGCAGTTTCTGACACTTCTTTTTATATTGTCGGAAGTACTTATAGTTTAAATACCGAAGGACAATATGATGGCTATATGGTCCATTTTATGCCTGGTAGCGAGTCATGCAACACATCCGATATTGATATCGGGGTTAATGATGCATTTTTATCAGCGACTGATTCCATTGGATTTGGAGTGAACCCTGAGGCAATAGATTTAAATATTGTTTGGAAAGCCGACACCATAGGTTATCATAATGCCTGTGAATGTGTTGATCCAAAAGCAATTTTCGAATGGCGGAAAGCTGAAATTACCAATGAATTGTACACCCAGAATTATTCAACATGGGCTGACGAATACAGTTGGACTATTGATGGCGCTTCGCCGGTTTATACCTATGAGCTTGATGATCTGGCGCAAAATGTAAACGTTTGTTTGCGGGTTGAAAATGATTGCGGAAGTGATGAGGTCTGTAAAATTGTTGATCCTGTTTCCGTAGATGAAATTAACATGATTTCATTACGGGCTTTTCCGGTGCCTTCCTCCGATATAGTGCAAATTTCATTCGAAATGCCTGATCAGTATCCCGATATCCGAATTATTGACATGAGCGGTAAGCAAATAAACAGTTACCCGCAATACAGGCAAAATTTGTTGACCATTACAAAGGCAGAAACCGGGCCGGGATTGTTCGTTGTGATGTTTACCATAGATTCACAAATTGTTGCATTGAAAAAAATTGTTTTTGAGTAATAAAACAGGAACTATACAGAATTGCTGTAAAATAAGGACTATAACAGGATGGACGCATATGGGTGAAATTAAAACAAAACCAACAGAACAGGATGTAGACATGTATTTGTCTCAGTTGGAACCTGAAAGCAGAAGAAGCGATGCTGCAGAACTAAAAGCCATATTTGATGGAACCGTGAACGAAAAGGCATGCTTGTGGAACAACAATATGATAGGGTACGGATCTTATCACTATAAATCCGATAGAAGTACTCAGGAAGGCGACTGGCCATTAACGGCATTTTCTGTCCGGAAACAATACATTGCTGTTTATATCATGTCAGGGGTAAAGAAATATAAGGACCTTACCGATAAACTAGGGAAAATCAAGATCAGTTCAGGATCCTGTATTTACATAAATAAATTGCGGGATATTGACATTGATGTTCTGAAGAAGATAATCGCTGAATCGGTAGCCGACATGAAGAAAACTTACCCTTCTTAATATTTAATCGGGAAGCGTTATTCCATGGGTAGTTTTATAAAGAAAAAGGTCCATTCCATTCCGGTCATTTCGGGTTTTTTATTGGTGGTGATCCTGTTTTGCATTACGTTGAAGAATAGCTTTTTCTGGGATACCATCCAGCTTGGCTCAAAGCATGCCGGCTTTTACTATTCACAAAATTTCTCCAGCCTGCTGTTGCCGGATTCTATTGACAGCGGTCATATTCCTGCATTTGGAATGCTTTTGGCATTGGCATGGAAAGTATTCGGCAGAAGCCTCCTGGTTAGCCATCTTTTTATGCTGCCCTTTGTTTTGGGCATTCTTTGGCAGCTCAGAAAGCTGACGGCAAAAATCATCCCGGATAAATACGCAGGATGGGCTTTTTTATTGGTGTTGATTGATCCTACATTACTAAGCCAGATGACCCTGGTTAGTCCCGATGTTGTGCTGGTGTTTTTCTTTTTGTCAGGTTGGAACAGCATATTGGAAAACAAAAAATTTCTTTTGTCACTTTCCATTACTTGTTTATTTTTGGTAAGCATGCGTGGCATGATGGTGTCTTTTTGCCTGTTGTTGTTGGATGTAGGGCAGAATATTTCGTTTTCTCAAAAAGTGAAACCGGTGATTCGTTCTCTTTTGCAGCGCAGTTTAATTTATTTGCCGGCACTTGTTATTATGCTTTCTTTCAGTGTATACCATTATCAGCAGAAGGAATGGATAGGATACCATGAAGATTCTCCCTGGGCCGGATCTTTCGAAAGGGTAGGATTTTCAGGGCTTCTGCATAATATGGGCATCCTGGTTTGGCGTATTATCGATTTCGGAAGGATTGGAATCTGGGCCATTTTCTTTTTTATGCTGTATAAATTTCGCGGACACACTTTCGTGCGAAAGGAAAGCAGGGTATTGGCGGTTTTTTTTCTTATTCTTTTGGTATTTCTTCCGCTCAATATGGTATGGGCAAAAAACCTGCTGGGGCATCGTTACCTGTTGCCCGTCTTTCTGGCTTTCGCCTTGTTATGTGCCTCGTTGTTATTCTCGCCAGATATGAGCAAAAAGCTGCGCAGGGCGCTGGTGGCACTATGGATAATGGTGTTGTTGGGGGGAAACCTTTGGATATATCCTGTAAAGATATCGCAGGGGTGGGATGCAACGCTCGGGCATTTGCCGTATTATAAAATCAGGCAGCAGGCAATTGAATATATCGATCAGCAAAACATTGAATTTAGCAGCGTTCAGTCTTTTTTCCCGAACGTATCAACGATGGATGAAACGGATCTTAATGGCGATTATAGGAAATTCAGTTCTTTCACCAATGATCAGGAATATGTGCTGTATTCAAATGTGTTTAATGTAAGTGATGAGGAATACGATATAATACATAACGATTATACGGTTATCAGGCAATTTAAGAAAGGATTTCTTTATTTTAATTTGTGCAGGAAGAAGAATTAGAAATTATGAATTGTGAATTTTGAATTATGAATTGTTGCAAGCTCCATGGGAGCGGCATTATGGTAGAA
>CAZYDI010000114.1:0-9168 GCA_964646255.1 uncultured Bacteroidales bacterium
GTTGATAATTCAGTGTATTTGGAAATAACACATGCATCGAATTTTACCATAAGTAATATGAATTACAATTATGAAGCATATTTATTGGTACAAAACTATTCACTCGCAACCGACGGAACTTTTACAGCACAAATCGACAAGAGCCTTATATGTAACACAGAATACCTTGAGAACCAGCCTGCCATGGACCGTAATCCTGATTACTCATTGCCAGTAGGCGCAACCAAAGGGAGTTTTAATGTTACACCTACCGGAGCTGCTACTTATTCAGTGCCTATCATTATTCCGCCAGGTACTGCAGGCTTTCAACCGAATATATCCCTTTTTTATAATAGTCAGGGTGGTAATGGATTACTTGGTATGGGGTGGAGTATATCAGGACTTTCTGTTATAAACAGGGTGCCCACAACTTTGTACAATGACGAATTAATTGATGCGGTTGACTTTGATGACAATGACAGATTTGCACTTGATGGGAACAGGTTAATAAAAGAAGCAGGGACATATGGACAAACAGGCTCAAGTTATTTTACTGAATTGGAATCGCATACCCTGATAAAAATGCTTGACGAGAACAACGATGGCACACCTGAATTTAAGATTTGGACAAAAGATGGAAAAGTTTTGGAATTTGGAGCCACGCCAGATTCAAGAATAAAGGTTGGAAATAAAGTTCTGTCATGGCATATTAACAAAATAACTGATGTAAATGGAAATTATGTATCCTTTCATTATGTTAATCAGAATGGTGAGTTTTATATTTCGGAAATTAAATATACAGGTAACGATCAAATACAGCCAGTAATTGAGCCTTACAACAGTATCAAGTTTTATTATGAAAAAAGAGGTGACGTTACGCAAACCGTATTTCAGAATACCATAATTAAACAAGAGAAGTTACTATATAGTGTATGCATATATAACGGAACCGAACTTACAAAAGAATACAGACTGGGGTATTTTAATGCATTAAATGATGTTGATTTGGTTTCGCATTTATCAGAAATCAAGGAGTATGATTCACATGGTGTGCGGCTGAACTCAACCATTTTTAATTGGGGAGGTACTGTATGGAATGGAAATGACATGTATGCAGGAGCATCTTCACTTGTTGAAAGTGAGGAGTCGCAATTTTATATTGGCGATTTTAATGGTGATGGTTTGACCGATTTATTGCGCTCACCAGCTGAAGTTGCAACAGGAAGTCCCAGCACTCTTGAGCTATATATAAATGAAACCGGATATAGTTTTCACTATGCTGACGAAATAGCCACGCCTGCTAATATGTGGCTGATAACAAATAACAATATATCCGAAAAGTATTTTGCACAGGCCAACTTGGGTGCATCATCCAAAACAGATTTTGATGGAGACGGGAAAGATGAGGTAGTATTAATCAGTGCTGTGATTGATGATATTATTTCAGGAGAAAACATAAAAGCATTGATTGTTAAGGTATATAAGGTAGAAGAAGAAAACATTATTGATGATCCTGATTGGCTTCACTTTTCATACGAAAGCAGGCTGTTATTCGGTGATCCTTTCGGAAAGGGGAGGACTACTGTAATAGCCTGTGAACTTGGCACAAACACAGTGAGGATGCAAACTTTGTATCCATTTTTATATCTAAGTTATGATTTACCCATAACTGTAAACGCTGATGATAAAACTTATTTGCTTGATTTTAACGGTAACGGGAAACAAGACTTACTTATTGTGAAAAGCAATGTAAGTTATGTGTATGAATTTAAGGATGTTACACCTGCAGGATACGATGAATTCGAATTACTATATACTGGCTCGTTTCCAACATCAAATACCATAATCTACCCGGGAGATTTTAACGGAGATGCAAAAACGGATTTATTGTATTATGACAAAACTACATCGCCCTATACATGGAGACTTCGCCATTCTACAGGAACCGTGTTTGAGAGCTTGAACAATGTGCCTTTTACTAATCCTATACTAACCGTTACCCCTGATGCTTCAGGTCAGAGTTTAATTGTCAATGATTTTAATGGCGATGGCAGGGACGACATAGCGGAGATATATGGCACTCATATTGATGTGTCATATAGCTATAATTACGGTAACTTTCTGAAAGAGGCAAATACAAGCACAAGAGTTGAGGGCAGTAAGGAGGATGATTTCAGTACAGGCGACTTTTTTGGAGAAGGCAAAGTAACCATGTTTTTTCATAACACTGAAGGAAGCGCAGGTAATTCTCAGGCACGGGTAATTAGTTTCCATAAGGGGGAGATCAAGAACTTTATGACTGCGATTAAAGATGGGATGAACAATGAAATTTCTATCGATTACGAATCAATTTCATCCTCAAGCGGTAATTTTTACACCAAAGAAACAACAGCAAGTTACCCGGTTACTGATATACAAGCGGCATTGTATGTAGTAGAATCATATTCCGCAAATAATGGCGTAGGAACAATAAATACTAACAGCTATACATACAACGGAGCCAAGTTGCACAAACAAGGAAAAGGATTTTTGGGCTTTAGTGAAATAACAACAAAGAATAACAGGACAAACCTGCAGGTAACCAGTCAGTATGAAAGCCGCTTTGTTGTTAATGGAATTGCGTATTTCTTTCCCATGCTTAAAATGAGCACATCAGCAATAATTGAACCCGGGAATGAACTTGATGTAGATGAAATAGCATATACCAATACAATAAGTGTTCTGGACGCTGATAACCGCCGTATATTACCAAAAACCACAGTAGTAAAAGAACAGGATCTGTTCAACAAAACTAGTATCACTACAACAAATACGGTGAATGATGATGGAAATATATTACAATCATTTGTAAAATATGAACAAGAAGAGGAGGATGATCTTATATACACAGTTAAAACCGTTAAAACGGATTATAGCAATTATATAGATGCTATTACGATTGCAGGTGATTTTAATGCTGTACCAAATAAGCCAACAGAGATTATCGTAACAAAAACTCACCAAGACGATGGGAATAATCTAAATGAGAGTGTCCGCGAAGTAACCTTTGAGTATTATGCAAATGGAGCCATTAAAAAAGAGATCAGTGATCCTGGCAAAGCAAAGGCAGTTACAACAGATTATCAATACTATACTGCAGGTCCCCTTCAGGGTATATCACAAAACACACCAGGTGAGCAAGAAAGACACAAAAGCTACGGATATGATTCCTATTATAGGTACCTGACATCAGAAACAGATGCTTCAGGAAATTCAATCAGTAAAACATATGATCCAAAAACAGGTCTTGTCCTCACATCCACTGATATTCAAGGAAATACCACAGGTTATTCCTATGATGGTTTTGGAAACCTGATAATGACATTAATGCCGGAATTTCAGACGATTAACAGCGCAACCAATTGGTGTAAGCAGAACATCCCTGATTTAAGTAATGAAGTATTTTTTAGAGAAATTACCTGCGAAGGCAAGGCTCCAGTATTTACATATTACGATCGGTTCGGGAGAGTGGTGAGAGAGGTTACCAAGGGCTTATCCGGGCAAGATATTTATTTAGATAAAGTATACAATAATGTAGGGCAGGTTACAAAAACATCCCGACCATATTTTGCGGGAGGATCAGCAAAGTGGACAATTTATCAATATGATGGATATGGCAGGCCAACATTGGAAAACTATAATGAAGGGACACTTGTTACGGAACATGAATATTTGCCTCGTAGGGTTAAGGCAATAAATAGAAGTGTTACGCCTAATCAGTGGTCAGAGAAAACAACCGATGCCGCCGGAAATATTGTTAAAGCAGAAGATTCGGGAGGAACTGTAAATTATTCCTATTATGCGAATGGTTTGGTTCACGAGGTTAGTGCGCCGGGAAGTTTAATCACCACTACATATGACGAATACTATAGGCAGCAGACTTTACAAGACCCCGATGCAGGACCAAATACTTATGAATACAATGGTTTTGGTGAGCTGATATACCAGAAAGATGCCAATCAGGCTGAATATACCATGACCTATGATGAATTGGGAAGAATAGCAACCAAAACCGGAGCTGAAGGCATTACCTCATACGAGTATATTACTGAAGGTAATGGTATAGGGAAATTGGCAACGGTAACAGGGCCCAACAACATAACAGATGAGTATTTTTATGATCAATACGGAAGAACATTATCAAAAACCAGTACTATTGAGAATGGACAGGTTTTCACTTCGGGATATGAATATGATGATTATGGCAGATTAGCTCGTATAATTTATCCCGCAGATTTTTCCGTCGAGCATGTTTATAATCAATACGGTTATCTTACGGAAGTGCGCCGGGGAGATACAGATGCTTTAATTTGGAAAGCAGGCAGTCAGAATGAAGCAGGACAGTGGCTCAATTATACGCTGGGAAATAACCTTTATAATACAGCATATGCGTATGATGGTTTTAACAATATAACATCATTATCTACGCAAAAGGTGTCCGGGGGCACCTATTTGCAAAATCTTGAATATGATTTTAACGGAGCTACCGGGAATCTTAACTGGCGTAAAGATAAACTTCACTTAAACGGGACTGTTCCGTATATTGAAGAATTTGGATATGACAATCTCAACAGGCTAACCTGGGTAAAAGCAAATGGTTCCAATCAGCTCAATGTTGCGTATAACAATGATGCATCGGGTATTATATCTGCTAAGGACAACATTGGAACTTATTTATATGAAAGTGCACGCCCACATGCGGTCACAAAAATTACAGATGCTCCCGGTAGCTTAATCATGAAGGATCACGAAATTACGTATACGCCCTTTAATAAGGTAGATACAATAAATCAGAACAGCAGCGAGGATCTGGTAACGCTAACATATGGTCCGGATTTACAACGCCGGAAGCTGATACATGAAAAAAATGGGAACAATGTCTTAACCAGGTATTACGATCAGGGGTATGAGAAAGAGATTACCAATGGTGTTACCCGTCATATTTGCTACATTCATGGAGGTGACGGGTTGGCAGCCATAATGACCATAGATGGTTCAGGAAATAAGACTTTGTATTATTTGCTAAAGGATCACCTGGGATCATTTCAAATGATAGCAAATGAATCCGGAACAATCGCTACATTCAATGGAGTTCCACAGGAGTATAGCTTTGATCCCTGGGGCAGGAGACGTAATCCAAATGATTGGAGCTATGATAATGTTCCTGCAGCTTTTTTATTTGACAGGGGATTTACCGGACATGAACACATGGATGTGTTCGGTTTGATCAATATGAATGGCCGCGTTTATGATCCTGTTCTGGGAGTATTCTTAAGTCCGGACAATTATGTCCAGGCTCCTGATTTTACACAAAATTACAATAGATATGGGTATTGCCTGAATAATCCATTAATCTACACGGATCCAGATGGGGAGTTTTGGCACTTGGTTATTGGTGCTGTACTAGGAGGCATTTCCAACTGGGCCGCTCATGGAGCGGAATTTAGCTGGGACGGACTTGGATATTTTGGAGTTGGGGCTGTTGCTGGAGCAGTTGGCGCAGGTGTTGCTGGTGGAGTTAGTTCTGCATTAGCATCCCTGAGTGCTCCTGCAGGAACTTTAAGTGTGGGTAGTGCATTCACATCGGGTTTTATTGGAACGTCAACTTATACTGCAACTGGTTTTGCATCCGGTTTTATTTCTGGTGCTTTTGGTGGGTTTTCTAGTGGTTTTGTCAAAGGCGCAGGAAATGCAATTATTCAAAGAGAAAATATTCTAAAGAATGGTTGGAGTCCTGGTTGGCAGGGAGCTGTTTTAGGTAGTATTGCAGGAGGTATATTTGGAGGTATTGATGCTGTTAGGAATAATAGAAATTTTTGGACTGGTGCTGCTAGACAACAGGGTGTAATGATAATTAATCCCGATGGGACGAGTGATTTTACACCTCAAGGCGACTATAATCCACAAAGAACATATGAAACACCAATAATAGAGGGGGAATATATTGATATTCAAGGCTCTCAAGTTAAAGTAACTTTACCTAAAGGTGTTGACGGTTATCAATTAGGCAACCAGGGATTAAGATCTAACACTCCAATATACAATGAAACAATAAGAACTAGGGGTCGTATTCTAAGTTTTGAGACTGTCTTTGAGGTTTCTCCTAATGATGTACTAATTAATTTGGGAGTTTATAGATATTATAGTAATCCTATCAATTCGATATACAATCTCTTTTTTTCTAGAACTATTACTCCTTTTTATCGTTGGTTTTAAATATACATAATATGACTAAATACCTAATTTCAATATACTTTAGTTTGGCAATAAGCAGTAGTTATGCTTTTTGTCAGACAGTACATGACAGTTTGTTTGTCATTCAGGCAGCTAAGAAAGTCGTTTTTATTACAAATGATTCATGTTATAGATTCACTAAAATTATTCAACAGGATGGTGTTTTCAAGTTTATTGATTCTTATAATGACTCTGCTAATTATTGTGTCAATCGTGAGTATTTGTCACATTTTCCTAACAAAACCACATATACTAAGGTTAGTTATACTTACCTTCCTGGCGTAGATACTATCTTTAATTATTTCTCTGGTTGTTTGAGTAATGGATTCAATAGAGACATGAATAATATACACCAAGAGTTAAAATACTCATATATATTGACACAATTAGGAGAACCTAAACTCATAGATAATAAGGACAGCATATGTAGAATAATATGGCCCTGTGAAGAATTCAACTTTTGTAGTACTTATAAAGTAGCACGTTTTGATATTAGTGAAAAAAAAATATTGCTATATACAGTTACGGGTATTTCAGATGATATTGAGGGTATACTTCCTGTCAATCGAAAAGTAAACGAATTGATATATAGCGACATAAAGAAGATACGTAAAGTTTTAGATAGATCAATAAACTTAAGTAATGATTGTTGCCTTGAATTAAATGATGGGAACGCTTGGGTGATCGAATTATTGTCTGATTCCAAATACTCCGTGGCAATTTTATCAAACTTATGCCTAAGAAGTAGATCTAAGAATAGTCCTTTCGCTATGATTTGCAGGAAACTAAATATAATAGCGGGCAAATATGTGCCTTACAATTGTTTAAAGCCTAATAATGTCTTTGAGTTCTATTAATTTATAGTGATTAATGTTGGAAAATTAAAGAGATTAAGTCAGGCTCGTACACAATTAGAACCGGAAGCCTTCCTGGAACTGAATGAGGATGTATGCCAGACATTCTATGATAAAGCGCCCTATTGGGTTTGGAAGACGCATAGATTATTAGTTGTAGACGGGACACGGTTGTTATCGCCTAATTGAAGGCTTAGAAATTTTCTCTTTAGAGTATATTGGATGTTGCCGGGATGATTATTCGCCAGGTAAGTTTATTTTTAGGAAATAGTTATGCTGCAATGAAGCCAAGCTCAACATCCTGGCAGGAGCTGTGGCAGTATCAGTAGCAGAGAAATACCTCACACATTTAACTCCGACTCTGACAGGTCTGGCGACTCTGTCAGGTCTCCACTCTGTCAGGTCTCCACTCTGTCAGGTTTCATTGCTTACAGCAAATATTGGAATGATATCTAGTACTTTACAGGGTAGGAACTTAGATGGGGTATTTAAAAGCGGGTTGGTTGGTCTTGCAGCAGGAGGACTTGGCGCTTGGTCAGCAAGCTTAATAGGAGAGTCTTCAATAAGTGCTAATTTTTTTCAGGAGGAAATAAATACTTTTGGGCAAATTGTTACAGGTGCAACTTATGGCTTTGGAAACAGATTTTTTAGAGGTCATGATATGGGATATCGGGGTGGAAGACTATGGGGAACAGCTTTTGCATCCATACCTGGGTTAGGCTTTAGTATTACTAAATATGTTGGTTATGGTTTAGCCGCGTATGGTGGTGTTGCGGCTGGTATATTGTCTGGAGAAGGAGTTGCCTCATTGTTTGCAGGAAAAACACTCAGTGCTATAACAGGGGGTATTACAGGCGTAACTGTTGGAATAGGCTCTTTTTCCTTGTATCCACTAAAATTGAATTATATTAAAAAGCATTCTGAATTTTATCCTACAGTATTAACCTTAGACCAAATAATAAAATCATTTTTTAAAGCGTTTTCAGAATAATATACAAATCATGAAAAGGATAACCACATTTTTGTTTATTATTATTGGCTCAATAAATTTGTTTGGCCAGAATGACGTGTCCGTCTTGCATATCTATAGAGATGGAGATCTTTATTCTGGAAATAAAATTGCCAAATTATTTTTAAATAATACACTGCGTATCGGACTTAAAGAAAAGAGTTATGATACTTTGCAAGTTAAATCAGGATGCTATGATTTATTCGTAAATAAAAAGAAGGAAAAACTCAATAAATGTTTTGAACCAAATATAAACTACTATTATAAAATTGAGTACGATTATATTTTCTTATTCGGGAGATTTAAAATAATTGAAGTAACAGAAGAATATGCTACACAGGAGATAGAAAAGAAAAATATTACTTTAAAAAGTTTGAAAAAATAAAACTTTGTTATCGTTCAGCATAGGCATTCATTTTTAGTTGCGATTTTATTAACCCTCTTTCGCCTGAATAGGCAAGACTGTTCACACGGTTCGGCTCAGGCTACTTTTTAAGCTTGAGCCGAACTGAAGCTTTATTTACTTAGATTGTTCATAAAGTCTTAGGAATTCATCCAGTTCCAGATATAAATCTTCGCGGATCTTTTTTCCCAGGAGACCTTTTGGCAGGGCTTCGTTTTTGTGAACCGGGACAGTGGCAACACAACCATTTTTACACGGCTGCTGACTTCAGGGAGGAAGGATAAGTCTTCTAAGAAACCCCTGACAGGGTTCCAAACCCTGTCAGGGGTTATCACCTTGATAGGGTTCCAAACCCTGTCAGGGGTTATCACCTTGACAGCTTGCATTCCTCAGTTCGGCTTAGGTTGTGTCTGAACCGAACTGAGATTGCTTCGGTCGTCGTACCTCCTTCCTGCCTACCCTGCCTACCGGCAGGCGGCATGCCTCGCAATGATGCGTTACGGCTGTACCTCTCTGCCACTGCCACTGCCACTGCCACTGTTACTGCCGCTCTCTCCCGTATTGCCACACCTGCATCAGCGCACGGCCGTCGTGATAACACCCTTTCCAGGCATGGGCCTTGCGTTGGCGGATGGTTTCAGGACTTTTAT
>CAZYDI010000115.1:0-8907 GCA_964646255.1 uncultured Bacteroidales bacterium
GAGGGAGCGATGGAGCGAAGGTGAAAATCCAAGATCTAAGATCCAAGATCCAAGACCGAGGAACGAGGGAGCGGGAGAGCGAAGGTGAAAATCCAAGATCTAAGAACCAGGATCCAAAACCGAGGAACGAGGGAGCGATGGAGCGAAGGTGAAAATCCAAGATCTAAGATCCAAGATCGAAGACCGAGGAACGAGGGAGCGATGGAGAGATGGAGCGATGGAATGAGGGGATCCTGCATCCATGTAAGCGGCAGTAGCAGCAGCAGTAGCAGATCCAAGATCTAAGATCCAAGATCCAAGATCCAAGATCCAAGATCTAAGATCCAAGATCGAAGACCAGGGAACGAGGGAGCGGGAGAGCGAGGGAGCGAAGGTGAAAATCCAAGATCTAAGATCCAAGATCGAAGACCAGGGAACGAGGGAGCGATGGAGCGATGGAATGAGGGGATCCGGTATCTACTTAAGTGGCAGTAGCAGCAGCAGTAGCAGATCCAAGATCTAAGATCCAAGATCGAAGACCAGAAGACGTAGTAGACCAGCAGACAATCCCCCATACAGTGCTTGTGAATCTTCCAAAGGCTTATTTCCTACCATAAGGTTGCACCTACAGCACTTCCCCCTGGACTTTAATCCATGGCACAGCATGATAATCTGTTATCAACGTCTGTAATATCCTCAACAACCCTTTTCCAATAAGATCCGCCTTTGAAAAATTGCGACCGGATGCCGAAGCGAAGCGAAGGCAGACGGAAAAATCAATGATGCATGTTTACATGCTACCAGAAACTGGTAAGGAAATCTGTCTGAGCCCGGTTTAGAATCAGTAGAATTTCATACAACCCAATTCAATTAACCATCCCTACTGACAAAGAATACACAAATTATTTAGCTAGTGAAATTCACAGAATTCTTAATCGGGTGAGTTATTTCCTTGACCAATATGTCGAATTGATTTTTAGCAATTTCTCAGCAGCGGCGGCGTTTTTTGGTAACTTTTTTTCGCTGTAGAAAAAAAGTTACTCCGGGTTTGGGGCTGAAAGCCCCATAATATTAAATTCCCCCGCCCCTCCAGCATCACCTTACTTAAGTGGAAGTAGCAGCGGTAGCGTCAGGGGCAGTCAAACCACGCGAGAGCGTAGAGCGTAAAGCATTAGACTGGTAAACCAGAAGACAAAACTTCAACCAGCATCCGGCCTCCAATATCCATTAGACTTGGAAGACCAGCAGACCAGTTTCACCCGCCGAAGCCTATGGCGAAGGAGGGAAGACCAAAAGACCAGTTTCACCCGCCGAAGCCTATGGCGAAGGAGGGAAGACCAGAAGACCAGCAGACCCGGAAACCTACCTGGTATATTTGGTGATCAGCCTAACGATGAGTTCATTCAGCATTTCCACTTCATAATCACCAACAGTTGCTTCTATATGTTCCAGCCCGATGCCGCTGTCGTTGGTGATAAATACGTACGTTCCGCTGGTTGCGACTGAAAAAAAGCGGAACAGGAATTCAGTATCCTTATTCACTCCGCTGGCAGAAACAGGTATTATTTTAATCCCTTTAGAGGCTGCATTTTGTATGGCATTGTTTATATCCCGAACAATTGAAGATTCGTAATGGGGCGGTGCATCCAGCACCAAAAACAACAGGCGTGCCCGTGCAGTTGAACTCCAGCTTAACTGATCAATTGCTGTGTTGAGTGCAGTGTGAACAGCTTCCTCATAATCACCGCCACCATTTGCCTCCTGGTTACCAATAAAGGCAATGGTGCTTTCCGTGGTCGGCGTGAATGGTGAAACCCGGGTAAGATAATCATCGCCTTCGTCGCGATAAAACACTGCTGACGTCCTCAATTCAAGTGAACTGTTAATCTGCATTGAGGTTTTCAAAACATCAAGCAATTCGGCCTTGAGGTATGCTATTTCATCAGTCATCGATCCGGTTGCATCCACCACAAACGATATATCAACATTTACCCGGGCTTGTGCATTGGTATTCAGCACAACTTCATTTGTGCCGTTCTCAAAAAGCAGCGGATTCACGATGGTCATCTCCTCATCATTGTATTCAATACAGGCAACCGGATTATCCTCCTGGCCCTCATTCACATTAAGCCACAATTCAGCTTTGCCTTCATTGTCGGTGCGGGCAACCCATAGCGATTCACCCTGAATGTTTTTAAGCACTATTTTACAATCTATTACCGGGTCATTTCTGCTGTCCCTTACAACAAAAGAATACCGGGAACCAAAGGCGAATTTCCACCTTTTCGATGCCTCATTGAATGCTTCATGCTGACCAAGATTGTTCCAGAAGTCCCATGAAAGCAAATCGTTCCATTCTCCGGCGGTTATCTGGCCAGGCTCGATTGGTCCAGCCAAAGTATCACCATTACCTGAATTGCCACCCCGGCCCATTTCTGAATAGCTATAATCTCCTGTGAATTCTGTTCTCTCTGTAAAATCATCGACTCCGTCTTTTTCTTCGGTGCATTGAAGAAGTATTAAAACACCCGCCAGTGCAGGCAGCAAATAGAGAAGTTTTTTCATGGTCAGGAATAAATGTTGTTTATTAACGGATGATGGCAGCGGGTAAAAGGTTGCGCAGGCATAAACAATTAGTACGGATCCACATCAATCGTAAATTGCACAGAATGGTATTCATCGTGCTGCTTCATTTCGTTTATTGCCATCACCATTTGTTGCTTTGATACAGCCAGGCTGGCTGCTTTTGAAATTTTTACGAGCAGGCTTTTAAGGTAAAGGTTTCTTATCCTTGGGATAAGCGGATATTCCGGGCCCATTATTTTTTCATTGATCCCGGCTTTCAATAAGCCGGCCAGATGACCGGCAGCACTGTCAAGTACCCGGATATTCCTGTGTTTAAGGGTGATTTCAACAAGGCGGCTGAAAGGAGGGTAGAGGAACCCTTTTCGTTCTTCAGCCTGGTCTCTGTACATGGATTCATAGTCGTTGCGTACAACATAATCAATTACAGGGTGTTTATCATCGGTTGTTTGGATAATCACTTTACCTCTTTTGCTTTTGCGTCCTGCCCTGCCACTTACCTGCGACATCAATTGAAAGCTGCGTTCAAACGACCTGAAGTCGGGGTAGTTGATCAGATTGTCGGCATTCATTATTCCCACCAGGCTTACCTTATCAAAGTCCAGGCCTTTTGCCACCATTTGAGTGCCCACCAGAATATCGGCATGTCCTTGCTCAAAACGGGCTATGATGTTTTCGTACGACTTCCGGCTTCGCGCTGAATCGATATCCAACCTGTCAATCCTGGCTCCCGGAAAAAACAATGCCAGTTCTTCTTCAATCTTTTCTGTACCGAATCCAAGCATTTTCAGTGTGCCTTGTTTGCAGGCCGGGCATGCAACAGGAATGGCCGTACTATACCCGCAGTAATGGCAGTACAGCCTGTTCATTTTTTTATGATAGGTAAGGCTCACATCACAATACCGGCATTTGGGAACTTCCCCGCAATGGTCACATTCCAGCAGAAGTGAAAAACCCCTGCGGTTTTGGAATAAAATAACCTGTTCGCCCTGCTGCAATGCTTCTCCTATTTTGCTGAGCAGGGCAGGTGAAAAGTGTGAATTCATCTGCTTACGCTTCCTTAAAACACGGGTGTTTTCAACAGTGACCTCCGGCAGTTGAAGGTTCAGGTAACGTTCGCCGAGTTTTACCAGTTTGTATTTTCCCGTGATGCAATTGTGATAGCTTTCAATGGATGGTGTTGCGGAGCCCAGCAATACCTTAGCCCCCATGTTGCGGGCAAACATTATAGCTGTATCCCTTGCATGGTAACGGGGAGCAGGGTCAAACTGCTTATAGGTGTTTTCGTGTTCCTCGTCGATGATGATCAATCCGGGATTTTTAAAGGGTAAAAAAATAGCCGACCGCACACCCAGAACAATCTGAATTTGCGCTTCATCGTCCTCATTATATTCCAGCAGCCTTTTCCATGTTTTTATCCTTTCTGAGCTGCTGTATTTTGAATGATAAACGGCAATCTTCGAACCAAATACCGCTGTAAGCCTGTTGATAATCTGAGTAGTAAGGGCAATTTCAGGTAAAAGATAGAGTACCTGGCGTTTTTTTTGAATGGCTTCAGCAATAAGGTGAATATAGATTTCTGTTTTTCCGCTTGATGTTACACCGTGCAAAAGGGCAACATCAGCATATAAAAAAGCTTCGTTTATTTCCTTCAGCGCCTTGTCCTGGAAGGCGTTTAATGCTGCGGGGCTTTTAATTTCAAAATCCTTTACCTTCTTTTTCCTGGTTTTTCTTAATAAATCAAGTTGAACAGGCATGGCTGCTTTAAACACCTCTCCCAGCGGACACATGTAATAGTCGCTAATCCAATTCCAGAGTTCAATTTGGGAGGGTAATACCACAGGACTGGTATCGAGAATGGCAATCAGGTCTTTGGTGTCGTAGTCAGGTGCCTGGTCATGTACACGAACAACCAGGGCGATGTAATTTTTTTTCCTGCCGAACGGAACAGAGACCCTTACCCCGGGACTTAGGGTTATATCTTTTCCCGGAGGGATCCTATAAGTAAATAGCCCATATACCGGCAGAGGAAGAACAACATCGGCAAACCTCATATCTGACATGCTCATTTTCTGCCGGCTTAACCAACAGAAAGGTTATGGTTTCTACTAAACGAACGGCTAAATTACCGCAATTGATCAACCAGTTTGAGCAAATCGCGGTTGATATCTTTGTGCAGTTTTATGCTTTTATTGAGCGGCACATATACAATTTCATTATCCACTAAACCAATCATAATGCTTTTCTGATCTTCCAAAAGGGCATCAATAGCCGACGCACCCATTCTGCTGGCCGCTACCCTGTCAAAAGCCGTAGGTGATCCGCCCCTTTGAATATGTCCCAGTATGGAAGTTCTGATGCTCAGCTTGGGAAACTCTTTTTGAATTCTTTCCGCCAATGACGCAGCACCGCCTTCTTCTTCTCCCTCAGCAACAATAATGATGCTTGATTTTAGGTTCTCCGCCCTTTTGGCCATTATCTTCCGCAATTGCTCAAACTGCCCTTTTTCTTCGGGAATAAAAACAGCTTCGGCACCACAGGCTATGCCGCTGCGCAAAGCAACAAAACCTGCTTCACGACCCATTACTTCAACAAAAAATATGCGTCCGTGAGAGGCAGCCGTATCCCTTATTTTGTCCACTGCTTCCACCACAGTGTTAACAGCTGTGTCGTAGCCTATCGTGTAATCGGTGCCATATAAATCGTTATCAATGGTTCCAGGGATGCCGATAACAGGTGTGTCAAATTCTTTCGAAAAAATGTCGGCTCCGGTAAATGTACCATCGCCACCAATGGCAATAACGGCATTAATCCCGAATTTCTTCAGCTGGTCATGCGCTTTCTTTCTCCCTTCGTATTCATGAAACTCCTTACAACGGGCCGTATAAAGTATGGTGCCTCCGTGCTGAATGATCCCGCTTACCGATTGTCCTTCGAGGCGTATAATATCACCTTCGATCATACCCTTAAATCCCCTGCGAATTCCATAAACTTCAAATCCGTGATGGATACCAGCGCGTACAACCGCCCTTATTGCTGCATTCATTCCCGGAGCATCACCTCCTGAGGTTAAAACTCCAATTTTCCTTATTTCTTCCATGAAAAATATTAGGTTGAAGGTTTCAAATTTAATTAAAATATCAGCAATATTAACCGGGTTTCAAAGCGTTATTCACCGCTTAATGTGGAAATAAAGGAAGCGAATTTTCCGAGTAACCAGCCCGGGGTGGACGTTGCACCGGTAATACCAACGCTGTTTACGCCTTTAAGCCATAAGGGATTAATATCATTGGTATCCATTACAAACCAGGAGTTGGAATTCACCTCTTTGCATTTGGCAAACAGGAGCTTACCGTTAGAACTTTGCTTATAGCTTACAAAGAGAATTAAATCATGTTTTTGGCAGAATTCACTCAATTGGGGAATACGCCCCGATACCTGGTGGCAGATAGAGTTTGTGCATTTGAGCGGGAATTCGGCAATTCCGCGATCCGATGCTTCTTTCAACAACTGTTCCTGCAGAAGCTTGTATTTATCCATGCCCATGGTTGTTTGGGCGTAGAGGTGAACCGGTTTTGAAAAATCAATTTTTTCCAAATCATCCGATGACTCAACAATAATGGCTTGATCATTAGTCTGACCGGCCAACCCGCGAACTTCAGCATGATCCTTTTTGCCAAAAATCACAACCTGCGCATTGGTTTCATCCTGTGATCCGAAATCTTTTTTTATTCTGCTCTGGAGCCTTAACACGATCGGGCATGTGCCATCAATTAGCTCGATATTGTTTTTGGCCGCATGTTCGTATGTTTGGGGGGGCTCACCATGCGCGCGAATAAGAACCCTGCAGTCTGATAATTTCAGAAATTCATCGTGGGTAATTGTTTTCAGTCCCAACCTTTCAAGGCGTTCTATCTCTTTCTGGTTATGTACAATTTCGCCCAGGCAATAAAGCGATCCATGCTTTTGTATTATTTCTTCGGCTTTATTTACCACCCGGGTAACCCCAAAACAGAAGCCTGCCTTTGAATCAATCTCAATTTTCATGTTTCGCCTGAATGGGTTTCCATAATTGTCTGAACCATTGCATTTGTTCATCCAGGGTCATTTGGCTGTTATCCAGAATTACGGCATCCTCCGCTTTACGCAATGGACTTTCCACCCTTGTCTCGTCTTCATGATCGCGCATGCTGAGGTTTGCAACTATTTCGTCGAATTCAACAGCAATTCCTTTACCGGCAAGTTCTTTATAACGTCTTTCGGCCCTGATCCGGGGATTTGCCGTCATGAATATTTTAAGAATGGCATCCGGAAAAACCGTTGATCCTATATCCCGCCCATCCATCACCACATTTCCCGTTGAACCCATTTTTCGCTGAAGTGAAACCATATACGTACGCACTTCCTTTATTTGGCTTATTTTACTAACCAGTTGTGACACTTCAAATCCCCTGATTTCTTTTTCCACATTTCTTCCATTTAGCCATGTTTCCTGCTGTCCTGTTAATGAATTGAGGGAGAACCTGATTTCGATTGAATCCAGCAATGGAAGAAGTTTTTCAACATCAATTTCGCTTCCCTTTACGATCTTATTCTCAAGGCAATACTGTGTAACAGCCCTGTACATCGCGCCACTGTCGATATAAATAAAATTGAGCTCCCTTGCAATCAGGCGTGCAAATGTGCTTTTGCCACATGAAGAGTAGCCATCAACCGCAATGACCAATGGCTTGTGGAAGCGTGTATCAGAATTTCCTGCTGAATTCATCAAGGTTCATGCTGAAAGAAAAATGGTTAGTGCCACCCGCCAAATGGTAAACACTGCGACCATAGGATATTTTAAATTTATTCAATTTTACGCCTGCACCGAGTGAAAAACCTACCATCCCGGTTTTGGTGTCAATTTTTAATTCCTGGCGCCTTCTGTAGTTATAGCCAACCCTAATTTCAAGGTTTTTGCCTATATCCAGGGTTGTGCCAACTACCACATGGCGCATGAACTGATCGAAGAATTTATCAAAACCGCTTTCAGATGAGGAGCCCATATTCAGCAATTCCTCATCCGCGTCCTCTTCCCTGTCGGCATCGGTTTTATAGGTGAGGTCCCATTTTTCGAGGTGATTAAATACAAGGCTAAAGGTGAAGGGAGCATGTGCAAGGCCTTTTGAAATTCCCGCAGCGATATTAAAGGGCAGCGGTTCCTTGCTGTCGCCTGGTGTATAGGCATTTATTTGCATGCCAAGGTTGCGGATGACAAACCCTGCAGCAAACTTGTTATCGGGATTGAAATAGGTGATACCGGCATCCATAGCAAGGGCTGTAGAATTGTACATTTCATAATCAGAGTAAATATTCTTAACGGTAATGCCAAATGTGAGCAGGCTGTCGATTTTTTTGGAATAGGTAATATTAATGGAATAATCGGCAGCCCTGAAATCGCTGGTTTTTATGCCATTTTCATCAGCCCCCTGAAAAGTTCCATAGTAGAGATAGTGAATTCCGCAGGCTAGTGCCCCCTGGTTCTTAATTTTTGCTGCTGCTGCAACGTAGCCGAAGTTTGCCCCTGCAAAATAATTGACATAATTGAGCGTAAGGTAATGGTTCATAGTCATGTTCAGCAACGAAGGATTGTGGTAGGCAAGTTCAGGGTCATGATCATGCATGGTTACTACATCACCACCAAGTGCTGCAACCCTTGCCGAATTGGTTATCTCCAGAAACTGAAAAGCCTTTCCTCCCGGTTGGCCATTAACATTGGTTGTGATGGCAAGGAGAAAAAGAAAAGCCGGTATGATGGATGCAATTCGCAAATAATGGCGCTTATTCATATACTCAAAGGCAAACGGGTAAATTTAGCAGTTATTATTCATTATTTCATTGATACTGTCCGGATTTTACAAAGTAGCCCTGCCAGCCTAACCGGGTGAAGAAATGTCTTCTGGTCTGCTGGTCTACTGGTCTGGTTGTCTCCAGGTCTCCAGGTCTGGTTGTCTTCAGATCTTAAGACTTTGGAGACTTGAAGACTTTCCAGACTTTGCAGACTTTGCAGACAATTCCTCGACCAGCAGACTTGGTAGATCACCAGACCAGTAGACTTAGATACCATCAGGAACAGCAGCGACCATACGGCAAAGATTTTTTCAAACTGCCGTTGCTGCTTACCATCGCGATCCACCTCTGAAAATAAACGTTATGAAAATTAATTTTCGAATGTTCAGAACCTTCTTCGAGATATGCATAAAACCATGGCACAACAGAATAATCTATTATCAACGCTTGTGCATCCATCAACAATCACTTTCCAACAAGATCCGCCTTTGAAAAATTGCGACCGGTTGCCTTAGC
>CAZYDI010000116.1:0-8823 GCA_964646255.1 uncultured Bacteroidales bacterium
AAAAAAAATATCTCAAAGGCAATTTGCCTTTGAGATATTTCTGCTTCAGGAATCAAATAATCGTTATTCCTTCATGAATTTTTGTGTGGTGGCACCCGATTCACTATCCAGCCTTAATATATAAATACCGGGCTTCAGCGAAGACACGTTCAGTTTAACTTGCTTTTCCGAAGGTGTCAATGAACGTTTGAGAACCAGTGTTCCGGCTGTGTTAAATACACTCAAACCAGTACCACTTTTCTTCAGGCTTACGTTGAGTTCATTTACAGCGGGATTTGGATAAGCTATAAATCCGGCATCCTTATCAATTCTATCAACAGATGTCCCGATATCCTCAATTTCCAGGTCGGTATAATCATTGTTATAAACGAAAATTATGGTTGTATCGGCACTAATATTGGTTAAACTTATACGCCATGCCTGATCACCCGGAGGCATATCATACATGCCGTTTCCATTGTAGTCGGCATAGAAATCAACATTATAATCAACATTGACATTAACATTTTCAAATGTTACAATGAAATTGTTGGTGTCCAATGCCGCAATAGATGTGCTGTCGATAAATTCACCGGTATCCGGATCCCGCAAAATTACCAGGAATTTCTTGCCATTCACAGAATCCATCGCGGTGAAGTTCAGCACCAATTGGTATGTGGTATCTATCGAAGTAGAATCACCATTACCGAAAATATGGGTGAATTCGGTATTATGGATGAACTCAATGACGGTATCGCCCTGGATATTTAATAATTCAATTCTCCAGGCGTGATCGGCAGGTGGTACATCGTATACTCCATTTGTGTTTAAGTCAGCCCAAAAGTCGAGATTATAGTCAGAACCTTTTTGCAACGAATCGAATATTACCGTAAAGTCGGATGAATCTACCGGACTAACTTCAAGACTATCCAGCGCAGCATCCGAATCGGCTGCTTCAATATAGAACGTCATATTTTGTCCAACATGCGGGCCCATCTGGGTGAGGTGAAGAATAACCTGGTACAGCATGGTGGTATCGGTGTCTGTGGTATCCTCCCCGATTTCCCAGGTTATATCTGTAAAGTCGGTGTTGTGTACAAATACGATTGTTGTATCCCCTTCTATACCATCCAGCATAATCCTCCAGGCGTGATCGGCAGGAGGAACATCATAGCTACCGTTCATATTGTGGTCGGCATAGAAATCCAGGTAATAACTACCCGAGGCTACAGAATCAAATGAAAGAGTAAAATCAGCGGTGTCGATGGGTTCAACGGATATACTGTCCAAATTTTCACCGCTTTCGGGATCCCTCAGGAAGAGAAAAAAATCCTGCCCCAGGTGGGGTGACATTCCGGTAAAATCGATGCTAAGGCTATCCTGCGCAAGAACGCGACTGGCAAACGGAATTCCGCTTAACACTAACATAAGCATAAGGTATTTCTTTTTCATGGTTTTTTGAATTTAGTTAGTTTGCTTGTGTAACAATTCAAAATCCATTACAAAATCAGTCAAAGAGATTTTAACACTTCTTTAACATTGGAATAAATGATTACACTTAAAATGCTAAAAATGAGTAAAATGAAAGGCGGGATGATGTGGTTCGGGAATTTTTATTCAGGTAAAAAGGTCAGTGCATTCATAACAGGATTGGCATAAATTTTTAACAGCAATTCTTCCTGAAGCGAGGAATCCCCTTTAAATATTGAGAGTTCCTGTTTCATATAGGCATTAAATCTTTCTTCATCAGCATGGTTATATTCTGATGAAAACTTGTTGCTGTTATTTATCCTGTCCCATGCCAGGTAATTCCCGGGCCATAACTTATAGGAAGCAAATATTTCTTTGTCCATGCCACTTGCCAGCCGGGTTATTTTATCATTTAATGACAATTGAGGATCGATATCCTGCAAAAATGTATTTACAGGATTGCAGGCTGCAAGGTGAATGCGCCCTTTAGGTTGGGTAATTCCGGTTATTATGCTCACCAGGTCCTCATTTGGTTGCTTTTCATATTTTTCACCCCGAAGGATAGTGGAGATTTCTCTTATTTTAAAAGCACAACAAGGTTCATACTCGTAGGATACGGCAAGCGGAACAATGTTAAGTTCACCGAAGGATTTTACAAAATCACAGTCACCGGCGATGTTGAACATTTTCAAAAGGCCTGTTTCGGTTTTATCCGATCCGTCTTTGGTACGACCGTTCCTTTGCGCGATCCAGGCCGAGGATTTTTTTTCCGTAATGGTATGGCGAATATAGGATGAAAGTATCCTGGAATTCCGGAAAAGTTCCATGCGGTTACCACCCCGGGTCACCTTAAACATCCGGTTAACCTTGCCCAGGTCGATGATGAACTGGTTGGTCATAAGGTTGCTGCCAAAGGTAATCTCCGAAGTATTATGTCCGTGATCGAGCAAAACAACCTGAAGCATTGCCGAATCAAGTACAATATCCCGGTGATTGCTCACGAACAGGTATGGCATATCTTTGGGAAGCGCATCAAATCCTTGTGTTGTAAGGCCATCCGAAGTCTTGTTGACAATTGAATTCACCAGGGGATACATAAATCGCTTTTGAAATTCAATGGCGGAGTTTATTTCTCCTAGGGTAGCCATTATTTCATTCTTATCCTGGTGAGGGAAAAGGAAATCCAGAATCTTTCTGAATTCCGGCACGGCGATGATTCTTTTAAGGGCAGGATTTATTTCTTCGTCGTGATAAGGACGAATATCCTCAAATTCATTGGTATGGAACATTGCTTACCCTGTTGTTTTATTCAATATTTTTTTTCAGGGCTACCATCTTTATCGCGGTGATTGCAGCCTCGTCACCCTTGTTTCCGTGCTTCCCGCCCGAACGGTCTTTGGCCTGTTCGACATTTTGAGTGGTAAGAACGCCAAAAACGACAGGAATACTATATATCATGTTCAATTGGGTTATCCCCTGGGTGACACTCTGGCAAATAAAATCAAAGTGACGCGTTTCGCCCTGAATTACACAACCGAGACAAATAATGGCATCGAACTGTTCAGTATCGGCAAGCCATTGTGCGCCCAGGGTAAGTTCAAAACTGCCTGGTACATGGCTCACCATGATATTGTCCTTAACAGCGCCGTGCTTTATCAGCGTTTTAAATGCGGCATCACGCATTGCAAAGGTTATTTCGTTGTTCCATTCCGAAACCACAATACCGAATTTCATTTTTCGTGCATCGGGTATCCTTGAAGGATCATAATCCGATAAATTTTTCAGGGATGAAGCCATATGTATAAAAATAAAAAAGTATCAACAAAAATAGTTTATTGATACTTTTTCTGCATCAGTGATGATGCGGTTATTTCATTTTAATCTCAAGTGCTGTAATGTATTTGTCTATCACTTTGCCCTCATCCGTGTTGGGATACTCCTTTTTTATGGTATTGAAGGCTTTAAGGGCTTTATCATACTGCTCCAGATCCTGCAGCACGAGTCCGGCCTTTTTCAGGTAAATAGGGGAAGTGAAAGAATTCTTTTTTCTCGTTCCGGCTTTCATATATATGGCTGCTGCCTTTTCCTTGTCGTCGAGCTCAAGGTAACAATCACCAATTGCGCCCAGGGCAACTGTAGCAATCATAATATCGTCAGAATCAAATTGTTCAAGGTATTCAATGGCTTCTTCATGATTACCCGTTCTCATATAACAAATGCCAGCATAATAATGGGCCAGGTTAGCAGCCTTGGTAACGCCAAATTCATCAATAATATCCAAAAAACCGTATTCTTCTCCATCGCCTTCGAGGGCTAACCTGAAGGAATCCTGCTCAAAGTAGCTTTCAGCCATGTACATGGAGGCAAGTGCATCCCTGTTGGCAGGCTCGAGATAAAACTTTTTATAACCCAGATATCCTCCAACAATCACTATAATTGCAATAAGGATAATGGTCAGGCTTTTTTGATTTTCTTCAATATAGTGCTCGGTGCGACTTAAGGCGTTTTCTACGCTTTGAAATCCGCCTGGGTTCTCTTCAATCTTTTTGCTCATTACTGAAAATAATTTTTCTGACAGTTCGCAAATGTAATGGATTTTTATTATTTCTGAACATTCGTAACTGGTAAAAATATCTGTGAATGTATATTTATCTTTTTTTTTCATAATTTCATTATGTCTCTGGTTTTGGTAACACATGACGCACAATTCTCGTAAATCTTTAAATTGGTTATTCAGCATAAAGCGTAACTCTATGAATATGTCAGACGAAAACAATGCCATGATGCCCGTGAATAAGGGCACCGCGGTTCTGTTTAACCCCAGTAAATGGAGTATTAAATGGAAGGCTCAGTTGAATTTTCTGATCAGGGCCATAGTAGCGATAGGTTTATTGATTTTACTGGTAAACATTGTATTCAGATCAGTCACATTAAATGATACCGGCAACAGCCTCACGTTACTGTCCGATACCAAATCAAAATATGTGGAAGATTATTTTGCCCATATAAGTCAACGCATTAAAGCATTTGCAGTAGACAGGCAAACCAACGAAGCCTTTAATCAGCTTACAGGCGCATTTAACAATATTGAAAATGATAATTACTTTACTCCTTCAGTAAACGATTTTGACCGGCTGAATACAACCATTGAAGGCTTTTACAAAACGGAGGTAATGCCTGTTTTTGACAATGAATCGGTAAATATCAATACCTTGTTGCCGGCCGACAGAAAGCAGCGCATCCTTCAGTTTTTATACCTTGCCTCCAACCCAAAGCCGTTTGGCTTAAAAGGAACCCATAACAAAGCCGATGACGGGAGTGCATATACCTATATGCATGCACTTTATCACCCTGAAATTGCAAAATATGCCAGGGAAGCAGGAATATCGGATATCTTGTTTGTTGACTATGCTACCGGGTACGTAACCTATACATTGAAGAAAAACCTGGACTTCGCCACCAATCTGTTTGAAGGTCCATACCGGAACAGTAATCTGGGAATGGCGTTCAAAGCTGCAATAGCAGAACATCAGGCCGGTAAAGTGACGTTTACGGATGCCACTATTTATCTTCCGTCATTCTACAGTCCGCAACTTTTTATATCGACACCGGTGTTGAGCGGAACACAATTGCTGGGCGTGGTAATCTTTGCCATTAACAATACAGCCCTCAACAAAGTGCTTTCCTATGGTGCTGACAACAACAAGGAAACCCTCAAATCAATCATTATTGGCAATGATCTTTACTTTCGTAATGACGATCCGGGATTCCTGAATAATCCCGAAAGATATGTCCAAAGGCTTAAGCACCAGGCTCAGGACGTTAACGTCCACCAAAACGCAGCCTTGTATAAAACCACTGCCCTGGTTCAGAAAGTAAGTGCCATTGATTTTGCTGAAGCAATAAAGGGAAAAGAAGGCATTACCCGGTATGTTACAGAAACCGGGGAAAAAGTTATATGCAGTTATAAGCCATTGAAAATAAGCAACCTTAATTGGATACTGCTCACCCAGATTGATAAGAAAGAGGCGCTTTCCAATGTGCGCAGGTTTGTGCTTATTTTATCGGTAATTACGCTGGTAATTGCCTATATTCTTCATTTTATATCAGGCTTTGTTAACAACTCGATCACTACCCGGTTAGGAAAATTAAAAGAAGGGATTACATCCCTTGCAGAGGGTGAACGCGTAAACCTTGGTAATATAGCATCAGGCGATGAAATTGGCATTATAAGCGAGGAAGTGACCATGCTTAGCAATCGCCTTACAGAATCTGCTGCCTTTATTGGTGAATTGAGCCAGGGCAACCTGGACTCCGAATTTGCAGTATTGGGAGAAAATGACAAGTTTGGAAAAGCATTGAATGACCTTAAGCAAAGTCTGATAGCACGTAAGAATGATGAAGATAAAAGGCGTGTTGAAGATGAAATAAGGAACTGGACCAATCATGGCACTGCCATGTTCAATGATATCCTGAGGACTGACAATAACGACCTCGACAAGTTTTCTTCGGGTATCATCAGAAACCTGGTGCATTATTTGGGTGCTAACCAGGGGGGATTATTCCTTCTGGAAGAAGAAGAGAGCGGGGATCGTTTTCTGAATCTTGTTTCATCGTATGCTTTCGACCGGCAGAAATTCATCAAAAAGCATATTGCTATAGGTGAGGGATTGGCAGGTGCCTGTGTAATAGAAAAGAAAACCATTCTTACCAACAGAATCCCTGACAATTATATATCCATAACATCGGGACTGGGCGGAGCTACGCCAAAATGCTTAATGATCATTCCGCTAAAAAAAGACGATGAGATTCTGGGTGTTTTGGAACTTGCTTCCTTTGAAAATTTCAAAACCCATGAGGTGGAGTTTGTTGAAAAAATAGCTGAAAGCATTGCCATCGCACTCTTCACCGTTAAACTGCATTTGCAGACAAGGGAATACCTGGAGCGTTTCCAGCAGCAGACTGAAGAAATGAAAGCCCAGGATGAAGAACTGCGGCAGAACATCGAGGAACTGCAGGCTACACATGAGCAGATGGAAAGGCTTAAGCAGGAAGAAGATGAGCGTAACAAAGCCATGATGAAGGAGCTTGAGGATTACCGCAAGTTGTTGCTCACTGTATTGGACAATATTCCGGGTAAGATTTTTGTCAAGGATTCCAAAGGCAAATTGTTGCTGTTGAATTCAGAAGTAGCGAAGGTTTACAAAAAATCTGTTGATGAACTGATTGGAACTACCGATTTTGATAACCATCCCGAAGAAGAAGCCAGGGTGTATCGTGAGGCCGAATTAAAAATATTAAAGGATGGCGCAGAAACATACATCCAGGAGGAAAATCTCACCGGCCAGAAAAGGTT
The DNA here is from genome assembly GCA_964646255.1 of uncultured Bacteroidales bacterium. GTDB lineage: Bacteria > Bacteroidota > Bacteroidia > Bacteroidales > UBA10428 > UBA5072. Next base: position 6,806 of record CAZYDI010000116.1, read on the forward strand.
TTTACGTACCACTAAAATGCCGCTATATTTGCCGCATTTAGGTCAAACCGGATTGCTGGGCATTCAGATTGACGTAACAGATTTGTTGCTGATACAGGAGGAAATAAAGAACAAGGAGCAGGACCTGTTGAAGGAAAAAGCATTAATGGATTCCCTGCTGAACAATATTCCCGAACAAATATATTTCAAGGACAAGGAAAGCCGCTTTATCCGCTTTAGCCGCTCTATGCTGAAACTGTTTAATCTGTCAAAACCCGAAGAACTCCTGGGGAAATCAGATTTCGACTTTTTTGCAGAGGAGCATGCACGCCCTGCATATGAAGATGAACAGCGAATCATTCAGACACGCAAAGCTGTCCTGGACCTTGAAGAGAAGGAAGTTATGGAAGACGGCCGGGTAAGGTGGGTGAATACGTCGAAACTACCGCTCATTAATGCAAAGGGCGAGGTAATCGGAACATTTGGAATTACCAAAGACATTACCCACATTAAGAATTTGCAAACAGAAGCCATTAGCCATACCGAAGAGCTAAAAGCCCAGGAAGAAGAACTCAGGCAGAACCTCGAAGAGATGATGGCCACACAGGAAGATCTCAGGCGCCAGCTCGAAGAGAACGAAAAGATGAAAGCTGCCCTGAGCAAAGAAAAAGCCTTAATGGATGCATTAATGGACAATGTTCCTGAAGGTATTTATTTTAAGGACAGGCAGAGCAAATTTATCCGCTTTAGCAAATCGATGCTTAAACTATTCGGTTTACAACGTAATGAAGACCTGATTGGCAAATCGGACTTCGACTTTTTTGCCGATGAGCATGCAAGGCCTGCCTATGAAGATGAGCAGAATATCATCAAAACAGGCAAGGCACTTATTGATATTGAAGAAAAAGAAGTTATGGAAGACGGCAGGGTAAATTGGGTAAATACCACCAAAATGCCGCTCCTCGATACTGATGGTAACATAATAGGTACCTTCGGCATTTCAAAAAATATAACACATATCAAGAAATTGCAGGAAGAGGCTGTTGAACGCAATGAAGAACTCAAAGCACAGGAAGAAGAGCTAAGGCAAAACCTCGAGGAGATGCAAACCACGCAGGAAGATCTGATGAACCAGGTAGAACAGAACAAGAAAATACAGGAAGACTTAAGCAAAGAAATGGCTTTAATGGATGCATTGCTGGACAACGTTCCCGAATGTATTTATTTTAAGGACAAGGAAAGCAAATTTATCAAGTTCAGCAAATCGATGTTAAAGCTGTTCGGACTTAAAAAGAAAGAGGAACTGATTGGTAAGTCGGATTTTGACTTCTTTGCTGACGAACATGCACGACCTGCATTCGAAGATGAGCAGAAGATTATAAAAACCGGCAAGGCCATTATTGATCTGGAAGAGAAAGAGGTCATGGAAGATGGCAGGGTAAGCTGGGTGAATACTACCAAGATGCCGCTTAAAAACAAGAGTGGCGAAATCATAGGAACTTTTGGCATATCCAAGAGCATAACGCACCTGAAGAAACTCGAATTGGAAAGCAGGGAAAAAGCCAGGCAACTGGAGGAAACCGAAAAGAAACTTGCCGCACTGCAAAAGGAAATTGAGCGACTGAGGAAGAAGTAGGGAGTAAGGAGTAAGGAGTAAGGAGTAAGAAGTAGGGAGTATGGAGTAGGGAGTAAGGAGTAAGAAGTACGGAGTAAGAAGTAGGGAGTAGGGAGTATGGAGTAGGGAGTAAGGAGTAAGGAGTAAGAAGTACGGAGTAGGGAGTAAGGAGTACGGAGTAGGGAGTAGGGAGTAAGGAGTACGGAGTAGGGAGTGGGGAGTTATTTAGCAAGTCATTGCGAGTCTTCACACCTTTCAGGATCACCCAATGAAATGACAACTTAAATTGTTCGCGCGGGTGAAACTGGATACTGGATTTCTGGATGTAAGAGCATGGAAATAAAATGAGGAGTGAGATGACCATAATGCCGCCCCTAACGGGGCTTGCGGCTATAAGGCCCATAGGGCCGACATTATGGTAGCT
>CAZYDI010000117.1:0-8641 GCA_964646255.1 uncultured Bacteroidales bacterium
CAGGTTTTCCAAACTTTGCAGACTATTCCCCGACTTTGCAGACTTTGCAGACTTTGAATGTATTCCGGATGCTTCAGTTAACCGGGTACAGAAACGCTGTCCTGTGCCCGGTTTTGTTATTTAACGGAAATCAACTTGAAAAAGAAGGTTGTAGCTTAACTTGGTTTTGGATAATTCTCCAGCTCTTTAACGTTTTTAAAGAGTTCGTCGTCATCCATTTCGTGCTTAATCAGCTTGCCGGTAAGGTATTTATCATATCCTACCATATCCATTAAACCATGCCCGCTGAAATTGAACAGAATTACTTTCTGTTTTGCTTCTTCTTTTGCCTTTTTGGCTTCACGAATGGCTGCCGCAATCGCATGTGTGGTTTCAGGTGCCGGCACAATACCTTCAGTGCGGGCAAACATTACTCCGGCCTCATAGCATTCAATCTGGTCAATTGATACGGGGTTAATGAGTTTATCCTTTAAGGCGGCTGAAACAAGCGGACTCATGCCATGGTAACGCAGGCCCCCTGCATGTATGGCCTCGGGTATGAAATTATGTCCAAGGGTGTACATGGGTAAAAGGGGTGTCATTTTCGCAGTGTCGCCATGATCATAAAGAAAGGGTCCGCGGGTGAGGGTAGGGCAAGAACTCGGCTCAACAGGAATAATATCTATTTGAGCACCGTGAAGTTTATCATAAATAAATGGGAATGAAATACCGGCAAAATTACTGCCTCCTCCCGCACATGCAATGACAACATCAGGCGCTTTTTCACCGAATTTAACGAGCTGCTTTTTCACTTCCAGTCCAATGATGGTTTGGTGCAGCATTACATGATTAAGTACACTGCCCAGGCTATATCGGGTTTGTCCGGTAGTATCGGTTACTGCTGCTTCAACAGCTTCACTAATGGCTATTCCAAGACTGCCGGGTGTATCGGGTGATTGGGCCAGAATTGCCCTGCCGGCTTCGGTAAGGTTACTCGGGCTCGAAATACAGGTGGCACCATAGGTATTCATGAGCAATTTGCGGAAGGGTTTCTGATCGAAACTGATCCTTACCATAAAAACTTTGCACTCCAGGCCTATGATTGCACATGCTTGTGAAAGTGCGCTTCCCCATTGTCCGGCACCGGTTTCAGTAGTCAGCTTTTTAATTCCAAATTGCTTATTGTACCAGGCCTGTGCAATAGCTGTGTTTAATTTATGACTTCCTGCCGGCGAAACACTTTCGTTTTTATAATATATCCGGGCCGGGGTTTGCAGTGCTGCTTCCAGTTCATATGCCCGAACAAGTGGAGTAGGGCGGTAAATGGAAAGCATTTGAAGTATTTCCTCCGGAATGTCTATCCAGCGGCTAGTGCTCATTTCCTGTTCAATAAGGTTCATTGGAAAAACAGGAGCCAGCATTTCCGGTGCTATCGGTTTTCCATCGGGCCCAAGGGGCGGAAGCATAGGTGTCGGAAGATCCGGAGCAAGGTTATACCATTGCCTGGGCATTTCAGTGGGCTCAAGATATACTTTTTTAATGCGTGTCATATTGTGAATAGGTTGATAATTCTAGGTTAATTGGACTTTCCAATACATTCAAAGAAGGCGCTAAATTAACTTTTTATATGAAAAATTCATATAATTACAATGAAAGTTTATAAATATTTCTCTTGTATCGGCAATAACGCTGTGGCCTCAAGTCGCCCCTCTACTCCCTCCATCTTTTTATCGGTCGAGGACAGGTGAAGGAAGGAAGCTGACTAAAATGCCCGAAACCCCGGAAACAAGCAGACCAGTGTTTGCAAAGCAACAAATGTATAGTTGCCTTATAGTGCTGAATTTACCATGGCAGGAGGAACTGCAGCAAGATGTGTAAGATACCGCTCTGCCTCAATGGCAGCCTGACAGCCTGAGCCGGCAGCAGTAACAGCCTGCCGGTATACTTTATCCTGCACATCTCCACAGGCAAATACTCCGGGGACGTATGTGCGGGGAGTGCCCGGGATCGTTTTTATATAACCTGTTTCATCGGTTTCAAGGTAAGGCCGGAAAATATCCGAATTTGGCATATGTCCTATGGCCAGGAAGAAGCCGTCAATTTTTATGATTTCCTCCTTTTCGTCGGCTTCGCCCATGCGTTTGATAACCACCGCTTCTTCAACAACCTGGTCACCCCGCAATTCTTTTGTATTTGTCTCAAAAAGCAATTCAATATTTGGTGTATTCATGACCCTTTCCTGCATTATCTTTGATGCGCGCAGAAAGTTTTTTCTTACAATCAGGTAAACCTTGCGACACATTCCCGACAGGTACAAGGCTTCCTCGCAGGCTGTATCACCACCTCCTACCACTGCCACATCCTTACCCCTGTAGAAAAATCCGTCACAGGTAGCACAGGCCGAAACGCCATATCCTTTAAACTTTTCTTCCGATTCAAGTCCCAGGTACTTTGCCGTTGCCCCGGTTGCAATAATAACGGTGTCGGCAGCATATACATTTTTTTCATCCACAACGATCGTATAAGGTACTGCAGAAAAGTCAACACCTGATACAATACCCCAGCGAACATCTGTGCCAAAGCGAATGGCCTGTTCTTCCAAGTCCTCCATCATTTTGGGCCCGGTAATTCCTTTTGGATAACCTGGAAAATTTTCTACATCAGTAGTGGTTGTTAATTGTCCGCCAGGCTGAAGTCCTTTAAATAGCACGGGTTTTAAATTGGCACGTGCGGCGTAAATTGCTGCTGTATAGCCGGCAGGACCTGATCCGATAATAAGACACTTAAAATGCTCAGTTGGAATAAGATTTCCCTGGTTTTTGGATTGTTCGGGTTTTACATCCAAAGGTTTAAATATATTCATATGTAAATGTAATTATATTATATGGTTTTATTTGTCAATAAATATACCAAATACTTTTTTGCTTTGATTGCCTGACAAAATTACAAAATACACTTCATTTGTCGTAAAGAACAAATCGCAGGAAAAGGGGTGCAATTTATATGCAGAAATATTTTGCTGATTTTCTTTTTCCAGTGAAATAGCCTAAATTCGTGACGCTGGAGAACATCATCCGGACAACTTGATTATGAGAAGGATATATACCATAGGAGAAACCGTATTGGATATTCTGTTTAAGAATAATGTCCCTGTTACGGCAAAAGCAGGCGGCGCCTGCCTGAATAGCGCTGTAACCCTCGGACGTTTAAACCTGCCTGTTTATTTCATCGGAGAATACGGTATGGATGAAGTAGGAAACATCATCGATGGATTCCTGAAGGAAAACAACGTATTAACACAGTATGTTTATCGGTATTACGACGGTAAATCTACCCTTGCCCTTGCATTTCTCAACGAGAACAATGATGCCAGCTATGACTTTTACAAGATTTATCCCGACAAACGATTGGTATTGTCTTTTCCCGAGATACAGGAAGATGATATCGTCCTGTTTGGATCTATTTATGCAGTGACCATTGAGGTACGGACCAAGCTTATTGAATTCATCCGCAATGCCAATAAGAAAAAAGCCATAGTTATCTATGATCCGAATTTCAGAAAGCAACACCTGCATACGCTGCATGTAATGAAGCCGCTGATATTTGATAATTTTACCTATGCCGACATTGTGAGGGGATCCAATGAAGATTTCTCATTTATTCTGGGTACGGATAATGCCGATGAGGCCTATGCCGAAATTAACACCCATTGCTCCCATCTTTTGTATACCGCCAACAAAAAGGGCGTGTTTGTCCGTTCTCCCGGCATAAACGTTACTTTTCCGGTGATGAAAATTGATCCGGTGAGTACCATTGGAGCAGGTGATAATTTTAATGCCGGTATTGTTTATTCTCTGTACCGTTACAGGATCGGTCATAAAGACCTTCATAACCTTGATGAAAAAACCTGGGAACTCATTGTAACCACTGCGGTGGATTTTGCATCGCATGTCTGCATGAGCTATGATAACTATATATCTACTGAATTTGCTGCAAAATATGCGCTTCCAGCATCATCCTGATTTCCTTCGAAATGGGCTGTGATTTTTGTGTAGTGAAATTGTAGTGCACAATTACCGTGGTTCCCTTGGCCCCCAGTTTGTTTTCCTGCCAGGCTTCCTGGTATATTTCAAAAGATGACCGTCCTATCCGGGAAATACTGCTTCTTATTTCAACATCTTTACCATAAAACATCTGGTTGAGGAAGTCTACCTCAAACCTCGCCAAAATAAGGTCCCAATGCCTGAGATCGAGATCCGGATTAAAAAATCTGAAAAAAGGGTTTCTGGCTGCTTCAAACCAGGTGGGAACTACATTGTTGTTAATATGACCCAGTCCGTCTATTTCACCAAACCTTGGTGTTACTGTGAAAGTGAGCATGTAAAAATGTTATGTGTAATTATAAGGAGTTTTTCATTAATAAATCAATGGCCTTCAATTGTTCATCGGTAAGCTGTTTGGGAGCGCCAATAATTGAGCTGATCATGGTCATCTTTGCAGCGGCCTCCAGAACTTCCATCCTGTCGAATGCACCAAGCAGGTTCTTTCCCAGGCACACAACCCCGTGATTCTCGAGAAGGATAACATTCGGATGGCCGTTTCCCTCACCCGAAACAGCAGCACTGGCAACTGATGCGGCAAGTTCTTCAGTTCCCATAAGCGCATAGGGAGCCATTACAGGAATACCCAGAATGGCCCTTGCCTCAGCAATCAGGCAGCAGTTAATTTGTTTGTGCATAGCCGTAAAACATGATGCAATTGGAGGATGAGCGTGCACTACTGCTTTTACATCGGGCCGGTTCTTGTATATTGCCATATGCATGCCGGTTTCGATGCTTGGCTTTAATTCAGGACTCTGGTTTTTACCGTCCGGACCTATAATGGCTATTTGTTTTGATTTAATTGATCCTTTATCAAGAGCCGATGGCGTAATTAATATTCCCTGCGGAATGGAAACACTGATATTCCCTCCTGAAGCGGTTGTTAAGCCCCTGTCATAAAGCCGCCGCATATAACGTGCTACTTCCTTTCGGAACGCGATGAACGCTGTACCATCCATATTTTTTTTGTCTTACTTGTAATGCTGCATCATTTTTGCAATTTTACATAAATATTCCCATGCTTGATGCAGGTTTTTTAAATTTGAGAGCAATGGAGGCAAAATACTGGGAAAATGCAGACGGGAAAATCAGGTGTCACCTTTGTCCACATCAATGCCTTATTGCGGTGGGAAAAAGAGGAATCTGCCAGGTGCGACATAACGATGGCGGACACCTTGTGGCTGAAAGCTATGGAAAAATAACTGCCCTGCACCTTGATCCGGTTGAGAAAAAACCGCTCTATCATTTTTTTCCGGGGACATCCATTCTTTCCCTGGGAAGTATGGGATGCAATATGCATTGTAAGTGCTGTCAGAACTGGCAGATATCACAATCAACGGTTGATGATTTTAAATCCGTCAAAAATTTTACCCCTGTTGACATTGTTAAAGCGGCACTTGCTGAAAAGGGGAATATTGGCTTAGCCTTTACATACAACGAACCCTCCATAGGATTTGAGTTTATGCTTGAGACAGCCAGGCTGGCAAAATCTGCAAATCTGAAAACCGTGATGGTGTCCAACGGGTACATCAATTCCCGCCCTCTTGATGATCTTTTAGAGTATATTGATGCCTTTAACATTGATCTGAAAGGGTTCACAGAGGAATTTTATCATGCTTTTACCGGTTCCTCACTTGAACCGGTATTGAACACCCTCAGGCAAATCAGGGATTCAGGCCGGCATCTCGAGATTACCACCCTGATAATTCCTACAGTGAATGATGATGCTGTTACTTTCACCGATATGATAAACTGGATAGCGACGATGTTAGGCAACAAAACAATTTTGCACCTTTCGCGTTATTATCCGGCATATATGCTTGAATTGGAATCAACGTCACCGGTAAACATGAATCATTTGCTTACCATTGCGCGAGGGCGGTTAATACATGTGTATGCCGGAAATATTCATCTTAGTGATTTTCATGACACCTGTTGCAGTGTATGCGGCAGTATCATTATCAAACGATCAGGGTATCTTACTTCATGCATAGGTCTGCAACCCGACGGTTCATGCAGTAATTGCGGGCATCGTGAAATTATTAGATAATTATTGATTCGGTTTTGTAACTAACAGGGATATTACTCGTCATATCATATGTAAACCCTATTGCCATGTTTTCTAGTTTCCTAAAAACTGCGCTGCGAAATATATTCCGGCATAAAACCTACGTAATCATCAATATCTTCGGACTTGCCGTAGGCTTTTCCTGCAGTCTCCTCATTTTTATGTTTGTAATTAATGAAGTGAGTTTTGATCAGTATCATGAGAATTATGACCGGATTTACCGGCTATACCTGCGCGGAAAAATGGCTGATTCGGAATTTACGGGAGCATGGACAGCAGCACCGACTGCGAGGGCTTTTATTCAGGAATTTCCCGAGGTTGAAAATGCTGTCAGGATGGAGGCGTGGGATGAAACACTCGTGAGAATTGACAGCCGCAAATTCATTGAGGACAAGGTTGCACTGGCAGATTCCTCTTTTTTCGATGTTTTTTCTGTTAAAATGCTGAGGGGCAATCCCCGGCAAGCGTTGAACCGTCCAAATACAGTTGTTCTCACTGAAAAACTGGCCGGAAAATATTTTGGAAATGAAGACCCTGTTGGACAGCACCTAAGAATAGGCAGTGATACCAGCTTGTTTACCATTACGGGAGTCATGGAAAACATTCCGGATAACAGCCACCTGGAATTTGATCTGTTGATTTCATTTCTTACCCATCCCCGTTCCAAAGATGATTACTGGCTTGCAAATAGTTTTGCAACCTATGTTCTTTTAAAGGATGGATATACGCAACAGGACCTTCAGCAAAAAATTCCGCAGATCATCGAAAAATATGTAGGCCCGCAGGTTCAGCAAGTGTTTGGGATGGATCTGAGTGCGTTTCAGCAATCAGGAAATGAATACGGACTTTATTTGCAGCCTCTTTCTGATGTGCATTTGAACCCTGAAATACAGGGGCATTTTAAAAAACCCAACGACCGAAAGTACATTTTTATCTTTTCTGCCGTAGCTTTTTTAATCATTGTTGTTGCGGGAATTAATTATATGAACCTGTCAACTGCCCGGTCTATGGTACGGGCAAGAGAAGTCGGGTTAAGAAAAGTGGTCGGCTCCTCAAAAGGAATGCTGATCAGGCAATTTATCATAGAATCTGTTCTGCTTACATTTATTTCGCTGTTATTTGCCATTGTGCTGGTTGAATTGCTTTTACCGGTTTTCAACAACATGCTGCAAACCAGTCTGACAGTGGGATACTTTTCTAATTGGTATGTAATACCCGGAATTTTTATGCTGACCTTATTGGTGGGTTTCTTTTCAGGAAGTTATCCTGCCTGGTTTTTGTCATCATTTATACCGGTTAAGGTGCTTTACGGAAAGTTAAGGCAGGGAACGTCGGGGACATGGATAAGAAGCTCACTTGTGGTTGTTCAGTTTGCCATTTCCATTGTTCTTATCATGAGTTCCTTTGTCATTTATAAGCAAATCAGGTTCATGATCAACAAAGACCTGGGTTTTGATAAAGAGCAGTTATTGGTAATAAGGCGTACCAATGCCATCAGTAAAAAAATGGAATCCTTTAAGCAGGAACTCAGAAAAATTCCCGGAGTAATCAATGCAGCGAATTCTACAGCGGTACCGGGACATCCCAATAACAACAATGGATTTCAAATGGAAAGCCGGCCGCCGGAAAGTACTTACATGATGTGGGTGAACTGGATAGACTATGATTATTTGCAAACCTATGACATTCCTTTGGCAGAGGGCAGAAATTTCAGCCGCGAATTCATGGCAGATTCAGCGTCGATAATTATCAACCAGGAAGCTGTTCGCCGATTTGGAATAAATGAAATAACAAACGCCCGTTTTATACAGCCGGGCCAGTCGATTGACTCAAGGGCCTATTTTGATGTTTTGGGTGTGGTAAAAGATTTTCATGATCAGAATCTGCGTATTGCCATTGAACCGGCTGCTTTTATGATTAAGCCTGCGCATTGGGACTGGTCGGGTTATCTGTCAATCAGGCTGAATAAGGACAATGTGAAGCAAACGATTAATCAGATAGAGAAGCTTTGGGCGACCTTTACCAATGACGAGCCTTTACAGTTTTTCTTTATAGATGAGGAATTTGAGACATTTTACACTGAAGAACGACGAACGGCAAAGGTTGCGGTGGCCTTTTCGTTGCTGGCCATTTTCATTGCCAGCCTGGGTTTATTCGGGCTTACATCATTTGCCACTGAACAACGCGCAAGGGAAATTTCATTGCGTAAGGTATTGGGATCCTCGATACGTTCGATAATCCTTTTGTTCACCAAAGAATTCTCCATGCTGGTGTTACTGGCTGTTATACCTGCAGCTGCTTTATCGTGGTACTTGTTGAACAAGTGGCTGCAAAACTTTACCTACCGGGTATCGTTAGGCATCGGGGAATTGGCTGCCTCTGTATTCATAGTAATGCTGGTAGCCTTTATTACAGTAAGCTACCGCACCTACCGCGCGGCATTAGCCAACCCGGCTGAGATTTTAAAGTATGAGTAGATCGAAGATCGAAGATC
>CAZYDI010000118.1:0-8395 GCA_964646255.1 uncultured Bacteroidales bacterium
TACTTGTTTTCCTTATGTTGGTATTGTATTCCTGAAGCATTCGCCATATCACAAAACGCAGAAACATTTACATTTTTATGCGGGGTAGTAACTCCATTTTCATAGTTAAGTACCAATGTTTGGCCGGCACTTACGTTGGTTAAAGTCTGGGCTTTACCATCAGGCCAGGTTATGGTTAATTCATCAATAACTGCATTGTTTCCAAGGCCAAAATGGAAATAGGGTGGTACACTCGACTGGTAGCCACGTGTAAGGGTTAATTCCTGTTTTTGCATTGTTTCCCCGGTTTTAATGGTAACAATGCTTCCCAGGCCGAATAGATTATTTCCCGGACCTTTTAAATTGATTTTTAGGAAGTGATGATCCTTTGAAACCGTTTTGTTTTCATAAACCGATGAAACTTCATTTACATTATGGACCACTATATCAAGGTCGCCATCGTTATCGAAATCGCCGTACGAAACACCGTTGGTAAGGTTAAGGCCGGTAAATCCCCATTCTTCGGCCCTATTGGTAAATGAATAATCGCCGTTGTTATGGTACACAAAATTTTGGACAGGTGTACTGGGAAACAACTCAGGCCGGTATTCCTTTTGTTTCGTTCCAAAGTACACATTGCCCCGCGGTGCTGCAAGAACATCCTGGTTATTGATGTCTTTGAGCACGCCGGTTGATACAAAAAGATCTTTCAGCCCGTCGTTGTCCATATCCATGAACAATCCGCCCCAGCTCCAGTCGGTATATGCAGTATTAGCATATAACGTTATGTTACTGAACACGGGAATGGAATCAAAAATCCCGTTATTGATCTGCAATGAATTGTGCATATACTGATGGTGCATGCCCATATCAACACTTCTGTCGAACGTCTCCTGCCTCATCGGCATTACATTAAGTACCCTTCGGGGATGGTCAGGAGGAGTCATGTCAATCTGATATAGATCGATAAGTCCGTCGTTATTTACATCGGCGGCGTCAAAACCCATTCCGAAAATGGATGTTTGCATGGTGGCGTCTTTAACACGTTCACTGAACGTTCCGTCGCCATTGTTCAGGTAAAAATAGTCGGGCGGATTGAAATCATTCGATATATACAGGTCCTTCCAGCCATCGTTATTGAAATCCATGGCAACCACCCCAATCGACATTCCGAAATTGCGCACCCCGGCTTCGTCGGTAACATCAGTGAAAGTACCGTTACCATTGTTCTTATACAAGTGCCCTGATTCCTCATAATTGTTTTGATTCATTTTCTCCCTGTAAAAATCTGCTCCCATACTTACGAGCACAATGGGATAATTGGCAACAAACAAATCCTGCAATCCGTCATTATTATAGTCAAAGAAGGTAGCCTGAACCGATGAACTTGTATCGTTAATACCATAGCTTTTGGCGCTCTCGGTGAACGTGTTGTCCTTATTGTTAATGAACAAAAGGTTATCGGCTGGCGGGTATTTGGCTGAAACGCAAACATAGATATCGAGCCAGCCGTCGTTGTTTACATCGGCCATTGTGGAACCGGTGAACCATTGACCTGAACCTGTTATTCCGGCTTTTTGAGAAATATCCTCGAACCGCATATCTCCTTTATTCAGGTATAATCTGTTTGGAACAAGATTCCCTGTGAAGAAAATATCATCCAGTCCGTCATTATTGATATCACCCACTGAAACCCCTCCTCCCATGTACATATAGGGAAAGATGGTATAATTGAGTGTATCGTTTTCTATAAGTTCATTGAGGAAATCGATGCCTGTTTTTGAGGCCGACAGTTTCGTGAATTTTTCCTTCTGGAGTTTACCGCATGACCAAAACAAAACACAAACTAGGATGATGCCGGAATAATACTTCATAACCATTGAATATATTGAATTACGAAGGCCGAATATATTAATTATTTTCAGAAATCAGTACCCCGGGTTTTGATGTGGTGAATTAAAAAATGGGTATCATCGTAAACTTCAATCAGGCAAAAAAACGAGTGCTCAGATTTTTATTGCACCTGGAAAACCTGCAACTTGCCGTTGTTGTTGCCTGCCAGAACAGCTTTGGTATTTCCTGCGCTGTTCAGGCGGATCAGGGAAAGCGTTTTTACATCGCCCGGAACGAAAAATCCCGAAACGTCAGGGGTAACAACGGTAAAATTTCCTATGCCATCACCCTTCAGGAACAATCCCACACCGGCATCGTTTCGGGGAGTCACCACTTCAACATCGAACAGATTACCGGCCACAAGAACATCTTTTATGCCGTCATTGTCCAGATCGTCAATAATAATATCATTGATTGATGCCAGCTGGGCTTCATTATGCAAAGGCACTGCTGTAAATGTGCCATCACCGTTATTGGTAAAATAGCAACTTGCAAATAACTCAGCTTTCAGGTGAAGGGAATTTTCCAGTACTTTTTTTGTATAAATTTCCTGGATGGTGGCCTTGGCAAAACTTCGGACGGTCGGGAATTTCACGGCAATACCGGGATTCTGGTTGACATAGCAACTCCAGCTGCGCACCGGATATTGATTCTTACCTTCGTAATAACAAAGCGCCAGATCGGAAGTGCCATTGTTATCGAAGTCATTGGCAAAAACATCGAACGTTTTCTCCTTATTGGCTTTAAACCGCATATTTAAACCCAGGTTACCTGCAACCAGGTCTGTATCACCGTCACCATCGATGTCAGCGCCGTTGATACTAAACCACCATCCCCTGGTTCCCGGCAATTCCGTTTTCTTGAATATGCCGTTTGAATTATTATACATTGTAATGGGCATCCATTCGCCGCCAACAACAATGTCCAAACTGCCATTCCCATCGATATCTGTGCAAAAAGCGGAGGTAACCAATCCGGCCTCGAGCATTTCGGGGGCAATTTGGGCTGTGACGTCTTCAAATCTGATGGTGCCGTTTTTTGATACGTTCTTCAGCAGGGAGCTTTTGGCAGGGTAGGGGTATTTTCCGGGGATATGCCGGCCTCCTACGAATAAATCCAGGTCTCCGTCCTCATCAAAATCAAGGGCTTCGACACATGATCCACTCCCTGATTCAGCCGGCAGTGCACCTTGCGATTTGACAAAATTACCCTTTCCAATATTTATATATAATCGATCAGCATACCTTTCCGAGTTTTCAGCGAATTCATTTCCTCCGCTTACCACATATAAATCCGGGTCACCATCACCATCGGCATCAAACAGTAAAGATCCCGTATCTTCATAACCTGTGTCTTCTTCCCACGGTCCTGGTATCCTGGAAAATGTACCGTCGGTATTCTGCATATACATGGTGGCTTTGCTATTTACGGCATTACCAACAAAAAAATCGGTAAGTCCGTCAGCATTTATATCACCTGTTGCAATACCCGGGCCGGAAGCCGATAGTTTATGCGGTAACATTACCTGCTTTTCAAAGTCGTTGAAGTCATTCTCCTTATGATTGAACTCCGCTTTTGATGAGGAAGTAATATCTTTAAAAATCTTTGGCGTCCGGAGTACCTTAAAGGTGTCGGATGATGCTGAATAAGCCAGGGTTATTTTTTGATTGGCCTTTATTTTTGCTCTGTTTTGAACGGTTCCATCCGGCCATATAACCCTGAGTGAATCAACAAGGGTATCACCCGCCAGGCCAAAATAAAGTGCAGGTTCAACCGAGGATTCATATCCACGTGAAAGGGTTAATTCACCAGCCTGCATTTTACCGTTGTGCCAGATGGTCACCACCGATCCAATGCCTATGGCATTGAGATTATTGCCCCTGAAATTGATTTTAAGGTAATTCCCGAGGTTGTTTTCCCGGGTATTGTTTTTGTAAATGTTGGCAACTCCATCAACATTGTTGAAGATGAGTTCAAGATCCCCGTCGTTATCCAAATCGGCATAAGCCATACCATTTGAATACACTTTTTCTTTAATTCCCCATTCTTTGCTGCAATGCGTGAAAGTAAGATCGCCATTGTTTTTATACAGGTAATTTATAAGCGGAAAATAAGGCATTGCATAAACCATTTCCAATAATTCTTTGTTGGTCAACCTTCCTTTCTGCTGTTCTGTTTCAGCCATTTCATTAAAGAAATCAATATTATTGATGTCCCTTCGGATACCATTGGAAACAATAAGGTCCTTCCAGCCATCAAGATCCAAATCAGCAAAAAGGGCACCCCAGCTCCAGTCGGTTGATGTTACGCCGGCCATCCATGCGGCATTGCTAAACCAGGGCAGACCGGATTCGGCAATTCCCCTGTTTAACTGGAGCGTGCTGTATCTGTATTGATGGTGCAATCCTTCCTGTATCATTTCCCCGAATTCTTCAACGCTCATCGGCGTCATATTTTCTTTTGACCTGAGGTTATCTTCCGGTGCCATATCTATTTGCATAATATCCGGGTAACCATCATTGTTGTAATCGGCTATATCGGCGCCCATGCCATAAAAGGAAGTCTGGCCGGCAATTTCTCCAGTGCGGTCGGTAAATGTTCCATCGCCGTTATTCATAAAGAAAAAGTCGGGACTGGTGAAATCATTGGAAACATATATATCCTTGTAGCCGTCCAGGTTAAGGTCGCTGATGGTAGCGCTCAATGATAAGCCAAAGTTGAGCAATCCTGCTTCTTTGGTAACATCGGTAAATGTGCCGTTTCCATTGTTCCTGTATAAATGGCTCGACTCATGCATTTGAGCATGCCGCATCATCTGCTTGTAGAAAAAGGCCGGTGATTTAAACTTGGTTATCGGATAATTGGCCACATACAAGTCCAGATCACCATCGTTGTCGTAATCAAAAAAGGTACCCTGTGTGCTTTTGCCGTTATCGTCGATGCCATATTTTGCAGCTTCCTCACTGAACACCGGAATACCCCCGGCATTATTTCCCTGGTTAATAAAAAGCAGGTTCCGGCAATTGTCTTTTAAGCCGGAAACGCTGACATAAATATCCAAAAGGCCGTCATCATTGATATCGCAAACCGTTGATCCAAGCATCCACTGGCCATTTCCGGCGATGTTTGAAATAGCTGTCGCATCGTCAAATTCGAAATCTCCTTTGTTGATATAAAGCCTGTTGCTGACCATATTACCGGTAAAAAAAATGTCGGTAAGACCGTCACCGTTAAAATCAGCCGCAGAAACTCCACCACCCATATACATATAGGGGTAAAGGAAATAATTAAAGGTATCTGATTCGGTAAGGGTATTTTTAAATGTTACTCCCGATGATGCAGGTCTCACCAGGGTAAAAAGCTTTTGTTTACGTGTGTTTGCATTGTGGTTTCGGCAGGCAACCACAATAAAAAATCCAATGATAAGAATAGTCGTAAAATGTAGCTGGCGTGAAGTACAGGATGGGCGAATCATTATAGTCAGGTTAAGCGAAATGAAGGTCGAAAATAGTGAATTTGCTTCAAAAAAAAATGGCCCTGAAAGAGGGCCATTTTCTTATCATGCTTAAATCCTTACTCTTAATAACCAGGATTCTGTGCACCAATATTCAGATTTACATCAAGTTCCTTCTTTGGAATAGGCCAGAGAAGGTGTTTGGGAGCTGTAAATACCAATGCATTCTGGTCAGCAGTTGAAAGGGTAGGTTTGCTTTCGTTGATGAGGAAATCCGCAGCTCTGCCCCATCTCTTAAGATCCCACCAGCGAACCTGTTCTCCGCAAAGTTCAACTTTGCGTTCATGTTCGAGGGCTGCCATGAATCCGGGCAAATCATTAACCGGATAAAGGTCATCCAAATCTGAACCTACTTCGCCATAAAGCGGCATATCTACATCTGCCCTTTGCCTTACTTCATTCATATAATCCACAGCAGTGGCAAGGCTTCCACCAGGTCTGTTGGCTTCACATTCGGCTTTCATTAAAAGAACGTCGGCATAACGAATAACCTTCATGTTGATACCGGAAGTATTTGGTGCAACTGAACCTTCGCTTGCTGCTTTGTAATAGTTCTGGTATTTTTTCCAGCCATACCTTACCGGATAATCGTCAGAACCTGCAATTTCCATGGTCAGGGTTCCGTCATTATACAGATCACCATCCTGGTAAATTGAATAACCGCGCCTTGGGTCGTCTTTTACACCATTGTCAGCAGCGGTTTCAAATTCGTCAAAAGTATTATATGAGGGCCATACGTTCCACCAGTTTAAGCAACCATATTCCTGGCCTCTGAAACAGCCTTCGTTTTTACCTTCATCGGTCCTGTCTGAGTTCCATTGTTGTCCGTAACCGGCAGCAAGGTCAAATTGCACTTCGAATATTGATTCCGGGCCGTTTTCTGTTTCTTCCATAAAGTTATTGAAGAAAACAGGTTCCAATGAATAACCCTCAATTTCGTTAAATGCAGCAAGGGCTTCAGCATATTTTCCCTGGAAAAGGCGTGCTTTACCCAGCAATGCCCATGCAGCACCTACCGTAGCCCTGCCAACTTCTTCATCGGCTTTACTGCGCAGTAATGTAGTGGCATCAACCAGGTCAGCTTCAATCTGTGCATAAACCTCTGCTACAGATTTTCTCGGAAGGCCGTCACTTTCAGCAGGGTCTGTTCCCAAATAAATGGGAACTCCGCCATACATGTTAACCAGGTAGAAATAATACAGGGCACGCATGAACTTAGCTTCACCAATGTATTTACTTTTCATAGCAGAGCTAAGAATGGCATCAGGAATATTTTCATTCATTCTGGCCTCATTGGTAATAACAAAATTGGCTTTGTTAATGCCCCTGAAGCAAGTGCTCCAGTAACCTTCAATGGCACCATGGGTATCATCGAAAGTAAAATTCAGGTATTGCCTCTTATCAGCTTCCAACGCCGGGTTGCCGATATTTTCATGGGACATGTTGTCGCAGCCAAACCATATATGCCTGTTGTAAAGGCTGGTGGTTTGAAGGCTGCCGTAAATAGCATTTACAGCTGATTTTACCTGGGCTTCAGTGGTAAAATATGTGTCCGGTGATAGTTCATTCGGATTGGTAAGTTCCAATTTATCTGCATCACAGGAGAAAGTCAGCGCCAGTGCACTTAAAAAGAGTGCAGGTATAAAATATTTCTTTAGTCTTTTCATAATAGTCTTTCTTTTTAAATGTTAGAAGGTAATCTGGAAACCACCTACAATTGATTTCGGAATCGGGTAGTTACCCACATCAATACCATTGGCATAGTTCTGTGTAGTTGTTGAAGGAGTACCAATCAATCCCAGTGCAGTTCCACCCGTTGTGTACGATCCAACTTCAGGATCCAATCCGGAGTAGTCGGTTATACAAATCAGGTTCTGTGCACTAACATAAACCCTTAATTTGGATATTTTGTTCTTCAAAAGACTCGAAGGTACAGTATATCCAAGGGTTATGTTTTTCAGCTTCGTATAAGCTCCATCTTCAACAAAACGGCTCGATGCCTGAACATTGGCGGCAACAGCACCTGCCCTGGGAATGGTATTGGATGTTCCTTCGCCATTCCAGCGGTCAAGAACCTCAACACCAGCGTTGAACAAACGGGGCATACCCTGTAAGTCATAAATATTGGTGTTGTAAATCTTGTTTCCATATACTCCGGCAATAAATACATTGATATCAAAGCCCATATAGGATGCATTGAGGTCAAGTCCAAGGGTCATTTTCGGGAATGGACTTCCGAGTTTGGTTCTATCATCACCGGTTATTACGCCGTCTCCATCGGTATCTACTATCCTGAAATCTCCTGCCGTAGATGCATTGAGATCATGCTGAGAACCACCCATATAACTTTCAGCTTCGGCAGCGGTTTGGAAAATACCATCAAATTCCCAGCCATAGAAGAAGAAGGCAGGTTCACCAACTTCAACCCTGTTGAGGAATTCGTTTTCAAAATTAAATCCAGAAATAAAGTTTACACCTTCGCCCAGTGACTTAACTTCATTTTTGAAAGTTCCGAGGTTCAATGCAGCATTCCATTGGAAAGCACCTTCAAAGTCATTGTAGCCCAATTGCAGTTCAAATCCTTTGGTATCCATTGAACCGGCATTTTTGGAAATAGCATCCCTGAAGTCGCCTCCGGAAAGTGGCAGAGGAACCTGCATAAGCAAATCTTCACTCTGGTTCATGTAGTACTCCAATGCCATGGTAAACTGATTTCTCAACAATCCCAAATCCAATCCGATGTTGGTCATGGTTGTTGATTCCCATTTCAGGTCGGGGTTTGCACGGCCGCTCGGGGTTGTTCCCTGAACGGGTAAACCGTCAATTACATAATACATGTCGGAAGTAAGGGTAGCAGAATAGGAGTAATCCCTGATTTTATCATTACCAGCTTCACCCCAGCTTGCCCTGATTTTCAGGTTGCTGATGGCAGGAATGCTTTCCATGAATGATTCCTTGGCTAAGTTCCAGCCAACTGATGCAGCTTTGAAGGTCCCCCACCTGTTGTTG